>NZ_CP114786.1:4850821-5465402 GCF_027359675.1 Roseibium sp. Sym1
GTTCGGCATCAAGGCGGCTCCGGCTCCGGTTCTCGACCGTTGGCAAGGCATCTCCGAAGCGGTGGCCAATCCTGAAGGCGAGGTCAAGATCGCCATTGTCGGCAAGTACACCGTCCTAAAGGACGCCTATAAGTCCCTGATCGAGGCGCTGGTTCACGGCGGGATCGCCAACCGGGTCAAGGTGGACTTCGAATGGATCGAATCGGAAACCTTCGAGAAAGAGGACCCCAGTCCCTATCTGGAAGGCGTGCATGGCATTCTGGTGCCCGGCGGATTCGGTGAGCGCGGTGCGGAAGGCAAGATCGCGGCGGCGCATTTTGCCCGGACCCGGAACATTCCGTATTTCGGCATCTGTTTCGGCATGCAGATGGCTGTTCTGGAAGCGGCGCGTAACCTCGCCGGTATTTCTGAAGCCAGCTCAACGGAATTCGGCCCGGCCAAGGAGCCGGTGGTCGGCCTGATGACGGAATGGACCAAGGGCAACGAAAAGGAAGTGCGCGGCGAGGACGGCGATCTCGGCGGTACCATGCGCCTCGGCGCCTATCCGGCGGCCCTCAAGCCCGGGTCAAAGATTGCCGAAATCTATGGCGCGACCAGTGTCTCGGAACGTCACCGGCACCGTTATGAGGTCAATATCGGTTATCGGGAAGAACTCGAAAAATGCGGCCTGATTTTCGCCGGCACGTCCCCGGACGGGGTTCTTCCGGAAACTGTGGAGATCGCCGGTCATCCCTGGTTCGTCGGCGTGCAATATCACCCGGAACTCAAATCCCGGCCATTTGAACCGCATCCGCTGTTTGCGTCCTTCATCGGTGCCGCCGTACAACAGAGCCGTCTGGTATAAAGTCGCTCTAACAAAGGATTGTCCATGCTGCGCGGACTTGATCACCTCGTCGTTGCGGTGAAGGATCTTGACGCGGCGGCCAAGGCCTATTCCGCGCTTGGCTTTACCGTCACGCCCGAAAACCGGCATTCCTGGGGAACGGCAAACCGGCTTGTACAGCTGGACGGCTTTTTCATCGAACTGCTGACCGTGGCGGAGCCGGACAAAATCCCGGAAGCATCCGGCGACACGTTTTCCTTCGGTGCTTTCAACCGGGATTTCCTGGCGAAGCGGGAAGGGGCCAGCATGCTGGTTCTCGACAGCGCCGGGCCGGATCTTGATCGTGCCGATTTCGAAAAGGCCGGTTTGAGGATCTATGAACCGTTTTCCTTCGAACGCGTTGCCAACCTTGCCGACGGGACGACCGCAAAGGTCGGTTTCGACCTGACCATTGTAGGCGATCCCCTCAGCCCGGGAATCGGCTACTTCACGTGTTACAACAGGTATCCGGAAAATTTCTGGAAACCCGAGTTCCAGAGCCATGCAAACGGGGCAACCGGCCCCAGGGCCGTATACCTGGTCGCCGAAGACCCTTCCGACCATCATGAGTTTCTTGGCGGGTTCGCCGGGCAGCGGGAAATGCGGGCAACGAGCCTGGGTCTTGAAGTGACCACCGCGCGGGGAAAGATCGTCGTTCTGAACCCGCTCGCGTACGAGGCGCTTGCCGGTTCGAACGCCATGAGCGAAGTGATCGGCGCTTTGCCGCAGATCGCGGCATTGGAGATTGCCTGCGAGGGACTTGAGGAACGCAGCGTCGTGCGTGCCTCCGAGCTTTTTGGCCTGACCTTGATCCTCTCGCCTGCCGCCCAGGGCAGCGCCCCGCACGGGACGGCATGACTGCCGAAAGTCAGTTGTGCCGTCTACACGAATTGAAAACGCTGAGGAATTTTTCTTTTCGCGCAGCGTGCGTGCCTGCAATCTTCCCTTGTTGAATCACCAAGTCCTTTTATAGTGAACTCCGGCCACATGCCTCGACCCGGCGGTCTGCCTGCGGAGTTTCTAGATGCCCTTTGTTCGTTTTTCCCCTTTTTCCCGATCCTTTGCGCTTGCTGTGGTGACGTCGGCTCTGCTGGTCGGTTGTTCCGACGACAGCAAGAAGCAGGCCGCGCCCGCAGCACCGCCGCCATCTGTCTCCGTTGCGAAAGTGGTCAAGCAGGACATTCGCCAGAGCGCCCGTTTCGTTGGCCAGATTGCGGCCGTCGATCAGGTCGACCTCGTTGCCCGCGTGAGCGGGTTCCTGGAAGAGAAGGCCGTCCCGGACGGGTCGATCGTCAAGAAGGACGACCTGCTTTTCACGATCGAGAAGGCCCAGTATCAGGCGGCGCTGACCAAGGCCAAGGCCGATCTTGCCAGCGCCAAGGCCGATGCCGCGCTGAAAGCCGCCGACGAGAAGCGCGACAAGGACCTGCTCGAAAAGGGACACGTGTCCGAAGCCGCATACGAGGCGACGCTGGCACAGAAGCAACAGGCCGAGGCGTCGGTTGAAGCCGCGCAATCAGGGTTGCAGCAGGCGGAACTCAACCTCAGCTACACCGATGTCAAGGCTCCGTTTCCGGGGCAGATCGGCAAGACCACCTATAGTGTGGGAGAAGTTGTCGGTCCGACCACCGACGCCCTGGCAAAGTTGATCAGACTTGCACCGGTCTATGTCAATTTTTCCGTCAGCGAGGCCCAGTATCTCAATGCGGTGAAAACGCACGGGCTCAATCCGGCGGACATCTCGGCGGATGAATCGCCCGACATCAGCCTGGTTCTGCCGAATGGCCAGACCTACGGCGAAAAGGGAAAGATCGTCTATATCGACAACCAGGTGGACGCGACCACCGGGACCATTTCCTTCCGCGGCCAGTTCGCAAACAGCGACACGAAGCTGTTGTCGGGCACCTATGTGACGGTCGTGCTCGAGGCTCCGCAAACGGAAACTGCCCTGGTCGTGCCCCAGGCTGCCATTCAGCGCGATCAGCAGGGTGCCTTTGCGCTGTCCGTTACCGCCGACAAGAAGGTGCAGCAGACTTACGTTGAACTCGGCCAGCAGATCGACACGAATTTTGTCGTCAACAAGGGCCTGGATGAAGGCACGGAAGTCATTGTCGAGGGGCTGCAGAAAGTACGCCCGGGCGTCGAGGTGGACCCGGTTCTTGCTTCCAAGCCGGCGGAGAAAAGCTAAATGTTTTCAAGCTTTTTTATCTACCGGCCGAAATTCGCGCTGGTCATTTCCATTGTGATTACCATTGCCGGGATCCTCGGCTATGTGGCTTTGCCGGTCGAGCAGTTCCCCAACATCACGCCGCCCGTGGTGAACGTCTCTGCGACCTATACAGGCGCGAACGCCGAGGTTCTCGAGGAAACCGTTGCCGCGCCGATCGAAGGCCAGGTCAACGGTGTCGACGACATGATCTACATGCAGTCGACCAGCAACGACAGCGGCAATTATTCCCTGAACGTGACTTTCTCGGTCGGAACTGACCCGGACATCGCCACGGTCAACACGCAGAACCGCGTCAGCCAGGCAACCAGCCAGTTGCCGAGCGTCGTGACAAGCAATGGCGTGACTGTCCAGAAGGCCAGCACCAACATGCTGCTTGTGGTCACGCTCTATTCGCCGAACGGCACCTATGATCCGGTGTTCCTGTCCAACTACGCCTCGATCAACCTGAAGGATCCGCTTGCGCGTGTTCAGGGAGTCGGCCGCGCGGATGTCATGACCGATTTCGCCTATGGCATGCGGATCTGGCTGGATCCGGACCGGTTGACCAGCCTGGGCATGACACCGACGGATTTCATCAATGCCGTTCAGGATCAGAACATTCAGGTGGCCGCCGGCCAGATCGGTGCGCCACCCGTTCCGGACGGGCAGCAGTTCCAGTACACGATCAAGGCCAAGGGCCGGCTGTCGAGCAAGGAAGAGTTCGAACAGATTGTGCTGAGGACCGGTGAGGACGGCGCGGTCGTCAAGATCGGCGACGTGGCCCGGGTCGAGCTCGGTGCGCAGTTCTACAACGCCTCCGGTGAATACAACAGTCAGCCCGCCACGGTGCTAGCCATCTACCAGGCACCGGGCGCCAATGCGCTCCAGGTGTCTCAGAACGTGTTGGCGCGTCTTGAAACCCTGTCCAAGAACTTTCCGGACGACATGAAATACGGGGTGCCTTTCAACACCACCGATTTCGTGCAGGCATCGCTCGATGATGTGGTCACCACGTTGTTCCTGACCTTCCTGCTTGTGGTCTCGGTGGTGTTCGTCTTTCTCGGAAACTGGCGTGCGACGATCATTCCGACCGTTGCCATTCCCGTTTCGCTGATCGGTACATTCGCCATTCTGCTTGCACTCGGCATGACGCTCAACACGATCTCGCTGTTTGCCCTGGTGCTGGCGATCGGCATCGTCGTCGATGACGCCATTGTTGTCGTCGAGAACGTGGAACGCATCATTTCCGATGAAGGCCTGCCCCCCAAGGAAGCGACGGCAAAGGCCATGGAGCAGATCACCAGTCCGGTGATCGCGACGACCCTCGTGCTGCTGGCCGTGTTTGTGCCGACGATCTTCATGCCGGGGATCACGGGCAGGCTCTATTCCCAGTTCGCGGCAACGATCTCCATTTCCGTGGTGATTTCCTCGATCAACGCCCTGACCCTGTCACCGGCCCTGTGCGGCCTGATCCTCAAGGCCCGTTCCGGTCCGCCGCGCGGGATCATGGGCCTGTTCGACAAGGGGATCACGGGGGTTCGCAACGGTTACACCGCGATCGTCCGCCGCCTAGTCAGGGTGGCCTTTATCGGGCTCGTCGTGGTCGGCGGCGCCATCGCCGTCATCATGACACTCGGCAGCTCGCTGCCTCAGGGCTTCCTGCCATCGGAGGACCAGGGCTATCTGATGGTGGACGTACAGCTGCCCGACGGCGCCGCGCTCGGAAGGACCGAGCAGGTTACCGCGCAAGTGGTCGATCTGGCGTCGAAGACTGCCGGCGTGAAGGACATCGTCATCGTTAACGGCTATTCCATCCTGAACGGTGCCACGTCCTCCAACGCGGCGCTCGTGATCGCGACCATGTCCAACTGGTCCGAACGCCAGGCTCCGGATCTGCGGATCGATGCGATCCTCGCCAAGTTCTGGGCGGAATTCTCCACGATCCCCGGAGCCAACATCATCGCCTTCAACCCACCGCCGATTCCGGGGCTTGGCACCACGGGCGGCGTTCAGATGATGTTGCAGCAGAGCGACGGAACACCTCAGGACCTGGCGTCGGCTGTCGGCTCGATGGTCTATTCGGCCAACCAGAGCCCGGATATCGGCAGGGCCTATTCGACCTTCCGGGCAAACGTGCCGCAGGTCTTTGTCGATCTTGACCGCGAAAAGGCCAAGACACTCGGCATTGATGTCTCCAACGTCTTCACGACGCTGCAGGCCTATCTGGGGTCCTACTATATCAACGACTTCAACATTTTCGGCCGTGTCTACAAGGTCATGATCCAGGCCGAGGGCAAGTATCGCGACAAGATCGAGGACATCGGCGAACTCTATGTCCGCTCTTCGGACGGCACCATGGTGCCGCTGCGCAGTATCCTGACGACACAGAACGTGCTCGGCCCGCAAATCCTGACGCGCTACAACATGTTCCGGTCCGCCGCCGTGATGGCCGATCCGGCACCGGGAGCGTCCACGGGTGTCGTCATCAACGAGGTTCAGACAGCGGCCCAGGAAGCGCTTCCGCCTGGCTACACCTACGAGTGGACCGGCACGGCCCTGCAGCAGCTCGGGTCCGGCAACATCGTGCTGTTCATCCTGCTCCTGTCGATCCTGTTCACCTATCTGTTTTTGGTGGCGCAATACGAGAGCTGGACGATGCCGGTCGCGATCCTGATGTCGGTGTCCTTTGCGATCATGGGGGCTCTGGTTGCCGTCTTCGTGACGGGAGGCGATGTCAATCTCTATACGCAGATCGGGATGATCATGCTGGTCGGCATGGGGGCCAAGAACGCGATCCTGATCGTGGAATTCGCCATGGAACAGCGCGACGGCGGCAAATCCATCCGGGATGCCGCCGTGGAGGCCGGGCATCTGCGTTTCCGAGCGGTGATGATGACCGCATTGTCGTTCCTGCTCGGGGTGGTGCCGCTGATGACGGCCTCCAGCGCGGGCGCGGCCAGCCAGAAGGCCATCGGCTTTGCCGTCTTCGGCGGCATGCTGTTCGCCACCTGTATCGGTGTTCTGATGATCCCGATCCTCTATGTCTGCCTGCAGGCGACCCGCGAGACGGTCAAGGGCTGGCTCGGAGGCGGCAAGAAGGATGCCGCGGCGGTTCCGGCGGAATAGGACGCAGGCTAATCGGCTGGGCTTGACCCGGCCGTTAGATACTCAAGAACAAACAGACGGGGCGGTTCGCAAGGGCCGCCTCGTTTTTTTGGACATTGCAAGTCTATGGGACGACAGCGATTTCGACCACCAAATGCTGAGCTGGATCAGGCGCGGCCGACATGGACCGTCATTCGCGGGGCAACTCGCCCACGCATCCTCAGACTGTCGAATGTAAGGAAAAGATCTTCGGAAAGTTTGGTGAGCCGACAGGGGTTCGAACCCTGGACCTACTGATTAAAAGTCAGTTGCTCTACCAGCTGAGCTATCGGCTCTCACCACGTGCTGGAATGAACTGTTGTCTAATAGTTCCGGGCACTTAACGCAACCCTAAAAATCGGAAAAATTGACCCTGTGGAAATCAAATTTACAGCAAAAATATTGGAATTTACAATCTTGTTCGCGAATGTTCCTTATTTCCATTTCGCTCTACGTCTTGAGAGCGCGGATGGCAGCGGTGATTTGGTTCAATGCAATAGACGCTCCATCTACAATACCAACCGCGAGCGGCAAGGTAATGCCATGATCTTCTGCCGCCTTCGCAGCTTCCTCCAGTGCCTGGTTACGGGCTTTCGCGTGTTCATTCTCCAACCACCTGCGAAAGTCACCTTCGCTCTGCCAAGCTTTCCAGCAAAGTCCATCAACGAAACGGTTCACGACCTTCCGGTCACCTGTCTCCACCACCTCTACTACGTCTGTCTTGGTCTTGGACATGTCAGGACTCCTCGGAGCTTTCAAACGTGCGGAGCTGGTCATCCCAATCGCCCGGCTCCATCTCGGCTGGAAAGTGCTCTCTGTTCTCGCCTTGCTGCTGCGTTTGCCAGAAGCGATAAAAGCGGTTCACAGCCTCATGCTGCTCGAAAATGAATTCTTCCAAGGTCATCTCAGGACTCTTGCTGATACCAGGGCGCATGTTTCTGTTCGGTCTTTTTGACGTGTTTGCAGCTTGAGCACTTCAGGTCTTTGTGCTCCTCGCAATCTTCCTTGCCGCACTCACCGACCCACGCCAGAATGAATTTGCATTTACTCATCTCAGGACTCCAAATCCTTCAGGGCGAACCGGCGCCAGACTTCCTTGACAAGCTGGTCCATCCAAGTAGTCAAAGCGGCGCTATCCGCATGATTGATCGTCTGAAGAAAGGCATTCGTGGTCTTTCGAAGCGCTCCGTCTCCGATCATTCCTTTCTTCTCAAATTCGCAATAATCCTCGTGAATTGCGCAGCACTCTTCCCTTGAGAGTTGCGCAACAAATTTTCTGAGCGTGTTCATCTCATTCCTCCTGAGCTGCTTGGAGCATGGCGCGGAGTTCGTCGGCTACTTCTTCATGTGCCCAACCGCCTGCACCAATAGCCAAGTCGTTTATACAATTGGCGGCAGTCTTAAGGACATGTGTGGGCACCATCACCACCCCTGCTTCTTTGCAGTAAGCATGGATGGCGGCTTCGAGATTGGCCTTGGACGGTTGAAACATGCGATTTCCCCAAACGGCTTGCGCCGCCTCTATGGCCTTGGGATCAAGTTTCATGATCTGTCTCTTTCTAAAATCTCGGTGTGGCAATCGATCATCTCGTAAGGATCTTCAAAGCCATTGCCATCGGGTTTGAAGCCTTCCTGCTCGTATTGTTCTTCACTGGCATTCTCTGCCATCTGAAGCGTTTTGAAGCCGTGACAGGTGAGGGACTTTTCACCGCGCACATAAGAAGTACCGCCGCCCTCATAGTCGTCTTCGACTTCAACCGCCGTCTTGTGGCAGGGAAAATCCGAATATGGACTGGATGCCATGAAGGCAAAGTCCGCGGCGCGATCAGGGTGAAGTGCGAGGGTGCCGGTATGAGCAAACGGACACAGACCGCAACACTCTTTCATCCATGTCCTCTTTATCTCGGCCATCACGCTTCCACTCGTTAATTCGATACTGTGAAGCCGGTCGCCATTCGCTGCAGCGGGGATGGTTTTGCGCCGGCCGGGCAGATCGCAAGACGTACTTCTTGCCCATCAATACTCACCGTCGCTCCATTGAGGTTCAGTCCAGGCTCGATGCCGAGGAACTGGAATGGCTCACCACACTGCGCGCACTTGATTGTGACGTCAGCCATGAACCGGCCGCTGTCCTTCAAGCGGTAAACATCGACGTTTGCGGAAAAATCTTCATGTTTGCAGGTCACGCGCTTAATCCTAGTCGAGAATTTGTTGGCGGAGAATTGTGCGGAGCTCGTCCGCAGTGATGGTCAGCTTGGCGCCTATATCGATTGGTAGTTTTTGATCCTGCAGGCTGCAGACCTCATCAACGACGCCATCAATGATTGCCTCAATGAAATCAAGTGCCGCTTCCTCGCTCTCTTCCTTGAGATCGCCAAGACCGTATACAGTGAGTTCTGTTGGCTTCATGAGTGCCTCCGTTTTTATGACTGGAATCGAACCTCTTTAGAGATCCATCGACACAGAAAGTTTGAAGCCGCCTGTTGGTTCGAATTCAGACCAGATCCTTTGTGTTGATTCCCATGGCTGTTTTTTTCGTATTTCGTTCTCGAGCATGATCAAACTGAAGTGGCCGTTGATCAATCGCCGGCGAATACTATTTAAGAGAGCGTCGATCTCTTCAACTCGTTCTTGCGATCCGGGTTTCGAGGACGTAACCGTCCTACCTTCGACCATTTCTCCGCCATGTCCGGCGCCGCTGTCGCTATCTGAACAGCATGGCACACCCTTGTTCGCCTGGACGCGCACCGCGCGGTCGTCCCATAGCTCGATCATGCCGAAGTCTTTGGTGCAGGTGACAGCAAGGCGAGCGCCAATGTGCCTTTCTGCCCAGTCTTGAATGAACGAGATTTCTTCAGGATCAGCCCGCCAGGCTCTGGCGGTGAAGATGCGCACCTCGATACCTTTCGAGATCCATTCTTTGACCCGTTCAACCATAGGCGCGATCGGTTCGCCGATATGACCGGCACCAAGCCAACCTCCGTAGTGAGCGAGCGTTCCATCCAAATCGACACCTATCCATCCGGCCATTTTTCAGGTTCCTTTTGTTGGTCACACTTTCCGCAACGAGAAAAACTCATCGGCTGCAACAATTGCGTGGCCAAGACTTTCAGCGAGGACGGGCGCCCACTCCTTCACTGGCTTGCGTGAATAGGTGTCTGCCATGTGGCAGGCGGCAGTGAGCAGCAACATGGTGCCTTCCGCCGGATCGGTCCCCTCGCGCTCGCAGATTTCGCGGACCTTTTCCTCGATATCTAGGACTGCTTTGTGAGGATCAGAAATGAATGAAGTCATCAGATCAATCCCCTATTGAGCGACAAAAAACGCACCGAGATACGCCGCGTTGACCACGGAAACAATCCAAAGGAATATGCCCAAGACATACCCTGTTATGTCGCCACGTGGATTATTTTCGATATGGGCTTGCCAACCGGACGCTCGCCCAACTCCAACAGCCCCAGCGCCCATAATCAGGAAGATTATAGCTGGTACCACCCATTCAGAACTCACGGACATAGGCCATCTCCTTGTTAAGCCGCACGCAGCGTCGATAGATCGAAGTCGACCACCTTGAAGTCGCGTTCCACCGCTCTCTCGAGGTCGATTGCTTTCAACATCAAGCCAGGATCCGTATGCCATTCGGTTGCTCCATGCCAAATATGGAGAACACGCAGGTGTCGTTCTGCCGTTTCGCCGCGCCAATTGGTGTAGTCGCAGCGGATATCGATCGGTGACTTGAGCAGGATCAGGATGTTGGCGAAAGCGATCTCTTCGTCGGCAAAAACTGGTTCTGGCATCTCTTCCATTTGTCGCTCCTTATCGAAGCATAGCGCGCGCCGGAAATTCCGGATGCGCGGCAATAATGTCTTCCAGGAGCTCCTCTGTGATCCCTGCGGCAGATAGGCCGGCTTTCTCGCACATGGTCCGAAGAACCCTGAGCCCCAGGAAGGACCGGAAAAGCAGATCGGTCTCAGCCGTTGTCGCCGGCAAGGTATCATTCAGCGCGTTGCGTACCTGCTGCGCTTCCATTTGCGTGAGCACGTTCTCTGGGATCGAACTTGGACCTTCGACCGCGATCGTAATTTCCCGGTCGTGTTCGTTGACGAATTGCCGGACGACAGGCGCCGGCTCAGCACCTTGGATATCGCTCAAGTAGGGAACCCAGCCGGTGCATTCGTCAACCGACCGGCACATACTGCAACAGCCGTGCTCCATGTCGATGTGTGTAGCTTTCGAGCAGTCGGCGAAGCATGCCAATTTGGCGGCATGCTCTTCTTCAGGATTTCTCGCGACAAGGGGACTTATAGGCATAGTGCTCCTCAGATATCGATCTCTTCTTCCGCCGGTTCATCGAGCTCGGCTAGAGCCTCCAGACCGCGGATAAGGTCCGCCGCACGATCAGCGGCTAAGTCCGGAAAGAGCATCAGGAGTGTCTCGGACCTTGTAGGAGGAGATTCATCATCTCTGTTTTCGTCGATATAATGCAGGAACATCGACGCTTCTCCGTGAATGAAACTGGGGGAAGCCGGTTGAGTGTCTTCGTAGTACTCGATCCAATCCTCGGGGCTCATGTCGCACGGATCGATCCCGTTCTCTTCAGCCCACAAAGCAGCATCAGCGATTTCACCCATTATCAGCTCCCATGATCTAAGTAATCTCGAAGACTTCAACACCAGCCTTGCGGGCACGGCGAACCATATCGGCTGTGCCATCACCACCAGGAAATGCAATAACGAGATCGATTCCCTTACCGAGCATCTTCTGGTTTCTAAGCGGCCCGGCTCGGCGGCCGTGCATCGACCACTTCGCCGGAACCGGATGAACACTAACTTCGCGTTTCCTATTCATTCCCCAGACGTGGGCGCAGGTGTCCGCGCCGCGGGAATTGCCGTGCCACAGATGTTGGATTGGGCGTTCCGCGTGTATCCTGTCCAGAGCCGCAAATACCGCGTCGTAGTCGTTGTAGTCCCGGCCACCGCAGACAATGACCCTAAGCCCGGAACTAGTGGTCTCTGCGGTCATGTATCGACACCAAGCGCTTTGCGTGCGTCAACCTGCCACCAGAGCAGATCGGTGGACTGCGTTAGGCAGGCGATTTTCTCCAGCGCTGACTGCATGCGTTTGTACCCAGATATCAGCGCCTGATGTTCATCTATTCCGTTGATGTCAGTAGTGAACAACTGATCGATCAGCCTGCTCTCTTCAAAGTCGCGCGCGATATGGATTTCTCGGCCGTCAGCAAGTGCGATGCAGCCAGGACGAAAGCCATGTCCGCAACAAGAAGCTCGCGTCTTGATCCCGGACGATTGAAGGGCGTGGACGATCGACTCTATGCAGGGGTCGCAGCATCCCCCATCAGAAAGTGGCCGCATTTTCTTCTCGCGATCGTTTTGACAATTTGTGTCGCCACAGCCTGGCATGCGCAGACGGAATTTATTCGCTTCGGTCAAAAGCTCAGCTTCAATTGCTGAAGCAATCTTCTCAGCCACAGCCTCAGATGAGATCGTAATTTGCCCCACGAACCGCCTTGCGATGGCAGCAGCTTGACGGACGACTTCGTTGTCGTTCGTGGTATTGGGTGAGGTTCCAGACTGCATTCGACCTCCATAGGGAGCTACCACCTGTCGGTCTCTAACCGACCTATATCCCGCGTCCGGGAACCGTCTGGATTTAGGTGACGGCCTGCGAGGCGTTTCTAGTCTTGTCACAGTTCGAGGTGGCAACAACGGCGACCGACGAACCGGCCGATATCATTGATGTGAATTAACGTTAGTGTAAAACGCAAAAAACGTCAATCTGCATTGGGTCGAAAAATCATCAGTGTCGTAAGCAATTTTAGAAACCTGATTTTGCAGCTGTCGCGATAGGATATAATTCTCCGGAAGGTTGTTGTAATTCTTCTTTCGTGTCCGCCCCGGAGGTTTGAGTTTTGAGTTAGGTTGTCCTGCTACTTAGCGCTTTTCGCGCATCTCTTTCACACGCGCCAAAGCCTCTTCCTGCGGGTCACAAGGGTAGCCGGAATAAGGGCAGGTACCGTTCTCATCCGCGCAATCACGGCACATAGGAGACGGTCCGCCCTGGATCGCTTCACGCAGGGCTGAAAGCTCCTGCCAATGTCGCTTGCTCCGGTCTTCGACCTCGTCCAATGCCAGACGCAAACGCCTGATTTCTCGTGTCGCCCATGCGCCGGCTTCACCGCAGTTGTTCCAAAGTTCAGCCTCGAGAACCGCCTCCTGTGCGATCTTTTCCGCTGTTACGGCGGGGATGTGATGCCGCTCTAGTCGAGCTTGGAATTCCGTTTTGTCGATTGGTACTGTCGGTAACTTTCCCAATACGATGACCTTTCTCAGCACGGGTTTCAGTCTGGCCATTCGATGCGGACCGTGTGACCGCATTTCAGGCACTTGTAATCGTCACAACAGCCTTCCAAGCAACCGCCGTCATCGACCATCTTTTCACCGCAGCACTTTGGCCCAACACATTTTCCGTCGATGACCGCCGCGGGCTCGTAGCTTGGTGGAGCAGACTTGATTTCGCTGTTTGAGAAAAACGGCATAACTGTGCCTCTATTCATTGGTTTGGGCGAACCGGCCTTTACGGTTCCACCAGTTGTAAAAATGGGTTGGGCCGGTCGTGCACTGCCAGCCGTTGTCCCGGAGCGTTGCGAAGAACTTCTTTGCCTCGTCGCGTGTCATCGCGTACCGGTTCCAACACCAGTTTCCGACCCAATCTTTTGACGCTTCAATCTGGAAACGGCGACGGTGGATGCGGATGCCTCCCGAAAGCTCGGTGAAGCGGACGCCAAGGTATCGCTCAAGCTCGATTTCCCCGTCCATGAGTTGGATGTACTCCGCCCGGCTGGCGAACAATCCGCTGTCAGGATCGTTGCAGGCAACGTCTATGCAGGTGGTCGCTTTCACAGGATTGGCCTTTCTTCATAAGGTATCGACGTCGGCGCATGTTCCTCGAGCCCAACCGTTTTCCCGGTAGATCAGAATGGTCGGCTGTCGACCTTCAACTTCAACAGTAGCAACGCCATTCCGGACCATCTTCCCGTCGGTGACACGCTGAAGATATGCGGCTATTTCTTCAACGTCGTCATAGTCTCGGAGATCTCCCCATATTGTAACGGTATAGGCTGCTAATTGGTGTTCTTGTGGGTTCTCCCAGAGATGCGTCATGAGACTACCTTCAGAGCCGCACGGGACATCGCATTTTCCCCAATCACCGTCTTCGCTGTAATAGTCGCAGGTATTACCAAGATCCGGTTTCATGGAGGGAATTCCTGGAAGCCTGAGTGCATCGAAGCGGATGCAGGCTGCGACGTGCGTCCAAACGCTCATATAACACCTCTCTGTCCAAACTGGCCTTTATTTTACTGCTTCTTCCAACTGCTCTTCGGCGTACTTAAGCGCCTTGCGAGCATCATCGACTTTGTTCCGCGCATCGGCGACACGACGCTCTTTGCCATAGCGTCGACCAGCCTCCACCGGATCGTCCGCGTCGATGACGTGGCTCGGGATCTCATACTCATCGTGCATCGCGCAGCTTCTCACGCTGTAGGAGGTATGAATCCGAACGGCGCCGCGCTCGAAGTTAATTCGCTCAACACGATCATTGCCAATTTGGCCATTACCCATAACCTTCAATACATCATCGATAGCCGTGATCGCGGCGTCTATTTCCGGGTCGCGATAGGTTTCGATGACTGCTTGCGCGTCCTCCAAAACTTCGCGGAACGGCTTTGCCGAAAGGTCTTTATTTGCGCCACAATAGATACAAGCGGCAGCAGCGGCCTCGGAATACGAGCCGCATTCGGCGCACCTGGTTGTGAAGTCGTTACTCATGTCCTGGCCTCCGTTAGCATGCTTCGAAGATGTGAAAGACCAGTGCTCCGTTCATCATCTGAACGGTGTCGATGAAGCGCAGTGATCCGATTGGCATCAGATGGCCCGTGCCGACGACATAGAAGCGCCTCACAACCGTTTTCTTCTCAGGATTGACTTGTGCCCAAAGACACATGGTTTCCCCCTGCACGCCTGCGGAAAGAACAGTGGCACCTTCCGGCATCTGGATGGACACCTCGTCAGTCGGAGAGATCGTGAATTTCCAGATTGTTTCCATAGCCGTGGGTCTTAATTTGCTGTTTCAGATGTGGGTGGAAGTTCGCACCATTTGACGGGCTTGCTGGCCCTGTCGAACATGCAGCCATTCCAGAAATACCAACCCTCAGAAATGGGCGGGTGATCTTCGATGTAGTGACCTACCGGCATGTAGTGGCCGACAAGGCACTTGCCGGGAATTCCGGCGCGCTGCTCGACTTCAAGAAGGACTTCTCGGCCATCTTTCGGGGCGGTGTCCATTGTCTGCCACTGCATGTCTGGGGCCTTTCCGATTACAGCGTGAGCTTCTTGATTTTGTCCATTCGACCAAGCAGGCGTTCGATGCAAAACCGTGCGTCCCGTAAGTGCTGCATGGTCAGCTCTTTTTCTCCGGCTTCGACACTGCGCAATTCCTCCAAAAGGTCTTGCTCATCTGTCTGAATGGCCGTCACGACTGGCGCCCTAACTTTCGTGCCTGCGAAGTAGAGGTTCACCAGCACTTGAGCATCAGCACGGCCAGCGAGATACGCCGCCTCTTCTCTGGGTGTTTTTTGCATCTGCCGGGCCTTTCGAGTCACGAGTTGTCGTTGCCAAGAAACCAGTCGGCGCTGTGGCTGAAAACTTCCATTGCGGAGCGCAGAACCTTCAGGGAAGGCTCGCTGCGATTGGCTTCGAGATTGGCGAGTTGAGCACGAGAAATGCCGAGCTGCGGCGCAACCGCTTCTTGGGTCATTCGCGCGTCGTTCCGGGCGGCGCGTAGCCGTGCACCGAACGTCGCTTCGCAGGTTCCAGAGCCGTTGCAATATGGGCATTTCATAGCCTTGGGGCCTTTCCGATTATGCTGCCAAGGCAGATTTCACGTCGTCTAACTGCCGCTGGATAGCGGCACGAATTTTGTCTATCTCGCGAAGACGAGCCTCCACCGCTGCGCGCTTGCGTGTGTGCCTCTCTGGCGGAAGGTAAGCGCCACGTGGACCGGTGATGCCGTCGCGAATTGAGTTCACGGAGATAAGCGCGCTAGCCAAACCGTCACGGGCGCCAATCATTCGTGTGCGTTCTTCTTTGGTCATTTTGGCGGCCTTTCTGATCGTTATTTCTGAAGGTGCGGCAGAACCGTTTCGATTGCCGCGCGAGCGTTGTTCTTTTCCCGGTCGGACGCATTGCTGCGCAGGGCGTCGTGAGCCTCTTCCAGGGCGGCGTCCCGTTCTGCGATCAGGCGGCGATAAAGCTTCAAGTCTTCCTCGGTCATGATCTGCCGGGCCTCAATTGTTCAGTTTTTCGATTGCGTCACGAAGTGCGGTGCATGCTCCGATACAGACCGCCATGGCGAGCATGTATTTGCGGTCACCAGACTGCGCCATGGTCGCCATCTCACTGGTGTACCAATCAAGGTCGTCTTGAAGCTTTGCCTTGAGCACTTTCACGGACATGACGTGCCTTTCTACTTCGGTTTAATCCTGCCTCTGACTTTCAACCAAAATCGGTGTTTGGTTTAAGACAGGGCCTTTCTGATTACGCCGCTTCCGGCTCGTCTTCGTGTGAAATATCGCGGCCCTGCTCGGCGGCTTCGTGCATCCATTCGATCCACATGTCTCGACACTCCCAGCAGGCATACATAGCGCTTGCGCCATCGGGAAAGCAGCCATCGCTTCCCCATGTAAAGCCCCATTGTGTATTGCCTTCAGGGATGAACTCGCGGCAGCAATAACAGTCTGCGCCATGCTCTCCCATCGGGTCATTTTTGAATGTCGTGGCTGATGCTTCGCACATGACGGGCCTCCGTGATTACAGATCGAGCAAGCGCTTGAATTCGGTTTTCAAGGACCTCCTGCCCTCCAAGTAGCCGCGATGTCGACCTGCTTCAAAAACGTCGGCCAGTTCGTCCCGAGCTTCCTGCGTAGCGGCGAGACGTTCCGGTGCGGCGAAGACCGGAGTTTCGGCGTCCCAAAAGATGGCCTTGCCGTCTTCAAATTCCACCTGGTACTTGCCGCCGGTGAACTCCCGCGGTGTTTCCTCAGCGATCGTTGCAATGGTTTTGGACATAGTCTGGGCCTTTCGAATCAGGTTTACGGGATCAGGTCACTGACATCGATATTGTTGTCTGCCAGTCGCTGAAACAGAACGCCCATTGCGGCGTCTTTCTCATGCAGAAGATTCGCCAGTTTCACGCGTTCGGCATGCTCGTTATAGATTTCGGCCGCAATCCGTTTTGTGAGCCGGTCGCGGGCGTCACCGTCGCCAAAAATGCCGGTCGTTGTGTTCACGATACGGTCAGCAGTTGCGATGATTTCCAAAGGGATTTTGGACATAACGGGCCTTTTCGATTACGCGGCTTCAACGTCCGCAGGGTGGCTGAAATGTGTATAGTCTTCGTCGTCGCGGGCGAAGCGCACATAGCCGCTCGGATTTGGATACACGCCAGTCACCAGATAGCCGGGTTGGCCACAGACGATGATCGGTTTCCCGAAGTCCTCCGGTTCCTGTGCTCGGCGCGCGGAAGCGCGTTTGAGGAACTCTTTGAACGACACGTCATAGGCGTGCGTGTAGTCTCGCCAGGCTGACGCGATAGCTTTCCCACGTGAGGCGGCTGCATAGTTCACAGGCGGAAATCCGCTGACGTTCACTTCAAACAGTTTGATGCGAAATGCCATGACAGGGTCTTTCTTCACACGGTTTCCGCCTCAAGCTCTTTGAGCTTCTTGGAGGCAGTTGATTTGGCTTCTGGCAGGCTATTTGCCTGTCCTCCTGCATGAGCGTCGCCGTTTTGTTTCGGCGGCCCGTAGATCGCCCAAGCACCACCCGTGTAGGCAAAGGCAGAGAGCTTCTTTCCGTTCAACTGGTAGGCCCTATGGCCGCCCATGTCGCCGATCAATCTCCAACGCGCGATCATCGTCCGGGCCTCTATTTCTGTGTTTCACATTGGCCGTCGTCACGACAGCATTCAACGTAGCTTTCCATGCATTCTTGGCACAGCGGCTCACCATCTTCCGTCAGTGTTTCGGCGGGCTGTTTTTTACAGCAGTTGCACATCAAGCCGTAGTCATCCATCGGCCGGGCCTTTCTGATTAGTCTTTGACTTCGCCGTAAACCTTGGCTGCGTGACCAAGATCGCTGAACTTGAAATACTGCTTTGCGATGGCGTCTAGATGGCCGACATCCGCAAATGGTCCAAGGGTCCGTTTCGCAATGTTGTGAGACAAAACGAAAGGGAGCAGGGCAGTGCGCAACTGCTCGATTTCGGCAGCGGCCCTGCGCGCCATCTGCGTTGAGGGATGCAGCGGGTCTGGTAGGGCGCTGATCGCGTGCAAAACGTCGTCGGTGTCCATCTGCCGGGCCTCCGTGATTACGTTCCGAAGCCGCAATAGTGAGCTTCGTCAGAAGCTGCGCGAACCGCGTGCTCTGCCTCTTTCACTTTTGCCTTCAGATCGTCTGAGATTTTCACTGAACTGGATGCTTCCAAAGCCTCGTGCAGTTCGCGAAGTTTGTGCTGAATTGTCAGCAGTCGTCTGACTGGTTGCACTGCCATGGCGGGCCTTTCTGATTACGTTTCGTAGAATACGCATGAAGCGTTGTGCGATCCGCCGATTGGATAGCCACAGCATTGGTGATGCGTCGGGTTCTGCTCCCGCGCGATCTTGTCCATGATCGGGTCTGTCAGGGCGAAGACGACGGAACCTGGAACCGACCCACGACTGGCTTCAGCGCGAAGCTTATCCATCTGCGATTTCAACCATTCATTCTGCATGCTGAAGCTTTCTAATTTAGCACCCTTATGGCGAATTTTATGATGAGCGCGAGCGCAACAACGACCAGCACATAAACCCCGATGGCAGTGAGAAAGGTCGCCATGTCCGGGCCTTTCTGATTACGCGCGCAGGCACCGCAATTTGGGCAGTGCTTTGCGCAGTGAAGTGATGGCGTCAACGCAGTCCGGACAGGTAACCAGGCGGCCGCCTTTCAGCGCCTTGGAATCCTGGCCCTCTTCCGAGCCGTCGCAGTCGAATGCGTCACCGCAAAAGAAGTATTCGCCCGAGCCAAGGGGTGAAATCGCGCAGATCCGCCCATCGAGACGTTGATAGAATTCCTGCATTGCCGGGCCTTTGTGGTTAGGGTTTCTCAGGACCGCGCAAAGCGGCGTCGATAAGGTCAATTTCGGTCGTCACAAAGACCGGCGTGCACGCCCGATTTTCAATATTGAAAATGGATGTCCTCACGCGGTTCAGCGCAGATCGCAGACGATCGATTTCGTCGGCTGCGCTTTCAAGCTCGTGCGCATCGATCGAAGCAGCCTTGTGCTGGCGCATCGTGTCGGCGCACTGCCGTAATCTCTGAGCGCTGTCGGACATGACGGGCCTACCCAAGTTCGTATCAGGCAAAAACTGGTTTGATGCGAACTACGCCGTCGCTTCAATCATGCCTTTGGCTGACTGAAGAAGCGCCTGCCGGCACTTGGGCCCCAAGCGCTCGAACGATCGGAGTAAATCCAACGCACCTGGCACGTTCGCTGCGTCCATAATCGTCTGGTCTGCGACGGAAACATCGCCGGAAGATGTCAGCCCCTCGAAGAAAAAACCAGGCTCGACGCCGAACGCGTTCGCGATATCGAAAAGACGACCAGAGCCGATCCGATTGGTGCCTTTCTCATATTTTTGTATCTGCTGGAAGGTGATGCCGAGATGCTCGCCAAGCTTTTCCTGGCTCATGCCGAGCATAATGCGTTTCATGCGGACACGGCTTCCAACATGGATGTCCGCGGGGTTCGGTGTTCTATTTGTCATTGCATGTTTCTCCGTCAAATGAGGTTCAGCTCATGATCTCATGGATTTGTGGGCAACGTTTTTCACGTTATGAATGCACGCTAACATTGAAATATGATAACGTCAATTGCGTTGACTTGCATTTTTTGAAAATATATAAGAAGGCATGCACTATGGATTGATTGCTAAAAGAAAAGACCTACCGTCTCTCCAAAGTCAACGTGAGGCACTTTCGGAATGCGAACGTATTTTGCCAGAACCTACGGAAGAGACATTGACTGCGATCCGCCCGGGATTCGAGTTGACGGTATATTCTCTCAAATGTTTTGCGTTCGAGCGCTCCGCGGACTACCAGCCGCGCAAGGTAGCAATGGCATTGCTCGAAATTGTCGAAAAGCCTGGGGTGTCGATCAATGTGATCAATACCGCTGAAACATATAGGTTGCTCGAAGACGCTGGTAGATTGTCTCGCGACGTTCTAGACGCATTGGCAGGGGCCAGACAGGTACAAGCTGGTCGTGGTCGGCCGAAATGGCCGGCGCCCTCTCAGGACAGTATTGATGAAGCCCTGCTTATTTGGATGGACACCGTCAGGTATCGGACTGACGAAGACGCTCGCAAGATTGTTAAGGCAAGATGTGCCTACAAATGGTCGAATGCCCGCATTCGTAAGTATCTGGGGCCGTCCGGTCGGAAACCAGGCAGGAAATAGAGGAGCCGAGGCCATGGGCATCACTGATGGAACATACATTTGCAAACTCTGCGGCGAGTGGATGACGGGTTGCTCTCTATGTGGTCAAGCGCCGCTTATCGACAACAGGGAGAACCTGCGCCGACAGGAACAGGCCGAGCGAGACGGCGAGCGAGAACTGTGGCGGCAAAGCCAAGCCATCCGAAATTCAGCGAATAGCCGATAAAACAAGGGAGCCAAAGCCGTGAAAGTGCTAGCATACAACGACCAATCCATGACTTGGCGTGAAGTTGTAAATGACGGTCGAATAGACTTCTTCGATCAGTTTGGTCGCCGTTATCGGTTGAAAGAGATGAGCAATGGACAACTGACGTTGTCGGCGTCTGATGGGCCTCTGGAAATGAAACCGAGTGGATGCCATCGGATTGCATTTAAGACATCGTGATCATAAGGGAGCCGAGGCCGTGATTTCAGACCAAGAAATTGACGCTGTTGCCGAGCAGGTCAAGAGCTCTGTTTGGAGCGCGGCCGATGCCAATCTATCCAAGAACGCAAAAGATGTGGTGACTGCCGGCGAACTGTCAGCCATTGCGAAGGCAGCGTATTCCGCCGCGTATCAGGCATTGTTTCGTTTGAAAATTAATGAGCGAAAATAGGAGCGGGCACATGCGATTGATCTATGACGGCCTCGAAAACTGCGCTTGGTGCGGATGTTATCTCGGACAGCGCGCGATCAATCAAATCGGCAGCAGCACGACGCAGCGGATTGTCTGTCAGCCTTGCTGGGATTCCAGAAATATCGAACGGAAATAAGGGAGCCGAAGGCGATGCGAGAGGGTGTCGATATCGCTGCGATGGTCTTGGTTGGGTGCCTCTTGATCCTGATTTCCTTCGTGCTCGCACCGAACGCCTACACATGCATTGGGTATTGTGACGATAGCGGTTCGTTTAACTTTATTCACGAAACCAAATAGGGAGCCTGAGACGATGAATAAGCCCGTCACTAAATTCGAAGCTGAACGTGCGGAAGCGGTTCTCGCGCGCCTCCGGATCATCAAGGCCATGGTGCTGGAATGCGTTGAAGTCGTGCCAGTCAGCGAGGATGTTGAGTGCAGCGTGCACGAGGCTCTTGACGCATTGATTTCGGCCGTCAACGACAAGGCCGCCGATGCGACGTCGAAAGCAGAGGCGCTTGGCCTCGACCTCAACCCCTTCGATGCATTCGACAAACCAATATCATAAACAAGGGAGCCGAGATCGTGACCACGACGAATAGTATCTTGGACAAAATCACTGGCGGTAAGACATCGCAGAAAGCTTTCCGCACCATCGACCTTCAGGATGCGCGGACTGGCAAGCTGAAGCAATGTCGGCCCGCGCCGACCGATCCGCCAGCCCCTGAATGCGATTGGCGGCGCCTTCAGATTTCGAAAACAGAAGAATGAACAAGGGAGCCGAGGCCGTGAAAGAGGAACGAGACGGCGGTGCGCCCATGAGTTGGCAATTGGCGTTTGTCGTTGTTGGTATTTACATTGCTGTTGCCGCCGTGCTGGTGGCTGAAAATATCACCTATGCCGACCGGCTCAGGGCCAAAATTGAAGCGGCTGAGTTTGAAAAAACGCCAGAGAACTGAGGAGCCGAGACGATGGCGAAGTGCGCATATTGCGACGAGCAGGCAATCACAGAGATTGACGGGGACAGCCTGTGCAAGCGTCACGCCGACGCCTGGTTGAGGGGCGAGGGTGAGGCTGCAGCCGAGTATCGTGACTGCGGCGGCGAGGGCTGGTTCAAGACCGACGATGGTGCGTTGGCGGTCTGCTACGGCGAAAAATGTCATTGATCATAGGGGGCGAGGCTGTGGCTGATATCATTCGCATTGCTCCCCAGCTAACCGATGACGATATCGTCTCGTGGATTGGCGACGGGGCGTTTACTTGTGGTGTGGCGATGCGCTTCGGCTGGGATATCAGCGATACGCGCCGCCGGCTGGATCGTTTGGCGCGCGCAGGGCGATTGACCCGAAAGAAGATATCGAAGACGGCGTCTTGCCGCGTAACTGGCGGCCAGCATGTCGAGTGGGTGGACGCAACTGTCGCTGAAATTCAGCGTGACTCATAGGGAGCCTGGCCGTGGCGACGACGCAAAACCTTGAAAAATTGGCGGCGATCATCGATCCGGATGCGTTTGAACCATTCGTCAAGACAGATGGTGCTGGTGTCTACTGGGGGCAGCGTCGGAACGATGCGCGCCGGAAGGCCCGCGAAGTTATTGCCGCGTTCAATTCGATAATTCTCGACGGAAACTGAGGAGCGCCGTGACGCATGGACGAAGCAAGGCCGGGCATGGCGATAGCAGCTGACCCCAAGTTGGATTGGCCGCATGACACGAGCTACTGGAACAATTGCAGCCAGTGTGGTGTCCGGTTCATGGGGCCGAAGCGCGCGCCCGCTTGCTGGAAGTGTGTCGCCGACAGCACCAAGTCTTGGTGGAGTTCAAAATTCAATAAACCCAAATTGAAATAACGGAGCGATATCATGCATTTAGAAGGAGAAGACCTTAAACGCCTCCTGAATGAAATTCGGTCGCAGCTTCGCGGCGCTGGGTTCAACACTGTTGATGCGGTTTGCTACGGGTCTGTCGAGTCCGTCCGAAAGGCTCGTAACGAAGAGCAGGCCATTCTGGCGATTTCTGATGCGATCCCGCAGAAGATCTGGGATGAGTTCCAAGCCGATGAAAAAAGAGCGCAGGCTGATGAACTGCGGCGAAAGGCTTCAGAAATTGAAGCGTCAATCTAAGGAGCCGATACATGAGCGATTTGTACTACTCCGCCAAGTGCGGCGCATATTCAAAAAGCGTCTGTGTGGGCGTTGCCGCCCAAGAGCAGTGTGATCTGTGCGGCAACGCCGGTTTGGTGCTGCAGTGTGATACTTCTGGCGAAGAGTATGCATTCGCTCAGATTTGCAAAAATTGCATCGACCGCGCTTTTTCCTCGGGTGGCTTCAAGACCCCGGCAAGTGAGATTCAGACAGTGGCCTTCCAAGAGGGCGAAAACTGGATCGTTCAAGGTCTGGAGCGCGATATCTGCACCCAAGGTGTCACCGAGAACGCCGCTCGTCAGAATTTTGTTAACGCTGTCATTCTGGAAGGTCGGGAAGACGGAGGTCTTGAACGTATCGGACCCGCGCCAGCTCGTTTCTGGAAAATGAACCGAGACTAAGGAAGGTGACACCGATGAAAAGCGTTTGTAAGAGGATAGCCGACATGCTGCCGGACATGTCTGTTTGCGGTTTTCAATGGCCCGTGCGCTTTGGCCGGTTGAAAACCCTGGAAGATCATAATCGCTACAGAGGCTCAGCATTAGAGAAACTGGACGCTGACCGCGCGAGCCCGCAACCGAACGGAATAGCATGTCCGGAATGCGAGGCTGAATTGGTGGACACCGATCCGACAGGCGTTCTTCTTTCAAACCCGCCTAAGAAAAGGATTTCTTGTCTGGCGTGCGGCTATCTCGGTTACCGAATTTATTAGATGGCAGGTATTTACGCCGGCCGCCATTCTATGAATGTCGACGCGTTGAACGGGTTCCCGGCGGCGTGGTTGATTTCCAGCGTGTCGATCGAGATTTTGCCCACCTTCTGTAATTTCTCCAGGATCGGCAGCAGATTGGTGTTGTAGCTTTTGTGGTGGCTCCACCATGCCGAATTGAACGACACCGGCGCCGCGGCATAGGCGCGGACGGTCGGGTCAAGCGACCAGCGTTCGCGCCAGGTCGGCCGCAGCATCATGTTGCGGCGGACCTTTCGGAAAAAGGCCGCGTCATCCTTGCTGCGTGCTTCCAGGAGCATCGGGTGTGCCTGCCAGCCGACCGGTTCGCTGTGCGTCACCTTGGCGTCCGGGAAGCCCAAAAGGTTTTCGAACAGTTGCTCCGGCAGCACGGTGATCTGTTCGATCGAGTGATTTGTCAGAAACAGGATCCGCCGCGGCTTGTCCTGCAGAAAATCGAGATCCGGCTGATAGTAGTTGAATGCCTTACCGATGAACCGGATGCCTGGCTGCCGGCCGGCAAGAAGCTCGGCCGCGGCACGCCCTTGCTCGGTGAACTCAAGCCCAAAAAACTCGACCTTGTCCCTGAACGGCCAGTCGAGTGCGTGAAAGCACCTGAACAGGTTGTCGCCGGATCCGGAACCCAGTTCGACGATCGTGTCAATCTCGCCGCGTTCAACAAGCCGCTTGGCGGTGGTGACCACGTTCATGCGGCTTTGAGGGTGGTAAGTTTCGCCGCAGGCGACAATGCGGTGCAGGGTGTCGATGCCATCGTGGGGCAGGCCGAAGGCGTCAAAACCGAGGCGTATGTCGTCGCCGACCGCCTCGTCATTGAGCAGGCCGTAACGCTGGTTCGAATCCGCGGAAATGAGATTAAGGATGTCGAGCGCATCGGCGCTCTCCGGGCCACGGAACCGGTTGATCCGGCGTATCTTGGCGGCCCATGTCTTGGAATATTCTGCGGTGACACGGTTTTCCGGTCGAATGTTCGTCTCGAGCATATCAAACACCATATGGGCTACAGTTCGCGTGCAGAGATCGCGCGCGTACTCTTTGGTGGACTAGGTAGTGTATGCGAAGAGCGCACGATATATGGTTGTGTGTCAATACCCACAACGCGTTATTTTAGGTTGAATCTAAATCACCAGTACCGTGGCAGGTCGCGGATCAATGTGTTTTAGCGGGGTATTTTTGGAACTCATGTCTTAGTTCGGCTGTAGAAGCTAACGGTTTCTCTCTAGCCGGGAAATCGCAGACAACACAATAACTTTTCGATCAGCATAGCGCCGACGGATTTGCTTTACGTCATTTGTCGACCAGCCCACAATCTCCGCAATCTCATCATCCTTGAATCCTGCTTGGACAAAGTTGTGAACCGCAGTTCCTTTTAGGTCGTGGAAGCGCTTATCGACTCCGGTTGCAGAGCGGGCCTTCTGGAATTCGGTGGATAGTCCATCCGGACTGTAGGCCCGACCGAGGGAGTTGCAAAACAGCGTCATGCATTCTGCACCACGCTTTTCTTCCTTGCATTCCCTATATTCGTTGGCTTGGTCCAAAATCTGGCGAAACTCGGAAACGATTGGTACGACCACTTCGTTCATGCCGTTGCTCTTGCTAGTCCACCAATTCAGGTGATCGCCCTTATCGGCTGTCTTCGGCATCGTAACGATATCGGTCCGCCGCAACCCACTATATCCCGCCGTCAAAATCGGCCAAATCGATGGGACCATGCAGTGCTGACCAAGTAGTGCGAACTCATCAGGTTCCCAAATAATTGAAGCACGGTTTGCAGTGTGGATCCGATCGATATCCTCGGCGCAGTGTCCGGAGATATCTCCTTCGTCTTTAGCGAAGTTGAGCAATTTGACCAAAACGCCAAGATGCATGTCCGCTTGCCTGGGCGTTACGGCAAAACTCTGGTGCCACTTCTTTACCTCCCTTCGCATCCGCGGATCCTTAAAGGCACCAATCTTAGCTCGACCAAATTTTTCCTCAATTTTGGCAAGTGACCGGTCATATTCCCGGCGCGTGATTGCTTTGTTTTTCAAGTAGGAATGATCACTCTTGTAAGCCTCGATCACCCCCTTGATGCGTCCTCGGTCCTCGGTCCGTATGGACGCGTTAGCAGCAGATTTTGCAGCGTCGAACGCCGATTTGAATTTTGAGGGATATGGAGGCTTCAAAGGAGCGCCGTCGTTGGTCCAGAAACAGGGGCCGCGGCGCCAAGCATAGTATCGAACTCGCAACGTGCCATCGTTGAGAGTGGACTGGACCCGATGCATGCCTTTGAAGTGATCAGCCATCTGTCTCTCCGTACGGTCTCAGTAAATCATTATTCGCGAGGAACCAGGTAGAATCGAGCACCTCATATATCCACCGTCGCTTAGGGCACCAACTCCGTACAATAACTCTCCCATCCACGAATCCTCGAACATGGATCTTCCGGTTTTCTGGGTTGTCCGGTCCAAAATAGAGATGGAAGCTCCTCCCAGGAAGAACCCAATTTGGAATTTGGACACTATCCATGTGATCGCTTTATTCTCCTCTCAACCAATCATCATAATCAGTTTTTTCGCATTGCGATTTCGATTCTTCCTGCAAACCGCTGAGCTTGTCCAGTGCGACGTCGATCGCTCTCTTGTCCCATCGCTTAGTTCCCCGGATCGCACACGGGATTCGTCCATCGTGTACCCATAGGTCAAATGTTCCCGTCGAGATACTCAGATAGCCGGCAGCGGCTTCCTTGGTCAAAAGCCTTGGGGTTATAGTCATTTTTGTCTTTTCCGAAATGAACTGCGCCCCTGAGGGAACGGTCTTGACGGGATAGATCGACTGGATTGTTTCTTCTCATCTTTGGCGAGGATTGTGCCGACAAACTTCTTGTGTGCCGCCGCTAAACGCTTGGTCTTTGCTATCTCTGTCTTGTCACCGCGTGCGACTGCCTTGGTCTTTGGACCATCCGTTCTGTCACTATGGGTTGAGCCAACAACCGGTTCCAGATAACCGGCGGCGTTAGCTGGCGGAACGGTATCTCTTTTGACTGGATCCCAGACTCGCTGTTGGATTGGTGGCCTGTGGTCCCATTGAACGTCGTCCAGATCGAGGCCAAGGGCCAACAAGACGTTGTCGAGTTTCAGTTTGAGGGGTTTCCGGTGATCCAGGATCAAAACAGGATCCAGACCCAGTTTGATCATCGCGGCGTAGAGTTTCGTACGCACTGGTATGTGCGGACGGTATCCTTTTGGAGGTGCTGGAGCGGGCAGATTAGGTACCATGTTCCGTCTGCTTTAATTCTTCAGCGCGCCGTGTGTATGCGTCGGACAACTTGCTGTGCCGCTCAGTGCCTTTGACGATGCCATACATTTCCATCTCTCCGGCTTGGCCGGAAGCCCATCCATAAAGGTCGTTAAGGCTGAGCATGTTCTGGAGCTTTTCGATGAAGGATCGGACATATTGCTCAGCTTCGATCTCAGCCTGTTGCAGGTAACACTCTCGTTTTTCGGCGAGCCAATATTTTGCGTTCCATTTGGTTTCTTCGTCGAGGTCGCTCTTGTCCCGGATCCATTCGAGGTAGTCGGCAGGAACGTCTAGCCACTTCTCGCCTTTGTGCTTTTTCCCGAAATTGATCATGGTGTGAAGGGCAGGCTCCATCGACCATGTAACCAGGTCTTCGAAACTGACGCCCGTGTCCAAGATCTTCAGTAAAAGATGAGCACAGACATAGGAATCCGGTGCAGCCCGGTGTGGAGGCATCGCCTTGTGGTGGTCGAGGTGTAGCGGTAGCCAGTAGCGCAGGAACTGTAGTGCATGGCTTGGCGCTTCCGGCCAGATCCGAAGTGCTATCTTGCGAGTGCACAAAACCGGAATACCGTCGAAGTCGTAGAATTGTAACTCGTAGGAGGCATTGTGCGCGGCGAAGAAGTTCGGACGAGGGTGCAGAAGAACCTTCATCGCCTCTTCAGGAGGAGGAGCATCTGCTACTTCTTCATCGAAGATGTGATGAACAGCTCTCGATTCAGGTGGAAGCATTCTTCCTGGATTGGCGAACTGCTGCTGCGGATTGCCAACCACACCATCCATCACATCGCACCAACCGATCTCGCAGACGGCTTGTGGGTCTTCCTCAGTTGGAAGACCTGTCGTCTCCAGATCGGTCGATCTGATCAGCATCACGCAGAAAGCATCTGTTCGATGCCGCCTTCGAGTTCGTCTGGGTCAATTTCACCCTGAATTCTCTTCTCGTGACCGGCGAAGATGAACTCGGCCTTCTTTTTGTCTGTTTCCGACTTCGGCGGCCAGCCGCCGTTTTTGTCCCAGAACTTCTTCGCTTCCTTTTCGAGGCCGTCCTTTGTCGATGCCTTCATCAGTTCTTCGGAATAGCCACGAAGCAGGTCGGCATTGAGCTCCTCAGCATCGTCTACCTCAGGTTCCGGTTCCTTGACCTTTTCCTGTTTTGGTTTTTGAGGCTCCAGTAGTGGATTGGCGGAAGCGCCGCCGACGGATCCTTCGATCACGGAACCGGAAGACCCGTCAAAGTCGACGTATTGATCTTCCCGTTCGATGATATTCCGCAATTCCCGGGGCATAGATGGAACGCCCTTGGAACCGCGGCGGATGGCAGTCTTGATTGCCATTTGGTCAAAGTAGTCGCGCCAGGCAGGGCTATTCTGGGCCCTCGATGCTGATCGAGCCTTGTTGATTTCATCAAGCGGGAGAACATCCCGATGAACAATCCGACCACTGTCATCCTTGAAGATGACGTAGGCGCCGATGATGTCGCCACGTTCCTGACCGAGCTGCGCCGGCTTGTGCTTGATGTAGGGGTTGTCACCTTCGTCGTGGTCAAAGTAATCATTTTTGTAGACGCATTTCGAGATGATCTCTGTGATGCCGCCGAGTTCTCTAGCTCGCTTTCGGATGCCAAGAACCATGGGCAGATACTGGCAGATCAGAAGGTATTCTTCCTTGCCAGTATCGATATTTTTGACCTTCGTCTTAAAGGGAATAAATGCCGCTTCGCGTCCATCCGGAACAAGATCATCCGAAGCGCACTGCATGAGAGCAGTGATGACAGATTTCTGGTCACACCTCAGGATGTCCGGATTGTGCGCGACGGCGGTCATGAACGTCGTCTGGAACCGGTCGAAATTGATCGATGACGACTTGAGGATCAGTTTGATATCCTCACCAGCAAGGGCGAAGATTTTTCCGGCCGACTCCCGGATAGCGACAGCTTGATTCACCTATTCACTCCGAAATATGCAGGCAGGTCCTGGTCGCCCACGTGGATGGCTTCACGCTGAGGAATCCAAACTTCATCGGAACCAAATTCAGCGCAGAATTTTTTGTAGGTTTTGATGGCGCCTTCAACCTGATCGGCCGCGGTGGCGCGGGCGATGGAAGCGTCCCATTTGATGACGACCGGCTGTGGTGCACCGGTTGATTTGATCATGATCCAGAACCAATCTGGCCTGTCTCGATCGAAACATTCGGAGAGAAAGCCATCCATTGGCTCATTACCGAACACGCAGGCAGAGCCGAACACGGAAAAGATTTCCCTGCACTTCCGCCAGGCGCGTTGATATGCGGCCTCCTGAAGATCGTACTGGTGATTGTCGATCACCTTAATAGCAAGATGTTCAAGTTTACCTTTGCTGCGGGGAGCGTAGGTTTTAAGGTCGATCACTGCATGACGTAGAAAGCGATCGAGACGCGCCTTGAAGAAAATCCCGTCCTCTTCGTAGATGAGGGTTACCTCCGGGGCACCTTGCACGAATGTACCGTCTTTCATAACTGCAGACAGAAGTGGATCTTCCTGAACCCACGCACAAGCGACCTGTACCTGTGTCCATCGCTTTTCACTAAGTTCCGTCTTACCAGCGTTTTCCTTTTCCCACCTTGCCTTGATCTCGTCCGCGATCGGGACTTCTGCATCGATTGATCGAACGGCCGCCACTAGCTCATGTTTTTTGAGCTTTGAATAATTCGATCCGCCATTTTTCTTGATGAAATCTTTTAGGTCATCACTGGTTGCCAGGGCGTCATCAGGAATGTCCAACGGTTTGGAAACGTAAAACCGACGCTCAAATTCTTCGCGACCTTCCAACATCCTGGCGTGGATTGCGTTTCCAAATTTGATGTAGTCGTTGTCAGAAATATCTGGCCCGTAAAGGTGGTCGAATTGCTCCTCGATTGGATCGACGACCAGTCCTTTGATACGGGTGGACCCAAGGGCTTTGATCCGATGGTAGCAGTCCTCTGGCAAATCGAAATAGATTCCTGGAATAGGATCACTTTCGATCATCTCGAGGATTTCTGGTGGATAGTGGAACATAAAAATCTCAATCGAATAGGTCGCAAGCGATCTTTTCACGCCCTGCGGAACGCTGGATGTTCGGAGGTGGCTGGAGGCCGACACTTTCTCTGACCAGTTTCATGCGGATAGCGTCGGCGAAGCCTTCCTGCGACCGGACGGGGATGGCGAAGGAACCGGGGCCGCCGATGACGCAGTCCTCGTAATAGTGGTCCAGGTTGAGCATGGCCTGCCAGGTGTTCTTGTTCGACTTCATCATCAGGGGAAGGCCGTTGATGGTCACGCCGGCTGCGATCATGCGGTCTCGCATGTCGGTCACGGAGCCGCCCTGGTTGTTCGGACCGTCGCCGGAAATGTCGATCACCTGGCGCAGGCCCATATACTGGTTGTTCTGGACCATCTGCACGGATTTCTCGAGTGCCGAGGCAATCGAGGTGCGCTGCACCTGACGGAGAGGTGCTTCGGCGATCTTGGAGGCGAAGTGCGCTGCCGAAGCCGCATCCTGGATTACCGTCCAGTCCGCGACGACAAAGTGCTCATCGACCCCGCCCCATTCCATGTAGGTGACGGCGACGCGGCCGATCGGGCCGACTTCAATGGCATCCAGGAACTCCTGGGAAGTCAGGGCAGCGACATAGCCGGCGCGTTGCACTTCCTGTTCTTCCTTATCCATGGATTGGGAGATATCGACCGCAATAACCAATTCCATGTCGACTTCTGTGCCAGTTGTATAATCAAACTGAGCGAGAGAAATAACCCAGGAAACTAGTGCTTCCTTCAGCATTTTATTCTCTGTTCTGAGCTTGTTGTACTTTCGAGCTGGGCTGAAAGTTCTTTCAGCCACTTTTTTTGTACGTTGATGAAATCCAACCACGCTGCCATATATTCTTGCGTGTGAACCTTACGATCTCCGCGGTCGCTATAAAAACGTTCGTGCAAACTGATACTGTCACGGAGCGTCTGGATCATCGTTTCAAGCGAGCCAGAATTGAGTAACGTGGAGAAACACCGCAACAACATTGTGTCGTGCTCTTTACTGCCGATAACGTCGACCGGCGGCTCTGTCATGCGCTCAACCAGTCTTTGCTTGTCCCAAAACGCTGCCAACGCGTCGACAACAGTTTGCATGAGAGCACCTGCCGATAGAGTATCTAAAATCCTTGCGGGGACTCAGGCTAAGACGCAATGAGCGTTGTTGTCAACGTAAAAGACGTTGAAAAATGATTTGACAGTTTGACCGATATGGGAAAAACATGTCCCGTTTTATTTTGTCGCGGATATGGGAGCCGGCTGTGTAGGGCCGCGGCAATAGAGAGTTACCGAGGCGCCGGCTGAAAAAGGGACAGGTCCAGAACTCAGGCCGCAGCGGAGCGGCCGGGCCCGACGCAGGGTGCGGCGGACGAATTCAAAGCCAGGCTACAACGATGCACCCTAAAAGGTTGTAGCTCGTCAGTTTCTCTGACAGGCACACCCCTATGCGCATGACGATCTACGGCTCTCGATAGCCAAGGACGGAAGGGTTCACCCGCATGCGCGTAGGGAGCTCGTGCCTGTCAGTTTCCCGGTGAATATCGGCACGGTAGGAGTCAAGATGACAGCCATTTCAAATGGCTGTCATCGTTGACCCTGAGAATACGATTCTATGGATAGACTCTACGGAGTCTCTAGGGAACGTTAGGCTCTTTTGCGGATTGAGTTGTGTCACGGTGAGTTTGTCCTTCGTGAGACTCTTGAAACGTTTCACGTAGCCGTGCAGGTCGTCTGTTTTGTTATCCTTGATTTGCAGAACGACATAATCGCCGGCGCGCACTGGAACGTGTGGATGCACGTAAACGGTTTCTCCCGCAATATATCGCGGTTCCATGGATTCCCCAACAATCATCACTGCATAGGCGTTTTTTACCGAAGAAAGCGACGGCGGCGCGAAAATCGAATCAATAAAGTTTCCGTTCAGTTCGAACCTACCGTCAGCACCCCCAACCGCTTGTCCGAAAATTGGAATGCGTTGCCATCCGGACGCATCTACCGTTTGGGGAGGCAACGCGTTGGGGGGAGGCGGTATTGTGGGGAGCTCCTCACCAGGAATCTGTCCAAGTGCAATCACTTCGCTGTCGGTGATTTCAGGATCTCCGCGGCCGACAAGGACCTTCCTCAACTTACGAACCAGTTCTGGTTTGAATGCTTGCGCCTTGAACAGTTCCGGGGTTTCGTAGCGTTGAATGCTAGAACCAACGGTGTATCCAAGTTCCTTCGCAAGGGTGTCACGAGATAGACCTGCGCGCTCTCTCAACTTCCTAAAGCGTTCACTTACATGCATTTTTTCGTCTCCTGGCAGTGCGTGCAGATTTTTTCACATGCACACAGCAAATTCCACGTTGACGTTGGCACGCAAAATGCGTAACGTCAGTGACGTAAAAGACATGCGCAAAGCGCAATAGGAGTTTATATGGCCGAGAGAGTCGAGTTCTCTCAAGCCGACAGAATTGTAGAAGTGTTTGGTGGACGAAAGGCTTTGGCAGAAGCTCTCGGTCACAAACATGGGACTACAGTACAGCGTTGGCAGGAGACAGGTTGGATCCCGCCAAAACACAACGAGGCGATAATTGCGGCTGCGAAAAAGCTCGGTTTACGCCTCAACATCATGGATTTCTGCACGGTAGATCCTTCTCAAGAGGGTCTGTCCGATGTGATCGATCCATGTTCTTGCCTGCTGGCAATCAAGGAGGAAGATTTCTCGCAGAATGTTCCCCCCAAATGACAGGGCAATAGAAATCACCTTCTAGGAAAACGAAGCGCGCTTTGTTTCTCTAGGGTGTGATTTATTGCAATGCCTAGCACATGGATTGTGGACCGTCAACGCAAATTGCGTTTTTTTGGTTTTCTAATGGTTGATTCGGTAATGGATGGTGCTGGTCAGTGGAGTACGTCGGAAGGTGTGAAGGATATTTCATCTTTCGACGAAATCGATCGCACATATGGGTGTATCTACGCTGATATCCCATGGAACCATAAAGGAAATTCTGTTGCCCGACCAGGTAGGAACGCGAGAAGACACTATAAGACGGTTAGTTTGGAGGACGCAAAAAGCTTACCGGTGAAAAAGGTTATCGACACCGATTGTGCCTTGTTTTTTTGGGTTCCCGGACAGTTTCTCGTCATCGGCGCGCACATTCCGATCATGAAAAGCTGGGGTTTTAGGCCAACTGCAATGGGACTGCGTTGGGTGAAACTAAATCCAAAAGCACCCAAGATGTTCATGACAATAGACGATTTCCATCGTGGTCTAGGTTTGACGACGATGAAGAATATCGAAGATTGTGTGCTTGGAAAACGCGGGAAGTCGATGCGTGTGAAGGCAGTATCTGAACTGATCATTGCAAATAGGCGCGAACATTCGCGCAAGCCAGAAGAGGCGCGGGAGCGGATCAGGGAATACATCGGACCAGATGTGCGTGTTCTCGAGTTATTCGGACGATCGCGACCTGAAAATGACGATCTTTGGGATACCTGGGGTGACCAGGTGCAGTTGTTTTGATTGCTGGGGATGTCAAGGGAAGCTCAAGATGAAGACTCAACGACCTTCAGTGGATACCGTTGTAACCAAGTTGGCCGAGGCCACTGGGTGGACAAAAACTGAAGCAAAAACCGCACTTTGCCACTTCACCAATGTTGTGACCGGTCTTCTCGCCGAGGGTGTTCCGGTGAAGCTCCCAGGTGTTGGCGTATTGGCGCCGAAGGAGCAAGCCCAGCGGTCGGCAAGGAACCCCCGAACTGGCGAAGCTATCGTCGTGCCGGCGAAAACTGTGGTGAAATTCAAGGCTGACAAATCACTATCTGACGCTCTCTGAGGTTACTATGGCCAAATCAAGTAAAAATTCGAAGCCGGGCAAGGGGCACAACAGTGAAGTCACTTTGTCTGAAGAGGACATTGAGACGCTCACACGGCAGCATAAGCAGGGCTACGAAAAGGTGCTCTCGGCAAAGAAAGCCGCAGAAGCAGTGTTCAAGAACTACTGCAAGCAAATCAAAACCGATCTTGGTCCAAAAGGTCTCGCCGATATCAAGGTGTTGATCGATTTGGAAACGCCGGAAGGCGAGCAGAAGTTCAAGGACGAAATGGATCGGCTCATGCGCTGTGCGCGGTGGGCGGGTATGCCGCTCAATATGCAGGGCACTCTTTTTGATGAGGATCGAGTTCCGGCGGATGAACGCGCTTTCCAGGAAGGCAAGATTGCCGGCCAGGAGGGGAAAACACTCAAACCTCCATTCGACCCGGGCACCGCGGAATATGAAAAATATACCGAGGGCTGGCACGCGGGTCAGGCTTCGATCACCAAGATCAAGAAACTGAAGGCCGCAAACGATCCGAACGACACCAAGGTCATCAAGCAGCAGGAAAAAGCCGATCAGAAGTCTTCGGAAAAGGACGATATCTCTGATTCTGATGAAACGTCTGGTGACGAAATACCAGACTTCCTGAAGCGTGTTGAAAAATAAAATCAGAATAGATGATCACCGCTGGCTTAGACGTCTCATCCAATAATATTGGCTGGTCGATTAATATCGACGGCAAATATTCATGTGGAACCTTTTCTTCGAAAAGCGTTTTGATAGCTGAGAGAGGTTACCACTATCAGCAGTGGCTTTTCCATTTCCTGTGCGGAAACCACGACGGTGTTCGACGTGGGCCTAAGATTCAAAAACTGGCGATGGAAGAACCATTACCTTCCAACAGAATGCGAAGGGAGGTCAGCGAAGGCGGAATGTTCGACAATAAGATAGTTGAGCGCTTCAAGCCTATGACGTCGATGGCTTCGCTTCGCGGGGCGTATGGGTTCGCATTCGTTACGATGGTTACGGCTCACATAGCCCGCGTTCCCATGATGGAAATCAACGTTCAAAAATGGCGACACGATTTCCTTGGTTTCAGGACTAAGAATACCGACGACTTTGGAAGGCCTTTCAAAGATAAGGGAGCGCGAACAGAATACTATAAGGCAAAAGCTATTGCACGGTGCGAACAATTAGGCCTCACACCAGATACTCACGACGCTGCCGAGGCGGTCGGAGTGAATTTTTGCCTGGATGGTCTCATTCAAAAAGAAGCACTTTCGCGGCGCGTCGCTACTGCGAAAGAAAAAGCGGAAGCCTTATTCTCGTCGCCAGGTTAGAGCATGGCCGAAGAACAATTCTCCCTTCTGGAATTATCGTTGCTCGTCTTGGAAGAGGCTGAGCGTAGAGAAGCTTCATTCAACGCCAAACGGAATCTACCCGGTTTTCAACCGGATCGTGGCGATATGCGTGATGCTAAAATGTGGCGAGCCGCAGCTCGCGCGTTGGAAATTGCCAGTTTTGATCCAGATGGTTTTCGGGACTTCTGTCGCTCTGTTCTTGGGAGAGCGGGGTGAGCGATATTGAAAAATGGCTCGATCGTGCTCGCGATGCCGATATCTTAAAGGTAGCCGAACAACTTGACGCGAAACTCCGAAAAAGCAGTGCGAACGAGTACAGCGGGCCCTGTCCTGTTTGTAACGGCAAAGACAGATTTGTAGTAAATACCGACAAGAGCGTTTTCATGTGCCGCGGCGCAGCCGGCGGCGATGTTTTCGATATGGTCGCCCACGTACAAGGACTCGATGTACGCAAAAACAAGCAGGATTTTTTCGAGGCTGCCGAATTTATCCTCGGGGAGGAAGCTCCTACACCAGATCGAAGGGTTCTTACTCCTGAAGAGCAACAAGAGCGGGAAGTAGCTCGTGCAGCTCGGCAGAAAGATCTGGAAGATCAGCGTGCGGCCGAGGAGGCAGACGAGCGCAAAAAAAAAGCGGACACCAGAAAATACTGCCAAGAGCTTTTCTCAAAGCAGGATGGGATCGATAGCACTCTCGCTTGGAAGTACCTGGATGATCGGAATCTCTCGCCGGATTCTTCCTGGACATTCGATTTCCGCTTCGTGCCGAGCATGCCTTACCACGGCTATAGGGATGCAGAGGCAGAGGAGACCGAGAAACTTGGCGAATTTCCCGTCTTGCTCGCCGCTATTCGTGACGTTGCGATGCGAATTATTGGTCTCCACCGGACCTATCTGGATCCCGCCGGCAATGGGAAATTGAATCCGCCTGGAGATGTAACACGCAATAAGGCAAAGAAGATCATCGGTGAACACAAAGGCGGTCTTATCCGCCTTTCGCCTATTCGTCCCCAATTCGTGATTGGGGAGGGAATTGAAACCACCCGGGCATGGGCGCTTCTGGACTTGATGGAGGCAGACCTGGGTTTTGCCGCAGGTATTTCTTTGGGCAATATGTGCGGCTCGTCGACAGGTTCAATTCCACATCCTGAAAACCCAAAACAATCGATCCGGAACTGTCAACCGGATCCAGAACGTCCTGGGATGGTTCTTCCGGCCGAAGTGGAGGAGCTCTACCTGCTCGGTGATGGTGATAGTGAACCTTCGGCTACCAGGGCTGCTTTGATCACCGCCGGCCGACGACATCGGGATGATGTTTCTGTTTTCATTCACATGGCTCCATTCGAAATGGATTGGAGCGACGTGCGATCTGCAGACGAGCAGATCGCGATCAATTCTCTTCCCGTCGTAAAATCCCTCAAGGAATTTGAACGGGAATCTATCCGATACATCAAACCGCATGTTTCGAAGTATGGCCGGCTGCGGTGGCGAGATCTTGATAAACCTGGACCGGAATATTCCTATCTCATTGACGACTTTCTGACTGAAGGTGGAAAATCCATCATTGCGGGTGCCTCACAGAGTGGAAAATCGTTCCTGGCTATCCATGCTGGAATGTCGATCGCGCTCAGACGTCCGTTCTTCGAGCGTCTGGTTCCAAAGAAAGGTCTTGTTATTTACCAGGCAGGGGAGGGCGCGCTCGGTATCAAAAACCGCCTGAAAGCGTTTCGGAAATACTTTGACGTTCCAGCAGACCAAGACATCCCCTTTGAGCTTTTGATGTCAAAAGTTGACCTCTACCGAAAGGATGGAGACACAGCTGGAGTGATCGAAGAGATTCGCGGAATCTGTCTGGATTATGATGTTCCTTTGGCGGCGGTTTTCTTTGACACACTCGCGACTGCACAGGGAGGGGCAGACGAAAATAGCGGAAAAGACATGGCCGCGGTCATGTCGAATATTGATCGAATTCAAATAGCGACAGGAGCACATGTCTGCCTTGTACACCATATGAACGCTGGCGGCACGAAAGTACGGGGACATAGCTCCATCGTTGCGAATATCGACCAAACCATCCTGGTCACGAAGGATGAGGAAACTGGCGTCCGCACCGCTCTTCTCGAAAAACAGAAGGACGGCGAGAACGGCCTAGAGATAAAATATGAACTGATGTCGATCGAAGTTGGTCGTCGTGCGTTTGATGGGAAATCTATCACCTCGTGTATCTGCCTGCCTGTTGGTGTGAAGGAGTTGGCTAAAGAGCGCCGGCGCAGCTCTTCTCCTAAGAATGCCTTCAGGCCAACCCCTGCCGAGCGTCGTGTGCTTGTTCAGTACTTCCAGGCAGTCAAAGAATATGGCGTTTATTCTGACCAAGAGTTCTCCCAGAAAAACAAGGTCCCGGTTGGCAAGACGTGCCTTCATTGGGACAACTACCGTGCCACAGCCAAAAAGCTGAATTTGACGAACGATGGATCGCCGGAACGTGAAGCAGCAGCCATTCGCCAGGAATTCGCGCGGGTTCAATCAAAATTACTGGAAAACCGCGTTCTAGGTTTGAGTAAACCTTATATGTGGTGGGTAGGTAGGCCGATAGACAACATGCCAGAAACGTATCCGAAAGTACAAACATCGAAAGAACATTCATCTTCACAACAAGAAGATAGACCTGAGATGGCAGAACATCCGGTCACTGGTTTTGATGATCTTCCATTCTAGTTAGAACTCGCAGCAGGGATGTCAGGTACATATTAAGAACAATATGTTCCGTCAAAAGCACAATGAGCGACACGAAGAAGAAACCAAAGGGTTATTACAGCAAGGCAGAAAAAGAAAAGCGAAGTCTTGCTGCTAAAGCAAGGCGTGATGCGAGGAAAATTCAGCAAAAACAGGACCTGGAAAACAAATCTTCCCAAAAACAGCGAGTCGAGATGGCGCGACGCCAGGCTCTCGGCCTATTGGACAAGGTAGTTGATAAATCTCGACAGACAACCACAAAATGGGCAGAAGAACGGGAGGCAGAAAAGAAGGTTGTAAAGGCCAGGCGCAAAGACAAGCACAAACGAAAATTGCAGGACATTCAAAATCTCAAGGTGACTCCGACCGAAGGAATTAACTCGGAAGGCAAGCGGATTCGCGTGGACGCCGTCGCCGGCCGGTTGATGGTCGAACATAAGCGAAATCCAAGGGAGTGGACCCGGGAGATGATAGCTGCCGGCCAACGTTTCGAGAAGGAATTTAACGCTGCGAATTTTGATGGTTTGTCCTGCGTTGGTTTCGATCCGCGAGTGGACGGCGCAGGGGAGGCAAAGCCGCCAACAGCAGTAGTCGCACAGTCAGGGCTTGTCGATCTGGAGGGTGTCATCGGCGGAGAGGCATTCGCCGCCCTGGTGCTGTTCATTGGCTACGGGATGACAATCACCGAGATGAGTAAGTCCGGCTGCGGGCAGAAGCGAGTCGTCGGGGAACGTGTCAGAAACGCACTGCAGTCCGCAGCTGGGTTTTACAACAAGTCGAATAATCTTCCGAAATCTACCTTCATGAAGGCGGCGCAGAAGATTATCGACGGTATGAAAAACAGTCTATGACTTTTGGGAGAGCGCGGCGATCATGTCAACCGCCTCTTGTTCTCCAATCCTTGGCGCTGATTTTGCGCACGAATCGCGGTAGACGGCCTCGAGGGCTTTGGAATAAAGAATCTCCCCAACATCCGCCTCAGCCCCCCATTTCTGGAGATATTCCGCTGCGTTGCGATCGAACATGGCCAGGCTCTTCACTTCATCCTTCAGGATATTCGTGATTATGGCTTTCTGATCATGCGGTCTCTGTACAACAGCATCTGACGCCAACCGGCGCACGCGCACCATTGCTGTTCTCACCCTCAGTTCCGTTTGACGTTCCGCCATGGGGATGTTTTTCCGCTCCCGGTGAAACCTGGTGAGCTTGCTGTGCAATTTTTTGCTGTCCGAATATGGTGCGAAACTGCGCCAGCACAATGCGACGGTACCAGCGATCAACAGCATCCCTACAAGAAGATTACCCATCGCGCTTGTCCCAGGTGACGCTGTCTGTGTGTTCTTGCGCGACTTCGCGGACACCAGGAAGTGTCAGGAGACGCAGGAGTAGAGCGAGTGGCACCGGCGCGTCTTCTTCTCCGTGGATCCACTTCATAACGCGCCGCAGGTCCGTTCCGTAGTGAATCGCAAGTTCCGTCGGTGTCATGTCGAGTTCAGTCAGCGCGGCGGCAATCTCGGCGCCGCCGATGCGCTCGTAACCATGCTTCATCGTCGAGCGGGTCTGGCTGTTCAGAATATCGCACAGATGCAGCCCGGCCGCGCCAAGCGCCTGCCAGCGACCGTTATAGAGGGCAATGTCGCCATCCGGGTCGAACAGATGCTCAGTGGTTTTGCCGGGAAGGCTCACAGCGGCTGAGAAACCATTGTCGAGTTTTTGAGTAGCGATCTCGTAACGCTTCGACTGCCTCCGTGGCTGCTGCGTCCGCTTGGTGAGGTCGAAAACTTTGGTCTTGGGATTCATGTTTGCTCTCCTGTCGTTTGTCACACTTGACTTGGTAAAGATAATTGTAGCCGTCAGGCTAACCTGGTTACCACCTTCGATCTGTGCTGTCTTCGGATGCGATGAGGCATGGCTTGGAAATTTTCGCCATGTCCAACTCGGTCACTGGATCACTGCTCCCTACGAGATCACCGCAGAGTTCGCGCGCTTCTTCAGTACTCACCGCGAATACGATATGAATCTCACCAGATCGATGCCAGTTTTCTGGGTCAGGATTGCTTTCACCAACAACAAACAATTTCATTTTAGGCTGAGCCTGACTATCTGACATATTCACCCTCTTCAAGTTCGTCTGGGAGGTAATCTTTTGGATCTGGGAAGGTTATAGGTTTCCAAAGGGCCGGTTTACCAAGAGCCTGACCGTTCGTGAAAATTTCCCATCGATCTTTGTGGATACGAACCATTCTTCCAAGCAAAACACGCGGTGGAACATAGGTTCTTACAAACCTAATGGTTGGATAGTAGACTAGAAAATTCTCGCCGCGCGGTGCGTCTCTTTCTGCCGTTGAAACTGAAAACCAAGCCTCTTCAGGTTTGTCGCCGATGTATTTCATCAAAGAATAGCCTTTCTCTGGTGTGGCGCCGGTTGATCGCTGCGTTTCAGGAATCGCGAGAATGACCAACGCATAGTCGGATTATCGCCGAATTGATCATCGACCTGTTTTTCCATGCGATCGAGTTCATGAATGCGGTCGGTGATCTCGTCCAAGCGTAGATCATGCAGGCCCAATTCGTTCATGGCTTGGCGATATTGCCAGTAGAGTTCCTGGGCAGCTGCCATACGCGTCTTTTCGGACGCGATGTATTCGCGCTGTTTGCGACGGCAGATTTTCTGAAATTCCTGGAAGGTTGTCATCTGTACTCTCCTTTCGATTGCCACGATTGGCGGTTTGAGTTAATTATGGACTAGGCGGGCCTCCATCATCTTCGAAGCGGCCAATATCATCGATATGGCGAAGTGAAACATCCTTGGTGCGAAGCCATTCGACTTGTCGTTTCCTGGCTTCTTCCTCGCCGGCTTGTGTCAGGCTTATTTCATCGCCGAAGACCGAAACAAACCACCAGATCCATCCTCGTTCACGGCATTCAACACCCGCGAATTTGGCAAGCAGATCGTCACTCTCATAGGCCCTTCCGAACCAGCTAGAAGAGCATCTTGGTGGGACTGTTCCATTCATGGCGCAAAGCAAGACACGGGTAATCTCTTGCTCGATCACATGGGGTTCAACCTTACCGTAGCCGTCACAAAGGTCACAGGGATCGCCGTTGCAGTCCCACGCCGGACACCGGCACTGGCCGTCGTATGCGTCTTCCAGATCATTCACGGAATAGCCTTCTTCGATGGTTTTCTTGATTGGAATGACCATCTCTCCTTGGCAAAGCCAACAGTCTGGTTTGTATGCTTTAGTACCGTTGCACTCCGGGCATGTCGGTTTTTGCTGTCTGTCAGGCATTGTCCCGGCCTTCCCACTGATCAGTGACACATTCCGCTCCGGCCAGGTCGAACCAGGGCAAGACGCGAGTCCCTCCGGATGGTTGAGGTAGAGAGAAAATATTGACGACTTCAATCTCGCCAGGCTCTTTACTCCATCCTAATTCATCATCTTCGACGTAGGAAAAGAAACTGTCGATTGCCTCCGGGACATTTGACGCTTCAACAAAAAGACTGTGGTCGTCTTCGCTCACAGCGTCCTGTGCGGCGATGAAGTAAATGCTCATGACCGGCCCTCCAATCTGGCTATTGCGGGCTTGATGGTTTCTTCGACGATCAGCGCGCCGGGGTAGATCGGTGTTCCGTTGTCGATGAATTCCATGATGGCTTTCAGCGCGCGCAGCCCGTCCGGAGCGGCCCAGATATTGGCACCGGAGTAGGATTCGATCACGGATCCGCCAAAATACAGGATGTCGCCCAGGCCCTCGAGCTTTTCCTCCCTTTCCTCGTCTTCCCAGTTCATATTATCGGCATAGCTGTTGAACATCTCTGACCGGGCTTCAATCTCGGCATCATCAATATCAAAAGCCATTCCGGCCCAGGCATATGTGCCTTGCTCAGCAACGTCGCCGTCATCCCAGTTGATAACGATTGACCACGGCAGTTTCTGCGGCTCCAGTTCGTAAAGCTGGCAGTAGTGGCGCGCAGCTTCCTCCGGCGTCGGAAAGGTGGTCGGGTGGTCATCCCGGTCACCGAGCGGCACCCAGTAATAACCGGGATTGGCAAACATGTTCTGTTTCAGTTCATAGCCGTTGGACTTGAGTGTTTCGACGTGTGCGTTTGTCATGGTTTTTTGTCCTTTCATAGTGTCACGATTGACGGGACCGGCGCGGGCCGGTTACTTGATCTGGAGAGGAGAGTCGCTTTCGATCACGGAATCGATGTAAACGCCCTCGAAATCCTCACCTTCAAGAAATTTGGTGGTGTCATCGATTTCATCCGGTGCCAAATCGCCGTTGAATTTTGCGATAGCTACGCTCCACGTGTAGCCGTTATAGATGCGGGTTGAAGCCTCATCGTCGCCATAGGCCCGGCCCGTAACGGCGTAGTTTTTCACCGGTTCCGGAGACTCTCCATTGGCCGCCCCCATCGCCGCGCGGACGTGTTTTGTGAAGGCCATTTCAGGGTAATTTTGTTCGATCAAATCGCACCATTCAGCGACAGCAATAAGTGCCGAGTGCATGGTCTCAGATGCTGCGAACAGAGCGGCAAGGCGCTTTGCCTCGTCATGTCCGACACTATCAGGGAAAACCTCGGCGACTTCGTCTTCGCCGTTGTCGATGATGTATGCGCCGGTCATTTGGCTGCGATTGAAAAACAAACTCATGTCGATCACTCCTCCTCGTCGCTGGATTCGATTTCAACCGGCTCATCGCCGAGAATGGACCGGGCCTTGTTGACGGCCTTCAACATCATGTCGTCTTCACCGGCCTTGGCATCGTCCATAGCGGAAGTGTTCTCAGCCTCTTCGAGAACATCTTCCAAGGCGTCGAACACCTCCGGGCAGATACCCCGGGCTTGTGCAATCCGTTGCGCCAAATCGTCGGTATTGGTCATTTGTTTTCCTTCCATTCGTCACTGTTGACGGTTTCGCGGACCGGCTCAGAAGAGCATCCAAAGCCGGTCCAGGTTCAGCCATGCCGCCCCAAACAAAAGCACGGCGGCAAAGGCGCAAAGGTCCTTTAGGAGAAGCACGGGTTAAGCCCCCGTGATCCGGATAATTTTGGTGTAGACCTTCGCTGTCTGGAAAGTGTCAGGCCCCAGCGTTTCCAGTTCTTCGGCGCGGTCATGCGAGAACGTGACCGGCACCAATGCGACAAGAACAGGCGGGCAATCGTGGCCGCCGCGCCCCATCAGGGACTCAGCTGCGGCCATGTGCTTGCGGACCTCCCGGAAAGGCGGGTTCATGAGAATTCGGGGGAATTCCACCTTTCCGGCCCGTTCGGCGGACCATTCCAGAAAGCAGGCATTGACCACGGTTCCGAACCGGTGAAGCTGTCCCGCAAGCTTGTGGTGCCGTTCGACCTGCACAAGCTCGCTTTGGCTATACCCGGACGCCAAGAGCGCCCGCGATAACTGGCCGGTCCCGGCGCTTGGCTCAAGGGTCAGGTAATCCCCTTGCGACCCCAGGTAATCGACCATGCGCGCGGCAACATCCCCCGGCGTGACGTGGCATTCGGTGAACTTGTCGACCGTGACCACTTCCACCGGTTCAATGTTGGGACCGGCGAACCGGTCCCGCTTTCTGACGTGAAGCCGTTGCGGTCGCTTCGGCATCTTGTAGAGATCCGATTTCATGCCGCTTCCTTCACGATGCAATCACTTTCCGGGATCGGGTGCGCCTTGCTGTCGGTCAGGAACACGGCGACCCAGCCAGCTTGATAGCGCGGCCCCTCGTGTTTCGGATTGAGGCAAACACGGACCCGGAACGAGCCATCAGACGCGGTAAACGTTCCCCGGTGTTCGCTGTAAATCGCGCTGTATTCCGCTTTGGTCATGTGTTGCACGTTGATTTCGTCATCCCGGCCAAACCTGGAAATGCGGACCGTTGCCACGTCAAAATTCAAGATCGGGGCTTTGGCGTTCCTCGATTTCTGCGGCACGGAATAGCCGCAATCTGCCATCAGCTTGCGCCATTCGTCCGCGTCGAGTTCCAGCGCTTTGCCGTTGGCAATGTGAGCCGGAAGCGGAACCGACGATTCCAACACATAGCCGGTTTCGGTTTTGGTGGCCTTCGGCTTGTATGCCCCCTGTTCGCGGGCAAACATCTGGATAGCGGTTTCCCGCAATTCGCCTTCGTGGCGCGGCACTGTACCGAGCATTTCCCGCTCGAATGACAGGCGATTGAGGATGTGCACAATCCAGCGTTCGGAGCGACCGGAGGCAAGCGCACGCTCGAACCGGTCAATGCTTTCCTGCCGTACCTGTTCCGGCGTTTTCTCCCCGTTTTCCACGGCCATGTAGTCACCGAAACGGGTTATCGGACCGGTGGCGATTTGGCCGATACCAATCAGCTTTTTGATTGCTTCCGGTTCGGTGAACCGTTCCCAAAGCGACAAGGCGGCGTGATAGTGGTTCAAGTTGCCTTGCACCTCGCGCAATTCAGAAAGCAATGTCTTGATCCGGCGGGCGCGGACCTTCGGATCATTCTTGCGGTTGGCGTGCCGTTCCACGCCTTCGGCCCGGTAGAGCCAATAATTGGCAAGATCGGTTGCCTTGTGCGCCTTGCGTTCGTTGGAATGCATGCGCTCCTGTGTTTTCCGGGCTTTCCGTTCGGAATGATGACCAACAAGAATTGGTTGCCCGAATTCGAAGGCGCGGGATAGCTCATTGGCCGCCGCCGCAAAGCGGTTTGCATCCCGCTGGCGTTTTTCGGCGAGTTCATCAAGGCGCGCGGCCTTTGCTTCGGCGCGTTCGGCAAGCGTCATTTCTTCCGGCTCGATTTCCCCGGCCAATTCAAGCGCCAGGTCTTCACGTTGTGGCGTCCATTTCGGAGCGACGAAAAGCTCCTGCCGTGGGGCCCATTTGAAACCGGCCTCTTTGACCCGCGCATAGGTCTCAGCGTCGAGGCGAGAAGAGGCATAAAGCCGGATTTTGTTGTCTTCCGGGCTATATGTTGCGGTGATCGTCGTCATCTTTGTAGTTCCTTTCATGTTGCCACAATTGGCAGGCGTTTGAATTTCAGAAACCGGCTTCAATGTCGGTCACAATGGTGTCTTGAACGTCTTTCGGCGTTGTGGGATCGGACAGGCCGCGAAAGTCGATAGATCCGGCGGGGTAATCCGGGGACCGGTCACAGAGCATCGCCATGGCGCGCAATCGCCTTGCATCCTGACGCATCTTTTCAGCATCACCGGCAGACCAAGGCATTCCCTCAGCTTCCCGCCGTTCGGCGGATTGCTCAGCACGGACAGCATTGAAGCGCAGTGAAGTGGCGTAAGTCTTGCCGGGCAGGGTGTACCAAATGACCGGGCACACCACGGTTTCGCCCGTGTCAGCGTTGCGCCAGGTAATGCCGCCGAAACCGTCTTTCGGTACGTGCTGCCATGTGCCTTCCGAAGGGACACTCTGCCGGAAACCGGGCTGTTGATAGAGCGGGGTATATGCCATTCTAGCCCTCTGATTTGTCGATTGCGTCATGAAACCGGATATCGAAGAACGGACCATGTGAGCCGTACCCGGTGGTTATTTTTCTGCCCTTGGAACCGGCCAGATAAACCGGTCCTTTGAACGGGTGCTTTTCCCTGAACGCAGTCAAAGCAGCGTCCCGACTTTCGTGCGGCCCGGTTTTCAACCGTCCCCGCGTTGCCCAATATTCTTGCATCGGCTTTCTCCGGTTTATTGTCGGAACCGGCCCGGCGGACCGGATCCCTTTGACGTCAATTTCCTTGCAAAGCATCGCTAGAGCTGTTTGGTTCACTCCCTTTCAGGACTGCAAGAACAGTGGCCCCCCTATGTGACGTTGCAGGCGTCAGGGACTCGAGTTGGGCACAGGTAGCGAATTTGCAGGGAGTGGCGCGGCGGTGCCGCGCCATGATCACCGGTTAGGCGGCAACGCGTTCGAAGATCTTCCCGCCGATCCGTTCAAGGTCGGCGCGTTCCTCGACATGGGCAACTTTCCGGGCAATGGCAGTAACACCTTGCACCATGTCCCAAGCCGTGCGCGGGTCGCGGCCTTCCTCGACTTGAACGCGTTCGATTGCCGCGCGCGCCTGTTTTGCGGTCAGACCGCGATTGTTGAGCCAGGCGAGGGCCTTGTCGTTGTCGTCGGCAACTTTTGCGCTCTGTGCCGCCTCGACGGCCTGCACAAAGGTAATTGCATCCTGATTTGCATAGCGCTCGATTGCCGGCTGAACTTCCCGGGCCCAGCGGTGCGGAGCGTTGAGACTGTGCCGAATGTGGATAGTCTCGGATTCACGCATGCCGAAAATGCAGCCATTCAGGCAGTAGTCCCGGAAGGTGAAGCCCTCGACTTTCAGGGACGAATAACCAACCTCCGAATTGGAGATGCGCAGACCGCGCCACATGATATCGTCGGCACCGTTCGGCGCCTTCCCGATCACAATCGGGTTTTCCCGGTCAATCAAGAACATGTTGAGCGACCGATCAGAGACACGCAGCCCCATATGTTTTTCAGCTGGAACCCAGCGGCCACCGTCGAGAATGGTTTGAACGGCCTCGACAACTTCTGCATCATCGACGCGGCCATATTTCGGGCCGGTGATAGCGCGCAAATGGGTGTCATCGTGGTAGAGCTTGACTTGTTCAACTTCCCTGTTGTGCTTCAGGGCGTAGTCGAGATTGTCACGCACCAGCATGCCAGGCAGGGAGCGCAAGAAACCCGCCGGGGCTTTCGCGAGCTGGCAGAGTTGACCGAATGACCAGTGAGAGAAGTCAAGCTCTTGCCCGTTGACAAGCATTGTCACAGCGTTCATTTCGTCCATTGTGCGCGGCTGATCGTTGGCGATAACTTCAATTTCCGCGTTCTCGCGCAAGTCGGTTGTCGAGCGGGCGGAACGTTCCTGCAGGTGATCGAGAAGCGAGTCCGGATTGATAAACTGCCGATCGGACCGGCGACGGATCCACCCTAGTTTGTTTTCGATGCTTTCCGCGTTTGCCGAATTCACGTGATTGGCTTGCAGGTTGATAATCTGAGACATTGGTTTTCCTTCCGTTGAGTGCTGGGGAATTGGTGGCTCTAGCCTTGCAGCCACGCACGTTTTGCGGCGCGCGCGGCGCGGCGAGCTTTCCGCCGGTCCTTTGCGCGGGGCGAGTCCGAGAACGGCATGCGTTCGGGGAATTCGTGACGTATTGTGCGTTTCATGGCTTTACCTTTCAAGTGTCACAATTGACGTTTTTCGCATTCTGCGAATTTGGGCGTTTGGCGCCCACCGGAACCGGCCTTAGTCGGTTCGAGTTGGTGTCAGTGTCCGGCGGTTGCCCATAGTTCCGTGATCCAGTCCCAGAGAACTAGCTCAAGCCCGGCACGATCATTGGAGTCGTATTCGCTGCACTCGATATGCAAATGAAAGGTGCCGTCCGGCCTTTCGTTGATTGACGTTTCGCCTTCATAAATCCACACGAACGGGAATATGTCGGGCTGCGCCAATTCGGCGATATGATCCGGCAAGGCCGGATCAGTTGCATTTATGCGGCGCGCGCTAGCGCGGAATTCATCCAACGTCATTACATCAACTCCCTGAGAAAAACTTTCCGTTGTCGGTGAATTCGTAGCCGTTTGCGCGGATATTTTCGTCCACCGACTCGTTCGACATGTCGCTTTCGTACGCGTCTTGCAGCTGGTGGAAAATCCAGTCAGCAAAGCTACGCAGAGCGGCAGTTAACTCTTTTTCCGTCGCATCGCTCAAAATGACGTTGCCATTATCGACGCAAACAGACATGCACCCTGAATGGTAATAGTTGCCGGAGTGCCTGCATTCTGCCGTGAGGCGGTAGAAGTTGCGGCGCTGGATATCCTGCAGCCTGTCAGCGATGGAATGCAGGCCCTCAGCATGTGGGGCATATTTGCGAATTTCCCGGCAGGAGCCGCGCCGATAGGCATAGTTTCCGTTGAAGCTCGCACCGTCCCCTTGGGAATAGAAACCGGAGTAGAAAATTGACAGTTCAGTCCGCGTCTTGCCGTTGTTCAACTTGACGTCATGCTGCAGGAAACGGATTCCCAGAATTTCGGCGATGCGGTCCGCGTCTTCAAAGACATAATCGGAACCGTGCCAGTCCTGATTTTCACACTCGCGCCACCAATCACGGGCGCGCTCTTTCGCAGCGTCTGACAATTCGTCAAACTGGTAAACGTTGATTGTTTCGGCACGCATAGCTAATCCCTCTTGATTGCCACTATTGGCGGTTTCCGCGTGCTGCGGCTGAGACCGGTCTCACGGACCGGCCTAGGGCGCGTCACGTTTACGATTTCTCTTCGGTATCCAGACGAAAGACCAAACGTGTCCAGAAATTTGTGAGTGCGTTCCCGGTCAAAATTGTCCAACCAAGTCCGTAAGGGGCTTCCCCTAAGGGCAAATCAACTGTTTGCGCGATTAGATCAGTTTCACCGGGATTGAGCGGGTCACCTTGGACAAGAAAACTATTGATCATTGGTCCGTCTCACTTCGATTTGACGCAGATAGATACTGCGACGTTTTCAGGAAGAACCGCACGGCGCCAGGCGTCGCGGCAATTGTCGCCTTCACCGGCAATGAATTCCTGCCCGTCAGTCGTCCGGGCAATCACCACGTAGGAAGGCGGTTCCGGCTGGATTGTGCAGAGACCGGCAGTCACTAGACCCAGAGCGCACGCAATAGCTTGAAAAATGTCGTTCATTGTCGTGCCTCACAAGCGTCTGTGTAGTCGCTCAATTCGTCTTCGCAGCTATCCCGGATAGCTTTGAGCGCGCGAGCTTCGGCGATGCGGCGGCTTGAGAAAGGCCCGTCACTTTTGAAACCTTCTGAGGACCAGTAGTAGCCGTGCCTCAGAAAGCCGCCGTTACCGTCCGCGCGTGCTTCTGGGTCAAAGCGTTTATTCCCAGCTGCCCAGAACGTCTCAAACAGCGGAGGGGAATGCTTTACACGTCCCTTTCCATCGTTTTTCGCACTCATGATAGAATTCCTCTCTTTTGACATGGTTGCCGGGGATGCTGCCAGCGGACCGGCAGCACTGCCGGGCAATCAATCGCAACCGCTGGCATACGTGGCCACAATACGGGTGGCGTAAATGCGCGCTTTCCGTGCTTCTTCTGCATGGTCGATAAAGTGCCGTGCCATGAAAGCCTTGCGCTCGGCTGCACGTTGTTTTGCGGCCCGTGTCGCTGCACTAGCAGCCTTGCCGAACGACAGATTGAAGAACCGGCCAAAGACACGGACGGTAACGATTGTCATGTTTGCAGTTTTGGTTGTCTTGAACATTTGAACCGCTCTCTTGCTTGTCACTGTTGACGCAAAACACGTTACAGCGACTCGCAATCCAATGCAACACATTCTGCGTTATTTTTTTTAATTTCTTTTGCAGCTGGGAAACGGGCTGAGGGACAGCGCCAAATGCACCACCCCCAACATGCCTACACCCCGTATAGATTCTAAAGCATCTAACCCCGGCGCGCGCAGCGCGCAGCGGGGGCAGGGGGCAGGCTTTACACTAAAGCTCCAATGAGCACGCAGCCCCGCCCCGGTCCCCTGTCAGCTAGCAGCGCAGCACCGCACCGGCAGGTAACACGCCCAGGGCATGACCTCTTGCACGTCAGCACCAGCTGCCCGCACAACCGTCCCCAGTCAAACGGCAGGTGGCCAGCAAGCCGCCTGCCAGCCCCGTCCGCTGCGGTCAGTCCGCCCAGATAGTCCCCCAGCGTGCACGCACCCCGACAGCCGTCACGCCCCGCCCCTGTCACGCCTTGACGCCCTCGATGCCCCAGCCACCAGGCCCCGCCTGGCCTCGACGGGTATGGGGTCATCGCTTAAGAGATGGGAGGCGGACGGGTCGGACCGCGCATGGAGTGATTTTCCGCTGGCGTAGGCAAAAAAACTCGACCTCGATGTATGTTGCGTTATTCTGACAGCATGGCCCGATCTGGATACCCACCAACCTTTCGACCTTTTTCCGCCGGAAGGGCAAAAAAGGTAAAGAATGCAATCAGAAGAACGTCCCCTCGAAATCGAGGTTACGATGCGAAGTGGGATCGGTTGAGTTTGGCATTCCGTCGCAGGAACCCATTCTGCAGGTTTTGCGACCAGGAGGAGAGGGTGGGTTTAACCGAGGTGGCGGACCATATATTGCCGGCCGCGGACTTCCCGGAGCTTCGGTATGACTGGAGCAACCTTCAAGGCCTCTGTTCGTTTCACCACGACAGTATGAAGGCGCGTATGGAGACTATGGCGCGCGAGATGGGGGATCTTGGGCTGCTCGTCGAATGGTGTTCCGAGTACGGCAAAAGACCTTCACGGTTTCAATGTGTTGGGAAATAGACTTAATCCATTGGCGGAAGACCAAACGAGTAAGCTGAGCAGGCGAGGGCGATGTAAAGAGGGATGCGTGTCCTGCCCTTTTCCCAGTTCACAAGCGAGGTCTTGGAGCAGCCTAAAACCTGGCTTGCCTGGGCCAGCGATAGTTTGTGGCGCACGCGCCAACTATGAAAACCAACTGATCTCATTCCGGTTCACATATGTGCTTCTCTATAGGTAGGTCATATTTGGTCCGTTTCGGTGCCAGTTAACAACAACGATTGATCAACGCTACAAAAAATATTCAAAAAAAACGCAAAAGGCGTTGACGAAACGCGTAATGCGTCGTAACGTCCGCTTGTCGCCACGGAATGCAACTGCCCCCCAGCCCTCCCGCGGTGACCGTCGCCCTTGGTCTTTGGCCTGGGGCGACGTCTGGGGAGAGGAGTTATCATGTCAACGGATATTCGGTCTCCCGGTGTGGTGGGTGTTGGAGTGGCAGCGTTTGGAGTGGGTGTGCTGCTCTGGATCCTGTCCGGACCGTTGAATTGGATCGCAAGTCTTTTTGTACCTGGTTTTGCTTCTTTTATCGATGAACTGATCTGGTTCGGTTTGCTTGTCGGGTTGCTTTTTGGGTTATCGAGCAAGGGTATTGTTACCAAGGTGGTGACGATCGCTCTTCTCTGCTTCGGATACTGGGCGATGCCGTGGCTGGGGAAAACCACTTACTTTTTCCTGACCCGGGATTCTTACGCCGGCACCATCGTTACCCAACGCTTGGATGAGCAGGCTGGTGGTACTGGCGTCCGGAAGGTCTTCATCGTTCAGCGGCACGACACTTGCGAAACGAGCCAATATGTCTCGCGGGATCTCGTTATTCCCCTGATTGTCTACCATTCAAACTCCGCGGAAACGCGCGATCTGATGGCAGTGGGCGGTGTTTTTGATTTCGTTGATACCGGAACGCGGCGTTACAAAAACCAGATTCCGTTCATCGGCAACTTTCTCGGTCTTGGCTTCTTCGCCGACTGGACCGAGTTCCCAAACATCATTTCGGCGAAGAAAATCGAAGATGAAAATCGTTGCAGGTGAAATGCTTGCAGGTTGGTCTTCATAACTCGCTTCATGGAATGGAGCGGTAACAGGAGAAGTTTATGAATACGACAGCAGCAGTGCAGACTGCAGATACTGGCGGGTTTCCTGTGATGTCACCCGCTCAGATGAGCGAATATGACTTTTACCTTCTGCTCGACTCTTCCGGTTCGATGGGCGAGCCCTCGACACGTCCCGGCGTCACCGGCACCAGATGGGACGAGGCAAAGGCTCTCGGCGAAGAGATCGCTGGTTTCGCGGACGAAGTCGACGACGACGGTATCAGCGTGATCACTTTCGCGTCGAGTTCGAAAACGTTCAACAACATCGATCGGGCCCGCGTCAGGGATGTCTTCGCACAGGTTTCGCCCGGTGGCAGCACGCGCCTGGCCGGCGCCCTGCAGGAGGCCGTCAATCTTCGGAAAACGAACGGCAAGGATGCCTTTGTTATCGTGCTCACGGACGGCGAAGCCACCGACAAGAAGGATTGCGTCGACGTCATCGTGAATGCGGTCAACGAGCTCGACCACGAGAAGCAGTTGACGTTCCTGTTCATTCAGATCGGTCACGACCGCGGGGCGGCCGCGTTCCTGGACTATCTCGATGATGAGCTCGAGAAGAACGGTGCCCGGTTCGATTGCGTCGACGCCATCAAGTCAGACGTGGCCGAGTCTATGAATTTCGGCGAGATGCTCGGCAAGGCGCAGGTCGACTGAACGACGACGGATGAGGCCTGCGAACCACTTCCATTTTGGAAGTGGTTCGCAGTTTCAAAAAGGAAACGTCATGAATTTTTCACGCGCCGTATTTCTTATCAACAACAGGCTGCGCGCTATCGAGTGCCAGTACGAGCCGAACGGAAAATCGACCCTCTTCAAAACCCTGGATCCGACGATCAAGAAAGACGACATGGTCGTTGTGCCGTCGGGTACCCGGTGGGACATGACCACGGCGAAGGTTGTTGATGTTGATGTTGAAATTGACGTTGACGAGGCTGGTGCTGTGCTCTGGATCGTGTCGCGCATCGATACGTCTACGTTCGACAAAAACGTCGAGCAGGAAGAAGTTGCCATCGCCAAGATGAAGTCGGCGGAACTTCGTCGAAAGAGGGATGCGTTGCGGAAGAGCATGTTCGCCGATCACGAAGAATCCCTCAAGGAATTGGCGCTGGCAGACATGAGCCACGACGATGCCGAGCCGGCAGTGCCTCCGCCTTCGATTTCTAACAACTAGCCGTGACCTGGTGCCTGACCCCACAGGAGCGGCCATGGATCGCATGCGCGATCCTTTCTGACGTGTGTCAGAAATTCTGCAAACCGGAGACTGGCGTGGGGTTTCAAAGGTGAAGCCGGTTTCTGGTACGCAGGTTGAAATATGGCGAGCTGTCCGAAGTGTGGAAAACGACGCCTACGTAAAGACAAACAGAAACGTAGATTTTGCCCGAGATGCGGCGTGCTACGCGGTGCGGCGAGTATGACCAGGTCCGGAACTGAGGAATGCAAGATGATCGATTTAAAGTCAGCCATGGCATCGATCGGTTTGACCGACGCCGTTGATAGCGTGCAACGCAAACTGCTGAAGTCAAAATACGAAGCGTTTTTGTGGGCATGTGTGTTTGCGCCTGACATGAAATCTCCCGCGTCAGAGGACCAAAAACGACAGTTTGAAGGCATCGTTCGTTCGGTTGACTGGCTTTCTCATTGGTCTGTGTCTCAGGTGCTGATGGACTTCGAGCAAGTGAACGATCAATACCGCGCCGGTGACCTGGGATCGCGTCGCCTGAAAGCGCTCGATGTCATCCAGAAGGTTGCCGGGTGCGACCAGGTTTTGATGCTCTACGGTGCTGCTGTCTCGATGGCAGCTGCGGTATGGTCATCTGATACCAATACTTCCGCGAGATGCGAGGAAATCCGTCTTTCGCTCCAGATCGCAAACAGTGATGCACACCGCATCAAGCAGACATTCGGTTTTTGCCCGGCTGAGAAGCAGGCGCCGAGTGTGAAAAAGCGGCCGCCCACTACGGCCAGGAGCGCCGAGAAGAAACCGTCCACATCCAAGCCGACAGAGGCAGGGTCGGAACACGTGCCATCCTACAAACGGCGCGGTTAACAGTAACCTTAGAGGAGAAATTTCATGTTCAATTTCAAAGCGTTTGCGCAGACTGCGATTGGCCGCATCACCGGACACACAGATATCTTGGAAGCCTACCTCGCCGGCGGGATCGGCATGGCGGCCGCGGACGGAAGGATCGACCGCGAAGAACTTGAGCAGGTCCGCGCCAGCGCGAAGGCAGATGAATTCGTCACGAGACTTTTCAGTGAGGATGTCATCGATTCCACCATGAACAAGATGGTCCAGAAGATCAAGGCCAGCGGCATGGCAGCGATCGACAAGGAGCTCGAGGATATTGCCGGTGAAGATGATCCCATCAGGCACGCGGTGTACCTGTGCATCTACAAGACGGCGAAGGCAGACGGTGTTCTCGATCCGGCCGAAGTCAAGATGGCGGACAAGTATGCCGGGCTGCTCAACATCACGCCGGCCGACAAGGCTGGAATCGAGGATTCCGTCGACGACAACGAGATCGTTTTCGACTTCTGAAACAGACTCTGGTCGTGGCGAGCGCAGAGCGCTCGCCAGCGAGGATACAATGCCCTTCGATTATTACGAGATTCTACGCGAGATGCCGTTTGGTGTCGCGTTTACCTCTCTGCTGCTCGCCGCGGCATTCTTGTCCTATTGCCTTGCCTGGGCATGTGACCCGTTTGAGGAGGCAGCTCATCGTCTTGGACGTTCACTCCCAACGGGTGTCAAAGGGGCGACGATCAATGCAATCGGGAGCTCGATGCCCGAGCTCTTTACGACAGTCGGTCTTTTGTTCGTGGTTGGTGGTGGTGCCTACGCTGGCAACGAACTTCTTGGGGCCGGGATCGCGGTGACTGCAGGTTCGGCGATCTTCAATTCCAACGTTATACCGATGGCAGTGATTTTTGTTGTGCTTGCGCCATCCGCGGTCAGATTGGCGGCCGCAGGTTTTGCCAGTGCCAGCCAGACGGCTGCTGGTATAAAGATCGATAAGTCAGCAGTTGCGCGAGATTTTATCTTCCTGGTGATTGCAGAACTGATCCTCATCTACTTTCTTTCAGCAGGTGTTTTTACTGCATGGCATGCAGGCGTGATGTTGGGATTCTACGCCTCTTACTGCTCCTTTATGCTAATTTCTCCGGCACACGACGTTGAAGACGAACCTTACGCTCTGCCTTGTTGGAAGGCTTGGTTTCAGATCGCCTGGTCGACATTACTGATCGTTCTGTTCTGTATTCTGCTGGCTGACGTAATCGTTGCCGCTGCAGATATTTTGGGAGTTCACCCAATCATCACGGCTCTTTTCATCGGCGCCGGCGCTTCATCGGTACCGGACACCATCATGTCGGTAAAGATGGCAATGAAGGGAGAATACGACGACGCGATCGCAAACGCCCTTGGTTCAAACACGTTTGATATCTGCGTTGCTCTGGGGGCCCCAATTCTCGCTTATACGCTACTTCATGGAAGTATTGCGATACCGGAACATGAGGCAATCCAATCGATCAGAGTCGGACTGCTGGTCTTCACGGTTGTCATTGCGGCGGCGATCATCTTGCCATCCAGGATTCGTCTTTGGCATGGCTTCGCCTTGGCGGCGATTTATGCCGCCTGGACTCTCTTTGCACTTAATACTGAATTCAGGTGGTGGTGATGGCCTATCTTGACCAGGTTTCCCGTTCCAATGATGAGCCGATCGAGTCTTCTCCCTCCCCACAGGTGAAGAAGTACGTCGATGTGCCGCGGCCAGGCATGGAAACGGTAATGGTGGTTGGTGAGCGGGAAATCATGCTTGTTCTCGCCGGCATGCTGAAGGGGATGGCAGATACCGCGAGAGTCACTGAGACGCAAAACGGGCTTCTAATCAATCTGGAAATCGATCGGCTCTACCACCCGGTTTTTCTACCCTGTAGGACCTTACAGACAGCGATTTCGGTTGGTTCTCTGAGGGCAGCAATTCTTGATGCTCTGAATCCATCTCCTGAGACCTCCAGAATTCCGGAAATAACGCGCCTGGATGACCGGCCACAATCAAAGAACTTTTGGGCGCTTTTCCGGGAAAGGATTGGACTGTGAACACTTCGTTGCACCATTCACGTTTGCTGCAATCTGAGCAACCTGAATATCAATACCTTGATCTGCTGCAGTTGATTTTGACTTCTGGCGTCGACCGGGGCGACCGTACCGGTACGGGCACGCGCTCCATTTTCGGCCATCAGATCCGCTTCGACTTGTCGCGAGGATTTCCGTTACTCACCACTAAGAAGCTGCACCGGAGATCGATCATCCACGAACTGCTCTGGTTTCTATCTGGCGATACCAATATCCGCTACCTGAAGGAGCACGGCGTCAGGATCTGGGATGACTGGGCCGACGAGAACGGCGAACTCGGCCCGGTCTACGGCTACCAGTGGCGCTCCTGGCCGGCGTCGGATGGCCGTTCCATTGACCAGATCGCAGCGATTCTTCATCAGATCCGGACAAAACCGGAAGATCGCAGGATCATTGTGTCAGCGTGGAACCCAGCACAGGTTGATGAAATGGCGCTGCCGCCGTGCCATTGCCTGTTCCAGTTCTATGTCGCCGACGGCAAACTCTCCTGCCAGCTCTACCAGCGCTCGGCGGATGTGTTCCTTGGCGTACCCTTCAACATCGCCTCCTACGCGCTGCTGACCATGATGGTCGCCCAGGTCACCGGCCTGAAGCCTGGCGACTTCGTGCACACCTTTGGCGACGTGCACCTCTATTCCAACCATTTCGACCAGGCCCGCGAACAGTTAGCCCGTACGCCCCGGGCTCTGCCGGAGATGAAGATCAATCCGGATGTGACGGATCTGTTTGGGTTCAAGTTCGACGATTTCAAGCTGGTTGGCTACGACCCTCATCCGAACATTGCCGCGCCAATAGCGGTCTAGATCATAGTTCTGAACGGACATCCGCCATGCAAACAGCTGATGAGATTCTTAATCTAAGTGCCGCACAGGCAGGAACTCTCTTTCCTGGCGATGCAGCCGAGATCAAGAAGCGTTTCCACAGTCTCGCGATGTCATGGCACCCCGATCGAAGCAGCGACCCGAAATCCGAGGACGTCCTCCAAAAGCTGGTCGAGCTGAAGGAGATAGCCCTAAAGGGCGGCGTGAAGGCTCCTACGCTCGAGACACTTCTGAAGACCGACGACGGAAAGACGTTTCGCCTCAAATTCCTCAAGGAGAGCGTTACGGATTCTGGACGAACCTTCATCGGCGCCAAGACGGTTTCATTCGTCCACGGAGCGGATTTGAGCGACATCGGTCGAGCGGAGAAGGCGAGGATCGAGAACCTGAAGTTCGCCAACGACACGATGCGCAAGCAAATGGAAATTCTACTACCGCGTGCCGGCAAGTCCGAAGCGCTCGAGGACGGCGGGCATCTCACCATCGTGAAGCGCCCCGGCGGATCGATCCTCCTGAAGGATCTGATCAAACACCATGGCGGACAAATTCCGGTCAAACACGTAGCCTGGATCGTCTCGGGGATGATGAACATCGTCTGCTACCTGGAATGGGCGGGGATCGTCCACGGAGCGATCGGACCCGAAACCCTGATGATCCAGCCCGAAAGGCATTCCATCCATCTCCTCGGAGGGTGGGGGTTCGCGACGAAGATAGGCGAACGACCGACGGCTCTGCCGGGAAGAACCACGGAGGTTTATCCGAGGATCGCGGTGAAGGGGCAGACGGCCACGCCGGAGATCGACGTGACCCTCGTTCGGAGCGTCGCTCTCGATTGCCTCGGGAAGACGCACGGCGGTCAGCTGCTGACCGAGGGAACGGTGCCGAAACCGTTCGCAAACTGGATTTCGCTGCCTCCCGCAACACGGGCGACCGCGGATTACGAGGCGTGGATGACCGCGCTCGTTGAATCGTTTGGACCAAGACGGTTCGAGAAAATGTCCTGCACGGCCGCCGAAATCTACGGCGCGTAACGACGAAAGGAGAACGTCATGGGATACGCAAGATGGAGCCCCTCCGACTGGAGCGACTACAGCAAGAAGCACGTTGCGGGGAAATCTTCCGCGGAAATCTTCACTTCCTCAAGTATGAAGGATCCGTTTGACCCCTCGAAGATTGAATTCCGCGAGTCGAGAGACTCCGACGTCAATCCGGCCTCAACACCGATCATCCTGGCCTCCGACGTCACGGGATCCATGGGAATGATCGCGGAAACCATGATCCGAAAGGGCCTCAACACGGTCGCAACAGAGATCTACAACCGAAAGCCGGTCACCGATCCACACATCATGGCGATGGCCGTAGGGGACGCCGAATGTGACAGATCACCGCTTCAGGTCACGCAGTTTGAGGGCGACATCAAGATCGCGGAGCAGCTCAAGGAGCTCTACATCGAGCGTGGCGGCGGTGCCAATGGCGGCGAGAGCTACATGCTGCCCCACGTGTTCGCCGCGATGAAGACCAGGACCGACGCGTTCGAAAAGCGCCGGAAGAAGGGATACCTCTTCACCATCGGCGACGAACCGACGCTGGACGGGGTCACCAAGGAACAGGCCAAGAGGTTCCTCGGACTCGATCTTCAGGCGAACCTCTCGGCGGAGGATTGCATCAACCTAGCGTCCAGGACCTACGAGGTCTTCCACGTGATCCTGTCTACCGTCGGGCACGCCAGACACCGTCTGGACGAGGTGAAACGGACGTTCGAGCCGATCCTGCCTCAGCGGATCCTCTACGTCGAGGACCCGGACAAAGTGGCTGAGTCCATCGTGTCCGCGATCCAGATCTGCGAAGGCGCTAACAAAGCGGAAGTCGTGGCTAGTTGGAGCGGGGACACATCCCTTGTCGTTGCAAATGCGACCAGGGATCTCGCGACCGGCGGTGGCCGGGGTATTCAACGACTGGGCTGACGGAGCCGCGTCATGATTACGATCGCGAAAGCGGTTATCGGTGCTGGATTCGGCGACGAGGGGAAGGGTCTCATGACCGACTTCCTCGCCGCCGAAAATTCAGGCGCTGTGGTCGTCAGAACCAACGGCGGCGCTCAGGCAGGACACACTGTCGTTACGCCGGAGGGAATTCGGCACGTCTTCCATCACGTCGGTTCTGGCGCGCTGGCCGGCGCGAGAACACACCTCTCGAGATTCTTCGTCTCGCATCCGATGTTCTTCCTCTCTGAAGTCGAGAAACTCCGGAGGATCGGAGCCAACACGAATGTAACGATCGATCCGCGTGCGCTGGTGACCACGCCTTATGACATCATGGTCAACCAGATCATCGAATCTCGGCGCGGCGATGTCAGGCACGGCAGTTGTGGCATGGGATTCGGCGAAACCATCGAACGGTCGAGCAAAAGGTTCTTTAAAATAACGGTTGCAGACCTAGGGAAGGATCTGCGCGTTATCCTGATAAGGATTCGTAGCCAGTGGGTCTCCAGGAGGCTCCGGAAGTTGGGTGTGGAGGAACTGACCGACGAGGAAATCGACCTCATATTCGATGACGGTATCCTGGAATCCTTCGTAACGGACTGTGCTAGGTTTGTCGAACTCGTCCGTATACGAGATGACGCCGACATCGGCCGGGAGGGGACCGTCATTTTCGAAGGCGCCCAAGGCCTGATGCTTGACCAGGATTACGGAGCCTTTCCTCACGTAACACGCTCTAATACGGGCATGCCGAACATCGCCGCCGTTTGCGCCGAGGCGGGCATTTCCTCAGTCGACGTTCACTACATGACCCGCGCCTACTCGACGAGGCACGGCGCTGGACCATTGCGGAATGAAACCAAGTCCCTGAAGGGGGTTGAGGTGGTTGACGAAACCAACACGCCCAACGACTGGCAAGGGGAGCTAAGGCTTGCTCCTCTTGATGTTGACGGAATTGTGCACGCCATCAACTACGATCTCTGGCGAGTGAAGCACAGGATTGAGGTTAGGCCAGGTATTTTTATTACATGCACGGACCAAATCCATGGGGACACGTTGCCGATTGAAGTTTCCGGGAGAATATTTCCAGAAAACAAGATCTCTTTTCTGAGTGAATACACACGCGATTGGCACCCGCACGGCTTATACGGAGTGTCGGACGGCCCGACGCGCGAGAACGTTAAAATGTCCATGCTGCGACAACGCGAACTGCGTAGAGATAAAGAGTTGGCATGAGCGGAGATAATGAATCCCTAGAATGGAATCGAGTCAAAAAGCAGCTGCATGCTGAGCTTGGTGATGATGTATTCACCAGCTGGTTCGCTCGGATAGACTTTGAGGAATTTCAGGACGGCACGGTCCGTTTGTCGGTTCCAACCCAGTTTCTGAAGCAATGGATCCAGAAACATTACCAAAACCAGATCCTAGGCTTTTGGAAGCGTGAATGTGAAACAGTGCAGAATATCGAACTTTCAGTTCGCGGCGCGGTTCGTTCAGTCGCGGTTGCACTGACACCCAACACACAGAGTCGGCGGGCCGCGGTACAAAAAATCGCGCAAACCGCAAAGTCACCGCCAAAGGCGGATGATGTACTTTCGAAGTACATCACAGATGCGATGGACGGATCGGTATTGGACCCGCGGTCGTCATTCGGAAGTTTTTTGGAAAGCGCATCTAACCGCACGGCTTTAACTGCGGTGAAGAATGTCGTTCTGAAAAAGGATGATTTGTTCAATCCGCTATTTATTCAAGCTGCTACCGGCATGGGGAAAACGCATCTATTGCAGGCTGCAGCGGCTAGTATCCGGCGGAACGGGAAGAAGGCGCTCTATTTGACGGCAGAGCACTTCATGTACCGGTTCGTTGTAGCATTAAACTCCCGAGCAGCCTCAACATTAAGGCATGTGCTTAATTCGATCGACTATCTCGTCGTCGACGATATCCAGTTTTTGCATGAAAAAAAGGCCAGAACAGAATTCTCGCACATGCTGAACCTCATGCTGGACGAAGGCCGGCAAGTTATTGTCGCATCCGATCGTTTGCCATTGGAGTTGGATTTCGATGAACGGACCCGTTCACGTCTGTCTGGCGGGCTTGTGGTCCAGTTGGGGGAGTCAGATTTCGGTCTTAGAACTGACATCCTGGTATCTCAGGTGGCTGAGATCAGGAAATCCTACCCATCATTTGATGTCTCGGAGGATGTACTCAGGTATGTCGCTTCTTCGGTAAAGTCGACAATTCGCGGACTTGGTGGTGCAATGAACCGCTTTCTAGCGTTTCATCAGTTGATGGGGCGGGTCCCCACCTATGCCGAGGCTGAGGAAACAATAAAGGATCTGATTGCAGTTGAAGAAGCGCAACCAATAAAAATTGCTGTCATTCAGAGAATAGTGTCCAGGCACTATGAGATAGCCAGATCAGACATGTTGTCTCGGAGAAGGGCTCGTGTTGTCGTTCTGCCTCGGCAAATTGCTATGTACCTGGCTAAGGAAATGACGCCTCGTTCATTGCCCGAAATCGGACGTCGCTTCGGGAATCGAGACCACACGACGGTTCTTCACGCTCACCGAAAGATTAGCCGTATGCTCCCTGATGATCCTACATTCTCCAGGGAGCTGGAGTCTTTGAAGGAGATGATTCGTGCTGCAAAATAATCCAGGTATCGTGAATTTGATTACGATTCAGCATGGATCGCATCTTTACGGTACCAATACGCCGCTGTCGGACCTGGATTACAAGAGTGTTCATGTTTCGGTAGGGAGTCGGGATGGAACAGTATGATTTCGAATTAGCTAGCAAACTTGAATGGTTGGCATTGTCCTTCGCTGCCGGCGCTCACTACGGTGTTGGCCAGAAGCGCAAATACACTGACGAACCTTACATCACATCCGCTTGCCGTCGCAGAATTAGTTCGCAGCGTCGACCACACACCGGAGATGATTGCCGCGGCACTTCTGCATGACGTCGTGGAAGATACTACTTGTCGAGCTCGATACGATCAAGGAACTGTTCGGGGAAGAGGTGTCTGAACTCGTCTATTGGCTGACTGATGTTTCCAAGCCAGGTGACGGCAATCGTGAGGCTAGGAAAACAATCGACCGCGAGCACATCGCAAAGGCGCCCGCCGACGCAAAAACCATCAAATTGGCCGATTTGATTGACAATACGAAATCTATAACGTCGCATGATCCAGACTTTTCAGTTGTCTATATGAAGGAAATAAGTAAGTTATTACAAGTACTTAATGATGACAATCAAGTCTTGTATAGCGTGGCCGCCAACCAGGTTTCGAACTATTATAGCGGCATCTTGGAAAAATAACGCAAAAAACGTGAATTTCGTGTTGACGATGCGTTTTTCATCTGACAGTATCCAAATCAACAACGTCGCTTCGGAACTGTCATGAGACACCAGCAACCAACACTGCAGATATTCCAAACTGAGACGCTCAGGGATGCGTCCTCGGAAAGTGGAATTGCGTGTCGAGCGGATGCATGGCCGGGCAGCCTCAATCGATACATGTTGACGGTCGGGCGAACGACACAATAGGGCGGACTTTCCGCCAAAGGCGGAGAGGACGATGTCCAAAGAAATACAGACAAATCAAAAGTTTACCGACTTGGAGCTGAGAATGCTCTCAGGTAATCCCTTCCATTTGCCTGTTCTTTGCTCGGACTTTCACGTGGAACTCGCTGATGTGATGAAGGTCGCGGAACGACTTACGAGAAAACGGTTTTTGACCTCGCATCCAGACGGAACAAACTTCGTTTGGATTGCAACTGAGCTGGGTAAAAGACAGCTCACCAACTGAATTCGATTTTCCGGTACGCCGGATCTTCTGCTCTTTGACATTGTGATTATCCAAGGAAAATGATCGGCCGCCGATCAGCAGGAGTAGTGTGCTCACTGACCGGCGGCCGGCCAAAAGTGGATTTTGCTGGATGGTAGTGTGCCTGCTTCGATACCCACCATCTACACATGTTGCTGGCAGTGCAACGCGATGTTGCGATGCTACCATCCTGCAAAATTCACGCGCCCCCGTAACTCAGTGGCAGAGTAGATGTTTTGTAAGCATCAGGTCGCAGGTTCGATTCCATGCCGGGGGCACCAGGCGCCAGTGGTGAAATTGGTAGACACGCCAGATTTAGGTTCTGGTGCTTCGGCGTGGGGGTTCGATGCCCTCCTGGCGTACCATTTGTGGTCTTGGCGATCCTGTCCTTTTATCGTCAACACCCTCCGGCGCTGGCTGCGCGCCGGGAAAGTTATGCGGGCGTGGCGAAATGTAGACGCACCGAATTTAAGCTTCGGCGGTATATCCGTGCAGGTTCGAGTCCTGTCGCCCGTACCAAATCCGCTTCCATAGCTCAGGGGTAGAGCCCACAACTGATAATTGTGTGGTCCTTGGTTCGAATCCAAGTGGAAGCACCAGAACGCGTAGCAAAGTGGTCGAATGCATCTGACTTTTAATCAGTCGAGGCTTGTCCTCCTCGCCGGTTCGAATCCGGCCGCGTTCTCCAAAGGCACGCTGGGGCAGCCTGGCATGCGCGCCCTCCTTGGGCGTTCCTCCCTAGACTCGGGGCGGGGAGACCCGCCTCACCTTTTGGCCCTGTAGCTCAGTTGGGAGAGCGCCGGCCTGTCACGTCGGAGGCCGCGGGATCGAAACCCGCCAGGGTCGCCACCAGGGGGAACTTCGAATGTGGTGCAAAGAATGTAAAACTGATAAATCTGAAGAAAACTTTCTCTGGAGAGGTAGGCGCGGAAAGTTTTATGTAAGATTTTGTAATTTATGCGCCACAAGAAATATGAAGAAATATGATGCGACCAAGATGGTTGGTAGGCTGCCAGAAGAGTTTTCGGAAAAAGCGGAGTAGCCAAAACAATAATATCTTGACGCCTCATGATTTCTCGAGAGCAATAAGAATGCAGCACGCTATTGGCCCGTAGCTGCGTCTTCGCTGTCGCCCAGCGACCCGGGCCAATCGGTAGGGTGCCGGCCTAAGTTTTGAGATCGGTACACAGCGCCCGCAGACGTGCGAGAGAGCTGTCCCGTGCGGCGGATCGAGGTAACGTGCCAGCAGTCTAGACCGCGGAAACAAGCCCGAAGGGCAACGAAATCGGCGTAGCAGCACAGAAGCATGCCAGCGTGTAGGGATGTCGGCGGACTATCAACCCGATCATGACGATGTGAAAGGCGACCATAGGAACGGCTCAGGCTTCGCAACCGAGTAGACGGCCTAAAAGCACCGGGCGTGGACAACCCAAAGCGCCGAGCCAATTTGAACAGCAATAATGCTGGGTTCATCACTAGCATCTGTTGCAGGAGGAAAGACACTAGCCCCGGACCGCTTGGTGATGCGAGTGGATAACGGGCTGGCAGTCGCCTCAAGTTTCGCCCTATGGGCAAAGTGATCGGTGCATAGCAGATCGAGCGTCTTGGTTTGGTGGCCTCGCCAGTCAAGCGGACAAACAGTGATGAGGTGCACTGAAAATAGTCAGACGGCGGCGTGGAAGGACACGCTCTTACAGGGGGACGGCGAAGTACACGCCTCAGCAACGCTGCGGCGGCGGATCCTGCACAGAAGCCGAGCCGGTATCAAGCCCGGTCCGTCTGACTGGAGGTTACCTATGGAAAAATGGAAGCTGAAGCGTGTTCGCCAATGTGAAAAATGTCCCTGGAAGATCTCGACGGATCCACGGACGATCCCGGACGGATACTCTGAAGAGCTCCACGAAAGCCTACGCCAAACGATCGCTGAACCAGGAAGTGTTCGAGGCACTGGCCACGCATTTGCGTGTCATGAATCACCGCCCGGTGAGGAGGCACACTGTGTTGGTTGGCTGATGAACCAGATCGGTCCTGGGAACAACATCGCTTTGCGTCTTCAGATGTTGTCCTGCGAAAACATTGGTGCAGTGGTCCTGGATGGGCCGCAGCATCGGTGCTTCGAAGACACGCTTCCTTACTGAAACAAGATTCGCAGCTGTAGCTCAACCGGTAGAGCCGTCCGCTCATAACGGATTGGTTGCGGGTTCGAGCCCCGCCGGCTGCACCATCAAATGGGAGATAAATCTTGAGCTTGAGCATGAAGATTTTCGAGTTGATGCGGGTGATTTACCATCTGCCCACTGGACCCCCGATTGAGTTTGCCGTGGCCATCGGACACCAGCCGATGGTTGCGAGATGCGAGGCTGTGTTGGTTTCTCGACCGCCGCGAGGTCTGGCCGTGGTATGGGGATGACTGCACAATCATATAGTAGAAAGACCCGGGGCATCGCATCGCCCCGGGCAACGTGAGGTGAGATATGTCTTTTGCGGCGCGTAGCGCGCTCGTTTTGAACGCTGATTTCCGGCCGCTAAGTTCGTTTCCTCTTTCCACCTGGAACTGGAAGGACGCGGTGCGATCAGTCCTTTTGGACAAGGTCATCGTTGTCGCGGAATATGACGAAGTGGTTCGTTCCCCGTCATGCTCGGTGCCGTTGCCGTCCGTGATTGCTCTGAAGCACTACCAACACCAGGTCGAGCACGTCACTTTCAGCAAGCTCAACATCTTTCTCAGAGACCGCTTCAGGTGTCAGTATTGCGATACGAAATTCCCTTCGACCGAACTGACGTTCGATCACGTCCTACCGCGGAGCCGCGGCGGGACGACATGTTGGGAAAACATCGTTGCTGCCTGTGAACCATGTAATACCCGAAAGGGTTCCGGAATGGACATGGTCCCCATTCGTCGGCCGTTCAAGCCGAAGCCCTGGCAGTTAGCGGCGGCGCAGGTCAGTCACCCAACGACCGAACTGCACGAGAGCTGGCTCGACTTCATTTACTGGGACAGCGAGCTCGCACAACAGTAACCCGGCCGGCGGCGGCCGGCCGGGTTTGGTCTCGTAGCTCAGCAGGATAGAGCACGGTGTTCCGAGCGCCGGGGTCCCCGGTTCGAGTCCGGGCGAGATCACCAAATTGGAAGTGTGGCCGAGTGGTTTAAGGCACTGGTCTTGAAAACCAGCGAACCATTGTGTTCCGTGGGTTCGAATCCCACCGCTTCCGCCATTTTCGCCCTGACCACGGATGTACTGGCAGGGTGTTGGCCGCGATCGCTCGAGAGATCGTGTGCCTTTGGGTGAGCAACCCGGGCATGTGGCGAGCCCAGCCGGCTGTAAACCGGTCGCATTGCTTTGGAGGTTCAACTCCTTCCTCACCCACCAATAATTCATGAAAGGTGTGAAAAATGGACAATATAAAGATTAATATTTTGGCATTATTTCGCCTATTGGTATTTATAATTAGTTCATTACGCGATGTAGTTGCTATGAAATTCATTTTCTTTCTATGCGATATAACTATGTGGGCTCGCGACAATAAGATACTTTTCTTTGTATTCTTTGTTTCGTTCGGCCTCGTGGTCGTACACCTAGTTTCGCCTGGGTAGCTCAGACGGTAGAGCGCCTGTTTGAAGCACAGGAGGTCGGAAGCTCGAAATTTCCCTCAGGCACCACAAGGGTTAGGCAATGCGAAAGTATCAGATCTATGCCGGCGGCGTACCGCAGCATATTGTTGAAGCCTGTTCGAGCCAGTTGGCGCTCGAGCGGTGGCTTGATGAGCAAGGGTATGATTGCATTGAACACGCCGCGGAAGAGCATTTCTGCGAGCCGGACGAAATCTGCGCCGAAGAAGGAAAATTGGGGTCTTAGCTCAAATGGGAGAGCACGTGTTTTGCAATCACGAGGTCACCGGTTCGATTCCGGTAGGCTCCACCAAAGTTTATCCCGTCGAGCCATCTAGGCGAGGGCTGTCGACTGTTAATCGATGAAGTCTGGTTCGAATCCAGAGACGGGAGCCAAACAGGAGGTGCTCATGTTCGATACTGCTCGATCGGTTACGAAACAGGAGTATCTCGCCTACCTTTCGTCGATCGAATATTCAAATGTCCGCGAAATTGACGAAGACCGATGGGCTGGAACCGTCAACTTCATGTTCACCCAGGCGATTGTTGTTGGCTCCTTCACCAATCCGCTCGGTTATGATGACCGATGGTGCTATGAGCCTGGTCGCGCTGCAGCAGCCCTCGAGGAATGGGCCGCAAGAGGCTATGTTGGTGAACCAACTGGCTGGCACCGTCATCCTGATAGCGGTCGGCGCGTTGATCTGAAAACTGGCGAGACCTGGGTTTCGCCTTAGTGCTTCCGTAACTCAGCGGACAGAGTGCGAGATTACGAATCTCGAAGTCGCGGGTTCGACTCCTGCCGGAAGCTCCAAATTCTGAAATTCGGTGTATAGCGCAGCACGGTAGCGCACCTGGTTTGGGACCAGGGGGTCGCAGGTTCAAATCCTGCTGCACCGACCATATGTCTCTGAAAAGAGGCGAGCCCCAGCAAGTTGGTTATCTTTTTTGCCAAGAGAAAAACCCCGACTTGTGTCCCTGCGTTCGCCTTACTGTTCAGGGCGCGAGCCCCCGAAAATTGGTTATCCTATCTGGAAGGAGAGGTCGTCGGTTCGAGTCCGGCTGCGGCTGCTAGGCGGCCGTATAGCTCAGCTGGTAGAGCGCTAACACCCGATTTTCACCCTGTGTTCGCGTCGTACAGTAGGCTTCGCATTACCGGCCAATTGGCTGGAATGAGCCCAACGAAATTTGGTTATCGCTGGTTCGATTCCTGTCACTCCAACGCGGAGTGTGCCCCGATGGTTGGGCGTCCGAATTTCACCTCAGCGTTCATTCCAGCCAATTGGCCAAAGGAGCCAATATGAACTACGCAGATCTCTACAATCCAAAGAAAACACCGCAGACCGAACCAATGGATGATCGCCAGGTTAAAAACAATGCTGGCGGATTCGTTTTCCAGATCGACTGCTGGTCGCGGCTTGACCGTTTTTTGATTCTGGGTGCCGACAGCGCCACCTACTATCAGAAGGCGCGCGCCCTTACTCGCGAGAATGCGAAGTGCGTCATTGAATGTCTGAACCACGACTCCATGCGCACGATCGAGCGCGCCAAAGAGATTTCGGTTTCCGGCCGGGCCCCGAAGAACGATCCGGCAATTTTTGTGCTGGCCCTAGCTGCGGTGCACGAAAACGTGCATGTGCGGTCTCTCGCCTACGAGGCGATTCCGATCGTATGCCGGACTGCCACTCACCTATTCATGTTCATTGATATCTGCGTCAAACTGGGCAAGGGCTGGGGACGTGGATTCAAGCGCGCCGTTGCAGCCTGGTACAGCGAAAAGCCAACCAACACGCTCGCTCTGCAGGCTATCAAATATCGATCACGTCACGACTATGACCACAAGCGTCTATTGCGGTTGGCACATCCGATGCCAGACGCAGATCCGGCCAGGGATGCGTTGCATCGGTGGATTGTCGATCGGGATTATGATCCAGACGCGTTGCCCGCAATCGTCGACTCGCATCTCAAGGTGATGGCTATGGACCGGCCGGCCGACATGATTCCTCTGATCAAGGAACATCGTCTTCCGTGGGAGGCTATTCCGACGGGCGTGCATCGGGATCCGGATATTTGGCGTGCGATGCTGCCGTCGATGGGGATGACTGCACTTATTCGAAACCTGGGCCGTCTCACTGAAATCGGTGTGATCAAACCCTTGTCGGATGCAGAAGCCGCAATCTCTGATCGCCTGGAGAATGAAGAAGGTCTCCGGAAATCGCGTATTCATCCGTACGCGATTTTGCAGGCGCTGGCAGTTTATCGGGCAGGAAATAGCGTCCGCGGGAGCGGTTCGTGGGTTCCTTCGACGGCGGTTATGGATGCTTTGGATGGCGCTTTCTACAAGGCGTTTTCCAATGTTGAGCCAACAGGAAAGCGTCATCTTCTCGCGCTGGATGTTTCTGGTTCTATGACCTGGCCCGAAAACCGAATTGGTGGTGTTCTCACGGCTCGTGAAGCATCAGCAGCTTTGGCAATGGTGACGATGGCAACGGAGCAGCGATCTCATGTTGTTGCTTTTGCCGGCGGGCTGCGTTCCATACTTCCGCTTTCTATCTCTCCCAAAATGCGTCTGACCGACGTGGTGGCTGGCATATCCAGGCTCCCTGCCGGCGGTACCGACTGCGCCCTGCCAATGCTCTACGCAATGGAGAACGGATTGTCGGTCGACGTGTTTGTCATCTACACGGACAACGAAACCTGGTGCGGTTCGATCCACGCTGTGCAGGCTCTTCGCCAATATCGTGAAAAGACCGGTATCAACGCGAAACTGATCGTAGTCGGGATGACCTCAACGGGATTCTCCATTGCGGACCCTGACGACGGGGGGATGCTTGATGTTGTAGGTTTCGATTCCGGGGTTCCGGAGTTGATGGCTGATTTCATCAGATCATGAATATGGGCGGCGCCTTGTGCCGCCCATGGTGACGCGGTGGCGGAGTGGTTACGCCGTGGATTGCAAATCCACTCACGCCGGTTCGATTCCGGCTCGCGTCTCCACCCACCTCCGTAGCTCAGCTGGATAGAGCAACCGCCTTCTAAGCGGTAGGTCGCTGGTTCAATCCCAGCCGGGGGCGCCAGATTCACAAACTGGAAGTTTGGCCGAGTGGTAAGGCAGCGGGTTGCTAACTCGTAGAACCTGATGGTTCCGAGGGTTCGATTCCCTCAGCTTCCGCCGCGGGTATAGCTCAATGGTAGAGCCGCTGGCTTCCAACCAGCAGACGACCGGTTCGATCCCGGCTATCCGCTCCAGTTAAATTGCGAGGCACAATGAGTTTCAAATTGTTTCGGAACATACCCGGGCGCCGTAGGGGCGCACCGGAAATATCCGGAGAGAAACATGCACCACAAGAGGAAGCGACCTAAATCTAGTCGCGCTGGTTGCCTGCTTTGCAAGCCGCATAAGAGACAAGGTTCCTGCCGCCATCGTCGCGCACGTCACTCGGACACCAAGCGATTGATTTCCGCCAGGCAACAGGTTTCTGAACGATGATTTACGGCCGTCGCCTGGAGGTCAAGGGTACCAGCCTTTCAAGCTGGGACTTCGCGGGTTCGAATCCCGTCGGCCGTACCAAGCTCCACGATGTGGAGAGGTGGAGACCGGCAAGTTGCTGTCCCTGGCGCCGGGCAGAACCCGGCGCCTATTCGCCCTTAGTTGAGTGGTAAAACATCGGTTTTTGGTACCGAAGGCCCTTGGTTCGAATCCAAGAGGGCGAACCAATTTCGAGAAAGGCTATGCAATGGATTTTTTTGGTTGGGTATTGGCTGTAACGTTTTTGTTCTCGATTTGGTTCCCAAAGGAACTCGGCTCCTGGATTGGCACTTTTGCCGGTCACATCGTGCTCGCCTCCAAGGCGGTAACCAATCCAAACAAGTCGGAATAGCTCAGTTGGTAGAGCATCGGAATCATAATCCGGTGGCCGGCAGTTCGATCCTGCCTTCCGACACCAACCCTGTGATAGCTCAGTTGGGAGAGCGACAGATTGTGGATCTGTAGGTCACCGGTTCGAGCCCGGTTCCAGGGACCAGTTGGGTGTAGCTCAGTGGCCAGAGCATCGGTCTCCAAAACCGAGTGTCGGGGGTTCAAGTCCCTCCACCCATGCCAGTTTTACTTGGATAGTCACAATGCAAAGAGCGTCGAAGCAATGCAAAAAACGTTGACATGGGATCAGATGTGTGCCTATTTGTGGGCATCGTCGCTTAATGCGTTTGATCTCATGCTGAAAATTTGTCGGGGTGGAGCAGTCCGGTAGCTCGTCAGGCTCATAACCTGAAGGTCGCAGGTTCAAATCCTGCTCCCGCAACCAGCATGGAGATTTTCGTGGCTCGAGATCCTATCTTCAATATCGCTGATCGCGTTCCTTATCTTTCTAAAGATCAGGAAGCCCAACTGATAGCTGATTGGAAGAATAACGGCAATGTCGATGCCATGCATACGTTGGTGATGGCGCATCTAAGACTTGTTCGTAGATTTGTTTACAGTATTAAAACAAGCGATGATGTGCGTCGTTTTCTATTTTCGGAAGGAATTGTTGCTTTATTAATTGCTGCCAAAAAGTTCGAGCAATCTAAAGGGGTTCGTTTTTCGACATATGCTTCGTGGTGGTTGAAGGCTCATGTGTATGAAGAGCTACACAATTTAAATTCAAACGTGCGTCTTTATATCTCCAAATCAGACAAAGCGGCAATTCACAGGTCGCTAAGAAAGCATAGAAAGTCACTAGCGGAACAAGATAGGGACACCCTGGACGTTAATTTTGTCGACAACATTGCTGATGATTTGGAAATCAGTCGTAATCTGGTTCAGAAATACTTCTACTTCCTTGCAGGAGATGTCACTCTATCAGAGCCGACGGGTATAGCGATCTCGCTTGAGGATAAATCGTGTACCCCTGAGACGATGGAATATTCTGTCGAGAGATCCTCCCTCGCTGCAGCCGTCAAGCGGGCACTTGAAGTTCTAAACGAACGTGAAGCCAGTATAATACGCCAACGTCGTCTTTCACACGATCCGCTGACATTGGAAGAGCTCGGTACTCAGATGGGGGTTTCGAAAGAAAGAATCCGCCAGATCGAGCAGCGGGCTTTCGAAAAAATGCGGCCGCTTTTGGAGCCGTTCCGGGAAGTGACGGCATGATTTCGCTACCGCAATGGGCTCCGTGGGTACTGCTGACTGCGTCATCAATTATAAATATGATTCTTTCTATCAGAATATTTGTTTTGACCAGATCTATTCATACTTCTGTTCGTAACGAAATCATAGTTGACACACCGGATGTTGTGCAAAATATCGATGCGCAAGAAAGCGAAAACTGGCGGAGAGATGTCCTTTGAGGGCGCCGGTTGCTTCTGTTCTTCTCCGGGAAAGTCCCCATTACCGGCGAGATGCTTTTTCTATTGGCCTCAGTCGCTATGGTTACAAAGTTCAATTTCATCCGCTGAGCAATCCGCAACGTGGTGATTTGCTAGTTTTGTGGAATAGATATCGACGCGATGAAGCCTATGCCCTGGCCCATGAAGCTGTTGGGGCTAGAGTATTGATCGCGGAGAATGGGTGGATAGGGAAAGATCAGCACGGAAACCACTTCTACGCTTTGGCGCGTAGTCACCACAACGGCGCCGGACAATGGAGCGTGGGAACTTCCAACCGGTGGCCAATTTTTGGGGTAGATGTTCGCCCGTGGCGTCGACACGGAGATGCAATTCTGGTTCTGGCGCAGCGAGGTATTGGAGAGCCTGGCGTTGCTAGTCCACAAGGATGGCTCGAAGACGTGACCTCAAGATTGAGGAAACATACTGACCGGCCGATCACCATTCGCCAGCATCCTGGGAAAGACAGAACCGATCCTTACGCTGCTTTGGAGGGATGTTGGGCGGCTGTGACGTGGGCCAGTGGAGCTGCGATAAAGTCGATAGTGGCTGGGACGCCTGTTTTTTATGAGATGGAGAAATGGATAGGCGGTCCGGCGGCCAAGTTGGGGATTCACGACATCGAGCACCCGTTCGTAGGCGATAGAAGTGAAATGCTTCATCGGCTTTCATGGGCACAGTGGTCAGCCGATGAGATAGCATCAGGCGAGCCATTCGAATGTCTGTTTCAGTAAATGCTTATGTCATTGAGGGAAATCGCAGATCTAGAACGATTTGCGAGGCGATGTTGCAAGGCGCCAGACGAAACGGCATGAGGATCAAAATGATTTCGGAAAGTGCTTTCACCAGCGCATGTTCCGATATCGCCGTGTTCTACGGAATGTCCGGCCGGCTTCCACGAGTGATGAAGGACTATAAAAAAAGTGGTGCCACTGCCGTCTATATCGATTTGGGATATTGGGGACGGCGGGACGGTGGGCGCTTGGCTGGATATCACAAAGTTTCTGTAAACGACCGGCATCCTACGGCGTATTTTCAGTCGGTGAGACATCCGACAGACCGGCTTTCAAAGTTCAGGATCAAAATCAAACCGTGGAGACGATCAGGTAAGCAGATTCTCATAGCCGGAATGAGTGGAAAGGGTGCTATTAGCCAGAAATTCCAGCCAGGTGAGTGGGAGAGCCTGGCTGTTGAGGATATCAAAAGATATTCAAAAAGACCGATCATTTTCCGGCCAAAACCTTCTTGCAGATATGGGATCAAGATCCCCGGCTGTCCGGTGAGTCCTGCTGATCAGCGTATTGTCGATGCGCTGCATAATTGTCACGCGGTGGTCACTCATCATTCCAATGCCGCGGTAGATGCCATCCTCGAAGGTATCCCGGCATTTGCAATACGTGGTGTGGCAACTCCGTTGGCTTTGGATGATTTATCCAAAATCGAGGAGCCGCTGTATCCGGACGGGCGTGAGCAGTGGGCTGCAGATATTGCCTACTGCCAGTGGAACCTGAACGAGATGGCAACTGGTCAGGTCTGGCGCCATCTGAAGTCCGAAGGATTAATTCCTTGAAGGTTGTTTTTTGGCATTCAGATAAGGACCTCGATCGACGTCTTGCTTGGGCTGTTGTTTTGGGCGCTAAGGTACATGGTGATGAAGCCGTTGCGATACCATCAGAGCTCTATAATGGTGCCGTCGACCACGATGTTGCATGTATGCTTGGGGTGAAGACCCAGAAACTATTCAAAAGACATCAAGCGGCTGGACGACAGATCGTTTACTTTGACAAGGGATATATTCGGGACCAGATACCCGGGGTATCCGAACGAGAATGCAAATATTGGCGTGTGGCGGTCAACGACCATCATCCAACAAAATACCTGATGGATTTGAGCGCGCCGGTTGATCGTTTCGAAGATCTGAAAATCACGCCTAGAGAGTGGCGTGATTCTGGTGATCACGTTCTATACGCAGGGTCATCTGCGAAATATCACGAATTTGCTGGGCTGCCTCATCCGACAAAATACGTTCACAAGCTCGTACGAAGGATCCGGAAGCTCTCCAACAGGCCTATAATCTATCGACCTAAGCCATCATGGAAAGAAGCGGTCGAAATTGAGGGAGTAGAGTTCTCAACGGCGCCTGAGCGTATCAGGCAGGTGCTTGATCGATCACATGTCTTGATCACGAATGGATCGAATTCTTGCTTCGATGCAATGGTCTCCGGCATTCCTTCTATTATTTTGGGGCAGGCAGTCGCCGCGCCGATTTCATCCCACTCGCTCGAAGATATAGAAGAGCCGAAGTTGGCAAGTGAGAGCGATCGACTCCAATGGTTTTCCAATCTGGCCTATTGCCAGTGGACTTTAGATGAATTGCGATCTGGCGAGGCCTGGGGGCATCTGCGGAAATTGCTGCTCAATGGAAAGATTTAGGGTATTGACCACCGTCCATAAGGACGGTTGGGAAAGTTATGGCCGGCGAATGGCAGAGAGCTTCGTCGCACGTTGGGAAAAAAACATCAAACTGACAGTCTATGCCGAAGATTTCGAGCCAGATGTAGAAGGAGTGACAGTCGCGGCACTGCCGGACTGGCTCACCGAGTTCAAGAGGAAATATGGCCCTGTTCCAGATGCGTCAGGAATGGCCTCGGGGACCTACAATTATCGACGCGACTGCATACGGTTTGCTCATAAAGTTGCTGCTGTCTGTGACTTTGTTGGCCGTTTCGATGATGGTGTGGCGATCTGGTCCGACGCCGACATGTTCACGCATGCCGATGTGACATCTGGTTGGCTCTCGAAGTTTTTTGACCGCTCCGCGGCGATGGCCTGGCTCTTTCGGAAGCGTAGCTATCCGGAATGCGGATTTATGATGTTTCGTTGCTCGCATCCAGGTGCTCATGAGTTTTTGAAGAGACTCGAGAAGTGCTACCGAGCCGGAAATGTTTTCGACTATCCGGAAACACACGACAGTTACGTGATCCAACAAATTGTCAAACGTGTCGTCGATAAAGGATTGATGCCGCAGCCTGTAAGTTTGTCAGGTGGAGCTGAGTATACGGCCCATCCTATTGCAAACGGGCCAATCGGACAGCGGCTTGATCACTTGAAGGGCAAGCGAAAGGATACAGGAATCTCCTGGGCGAGAGACCTGAAAGTCAAGAGACCGGAGAAATATTGGAATGGCGCAGCGTAAGACCCAGCAGGTAAATGGCGTTTTTCTTCCAGCTGCTGACACTCACTTTGCCGACCATCTCCTTTCCGGACCTTTGTTCCGTAGTAAAGGAACCTACCAGTATTCTAAGATCGAAAAAGCGCTCGAAGTCCTGAAAGCGCGAAATTCAAAGATGCGCCACGCGTTGGACATCGGGGCGCATGTTGGTCTCTGGTCGATGGTGATCGCGGAATATTTTGAATCTGTGGTCGCGTTTGAGCCGGTTCCGGAGCATGTTCACTGTTATCGGTTGAATACGGCTGATTTCAGCAACGTTAAACTGCACAAGACGGTGCTCGGCGCCAAGTCTGGAAAGGCCAACGTTATTTCCACACCGGAGAACACCGGCAATGCTTTTGTTAGAGATGGCGGTGTCGGTGGCGTCCGTATGAGAAAGCTCGATAGCTTTAATTTCAAGGACATCGACTTCGTCAAAATCGACGTTGAAGGCTTCGAATATTTCGTAATTCAGGGTGGTGAACACCTTCTGAAGCGAGATAAGCCTGTGATGGTCATCGAACAGAAAAAAGGCAATGCAGAGCGCTACGGTCTCGAGCAAACTGCCGCGGTAAAACTGCTGGAAAGCTGGGGGGCTGTTGTTCAGTGGCGGAAGAGTGGCGACTTCTGCCTGGCATGGAATAAGTAGTTATGAGCGCGAGTGTTTGGATCGGATTTGACCCCCGTGAAGCGGCGGCATTTGCAGTCGCACGGACCTCTATCAGGTCTCGGCTCACGCTTCCTATTCCGGTCAGAGGCCTGGTGCTCTCCGAGCTCCAAAAGGATGGAATCTATACTCGGCCGACCGAGCGTCGTGAGGGCCGCCTTTGGGACACGATCAGTGGAGCTCCGATGGCGACTGAGTTCGCTATCTCGCGCTTCCTTGTACCATTTTTGGCCGATACCGACTGGGCGCTGTTTATGGATTGCGACATGCTGGTTCGTGCCAATCTCCGCGAACTTTTCGACCAGGCAGACAGCGACAAGGCTGTCATGGTCGTGAAGCATGACCACCAACCTACATCGGCCACAAAAATGGATGGCCAGATCCAGACGTCATATCAGAAGAAAAACTGGTCTTCGGTCATCCTTTTCAACTGCAAGCACCCTTCGAACAATGTTTTGACGCCAGAGTTCGTGAATACCCAACGCGGCCTGCACCTTCATCAGTTTTGCTGGTTGAAGGACGAGGAGATCGGGGAATTGGGTCAGGAGTGGAATTGGCTTGCCGGCCATTCCGGTGACAACATCGACCCCAAGATCTGTCATCATACGGACGGTGTGCCGTTCATGCCTGGATACGAAGACGCGCCCTATGCGGATGAATGGAGAGAGGTGCTGACACGTTGGGCTTCTTGAGCGGCTGCGTCAGCGGCGCTGGAGTTCAGTTATGGGTGGGATAGGCAGTGGCGGCCACAATCGCCTCAGCGATGAAGAGAAGAAGCGTCGAGGCACGTTCAGGCCTGATAACAGCGCAGAAGTTTACAACGCTCGGGCTGCCGAAAAGATTGTTTCCGGCCCGTGGTTGACGCGAATCCCGGATCCGGAACTGCCTCTCGGTAAGCTTGGGAAAAAAAAGTACGACGAACTGACGACAGCTCTCTTCGAACAGAACAAACTAACGCAGATCAGTTGTATGCAGGCGGAGGTAGCCGCCAGGTTGTTCGAAAAAATCAAAAATCTGGCTGAGCAAAACAAGTTTCCGTCCGCTTCTGATGTCACGCAATTCCAAAGAGCGCTCCAAGCGCTCCGCGTCGCAGAAGACGCAAAACCGATCGGTTCGCCTCAAGGGCAAAAAAGCAAGTTCGCGCGTTGCGGCTTCGCGCACAGGAAGTCTAAGGCGCGCTGACTTCGTTGATCTTCCGAAGATCAAAATTGAAATTGAGGGAGAGGTAGAGGAATTCGTCGATTACCCGGCGATCGCTAAGGCATATGCGGATGGGGTTGTTTCAGGTTTCCTACCGAACAACAGGCTGATGATTCTGGCCGCGGAACGCTACCTGCACATGCTGGAGATGGCCAAGGATCCAGAGAATGATTTCTACTACTCGCCGGAACATGTGGTTGACTACTGCGACTTTGCAGAGCGCCTGCAGCACTTCGAGAGTGGCACCTGGGAACTGACGCAAAAGGATGAGGATGGCAATCCGGATCCGAGCATTATTCTCGAACCGTGGCAGATCTGGGTAGAATCGGCAATTCAGGGATTTCGGAGACGGTTTACTGGTGAACGGCTGGTGACAACCGCAATAGAAGTGATTCCGAGGAAGTCGGCCAAGAGTCTCAAAGCCACAATCGCGGCTCTCTTTGATCTTTGCTGCTCTGGTCAGGTGGCGCCACAAATACCGATTGCGGCAGCATCCGCAAAACAAGCAGACGATACGTTGTTCGGCGATATCAAGGCAATGGTCGAGAACGATGAAGACCTAGCTGCTGAGTACGGACTGGAGACGACGAAAGACGAAGTGCGGTGCGGTTCAGGCACGATTTTCAAGCTGACATCGCTGGGCGAGCGACAGGACGGCTTAAATCCGTCACTGGCTCTTTTTGAAGAAGGACATGCCGGCGCGGCATCAGTCTATAAGGTTGTAGATTCTGCATTTGGCGCCAGACCAAATGCACTCCGACGGATGATCACAACGGCCGGCTATCGGCCAGAGGGCCCAGGATACGAGTTACTCCTCGATGCGACGCGCGTCCTGGAAGGAACGGAAGAGGACTACAGCCTATTCGCGGCGATCTATACCCTGGACAAGGAAGACTACCTGGATCCGGACACCAGCGCGATTTTGTGGGAGAAATTGTTCACCGATGAGGATTTGCTGATTAAGGCAAATCCAATGTATGGCATCAGTCTGGACCCGATAAAGATCAAGACTAGCTTGAAGGTCGCAAAACGCAGATTAGATCTACGCGGCGAAGCGGCCAGAACCAGGTTCAACATCTGGACGGGATCAGGTACCAGCCTGATTGATCTTTCCAATTGGCAGTCGTGCAAACGCGATATCTGCCTCGAGGACTTCATAGGGCAGAAGTGTTGGATCGGCGTCGACCTGGCTCAAAAAACGGACATGTGCTCAATCGCTCTTGTCTTTGAATTGCCAGGCGATCGGATCGCGGTTTTCGCAAAATATTTTCTTCCGGAAGATTCTGAAACGGTGAGCCATCCTGAACTTTTCGATCAGATAGAGATCTGGCGCGAAGGTGGCTGGCTTGAACTGACGGAGGGACCTCTCGCGGATCACGATCGTGTGCGAGAAGAGGTCGAAGCCTACTGTGAAGTGTTTGATGTCCAGGTGATTGCTTGCGATCCGGCGCAGGCGCACAACACGGTGAAGCAATTGTGGGATGGTCACAAGCCGGTGATGGTTTATCCGAACCGAGCTGACACGATGACCCCTCCAACTGACGATGTGCTCGGGCGGATCATCGCTAAGACGATCTGGCATGACGGTAACCCGGTCTTGGCCTGGAATGCGCAAAACGTTTACGGAGAGCGCAAGGGTAACGGCTCGATCATGCCGCGTAAGGAAAAAGATCACTCCCCGCGCAAGATCGATGGATTTGTTGCCCTTTGCTTCGCCAATGGCTGTCGTCTGGAACCTGATTTTGCCAAAGATCCGAGCAAGGACGATGCCGGCAAAGACGACCCATACCTAACCCGTGGAATTCTTGGATACGAGGAACGACATGTCTGAGAAATCTCCGTGGGCACGCAGTGATCTCCCGGCGCGAAGGGAAGAGGAAATTATCCAGCGCGAACACTCGGCCGAAATGACGATGGACGAGTTTGTAGGTTGGCTGAATCAGAATTTTGTTGGCAGTTTTTCGGTTAAGGATGCGCTTCAGCAGGCAGCGTTCATGCTTTGCTGCGATGTTATCGCCCAGGACATCGGGAAGGCCAAACTCCGGCTCTACGAGGAAACATCTCCCAAGACGGCGCGTATCGTTAAACCGTCAGAGCACAAAATTGCAGAGTTCCTGGCTCTGGAGCCCAATAGCCGGCACATCTGGCAAGACTACACCGAGATGATGGTCTACTGGGCCTGTCTTACCAAGAATGCCTATTCGGTCATTAAAAGAAACGAATCCGGAGAGCCAATTGCACTGATTCCGATCCAGTCAGGTCGCGTTCGGGAGTTGATCAGCCCTGAGAGAGAGCTGTTTTACGAGATCACGGCCGGCACCATGCAGGAAGAGGCACTGCTAGGCGCAATGTACGTCAGGTTGCCTGAGCGTGATGTTGTTCATGTCCGCTCACGTATGCTGGATGGAATGAGCGGTTTTTCCACGCTGGCTGCCGGTGCAACATCTCTTCAGACTGGCAAAAATCTAGAGGAATATAGATCGGAACTTTTTGGTGAGGCCGGCCAGCTCCGCGGTGTGTTCACCAAGGAAGGAGAGGGGGTCCTGCCGGATGAAGCCTTCAACCGGCTCCGCTCTCAGTTTCGTGAACTGATGCTGAATTTCCGGAACCTGGTTGAACCGATCGTTCTGGAATCCGGAATCAAATTCGAATCCATCTCGTCCAAACCTGCCGAAATGGAGCTCACGAAGCAGTTCGAAGCGCAGATCAACCAAACGTGTCGGCTGCTGCGCGTTCCTCCGCACAAGGTCTTCAACCTCGACGGGTCTAAATATGAAAATCTTGAAACCCAAGAAAAAGCTTACGTCGGTGACACGCTTGTCCCAATAGCTTCTTCTTTTGAGGCGCGGTACGACCGCGGCCTTCTCTCCAGAAAAGACAGGACGCGCTACTTCCTCCGCCACGATCGCGAGGAAATGACGATCAAGGATACCAAGGCGGAGACTGAGCGTGCGGTCCGTTCATTGGAACGCGGAGGCATTACCTGGGACGAATATCGTGCCATCATCGGGCTCAACGAACTGCCGAATGGTCAGGGTAAATTTCGGATAGTCCCGGTCAATATGACCATCCTCGACGAGAATGGGGATCCGATACACGCCGGCAAACCTGATGAGACGGATGATTCTGAAAATGAAACAGACGACACAGCAGACACCGGTGAAAAGGTATTGAAGTTGGTCCCCTGAGAGACTGAGGAGTGAATAAATAACAACCTGCCGAAGTGCTGGAACACTTCAGCAGGTCTAACCATTACGTCTAGTATGGAGACATAGATGGCTGAAGCAATGTTACGAGTGATGAAATCTTCGCTCAAGGCCTTTCATTGCGAAACGTGTGGAACTGAGTTCAAACGCTATCCATCGCAAATGAAGAGGGGACGCCCGAGGTTTTGCTCAAGAAAATGCCGACGCACTGGTAATGAATGCAAGTGTACAGGTTGCGGGTCCCTTACTTACAGGAAAAAGAGCCAGATTGAATCCTCCAACAGGAAGTTTTTCTGCAGTGTTGGATGTCAAAGAGATTTCCTAGAAACGAAGCGATTTGTTGGTATCTGCAAAACCTGTGGAGTCGAATTTAGCAAACCAGTCAGTACTGTATCGAGATTAAATCAAGGTCAGTTCTGTAGTCGTGCGTGCAAAGACGGCCATTTAAGGAAAACGATGCAGTGTTCCTGGCCTGGCTGTGGAAATGAAATTACAGTTAGTAGTTCAACTAGTACGAAGCGTGGTGTCACGCGGACACTCTACAAGACTGATTTCACAAAGTATGGGAGATATGTCTCTAATCCTTTATGCAATTTACACCATGAAATTTGTGTCAAACATCTAGGACACAACCATCGGCTTAGTTCGCGTGTGAAGTGGGTCGAGAACCAGGATTATGATTTAGGTTCCCGAAGTCTTAATAACAAAATCACCAGGATGTTCGTTTTTTACAAAACGAATGGCCGGTGCACAGAATGTGAACGCGAACTTCTGTTCGACGGTGGATTTCATGAGTGGCACGTAGATCACGTGCTTCCTGTTTATCGTGGCGGGCTCACAACTCTTCGTAATCTGCAAGCTTTATGCGTTGCTTGTCATTCTAGAAAGTCGGCTGAAGAAAAGTCAGATGTAGGTCGCCGCAGGCACGCGATGACGAAACTCGGTCGTTGGAAAACGCACGCTGAGAAAGACGTGTTGATTAGGCAGCTCCGTGAAGAGATTGCCTCGCTTCGCGCTTCCCTATCGAAATATGAGGTAATCCAATGCCACGGAAAGTAAGCGTTGATGAGATCATCGCGAAGCGCTCCGATATCGGGTCAGACGCTGCTCCGATCGTAAAAGCTGCGAAAGCACCAGCTTCGTGGGACGCAAAATCACGTTCCGCGCGCTTCATTATGAATGCACAAGCAACAGATCGCTATGGTGACATCGTCGTTACCTCCGGAATCAACACAAAGCGTTTCGAGCAGAATCCTGTTGCTCTTCTCTTCCATAGCAGCCGCTCTTGGCCGGTCGGTTCTTGGGGAAATTTGGAAAAGATTCTGAAGGGTCGCCCGCCTCGCTTAGAGGGTGATGTGATGCTTCTGCCAGAAGGCGGGCCTGTGAAAGAGATTGATGAGACCGCCTGGATGATCGAGCATGGCGGTGTTCGTGCCTGTTCGATTGGGTTTGTCCCCGATTGGGAACAGGCCGAAATGATTCTCGACGAAGACGGCCAGCCGACATGGGGTCTGAAGTTCAACGCTTGTGAACTTGTCGAGGCGAGCATCGTACCTGTGCCAGCATCTCCAGAATCGTTGGTGAAGAGTGCCGACGGCAATATGCGCCTCGCGGCCGAGCTTATCGAGGATATCCTTGATAACTGGGCCAAATCTCCAGAGGGCCTTATCCTTCGTCGTGCCGACTTCGAGGCCGCCTACAGGACGACGACGGAAAAGATCCAAGAAGATCGAGTCGAACCTTCCAAACCAGATGATGAGTTTCATTCCACTCTGAAGCAAGCTTTGAAGGCGTCCGGGCTCCATGATGGTGGCGAGGTGGATTCGACCGCCGATGAAGATGAACAGAGTGAAACGGTCGAACTGGCTGCCGACGACATCGCTGAAACCGCGGATATCGCAGAGGAAGATGATGCGGACGTGTCGGATACGATCACCGTCAAGATCGATGCCGATACGTCGGCTCTCGATGAAAAACTCACCAGATCAAGTGGTCTCTTGGAACGACTTCTCGAAGGCTTTGCTTCGCTCACAAAAGCAAAGACAGAAGAGCGTATCGAACCGACCGTGGAGGTCGAAAAGCCTGAGCCGGCCGACCCGGAGATGGTGAGAATTCTGACAGAGCGTAGCGCAGCACTTCGCGCTTCTGCTCGGCAAGATGGACTTGGACTTACTTAATCCCCACCGGGCCAACCCGAGGGAAATGCAGCCGCCGAAAGGCGGCTTTTTTTATGGAGAACGAGAATGACTGCTCTCGAGAAAGCAATGGCTCGGCTGAAGGATCTTCTGGCTGCGCTGGACGCGGCTGAAACCAAAGCTGTCGCCGAAGACGCAACGGCAGAAGATGTCAGCGCCTTTGAACAGGCTACCAAGGACATCGAAGATCAGCAGAATCTGATCAAGCAACTGAAGTCCGCAGAAGCGACGCGTGCGGCGGCGGCTCTTCCGGCTGATGAACCAGCTGATCCGGAGCTCCGCACGCCGGCGACGCCAAAAGTGAAGCTTGTGGCTTCCGAAAAGATCGGACTGATGGTCGCGGCCATGGCCAAGGCCTACCAGGACGAGGGAGCGCGCGGATACAAAGCGACGATGCGTTACCTGGAGGAGGCGGGCTACGGTGAGGTGGCGAAGGAATTCGCTGTTGCGCGTTCTGCCAATTCCTCGGCGGCCGCGGCCGGTGGTGTTCTGGTGCCAGAGAACATGCAGAACGAGATCATCGATATTCTGCGTCCGAACACGACCTTCCTGCAGGGCGCTGGTCTTCGGCAGGTGCCCCTGGTGAACGGTAACTACAGCGTTCCGGCAGCGGCGTCTGGTGCAACGGCTGCATGGCGCGGTGAAGGAAAGCCGGCGAACGTCTCTACACCGACCTTCAAGTCGATCAAGATGTCGACCAAGTTCCTCGACTGTCTGGTTCCCGTGACCAATCAGTTGATCCGGTTCTCGCTGCCGGATGTTCGCAGCTGGATCGAGATGGATATGTCCCAGGAAATGGGCACGAAAGTCGATCTCGCGGCCTATCTTGGTTCCGGCACCGAGTATGAGCCTCTCGGCCTCACCAAGATCGATGGTATCTCGGAGGTGACTGCAACGGACACGGCATCGCCAACGGTGACGCAGATCGAATCCGATTGCCAGGCGCTCGAATTGACAATGATGAACGCCAACCTGCCGATGATCGGCGCGGAATGGCGCATGTCTCCGCGCACGCTTCTGTATCTGCAGGATCTGCGCGATGGCAACGGCAACCGGTATTTCCCTGAACTCCAGGGCGATACACCGATGTTCCGCAACAAACGCGTTAGAGTCACGACGCAGATTCCGATCAATGGCGGAACCGGAACCAACGAGTCCGAGATCTTCCTCATGGCGTTCGGTCATCTTTACTACGGCTACGGACCGGCGTTGAGCTTTGCGGTTTCGACTGAAGCTTCGTTCACTTCCGGCGGCACGACGACATCCGCCTTCCAGAATGATCTGACGCTGATCAAGGCGTCGGCCGAAGCGGACGTCGACGCGCGTTACCTGGAAGCCGTTGCGGTGCTTCGCGCGGTCAAGTGGGGCTCGTAAGGGGCGATCTGATGGGGCCCCGGCCCCATCAATTTCAACGGAGATAATATGACCGTCCTGAAAGTGATCAAAAAGACCGGACTGGTTCCGGTTAAACTCAAAGTCAAGAACGGTTCGTTCTCGGCCGGAGATGTCTGCGGTCTCTTGCCTGCTCGCGCTCGTCAAGCGATTCTCGACGGCGAAGCGGATCCGGTGGACCCTCCTGATGGTGTTGAATTCGACACGATCCCGCTACCGAATCCGAAATCAAAGAAGAAGCAGGAGCCGGAGAACGAGAAATCGACGATCGATCAAGGCGTCAGCGAGATCGAAATTCCCGACACCTGGCGTGAGGCACACTACCTGCAACAGGTTGCTCTTGCGAAGAGGATTGCCGGCGACGACTGGGCGGTTCCTGACGGCGCCAAGCCAAAGGAACACGCTGTCAATGTGATCGAGGAAGAACTTAACCGGCGCGACGCGCCGGCAGACTAACCCTGCCCGCCCGGGCCTTGGGTTCAACACGAAGGAGACGCGAGATGCGTTCTGATTTTCTTGACGGCGGTGCTGCCAGCCGTTCCGCCCGGGTGACGGGCAATCAGTCGGCGACAGCCGCTGGCGCTGGAGATGCAACTGAGGTCAACGGTGCTTGGATCAATCGACTGATTGAAGACAAGGGCATGGTCCAGTCCGCCAAGCTTGTCATCGAATTCACCGCTGCGCTCGGCCAGGACGAAACACTGACGTTTGCCGGCAACTTCCAAGACGCGTCGGATTCCGCCGGTACCGGTGTCGCCGATTACGAAGATGCTTTTTCCGCGACGACAGCCGCAACAGGGAACTCAGGCGGATCGACGGAATCCGGCACGCTCGAGTTCGACATCAACCTGGCCGGCGCCAAGCAGTACGTGCGAGCACAGATCACGCCGAACCTGTCGGCATCTGGAACCGATACGGTGAACTGGTCGGCGACGCTGATCCTCTATGGCGGATCTCGCGTGCCGCTCACCAAAGCCAGCGCCAAGCTCGGCTACGACATCTAAGCGATGTTCCTGGGATTCGCCACCGTTGTTGTTGGTGGTGGCGAATCCCTTTCCGTTGCACACTGCCGCATGATCGGTATGGCCCGTGCGACCGATAAGATCCGCGTTGTTGCCATCAATGACGCAATCTACCCATGCTGGTTTGCTGATCTTATTTACGCCTGTGACCGTCAGTGGTGGAATACCCACGGCGATTTGAGCCGGTTTCCTGGCAACAAACTCAGGTTGGCAACACCATCAGCTAACGGCATCGATACCAACGCGCCAAATATCGAAATCAGTTCCATAACAAAATCCGGAACAACCGGGTTTGATGACCGTCCAGGTTACGTCCGCACCGGTGGAAACGGGTGCTATCAGGTTATGAACCATCTTGTTCACTGTGGGGTGAGACGGATCATTCTGGTCGGTATCGATATGAAGGGGCAACATTGGTTTGGTGATCATCCAACTGGTTGTTTCAAGACAGCTCCGAAATATGAGCGTCGGATCAGCGAGTTTTCCGAACTCGCCGATGAATTACGGAAACGCGACGTCGATGTTGTGAATTGTTCCCCTGGAACTTCTCTCAAGTGTTTCCGGCTAGGGGATCTCGCAAGCGAACTCCAAACAGAATGTGAGGTGGATTTCTGATGACCGATAAGAAGCCAATCCCGGAAGACAACGAGCGTGAACAGGTTGAAAAGAAACCTCCGCGCCGGGGTGAGGGGGGGAATCGTGACCTGACACCTCTGCGTGTCAATCTGGGCTACCTCACACGATAATGCGCGATATCGAGGTCATTGTAGAACCAACGCAGTCTGCGACTGATATTGTGTCGGTATCAGATATGCGCCGGCACCTCCGCATTTCGACGGCGACGATCTCAACGCAACTCGACGATGACATCCAAGATAAAATCAAGGAAGCATTAGGCCACCTCGATGGCCGCGATGGTGTGTTGAACCGAACAGTTCTCCCGCGGACCTGGAAAATGTATCTGCCGAAGTTTCCGGCCGGGTATTATGTGGGAAGCCGTCTGGTCAGAAAGATCAGTCTGCCATATCCACCACTGCAGAGCGTCACCTCGATCGAGTATCTGAGTGAGAGTGGTGAGAGCCCGCTGAGCGTGCTGGCTTCAACAAATTACATTGTTCGAAAGAACTCATTCAGCAGCGAGATAGAATTCCTGCCGGATACCACCTTGCCGGTTCTGGCGTCTCATCCCCGGGCGGTGGAGATCACTTTTACGGCCGGGTACACGACCTACCCAGAGACGCTGAAACGGTTAATGAAGATCCTGGCGGCTCACTACCTCGCCAATAAAGAAGCCACAATCAACGAACCGCGCGTTCTGCTCGTCAACCGCGCGACATTGCACGCTTATGAAGATTGCATCGATCAACTGCGCGTGCCGGTAACCTATGAGAACGTCTAGTGCGAGCCGGCGCCAAAAATCAGATTATCACCATCCAGCACAGTGTTGTGAATGGCATCAGCGATCTTGGCGAACTTACCTATGGTTGGCAAAGCTGGCGGGATGAAGTTTTTTGCGAGGTAATGTTCAAGCGCGGGAAGGAGCATTTTGATGCCGGATCCCGTCGTCGCTTCAGTGAAGTCGTCTGCCACTTCCGCTGCGAATATGACGATGTTGTTGGTCTGTCGACCGATATGCAAATTCTCTATGATGGCGGGACCTATGATATTCGGTCGGCCATTCCGCACAAGTGGGATGCGAGAGACGTCACAATCGAGGCGACGCTTCAGAACCAGGTCGTTGGCGACGCCACGTTGGAAATTTACGGTACTCTGCCGACGACCGGAACGAACGGTACGCTCTACCAAGGCCTCTTCCAGGCACAGGCTGGAGCGCCGCCTTATACGTTTTCGCTCGCTTCCGGAGCCTTGCCTGCGGGCTTGAGCGTCGACTCCTATGAAAATGGACAGGTCGGGATTCTATCAGGAACTCCAACAGAGACTGGCACATTCGCGGACATTGTTTTGCGTGTGACGGATTCTGATGGAGATACCGCGGACCTGGCTGCCTTCGATCTAACGATTTCATAATGCCACGTAGAGCAGGTGTAACTGGAGACAAAGACGTCATCCGCGCCATGCGCGCGATGCCGGCAGCGGTCGCGACGCGTCAGCTCGATGTCCTTTGCAAAGAGAGTTTGGAGCCTCTGCGCATGCGGACGAAGCAGAACGCATTGCCTCTCAGACAGCCGGGTAGGCGCCCCAAGGGCGGACATCTGGATGAAGGTGTGGTTGTCAGGAAGCGTCGCGGAACCAGGTACAAGAGGAACTTCTGGGTTGCATTCGGCGCAAGAGCGCGAAAGATCGCGCACCTCGTAAATTTTGGTACCGCTCCGCACTGGCAGCCGCGTCGTGGAATTATGCATCCAGGGGCACGTGCGAAGCCGTTCTTCACATCCGCTTACGAGCAGGAAAAAGACAATGTCGTCGATGACTTCTCTCGTGGAGCGTGGTCAATTATCAGGGCGGCGGTTGTCAGGCTGGCCAAACGATGAGTTCAATCCAGATTACCGTCGATAAACTGAAGTCGGTTTCGGCTGTCACTTCGGTAACCGGTAAGGGTGGAATATATCCAATCGCGGCGAAGCAGACCTCGAAACCTCCGTTTGCCGTTTGCAATATCGCCGATACCAGAGATCGGCAAATGTTGGATGGTGCCGGTAAATTCTACACCGGTCGTGTCCAGGTAGACTGCATCGGCCTGACACCAACGTCAGCTGTAAGTTTGGGGGACAACGTCCTCGCGGCTCTGGAAGATGTCGTCAAGGAAACAGTCGGCGATTTCACCGGGGTGGACATCATGTTCGCCGACACGGACTTCACAGACCATTCTAACGACATGTCCACCTACAGAAGAGTTTTGCACTTTCTAGTCACGTGGCGATAGCCAACGCGGGGTCGCTTCAGCGGCCCTTTTTTCTTGGCGCTTGATGCGCTTTCCATGGAGCATAGCATGACACAGAGCACTGGCGTTACAGGCCGTGGCATCACGTTTGAAATCAGTGATGGTGAATCGCCTGATGGATGGGTCGCGATCGCGAACTTGGCGTCTACAGGGATCAACGGCCGCACGGCGGAAGAAATTGACTTCACGCACCTTGCGTCGTCCGGCGGTTTCCGTGAATACCGGCAGGGGTTCAAAGATCCGGGCACGATTCCGCTTGAATTGCATTTCACACCGACGGAAACGACGCACGTCGATCTACTCGACAAGTTCATCTCCGGTGCGAACTTCAACTGGCGGATCAACTGGTCCGGCGCCGGCATCGCCATGGCCGAATACGGCGTTGGCTTTGTGCAAAACCCTGGCGATCTGAACATCAACCCAAATGATCCTGTTGGCGGGGCTGCATCTGTTCGCGTGACCGGACAGACGACATGGAGTAGCGCCGCATGAGCCGTAACAGCATGCGTAGGGTTCCGTTCCCGGAAGCTGGGACGGGGATGGAACTTCGTCTCAAAAATCCTGGGTTTGCAACGCTTTTCAACAAGTATGGACTCGATTATTTCGCCGTTGTCGAAAAAGGCCTTCTCTTCTACGATTTCGACCTTATCGAAACCATGTTGACGCTCTGTCTCGAGAAGCAGGGAAAAAATGTCGACTTGACGATCGAAGATCTGAATGAAGACCTTCCACTCGAGAAGCTTCGCGACAAACTTCTCGACGCCTTCACACTTGCGGCCAACGGTCGAACCTATTCGGAACAGGTTGAGTGGACGAAGGAGCAGGCGGCAAAGCTGGAGGATGAAAACCCTTCCCTCGCGAGCCCGGGCGGTATCTTGTCGAACTCAGAGACAGAGCCTACCGGGCAGGAATCCGCCCAGACGAATTCAACGAACTGACCCCCGCGGAAACGGAAGACTACATCGCTTGCCTCAAACAGGGCGCAATCGAAACGGCATGGACGTTTGCTCTCTACCAGCGAATGGACCACAAACTCTTTCCGAAATCAGCGAAAGCCGCCTGGGACGCAGAAACAGCGACTGAGCAAGCAAACCGAGAGCACGTTGCTGCGGCGCGAAAACGCTTCGAGGAAGCGAAAAAACGCGGTCAGATTGGTAAGAAGCCCAAGAAAATTAAGAAGAAATAATGGCCGCACAGATCGGATCGATCTTTGTTGCCCTGACGGCCGATATTCAGCCGTTTGCGGCAAACATGCAGCGCGGGGCGTCTGTCACACGGCAGACGACCGGTGCTATCCGACGGGACGTCGGGTTGACGCAAAGATCAATCAATCGATTCCACGCCTCGGCCGGTTCGACGTCTTTCCGTCCATACTCAATTATTGCCGCTAGCCGTGCCTTCGAAACAGTAAACGACCGCGCTTCTCTCCTGCGTGGTTCGCTTCTGGCGTTGACGGCAGTTGCAGGTGGATTTACCGCGGCATTGGGATCCAACGTCCTGCTGCGCTATGCGGACACTTTCACCAACATTTCCAACCAGATCAGAGTCGTTTCCAAGGATAGTTCTGATCTGGCTGCTCGCTTTGCCGAAGTTGAGGCTGTTGCGGCGCGAAGTCGGTCGACACTGCAGTCGACCGCGACTCTCTATTCACGTATTCAAAAAGCGGCGCCGGATAGAGACCCGGCTGAAATCCTCCGCGCAGCAGAGACAATTCAGAAAGGTCTGACACTCGGTGGCGCGACCGCACAAGAAGCGGCTTCTACGGCTATTCAGCTTTCCCAGGGTCTGGCGTCAAACCGCCTTGGCGGTGAAGAGCTTAGAGCTGTCCTTGAGACGCCACTCGGCTTGGAGCTAGCGAAAGGTCTCGGCGTAACGATCGGTAAGTTCAGAGAACTTGGTTATGCTGGTGAGCTCACGGCTAACAGCATTTTCCAGTCCTTGAACCGGATTTCCGCATCGATCGACGAAAAGTTCTCGAAGTCTGTAAGAACACTCGACCAGGCGCTTGTTTCTGTCGACAATTCGTTCACCTCCTTCATCGGAGGTGTGAACAAATCCTATGGGGTCACACAGCTCCTGGCCGATGGCCTCGTTTCGATAGGAGACAACCTCGACCGCATCATACCACTGCTCGCGAAAGCCGGAGGACTGGCCGCGGCGCTGTTCCTAGCGCGGAACCGTGGAGCTCTTGGCGGTGGTCTTGGATTAGCTCTTGGCGGTGCCGCAGGTTATCAGATAGGCGGACTTGAAGGCGCCTTGATAGGTGGTGGTTTGGCCGGCACCGCGGGATATGCTGCCGGCAGAGAAAGGCCAATTCCTGCAGGTCAGCTAACAGGTGCGGAAGGCGAGAGAACCACAAGAAGTGGTATTGGCACCATCTATCAGTCAATCAAGGACGAGTCTCGCCAAGCAAAAGAAAACGTTATTGCTCTGAAGGAGGAGCAAGATAGATTGACGCAATCAGCACGTGCGTCAGCTGTCGAGCGTCAGAAATTAAAGTCTGATTTGTCCCAAGGTGCATTCGGATATGCATCCAAATCAGCGCAATCGGAATCGCTGCGAGCCAGCGAAGCAATCAATAAACTGGATAAGGAGCGTCTGGCAGCCAACGCGCGCCTGCGCAAACTTTATGCAGACATGGCATCTGATGCTGGAAAGGTCCCGGCGCGAATTGCCAAACTCAATTCCGATCAGATCTCATCCGAGAACCGTCTTGTTAAATTGGATGGTGAGCGTCTGGCTCTGAATCGTGAGCTTCTGAAGGCACGCGACACCTATACCAAGGCTGTTCAGGTGAAGGTGGGTACGGCCGGGAGCGTGGATTTCACGAAGGAAGCTGAGCAGAATTTCCGAGGAGTTGAGCGAAAGATCAAATCGAACGCGCGTGCGATCGAAAATGAATTGGCTGCGATTGAAAAGCGCAGCGTTCAAATGGCTGATACCTATTCCGCCGCGCAGAAAAAAGCCGGCGAACAACATCTCGCTTCACTTCGTAATATCTCTGCGGAGCAGCAGCGTATATCCGAACTCGATGTTCAGCGTAATGCTGCAGTCGCAGCTTCCAGGAAAGCGCGCAACGCTGCCGAGCGCGAAGGATCCGAGGTTGTCAGAACGCGTCTTAATGAGACCACGGCAGCCTACCGGGCCAATATCAGCGCTATCAGGGAAACAAAGGTGCAGTTGGCGTCCGCCACGAAGGCTGCAACGACGTTTGGGCAAGCCAAGCAGTTCGTTGGCCGGCAAGTTTCCAGTTTGGTCAATCTATTCGGAGGACCGTGGGGCTTCGCGATTACGGGCGCTATCACACTACTCGGTGTGCTCGGTGCTCGTGCCAGGGCAGAAGCGCAAAAGATTGCCGAAGCCGAGCAGATTATTCGGGATCGACTTGGGGATATTCGCGATCTTGCAGACAATGATAACGGTGCGCGTCGCAGCATCCTGGCGATAAGGATTCAAGAAGAAGAAAAGCAGATTTTCAAGCTTGAGGACGCTGTAAAGAATGCATCGAAAGAAATCGAACGTCTTCTAAGTCTATATCAATCTCAAGAGCGAGCTCGAAGTGATATAAACTATAGAGACGAAGTAAATCAGCTTCGTGAATTGTCTCAGGCTTACAGAAATCAGGAAATTGAATATACCCAATTCAAGCAGGGAGTCGAAGATCTTAAAAAAGAGGTGTCGACGCCGTATTTCGATGAAATAGCTGACGGCGTAAAGAGATCTACGCTGATCCTGGACGACGGAACGACTGCCTTGGAAATCATGAGGAAAGAAGTTGAGAAACTTCGATCCGCTTCCAAAGATCCGATTGTTGTTCGCGTTCAAACAGCCTTCGAAGCAGCAAACACTAATCTTCAGAGTGTTGAACAGACGAATGCACTCGATCAAGCGGTTCGTCTGAAGGCTTTCAACACAAATAAGGCTTCCGCGCTTTCAGATGCGCGCCTTGGCCGCGACGCGCAGCGCCGGGCTTCCATCGAGAAGAAATATCTGGACGACGCGAAGAAGGCGCACATCGACGTTACGGATGCACTCCGCAAAGAGGCAGAGGCATACGCTCGTGACTTTGTTGCCGCGGAAAACGCTGCAAATGCGACAAAAAAGGCAGGTACGGAAGCAGAGCGTACCGCAGATATTATCGACAAGATCAGGAGGGAAGGGGCCGCTGCTGGTCTAAGCGATATAGATCGCGAGGTCGTCTCCAGGGCAAAAAATATCAAAGATGCGGAAACCGCAATCCGGCAATACATCGACGCGGTCAACTCCGGTAACCTTTCAACGGCGCCGGCCGGTCTCTTGGAAATCAGGAGCGCCCTGCAGGATATTGCAAGCGCTGAACTCTACCGGGATATTGTAAAACAGTATGGCACTGGCTCGCAGCTCGCTGGAGACTTTGCCGACCAGCAGCAAAAACTCAACAACCTCGTTCAGCAGGGCAAAATTTCCGCAGACCAGGCAAGTGTCGCCTGGGCTGACTATGTGACGCAGTTCGGTCAATACCAATGGATCGATGATGTCGCCAACGCCTTCGGAAATTTGGCCGGATCGGTGATCACCGATTTCGACAACATGGAAGATGCGGTCAAGAACTTCCTCAAGCAACTAATCAACATCGGGGTGCAGGTGCTGGTCGTGGAACCGATTGTCAATCGGTTGAGAGCGACGCTTGCAAGTACCGTTGGCGGCGGTGGTGGTGGAGGTGGCGGCGGCTTCTTCGGAAGTTTGTTTGGCAATATCCTCGGTGGTGGTGGACTTCTGGGTGGCAGCATCATCCCAGGGATCCTGCATAAAGGTGGCACGGCAGCATCAGCTGAAAAAGGTAGGCCGGTACCAGCCGCAGCAGTTGCATATGCGCCGCGGCTTCATGCCGGCACTGAAATGAAGAACAAGGAATTCCTGGCCGTCCTGGAAAACACGGAGCATGTCCTCCGTGGCAACCAGATGGACAGAACAGTCAGCGCGCTCTCAAATGCAGCGTCTTCCATTACGAGCGGATATGTCCAGCCGCAGCGCGTAGATGTCCATGTTCATGCCACCGCTTCTGATGAGTTCAATCTCATGGTGCAAACCGAAGCGCAGAGTGCTGCAACAGGCGCCGCGGCCGCAGTTGCAAGAGACGTTCAGAAAAACTTCAGCGCCTATGCAACACAGAACAACGTGAACAAAGGTTGACATGTCAGTTCCAACCTACATCGAGTGGCCACGTGACCTGCTTCCCCCTAGGCACGTTAACCCGGGCTTCAGTGCTCAATCCGGTGGAGGGCAGCAACTCTCCCTAACCGGTCGCTTGAACAATGGCGGCATACCTGGGCGGGGTATTTGGAAACCAACCTTCATCGAAATCCCTGTCCACGAAGCGGTCAATCTGGATGAATGGATGGCCCTGGATGGACAAATCATGGGCCGCGACTTGCCTATCGCCGTTCCCTACTATCACAAAGGCCGTTACCCGAAGTTTGGTGAGATCGAGACATGCACCTTCTCGGACGGAGCTACGTTTGATGATGGAACCGAGTTTATCTCGAGCGGGACCCACGTCATTGTCACGGACTTTGCCGCGGCCGGTGCAACAACCATCAATATTACAAAAATCGAGTGCGGAACGATCCAGACCAGAGATGTTTTTACCATCTGTCTTCACCAGTACAAAGTTCGTTCCATTGTCAGCCAGTCGACCTCATCTGCGAGCATAACGATAGCACCAGAACTGAGAGCGGACGCGTTCCCAAGGGACGAAGTCGACTTCGTCTATCCTGTTGTGAAGTCCAGACTTATCGATCCTGAAGCTATGGCAATCGAGTTTCAGTACGGCGACTGGTCGTTTCCAAAGATCGAATTCATCGAAGATACGGCGCCGACAATATAATGGGCATCTACAATTCCGAACAAATATCCCTTCTCGCATCGGCAAGGGCAAGGATAGCGCGCGCCTGGGAGATCAGATTCGCGTCCGAAACCGTCTATATTTGGAACGGCAACGTTGATCGAAAACTGCATGACAACAATACGTATCAAGGTCTGCGAGGACAGTTGACGGCTCCAAGCTTTCCGTTCTCGAACAAGGCGGAAAACGACACCGGCCTCTTTCAGATAAACGGTCTGCCTGGTGCGATCGAAGAAATGATTTGGGACGAGAAGGCTGAAGTGATCGGCCGGTATATCATCGAACGATTCATGCTGCTGACGGCAGAAGATCTGACCCTCGTCGGCCCAGCTGTTTTGAATCAGATCTACGTCATGCGCGGAATTCAGTCAGTTCAAGAGGGCGCAACGACGACCAGCCAGCCGAGTTACACCTTGAACCTGATGGTTGAGAGTTTGTTCAGCCAAAGGTCAGAGGCAGGATTTGGCCGCTATACGGAATCGGACCAAAAGGGCCGATACCCTTCCGACACTGACAAAATGTTCAATTACGTGCCAATCCTGGCGCGAGGAAAGACGATTCAACTCGTATGAAGTCGCTTGATGAATATTTTCTGACTGCTGCGCCGTGCGACTACATTTCTAATGATTGTTGCGCTTTTCCAGGAGGGTGGGTCTGGGAACAGACAGGTGTTGACCCTGTAGCAGAGTGGCGCGGCCGGTATTCGTCAGAAGCTGAAGCGATGGTATTTGTCAAGGCCTGCGGAGGCGTGCCGAGTATCATGGACAAAGGCCTGAAAACCGCTGGCATGAAGCGCACCTCCACTCCTCAGAATGGTGACGTCGGTTGTGTGGTCGTCGAAGGACAGGCAGTCGGCGCCATCATGAAAGATGGCTACTGGTGGGTGTTGGGAACGCAAGGGAAGTTTCCGATACCAAATGCCCGCCTACTCAGGGCATGGACTTTCTGAGATGCCTCCGGTAATCGCGGCGGTTGCTGCTTTCGCCGGCGGCCTTTCAGCGGCCGCGGGGTTTGGTGGGGCGCTGTCTCTTGCCGGTTTGGCCGCCGGTGGTTTCTATGGTGCCGGCGCGTCGATCGGCTTCGCAATTGGCGGTTTCATCTCAGCCATCGGCGGCATTGGGACAATTATCTCACTTGGTCTCGGCGTCGCTTCACTGGCGCTTGGGCGTTCGTCTCAGCCGGCGGTTACGCCAGCTGCCTTACCTTCGTCACAGACGCAGATATCCCGTGCCGCAGTCGGCTACCGAAGGAAAGGTTGGGGAAAGCTCCGAGGTGGAGGGCATCTGCTATTTCAGTCGGTAAAGAAGGGCACGACGGTATTTGCGGGCCAAAGTGGCAACAACATGACGATGGTTGTCGCTGTAGCCGATGGTCCAATCAGCCAGTTCACAAACTGGTATATCGACGGCACAGAGGTGACTGTCGACGGAAGTTTGAACGTCACCACCACGAAGTATAGCGGCAAGGCCCAATTCGCCTACAAACTCGGAAGCGATTCCCAGACTGCGTTCTCCGAATTGACAAGTGAATTTTCCGCAGAAGTCGATAGCGACTGGCGCGGGCTCGGCACCGTCATGATCTTGGCACGCTTTCTCTGTGACAAGAACACGTTCAATATGCTCCCGAAGGGGGTCAACACTGAGATCAGCGCGGTCGCGGAATATTCTACAATCTATGATCCACGAATTTCTATGGATGCATATTCCGCGAACGCAGCCCTGGTTATTCGCGATCAGTTGACTGCAAGTGCCCTGGAGAATGGGCACGGCATACCCACCGAGTTCATTGACGACGATGATGCTACCTACGGCTTTAAAGCCGCGGCGGATACGTGCGATCTCGTGGTTGCGGGCCCGGAGGCTACGACAAGGGCTAAGTGGGAACTTCACGGTTGGAATAACTATGGCGAAGCTCCGTCGGCGACGCTGATTAGGATGTTTGACGCCTGCAACGGCAGGCTGGTTCTTACTTCAAATGGGAAAATAGGGATTTCAGTCGGTGGCTGGGTTGAGCCGACAGTCACTCTCACAGGTGACCACATCACGCGCATCAAACGTACGGAGGGTAAGTACGAGTCCGAACAGGCGACCGTAATAAAAAGTCAATACCTTTCTCCGGCGCACGGTTATATTGAACAAGATGCAAAAGAATATGAACACGAAAACTTTTCGAGTTTTGGTAGAAAGGTAAAGTCGGTTGATTTTATAATGTCCGCCAACCATGGGCAGTGCAGACACTTACAGAAAATCGCGGCGAATAGAATAAATACAGGAACAAGCCTGGAAGTTTCTACTAACATCTATGGACTGTCCGTCCTTGGTGAGCGTTTTATCAAAATCAATTACGGCGATATCAATACGAGCTTTGAGATCGTCAGCGACCCAGAACTGATCTTGGATAGAAATGGTGTCGTGAACGGAGTTGAATTTGCGGTCATCGCACTCACTGAAAGTGACGTTTCCTATGACGAGGAAACGGAAGGCGTAACCCCGCCAGAGGTGCAGCCCGATCCAGATAATGATTTAACGCCTGATGCGCCGACGCTGAGTGTCACCATAAGCGGCACCACGGCATCCTGCGTGATTACCGATCAGTCAGACGCAAATTACCATTTCATTCGGTACCGCGTTGTCGAAGGCGCAAGTCCGGACGATGACGGAAATTATGCATACGCCAGCATGGAGCCTGGCGTCTCCGCTACAGACATCGCTCTGATGGCGGGAACGACATACGAGTTCCAGGTCAAAGCAGTGACCGGCTCCGGGTTGGAGTCGCCCTACGAGCCTAGTCCGGCCCTGCAGCGCACAACTAGTTAAACAACTTCAGTACGAATTCAAAGCCGCCTTGTGCGGCTTTTTTTGTTGGGAAAACGCATGTCACTCGATATCGACGTCATCCTACGAGATAACGCTGTTATTGGCGTCTCAGGCACCGAGCATAAGCCGATCAAGAGCCAATTGCGGCAGTATTTGAAGTCGGTATCCCGCATTGCCGCCAGCAACGCCGTTCATGTCAGAACGCTCGCCGAATTGCAGGGTAAGACGGGTGTAGCTGACGACACTGGCGGCTTTGTGTGGGGTGACAGCACGGACAGCAATAACGGTGTTTACAGGTACGATGCGACAGGTTCACCCGATGGATGGGATCGACTAGCAGGATTGCCACACACTGCGGCCGTTCTCACCAACGTCAGCGGTTCAGCAAACGCCATCACGGCCGACACTGAAGTCGGCGTCGACCCGGCAGAGGTCAAAATTCTCATTCTGGGCGATCCGCCTGGAACAAATACCAGTACGACGGTTACCATCGCGCTGAACAGCGGTGATGCCGAAAACATCAAATCTGCGTCCGGCACTGACCTTGCCGTAGGCGATATCGTCGACGGTGTCGGAACACTACTTTTCAGATCAGGTTCTGAGTGGCGTCAGTTAGTCAGTTCGAGCACGACCGCGACGATCGACTATCAAGGTGTGTGGGATAGTGGAACCACCTACACGTTGGCTCAGTTCGTCACGAGTTCGAACAAGTTATATTACAACACATCGGTAAGTTCACTGAACGAACAGCCTGGGACGCTGAGTCCGGATCCATGGCTATTGGTGTTCGACCTATCGACGACGCTAGAGGGTTGGGCTGCTTCGTTGAGTGGCGCGACATCGCTTTTCGTCTTCGAAGGAACCTCGGGTGGCGTCATCAGGGCATCTGGCGCTGCCGATTCCTACTCGCTGACCATCGGTGCAGATTCTACGCCGACAACCAATGTGTCGCCGCAATTCAACATCTACGGGAAGGGTCACGCGAGTTGGCCCGGAGAAGCATTCTTCACAGCCGTTACGGCTACAATCACTGGTAAGAGCCGGCCCGGTAATATTAATTTGGAAAGCCAAGTTGCGATCAGACGCTTCTTGATGGTGGGTGTCCGTACCAGCCTGACGCTTGGCTCAGGCTGGGACGCCAATGATGTGCCGGCTGCCGATGCGCCACTGCATGTCTTTACGCCGACTGGTTCGCTTGGTACAGACCCACAGATCACCAGCGTTGGCGCCAATGCTACCTACAATCCCACGGCTGTCTTCGAGGCGAATGTCTCCGGCGGTGGACAGGCGTCGAACCAGTACATTGTTGGCACCAATGGGGTGTTCCACAATATCCACGGTAATCCTGGGAACAGCGTTCGCTGGATTGATACCTATGATCACCAGAACGGTGTCGTAAAATACCTTTCTGGAAGCAACCAACGGTTTGCCTACAATAACAACGACGTTTATATCGGCGCGAAAGTAGCGCAGGATCTAACGTCTGTTGGTGCCGAATTCCGCGGCGATGCTGGGCAGTTGAGCATAACTGCAGATGGTACCCATTGCCTTCATCTGAATCGTCTTACTGATGATGGCTCGATCGCTACCTTCGCCCAAGCAAACACCACTGAGGGAAGTATCTCCATCAGTGGCACCAGCGTCTTCTACAATGCCTTCCATGCAGCTCACTGGTCGCAACTTTCAGACCGGTCAAAACCTGACATTCCTTTCGGCACCGTCTGCGATACTATCGATGAACTTTGCGAGTGGCGCGGCCTGGAGTTTCTAGACCCGGTAACCGGCGAAAAGATTGTAACAGAAGAGTTTTCTGACAAGTTGGACCTGTTTGCGTTTGAGCTCGACAGTGAAATTGAAATCGAGGTCTCAAGGACTGTAAAGATCGAAGTAGAACACATCAGGTACGAAACAAAACAGGTGCTAGGACCTGAATACGAAGTTATTGGGTACGAGCACGAAGAAATAAACGGCAAGATTGTTCGAAAAAAAGTAATAAAACTCGCAAGGGACCCTGTCATTGAGGAGTTGCCGTTGATTGATGAGGATGGAAATCCCATCATGAAAGACGTCCTCAACGAGGAAGGTGAAGTGATCTCCCGTGTTCCAGATGTCGTGACGCGTGAGAAAACGGAGACCGTCGAAATAAAAGAAAAGACAGTTGAGGATCAACCCAGGACCTTCAAAATAGATGCGAAGGTGGTTCTGATTGATAACAATCGCCTGGTGAAATTTGAGATCTCGAAAAAGGCCGGATCTCGAAGAGTTTATGGCACTTTTGTCGGGTGGGATAAGCCGAATACACCATTCGACGTTGACGCTTCTATTAGCTGTCTTGGCGCCGGTTTTTGCCGAATCGACAAGAATGTAACGGTGAAAGGTGGCGACCTCTTGGAAAGTGCCGGCAACGGCTGCGCGCGGTTGCACCGCCCAGGTCGAGGAAGCCCAATGGGGAAAGTCAATGCCAACATCAGGGTCATGACGCACGATGATGGATCCTATGTCGTGCCTATGGAGCACGTGCGTAGCTAGAGACCGTGACGCTCCCACTGACACATAGTCGGTAGAGAAAGTTCATCGCCCGGATTTCAGGGCTTTTTTGTCACTTAAAAATCAGACGGCACATGTGCCGGAAGGTGAAACCATGCCAAGTTTGAGCAGGGAAGGAACGTCGTTTGTCTTGGATCATGAAGGCTGTCCGCTGAAGGCGTATCGCTGCCCCGCGGGCGTGATAACGATCGGTCCAGGCTTCACCATGCGGTCCAAGGTTTTTGCGGCATGGTGGCGCGCAAAATATGGGCGCGGGCTTCGTCTTGGCGACACAATAAGCAGAACTGACGTCGATGTGCTCCTTCCGAAGGTCTTCAACGACGAATACGGTGCGGCCGTCAACGCTAAAATCGGTACCACAGTCCAGCACGAATACGACGGCTCGGGCTCGATGGCTTACAACTGCGGTACCGGTGCGCTTAACTGGACCTGGGCGAAACTTCTGAAAGCCCGCGATGTGCCCGGTGCGGCCAAGCGGCTACGCACAACCGCCGTGACCGCTAATGGGCGCCGCTTGGCCGGTCTCGTGCGACGTCGGCGGGAAGAAGCGGAATTGATCGAACATGGCAATTACGGTCAAATCAGGTCGGTTCCATCATCTGTGTCCAGCCGCACCGATGAGGTGATGCAATATCAGAAGCAACTGTCCGCGCTGGGTTACGAACTCGTCGTCGATGGCGTCGCCGGTAAGAATACAATCAAAGCGGTGAAAAGCTTCCAGCGCAACAATGATCTAACGGTCGACGGGATTGTCGGTCCCGCTACCCGGGCGGCGCTCATCAGAGCACTGGATACCAAGCGCGGGAAACAGGCTGCAGCAGCCGCTCCAACGGCTGCTGGAGGCATGGGAGCTGGATCGACCGACGCAGCGGTCCAGTCAGGTGATTTTCTTCTCAGTGTGGCTCTATGGGGCGGTGGGGCGCTGCTGGCAGTCGGCATCATCTTCCTCATTTTGCGCTACCGCGGTGTGATTACCGGAAAGCGCGTTCCAACCTAAGGAAACATCATGTCTGGATGGAAAACAGTCCTCTTCAACGGCGGTCTTGGAATCGTTGCGCTCATCGCCGAACTGTTGAACTATTTGAGCGTCTTCAACTGGCGTGAAGTTCTGCCGCCGGAATATGCGCCCGGTGTGATCCTGGGCATCGGCGTGGCCAACATCGTGCTTAGGCATGTCACTACCGGCCCGGCTGGTTGGAGGCAGAAATAATGGGGCCTCTCGCTTTTGTTGGGCCCGTCGTAGGACTGGTGGCGAAGGTTGTCACAGGCGGCGGCTTCATGGGGAGTGTCAAGGACATCATCAATGCCGTCGCTAAAGGTGAAATGACGGCCGCAGAGGCAGAAGCAAAAGCAGATGCTGCGTGGTCCCAGGCCCAAGCACAGATCGCGGAATCGCTTGCAACGGCGGCGAGCGATATATTTGGCGAAGCCCAGCAGACCATTCGGGCTAGTTTTCAGTCTAGTGACCCAATGGTGCGCAAGGCATGGGCATATGTTGTTTGGTCGCAAACGACGGTGCTCCTCTGGTATCAGGTCGGCCTTCCGGTCTATGTGAAGATCTTCGGCGGTTCGTTTCCGCGGACCGGTGACGATCTTCTGCAGTGGGCCTATGCCCTCGTGGGAGGCGCACTTGGCATTGGCATGATCGGCGGTGCCAAGGATGCAGTTGCCGGCATGTTCAAATCCCGGCGTTAGCTGGAAAATTTCAAATAAAAATTGGGGTAGAGCCATGGAAGTACCAACCTGGCTGTTTTCGACGCTTATCGGCGTTGGCGGTTTTCTTGTTGCGCTGATTGGTGGAGTAATTGTGCGTGACCGCCAGATCTTCAGATCGATGCGAGCCGGTGATGACCGATTGCACGAGCGTATCAACGAAGTGCGCGATCAGTATGTCAGACGGTCAGATCTGGATAGCCACATTGTCCGTCTGGACCAGTCCATGGACCGGGTAAGCACCGAGCTCAGAGAGCATCGAAAAGAGTTGAATCAGCGCCTCGACGCAGTGGTTGCACTGTTAACAAAAAGCCTTCACAGACCGTAAGAAAAGCAATGTTGATGCCATGGCAATGGGCGATCGCTACAGCGGTCGCCCAATATTTTTTTGTCTCGCTCGTTAAAGAGCAGTGCAACATTTTCAAGTTGATAATACCGCCGGAGAACAATCTCGGTTCGACTGTAGCGGATGCACGCGCGGATCTCAGACCCAGGTTGGCAAAGAAATCGCATATGGTGGTGCGGGCCGGCCAAAAGCGTGACAACATAAGCTTGGACAGATAGTTACATTTTATGCGTTGTCTTTGTCGTGTTTTGCATTAATTTGCAATCAACACTGATGGAGAACGGATAATGATTGTTGGTCTTTCTGGTCGTATGGGAGCAGGCAAGTCGACCGTTGCTGGTTTTCTCGTCGATGAATGCGGATTTACCCGCCATTCCATGGCCAGCCCTCTGAAGTCGATGTTACGCTGCTTGGGTTTGGATGACCGCCATCTATACGGAGACATGAAAACCACGCCTTGCGACGTTCTCGGCGGTCGCACGCCGCGGTATGCCATGCAGACGCTCGGAACGGAGTGGGGTCGAAAAATGATTGACCCTGATCTCTGGATGAACGCGTGGCGCTTTACACTGCCAGAAGGCGATGTCGTTTGTGACGACATTCGTTTCCCCAATGAAGTTGCGACGATAAGAAGTCTTGGTGGTATTCTTATCAGGATCGACCGATCTGCACTTGAGGTGAGCTCACACGAGTCTGAGACACATGTTTTTGACGTAGATCACGTGTTGGAGAATGATGGCAGCATCGAACAAATAAATGAAAAAGTTTACCATCTAGTCTTGCGCCATCTTTGCCTGCCGGTGACTGGATCCTAATCCGGATATTTTGATTTTTTTCCCTTTATTTCTTCCGCAATAGCGTCTCCGCGATTGCTACCGCGTAGAGGCGTTGCTTGTACATCTGGCTCCTTCCAGATGTCCCTAGATCCGTCCCCACACCATCCGGCCGGCGCTCTGAAGCCAGCAGCATTCTTGTGTCCACCACCGCCATACCGGGCCGCGATTTCAGCAACGTCGGCCCCGTTCTCGGAGGACCGAAGCGAGAACACTCGTTTGCCTTCCTTGTTGTCAAAATAGCAAGCGCCAAACGGTGCTTTTTCCGCGAGTAAGTTTGCTGCGTCAGACGACATGGTATAGGGCAGGTTTGCTACAGGGACCTCTACCCCGCCGATCACCATCGTTCGCGTTGTTGCCTCGAGCAGTTCAGCGACGTCTTTGTCATGTTTGCGAAGAATGGCGTCACCCTGTGCCACAACCCCGGCAAGATAGATGTCTGAACTGATCAGGGTGTCCAGATGGTCCCATGCATCGAATGTATATGGATACGAAAAGACAGTTGCTGCAACTTGTCTCGAGCATGGCATCTTGAAATGCCAGAGATCTCTATCGCCGACGAAATCGACGAACCTCTTTCGTGGCTGATCCAAGTTGAAAAAATCCCAGACCATTTGCGCGCCGGAGCGCTCCATGTCGAACTCGACATAAATATTTGCGTGCATTGCGCCTTCGAGTTGGTCCTGTGCCGCGTTCAGGCGATGCCGGCTTATGCCCCATGGCCTCGACCAACCAGAGATATCAATAATTCCCTCTCCTGCGGTCAGGTCTTCTTGCGCGGTTTTATGGTGGTCGAGAACAAGGACGGATTCAGCCTCTTTCGCCATTTCGAGCAAGACCTGTCGCTTGTACGAGAAATCGACAATAATGACCTCGGCGCCTGTTACGTCAGGTGGTTCACTTCCATGAGTGGCGGGAATAAATTCGACGCATTCCCCCAAAGCGTTTCGAACGATCCAGGCAGCTGTGAAGCCATCTGCGCAGTTGCCATGATACAAGCAGATTGTTTTCATGAATCTTTTCCCTGACTGAAATCCATCGTTTCGCCATCGGCAAAAGTGATAGACCTCACCACCCTGAGTGTTGCCCATCCGTCCTTCTGGCCGCGCAAAAGCGCGATGCCAGAGGATTCGATCTCGACAAAATTTACGAAGAGCTCGGCTTTGGGTTGTTCACCAGCAACATGGTGAAACCTAACTTCTGACACCATGCTTGTGAGATCTGCGCCGGTATCCAGGTCTTCCACCTTGGTCCCACGAATGTCTCCAGATGACGTTATCTTGACCTTCATTTTAGCACCTTGATTGTTCGACTAGAAATGCTTCGATCGATAGATCGGGCATGCACTTTGGCTTTCGTGGAATGACTTGATCCGCCATCAAGCTGACTGGGTCGTGGGAAAACTGGTGGCCGGTTCCATGCAAAAATTGCACGATGTTCGCCGCAGTCTCGGCTGGCTCCGATAACAGGCGCTCGAAACAAATAACGTGCAACGGAAGAGGGCGGGTCGCGCGCAGAGCGAGCTTCGTCTCCGTCCGAAGCTGGTTTTTCAACTTTGAAATATCGCTCCGAGCCAGGTGCACGCCAAGCAACGCCTCCATGAACTTCGCTTGGCTCTTTGCCTGTTGATGGTGGTCTCGGTGCATCCAGATCACGGACGCATCAATTTCCGATGTAGCAACACGAACTTTGTGCGGATCCAGCCACTTAATTGCGCTTCCGGCGTTACTCTTTAACCAAGACGTATCTACCGGCTTGCTGAAGGATTTCATTTCCACTGGTTCGAAATCTGGATATTTGCCGGCGCATTTCATGCCAGCTGCATCAAGCATCTGCAGCACAAGGCTTGTCCCGCAACGACCCAAACCTGCGACAAACAAGGTCGGTTTCATCATTCCCCTGGAGAAGCAGACGGATCAATGTCGTCAGCAAAATCGTCGTCCAGTCGTAGTGACATACTAGCTCGGATGGGTATTGACACCACTCCAAGCAAAATGACCAGCGGTAGCAGAGCGAAGCTGAGAATTGTCTCGATGGTTGATAGTAGGATTCTCACGAAGCCTCCCGGATGTGTGCGTGCTCCGGATCGGCGGACCTGGTGCCTTTCCCGTCACAGTCGTCGCACTCCGCAAGCGCATCTTCGTGCTGCTCGAGATATTTCTCCCAATCGGCAATGACTTCACCGGTTCCGGAGCACGTTTCACAATCGAGAATTTTCGCCGTCCTGTTTGCCAACGCAGAGTCCTCACTTTCCGAGATCCCGGCTGATAACATTTTGACGCTCATACGTCAACGTTTTTTGCGTTGACTAGTGTAAAGGTATGTGTTCTGTTTGAAACTGATCAGAACGGCTGTTGCGTCACATGAGCACAAAACCAAAATTCTATTTTGTCTGCCCAGGACCGATCGTGGGCGATGCGGTCCTGAGTATCGATGGCGGCTCTCTCCAAAAAGTAACGACACAATACCTTCCAGAACTGGGCGCAACACTCGCGGCTGTCTGGCCTGTCGGGACGCTTGAAGAGCTCCCTAGGGGTGAGTTCAGAAAATAGAGGCCACTCATGTCCGATGATAGCGATGAACTTGCTGAAAAGGTGCTGCAGGAAATGGGTCAACGCTTGATGCTCGGTGGTGAAGCGCTGACCTCTCTCAAGGGGCTTTGGGCTACGGTGCGCACTCATGAAATCGCGACCGGCCAAAGGGTTGTTATTTACCCGCCTCAGCGCTGCAATCTGGAACGACTGACGGGTATACCTCAAGAAGAAAAATAGAGAGTCGACATGCGCGGCCACGCCAATACCAAGTGTTGGATGATGGTCACGTGGTGGGGCTAGAGTGCGAATAGGAGAGGTTTCGACATGCCAGAACTCGCAAACATTGGATGGTTCGCCGGAGGCTTCGGAACCGCCGTGATGATCGGCGTTTTTGCCTTCTTCTATCTCGTAAGCAAGATCAAATAACGGAGCGCCGGCATGGACAATGAGTGGCTGAAATCAAAGATGGATAAGCTACGCTCAGAGGCGAGCCGCGGACCTGTTCCAGGTTCCGTCGTTTTCGCGCTGACAGACCCGATCATGGACAAGATTACGCGGGAGCAAAACCCGAAGCATCACCCGTGCTGCGGTTGTCCCGCAGACGGCTTGCACAATCCGTCCTGCAGGTTTGCGGACTCGTGATCAGAAAGGCATTTGAGCTATGACCTTATCAGAATTGATAGCCGCATACGGCGACGACAAGGTCCAGTTTCAGAAGCTGGATGACTGCGCCGACAGCATGAATATGAACAACGGCCACACGAAAATCACCTTCGGGACACCCGAGCGGATCGGCCCGAGCGGTACCGACAAAATGGGCATTGTCGTCTGGATGGATCGTGAGCGGGTGGCTGAAATTATCGCTGCAGATAAACCGTAACCAGAAATTGCCCTATGCGCCCGCGCTGTCCCAAGTACCACTCAAAAATTATCTTTCTTAGCGAGTGTGTGTCGGTTGAGCAGATGACCGAGTTTCGCAGCGGGAAAGTCGTATCGAGGTTTGACTCTGGAGCGACAGGCACACCGGAGAAACCGTCTTTTGCAGCGATTGCGGGCACATATGGAGACCCCGGAATAAGACCGTGCATGACATCATCGTAGCGAATATCTGAAACAGCCTCGAAAGGCCCGTCGAGCGATGCAAACGACCTATCCGAACGACGAAAAACTTATCCGTCACATGAGTTCCGCGACGAGGGATCTGTTTGCCTTATATATCGCTGACCTCGAAAAAGAGATGGAGGGCATGCCGATGAAGCCATATGACACGCCGCTTCATGAGAGCACTGGCCTGCAGTGCTGGTACGACTTTTTTGAGGATGGGTTTTCGCCGCGTGAAGCAATCGATGAAGACCTGTCGAACGCATACTCGAACACGTACTGACGGGGGTCCTACGGGCAAATAGGCGATAAAATGAGCGAACCGAAGAAAGACACACAACGCGCACTGATTGCCGCAAAGGCCATATTTGATGAGCGCGGCCCAGATGACGCCGCATCGATCATGGTCACGCTGGAGCATGCTGTCGCAACAGTTCTGATCGCTCTTTATCGAGATCACAAGACTGCCGCCGGCGTGCTCAACGAGGGCCTTGTTCAAGGTGTCGAAGAGCGCATCGCCAGGCATCAAGCAAGATTGCAATCGAAAGGGCCTCGGAAGTGAATTATCAGGAGATCCATAAAGCTGTTTGTTCCGAATGCGGACACGTCGAAAAACGGAGCGACAGTAGCAGCTTCATCACCGTGTTTTTCCTGCCGGAGATTTGCGCGAAGTGCGGAGCCGATATGCCCGGGCGTTTCACCCGTTGGTTTGAAATCGACGGAGACCGGCCGCACTGGCAGCACGTGATTGAAAAACAAAAATTCACGCCCGCCGTCCGTACAAAAAATCCGCTCACGTGGCTCCGCTTTGGTCATTGGAAAACGATCGAAACCACCACGCTTAAAGCGTGATCATAGAGGCTTGGATGATGGCAAAGCAGGCGAAGCAGATTGCGGAAGAGACGTTGAACAAGCTTCACGAGTTGAAGGTGACCTTCAACATGACGCGCCTGATCATGCAGGACGAAGCTCGCGCCGACGCCGGCGAAGTCGTCCAGGAAATCGACCAGTTCATCAAGGATCAGCGCAAGGCGCTGGCCACAGCAAAATAAAGGCCCTGTCATGCCGCGACATTGCCCAAAATGCAAAGGTCAGATGGCCGATGATGGCGTGCACTGCTGGTGCATGGAACACGACTGCAGTTTCGATGGATATGTCGTACTGAGGACCGGAAAAATTTTACCGGGAGAAGATGAATTCTCCCGGGAGTTTCCAGACGAGGCTGATCGTTTTTTGGATTGCTTCCACCGCAGTGAAATTGCGGAGCTGATTGCCGCCGCGGAAGAGTGATAGAAAGGCCTAGCATATGTCTTATGACATGCATATTGCTGACGAAGATTTTAACTACACCTTCAACGTTGCGCCGATGTGGTATGCGGCAATTCCGGACGCCGGTATTCGTTCTCACTACGGCATGACAGGCAGACAAGCCCTACAACCTCTTCGGCGTATCCGTGACTATATGGAAGATCATCACGACGAACTGATCAAAATGAACCCCTCCAACGGATGGGGCTCCTATGACGGCGCATTGCAGTTCGTCAATAGCCTAATCGGCGCAAGTTTGCGGAATCCAGATGCTATTTGGGGTGGTGATTGATACACCTAGGGTAGTCGAGTCATCGGCCCAGGTACCTCTTGGCCAATTGCTGAATATGAGTTTCATCCGAGTGGATAATTTCCACCGCGGCATCAGGATCTGTGATCCCTCTCGCTTGGTCACGTTTAACGGAGTTGACCGAAGTGACGGTAGGATCCGATCCGTCGTTTGCCACACAAAAAATGGCTGTGATTTCTTCTTCAGGCTGTCCCGGGCGGTCGACTCGGCCGAACAGTTGCTCGTAGATCATCGGCGACCAATCCAGTTCCCCGATAACAACTGTCGAACAAACTTTCTGTAGGCCATCCAAGCCAGCACCCGAACGGAGAGACATGATCAGCGGGTTGGCATCACCGTTTATGAACGCATTCTTCGCTTTGTCTTTTTGTTTGGCGTTTTCCGATCCCGTGTAGAGTATTGGATTGAAATCTTTCATTTCATCCAGCCAGATGTCATAGCAATCACGATGCCAGCCGGCAAGGATGACCTTTCGGCCGTCAGCAATCAGCATCCGGACGTATGCAGCGACACTTCTCGCCTTCGCAACACCAGTGATGCGCCGCGCTAGAGCATCGAGCTCGCGCGCTGCTTGGCCACTTTCGCCAAAGCTCCCGGTGACCACCCTCATTGCAAGGGACTTCGCTCGATCCTCAGCGGTACGGGCAATATCCTCGTCGAAGTCAACTTCGATGACCAGACGGTTGACCTTACGTCCCTGTCGTACCCGTCTCAGGAAGACCTGACTTTCGCGGAGATATGATCCTAGCGCCTGCGGATCAGAAACCAGCCATTTGCCGCCTGGGCCCATCCGGCACCATTCTCTGACAAATTCATCCCAGTCGCCCAAGAGACTGGGATCGACATATTGCATGATGTTCCAGATTTCGGATCCGTAATTGAAAATTGGCGTGGCAGACAGCGCCAAACGTAGTTGCGCATGGTTGGCGAAAACACGCATGGCGCTTCCTTTATCAGACGCCATACCTGTGCGTCCCTCCTGCACCTCATCAAACACGACCCCCTTGAAATAGCTTTCCGCGGCAACATCAACCCATCCGGAAATGTTTGAATATTTGAAAATGTAGAGGTTGGCTGACGGTAGATCGTAGGGTTTTCGGCCTTCGATTATGTGCGCCGACATGTAGGTGTACGGAGAGACGAACTCATTGACCCACTGCGTCGCAAGATGCGGTTGGACGACGACCGCGGCCGGAAGATAAGGCGACCCCATCAATCCGCCCAGGGCGACGAATGTTTTGCCGAAACCAACTGAATCGCCCAGAAGCAAATTCTTTCTTTGATGCAGGAGTTTGACGGCCTGCGCCTGAGATCTATAAAGGCCATAGCCGGGCTTAAAGCCATGCACGACATCCGGTTGCCAGCTGGGTAGGAAGATCTCTTCTGTTTGGTTCCGATGCTCCTCAAAAGCCTGTTTCCCAGCCAGTAGAGCCGCTCGATCTTCCTCAGACATACTGAGCGGGTAGCGCTCGACAAACCACGCCAAATCAGTCGACATTTCCTCCGTGAAAGGAAGTGTAAAAGACCCAACCTGGGTTTTGTCGATACGAGGGAATATAGCCTTCAATCGGATTGCGACATGAGGCTTTATGTTCTCAAGTAGCCAAATATCTTGCCGGCGCTGCAAAGAGCCGTAGGGAACAACATTCAAAGCCAAGTCCTGGCTAGATTGAGAAAATGTGCTGGTTTGTTCTGAATCCATAGCGGTAACGCCATGGGAATGTTCGTCGCGAGGATGATCGATCTTATCCGTCGGTGGGCGCAGTAACGCTCCAACTGCTTCAGGATCTCATTCTTGCTCCAATTCTTTTTCACCTTGCACTCAATCCCGACGTCACCAACGACCAAATCAATGACGTCCGATTTGGATAACCGAACTTCGCGCTGAGGTCTGAAGCCGCCCTTTTTGAGCTCCTCGAACATTGCATCTTGAAGCGCTGTTTCGCTGTGAAGCGGAAAACGGCGCGGATTGAGGAAGGACACAACTTTGTTGGGATTCATCTCTTGCTCACCAGATTGAGTGTGCCCTGACCAGCATGTCGATCGATATGGTTCCTGATCAGCATGTGGCCCTCGACCTCGAGCCATTGGCGGATGCAGTCGACGTGAAAAAGGTATCTTCCGGTTTCCGGGCTTTCACGGAGTTGGAAACCATTTTTCATGGAGAACCGGCGGAGCCGGCTTGATGTGCTGTTGACCAGACCGCGGCGCCCGTGCTGCGGGACTTTGTGATCCTTCAGAATTTGAAGGGCCGGTTTGAAGTCGGTCGTGCTCGCACGGCTATTGTCGAAGATGCCCCTGTTCTCTTCCAAAAGGTGCATAAACGACGAGACAAAACTCTTCATTTCCTTATGGACCACGGATTTTATTATTCCGCCGACCTGGGTTTTGGCTTCATCACCCAGAAGACTGACGGGTGGGAGCTGCGACAGTTCACGCTCCATCCTGTTGAACTCCTGAATGTAGTCCAATTTGAATTGAACAGCTTCACGGCCTGTGAACCCAAAGGTGAGCAGTGTGAACCCGTCCTTCGTCATCAGAAAGGCACGGGATTGCTTGCTACCGCCGCGTGGCATGGGTACTTCGACCGCCGTCTCCTCAAAATTGAGGGCGCATGACGGCGCGGATTCGATGAGGTTGTCGATGTCTCGGAGGACATTGTCATGGCGTTTTGAGAAGAATGAAGCCACGTCATGACTTCCTGTCATCGCCGTGCCGTTTCGGTCCTGAACGCGCGGATTTGAGAGCACTTGTGTTTGGAGCGTGTCCTGGGCACTGGCGCCGGTCGCAGCATTGATCCGCGTCGTCTTGAGAAGATTCCGTAACCGACAGGATTCATCATGCGGAGTCCGGCGTGAGCCGGGCGTCGACGCGAAATGAAAATCGATTGGTGTACCGCAAAATGTGAACTCAAAAGAAGGATGTTCGCCTTTCTTTTTGACCTGATAGTTGGATATCCCAAATTCCTGCAAAACTCGGACGAGCATTTTGTAGTTGTCATGGCTTCGGATTTTGCTGAGCGGATCTTTGGTGGACATCACTTTCCCCTCTAGCCAGATGGCATTGTACAAGATATCGAACACCCAGAGGGTAGAACGTAAAATGCGTGGCAGTCAACGCAAATCAACGCATTTTACGTTCTTTGCGCACAGGTGAATTGTCGTACCTCCAACTTTGAGAGAGACTGTTGGAGAAAAGACAATCACCTGCCGGGATCAGATTGTGTAAGCTCCTGGCGTTTTCAAAATCCGAGCGGTCTACCAACAGGTATGGATCTTCGAACCAATACTGGGGCCCATCTTCTCCTAGCTCCATATGCAGAATGTCGCCTTGCTTGAGACGACGGGTGAAGGTAGCTTTGGGCGCTGATTTCTTCTTCAATCGGGCGTCTCGGTGGCGATGAGTTCGGTTACAGGGTTATTATCATGGGCTCTGTATCCGTCCATCCATTCCCACGCCCGGGCCATTTTAGCCTTACGCTCGTTGTCATCCCTATATATCCATGATTTCAGGATCACGCCGGCCCGTTTGATTGCGACAGTTCCATCGTCGTCATCATGGATAATTGGAATCGACTGCTCCGACGCGATGCGATGTGCATGTATGAAAAGGTCGCCGCGGATGCTTGGAACAGCAGCGATCAATATTGGCTTGTCCGTTGTGTTTTCGAACGACCTGACGACGTCTAGGGTCCATGAATTCAAAATTTTCAGGACTTCTCCTGGTTGGAGCTCATGCTGGTCGAACATTGTTCAATCGACCTCGTTTGCGATCGCCAACAAAACATCCGCGTGGCAGGGATCTTCCAAACGACAGAAACAGCCGAGATTCCTACCCTTAAGTTCGCGACGAACTTCTTCACAGTTGAACGATAAACGGCCGCCTCGCAGGGCTGTCTCAAAGCAATGTACCGCACGCTCTTGGGCAACCTTGTTTCCTCTCGGAAAGACGAACGGATTTCCCCACTTCAGCGGCCGGTGGACATAGGCGATCGGAAGACCGTTGCCGGCAGCCTCGTGCGCGTTCCACCCTTTGGTGCGCTTGCGCTGAATTCGGACTGGTTTCACAGCAAGTCACCCTGCGGCTTCGGCAGTTCCGGAAGCATCCATTTCGCTGGCCTCACCAGATTCGTCTTGCCTGTCGCTCTCCACTGGAAATATCCAAGCACTCCCTTGCAGGGAATGAATTCGCAAGGCTGTGGTTCTCGGAGAACCAGACCGCGTGGACCGAAGAACCACGGGCTAGCGCTCTCTTTCACTGCGTCGACAACTTCAACAGATCCGATGATTCCGCCGCGCTGTAAATCGGCTGGGAGTGGGCATGGATGGCCGAGGTTTCGGATAAAATTCGCTGCGTGGTCGTATTCAGCCCGGGTCATTCCCTTAGAAGCATGGATAGCGACGCGACCGCGGTGATTCAGACCGTGATTGAAAGCTTGCCATGATCTGTTCTCGATGTCCTTGCCGGCGTGGATGATGGCCCAGGCCCAGGGTTGCCTGACTGAAAGTGCGAGTTTTGGGAGTTCGGTCATGGTAGGATTGTTCCTATACCAGTTAGTTCTGCAGAAATTTATCCAGTTTTTCGGTTGATATTGCGGTCTCAGCGCAGATTATCGGTCACCTCTTCCTTATGCGTTGGATGACAACCGGTGAAATTTTCACCCCTGAGAAGCAGGCACGTTCGGACAGGGTTGTAGGCTGAAACCCAGAGTAGTTTGTAATCGTGCGATCGCGGCACGTTGGGTATTGCTTCAAAGGCTGGAAGAAAAGCATATGCAACGCCGAAGACCAGCGTCACGCCCAAGATTGCTTTGACCAGATTTAAGAAATGAATCATCGCTTACCTGCCTCAAGCAGTGGTATCCCAGCCTCTGTAGGGATGTAGATCACTTGGCCGGCCGCACCTTGTTCCTCTAACATCCGAATGTAGAGATAGCGAAGATAGGCCTCTGGGCCGCCGAGACCGTCGGCAAGCGCGGCATTTGATTTAGCTGCAAACTCAGCTCTGGTGAGTTCCGCTTCGCCTTCAAGAGCTGCAGCGTCGCGCTTCGCTTGGGCCTCTTTGACCCGCGCTTGCTTACTGAACTCCGCCTCAGCCAGAATTGCCCGGCCGGACATCTCCGCTCCCCATACCTGGACGGTTTTCCAAGCGTACCAACCGCCGCCAATCACACCTAGTGCGAGCGCAATGCCGATTGATACGTAAATGATACCAATTCCAATCTCTTTCATTTTGGTCTCCTTGCTGGGCACCCAGACTTCTTTCACTCACCACGCAGACGCGGCATGTCAGGTGTCTTGCGGGCTACTTCCCGCTGCCATTTTTCCATCTCGCGTGCCTGGCGCAGCGTCGCGTCAATGAGGAGTTGAGATGCGCCATTCCGGTGCGCCTCCATCGCATACGCGCGGAGTGTTTCCGGCCCTGCCAAGTCCTGACCGCGGATCAAAAATACCGGCTCATTTTCCGGAATTTTCCCTGCTGGGTCTTGAATGCGGTCGTGATCTTTTCTGCCGTGTTTCATATCGTCAGGCCTTTCGAACCAAGTTATTGAACTGTGTCGCGGCTCTCGCGCATCTGTCCCACGATGTATTCAGACAAGCCGGTCTCGCTGGTGCCTTTGATCTGCGTCCATGGCATCTCGATAGTCAGGATCTTGTCGTCCATCACCACAGCAAATTTGAATGTTCTGCGACCACGCGCTTCTCGGATTTTCTCAGCGAATTGCACATCGATCTTCTCGCCGCGCTCTGCTGCCTTGAGCATTGCTGCGATATGATTTGCCTGTCTCTTTAGGGCGCTGAGTGGAGATTGCTTTGTCGTCATGTTCCAACCTTCTCGGTTGTTCCAACCCAGATGAACTCGCCGTTTTCTCCGACAGGAAAATAGTCGCGGCATCCGCAGCAGAAGGTACTGCCGTAATAGGATGGTTCGCGTGCATACGTTTCAGCGATCTTGAGCGGCATGTTGGTGACAGTACCGCAGGTCAAGTGCGCATAGCTTCGGCGTACAGGGCGGACGAAGCCTTTCGCTCGTTCCTCGTCCGGTAGAACCCAGTGGTCGACATGTTGCCCATCAGGACGCTTGGAATCGTCTGGAACAGGGCACGATGTATCGAGCTTCGGGTCATCGCCGCTATTGGTGTCTTTTCTGAAGGTCATGCAACCCACCTGGTTGTAGGAAATTCGTCGTGCAGGACGCCGTCAAGCGTTCTGCCCGATCGATTTTTACCGACCCGGCGAACTGTGGCGCCGTCTTCAAACTGGAAGTGAGCTCCTGGACCGGCAACCTCAGACACGGACACCCATTCGCCCCATTGTTTGAAAAAGAAGGGAACATCGGCGGAGGCGCACTGATCGCGCAGTGAGCGGAACCAATCCGGCTTCGTCGGTCGGGCCGGACCGCCGCTCTCACCGCCGGCAATGACCCAATCGATTCCGCGATCGAAGTGAGCAACCCCCTTGCTGTCCAAGCCGAAGAATGCGTCGAGCTTCCTCGAGGTGCCTGGCAAACTGAGCTCGTGAAGGTTCAACCACTCCAGAAGCGGCTCACATGAAAGGAAAAGAATCGGCGCAGGAACGGCGAGAAGCGAAGGTATCCGCCGGTTTGCCTCGACCTGGTTCTCGACTGTGGCCCCCATCCAAACATTATCCGGCCACTCCTCCATCAGATCGGGATAGAGCTTCGGCATGTTCTGCGGACGTTTGGTCAGGAACAGGAAATCCAGGTTCCGGTTCGCGCGCACGTCGTCGACCAGTTGGCGGCGCCACGCCGGATCGATCGACCGATGATTGTCGCCGACATCGGCCAGGCTGGCCACAAAGACGCGGTACCGGACACCGAGCTCGGCCGCGGCACGGTTCCATTTTGGAAGATTAACCCGGGTCTTGGTCCGATATCGAGGTGCATTCGGCCCCCATCCCGGCGCCCATCCCCGGAATTTGTTCTCTGTCTCTGCGTAGCAGAAGTCGCAGGCCATCGAGACCTTGGTGCAGCCGATCCACGGATTATAGGTGAAATGGGCCCATTCGATCTTGGTTTCAGCCATCGTTACCGCCTCCAACGGGCCATTTCGCACCTTTGTCGATATTTAAACGCGCCTCGCAGCAATTAGGCGTACTGCACTCAATCCCGGCGCCACCACGCCACCGCATGTAGCTCAGTGTCCCACCGCAGTTCGGGCACTTGACCGTTCCAGAGGAACGTTCCGGAAGGTTAAGGGGAAGCGCTTGGATGGCGTTGCCGAGCCGGTTTATGCCGTCGGCTGCATACATCTCCCACGCCGCTCTCTCTTCAGGAGTATACTCCTGCCTGCTCGAGCAATTTGCGGTGGGATCTGGCATACATTTCGTAGACGATCCTGGTGCGCTCATATCGACGCCGGCGGCACAGCAGGGACCGCGAGCCGGATCATTCAGTGGCGCAGCGGTATTGTAGCTGTAGTGCCGGCAATGGTGCGTGGCACGCAGTGGACGGTCGAACTTTACAGGATCAGGCACCGGCAGACTCCAAGCCTTCCCGGCGAGCTTTGTTCAGCCTAGCCATCGCTTCGTCCGACCCGCCGTGGTCAGGATGCTGCTTTTTAGCCAAGGTGCGATACCGGAGCTCGATCATTTGTGGTGTCGAATGCCGATCAAGCCCCAGAACATGTGTCCAGTGAGGTTGGTTGTGACCTTCCGGCGCCGGCAGTGCGGCAAAACCGGTGAAAGCCCGGTCAAGCATCTCGGCGCTACCCCAACGCTCGATGCCGCGCATTGCCTCGATCGTCTTTCCGATTGCGCGCATGTTTTCCCAGATCTTTTGATATAGATCGCAGCAAAAGCAGACACGGCTGCCTTTGCGCTCGAAATAGACAGCAACGCCGGCATCGTCTGGAATGCGGCCGATGTCTTTGGCGTATGGAGTGCCATCACGTTTTGTCTGCACGTTGGTGCTAATGACGATATTCCGCCCGCCCATGCGCTGGATCTCTCCAATCATCTGCGCTTGAGCAACTCCAGGTGCGACATCAAATCTGGATCTTGTCACGGATCTTTTTGGAGTCCGTGGCCTGCCTTCTGGCCATTGGAGGGGGAACGCGCGCTCAGTCATTCCAGTCTCCGGTCCATCCTCGACTATCAATCTCAATCGTTTCTGGGAGTGTCTCGAAATCATGGAGACTGATGCGCACTTCCATTGGGTCGCGTTTTTTTGTCGTATCACGTTCGTCTTTTGAGGCAGGCCAGTTTTGCATCAGATCGGGGAACAACCTCAAAATCACGTCCAGTAATCTCTCATCAGAGATACTGCTGCCCTGAGGTCCTTCATATTGGATTGGGCGCCAATCTTGAGTGTATTCAACCACCGCCATAGCGTTTTTGTGGATTCGAAAAACGGCGAAATGACTTCGACCGGTCGCGAAACGGTCGAAGTAATCAACTTTTACTCCTCTTGGAGTATCTTCCGTTTTGTCTGAAATGCAGTTTTCCATCTCATCGCCAATGGTCCTAAATTGTTCTTGGCTGTCCAAGAGTGTTATCTCAAAGTTGAGCAATATGTGTGGACCAGTTCTGCCATTTTCGTAGTTATGCTGCCTAGGTGACTGCACATCAAATAAATCATAGTCTCTAGAAGGTAACGTAGGAAAGCGAAAGCTATTACGTGCGGAGTAAAAATGTTGACCAATTGTCCCTATGCCAGAAAAAACTAATTCACACTCGCGCTGTGTTCTCAATCTACGAAGATTTGTTTCATAATGTTCTAGAATGTGATCAACAGAAACCTTCGGGAAGGTGTCTCTCATTTCCGCATATAACTGAAAAGCCCTTATGGAGTTTCCTTCGGATTTTTTCTTCAGTTCTAGACAATGGAACGCATACCAGCGACGAGCACTTTCATTTATGATAAGTTCGTCTATCTGAATTATCTCGCTGACCCAGTCGTGAAACTCTTCCTCGTTTGGCGGCATAGCGGCACTAAACACGCTTGGCGCTAGCGATCTTGCAACGCTGATGGCCGCGATGGTTTCGAACCCTGGTGGGATCTTCCGGGCTATCCAAGGAAGTCCCAAATATTGGCATTGATCTCTGAGCGGCATGCGTGAGTCTCTCGCATACTGGAAGAAGCGCAGATGGATCGGGTCAGGCTCGATGAGGAGGGCGGCAGCTGGTATTTTATCGGTCAGCGCCTTCACCTCAGGAAGGGCAAGCATCATGTCTCTGGTAGCCATAGCGTCCCTTGAGGTTCCTCAATCAAAATGATCTAGCCGCGGCGAAAGCAAAATGTGTGGCCGCGGTGTCCCGCCGCGGCTCGGGAGATCTATCCTGCCCGCCGAACCCGTCAGGCTATCCGTGACCATGCCTATTTTGCTACCATGAGAATATGTTTGCGTCAACGCAAAATACGTTATATTGTGACGCTAAGAACGTTCAAACACGGAAACCCGATGCCAGATTTGCTTACATCAGGCGATGCTATAATCAGTTCCTGCGGGCTCTACAGATATTGCCTTACGCGGAAATGGGGGTTCGGCAGCCTCTGCCACTTCATAATGTTGAACCCGTCGACTGCTGACTCGACTCAAGACGATCGGACAATCCGTCGGTGTATTTCATTCAGTTTGAGAGAGGGATGTGCAGGCCTGGCTGTTTGGAACTTGTTCGCATTTCGCGCGACGGATCCAGCGGCCATGAAGGCGGCTGACGATCCCGTTGGGCCCGCGAACGACACCTATTTGCGGCAAGGACTTGCTCTCGCCTCTGGGCCCATCATTGCTGGTTGGGGTGTTCATGGTTCGTTTATGAATCGCGGCCAAGTCGTCTTGGACATGTTTGGTGACCGGCTCAAATGTCTCGGAAGGACGAAAGATGGTCATCCCCGTCACCCACTGTATTTGCGAAGCGACGCTCCTCTTCGACCGCTTGCGGAACGCAGTGCGGAAAATTGCGGTACGCCTAGGTAGGTATCGCTTTGGATGGCCGTCACCTATCGGCGCAAGGAACCGGACCTCAGAAATACCGGAGTAGCGGATCTAAACCGTCGCAGCCATACGTCACGTGGTGGGTTTTCCCGGGTGAACCGAAATCATCCGGGCGCGACTTTTAAGGATTGGTATCTCCATATGCGCAAGGCTACACATTTTTATTTATATGGTTTGTCCGCGATCGCGTGTGGGCGAATTTATTTTGACGAGGTTGTCAAAATCGAGCATCGTATGCACGAAATAATGACGCTCACAAACAGATCACATGAGGTTGTTGAGCGTGGTCTTGTTCGTATTTATTCAATTTCAGAAAGCAATCACGACGGTGTTTACGATGAGTATCGTCGGCGACTCCTTAGTAATAGCTGGGGATTGCAATCTCGGTTGCAGCAGTTACGCCGTTTGGAAAATATCCCAATAACGGAAGCGGAATTTTAATCATGAGCCAGAGAACGATTGTCGAGTTCAACCATGACTTTGGTTACAGGATCAAAGAAGACCCTGAAGAGTTTCTACGCCTAGTCACGCTAATGATCAATGGTGGCAGCAGAGCGCGAGAGGTTGAAGATGGCCTTACCGACTTCGGCGTGACGGTTACGCCGACGCATCACCATTCTGAGGAGGCAACCGTGACAATCGGTGTATATTTCATGAAAAAGTTTTAAATTATGAGCCGCATTGTCGAATACATCGGCCGTTGGGTCGATCGCAAACGCGAAGAGAAAATGATGCACGCCTTTGGCGGCATTCAAAGATGCCCTTGGTGCCGGCAGTGGGCCCAGTCGTCTGGCGACTGGCACTTCAAGACGTACGAGGAGAACCCCTACTTGGACGTTCTGACGTGTGGTGTCTGCGGTGGAACAAGCCTGTGGCGCTTTGAGCTAGGGATGCTCTTCGAAGGTTCCCTTGAACCGCCGGTTCCAGAGTCTCTCGAGACGGGTCTGAAGGAAATGCCAAGCAGTGAAGGCGATGATCCAGATGGCTCTTTTTCTTCCTGGATCGATGTGACCCCATTCGGCGCCAACTACCAGTCGGCGGTCTGTACTGATGGTCGCCATCGATGGCGACCATTGGCAGATCCAACAGACGACGAGCCACTGAAATGGCGGCCTGGCGTTCCCCCTAAGGAAAATCTGTAGGATGGCACACGTGAACCACTCTGAAGCTGTAAGTGATATCGAACACGCGCTCCATGAGGTTCGCGCGGCGTTCGTCAAACATCGCATACCCGTGCCTGACATCTTGCGGTGGACCAACCCAAAAGACGCTGGCAGAGCGAAGGAAATTCTCTATTCATTAGCGACGCGAGACGAGTTGGTGAACTTTCGTTTTGCACAGCCTTCGGAGTCTTACGGTGATAGGATTGCTACCTTCAACATCGAGTGGATTTGAAAGGATGCGATACCACTGGGTGTGGGATCCTGGCGTCCTTGGAGGGAAATATCTCGTTCCCGGCTGCATGCACCGCGCGATGGGAGCGCGTTGACAAGGATGTTGAAGATTTTATTGAAGTGATGTGGGCTGAAGGCCTGTGTGAATAAGGGAGCCACTGCTGTGCAGACGTGCGTTGATGAGGGCCTAAAATGTGATTGCGGCAATCGACCGGCGGTCGAATGGCGTCCGGGCGGTGCGTTCCATCAGCGCGCAAAGTGCTCATGCGGGAAGGTTACGCGATGGGCAAACTGCGGACATGATGCAAGCGCAGCCGAATTTTGGTGTAGCGGTACCTTCGTGGAAGATCGACCGTCCAGTTAAGGGAGTTGAGCATGTTGCGTGTAACAGAAATCAAGATTTGCCCAATAACGTTATGCGACCGCTTGCGGAAGCTTCAACATAATATGACAGACAACAATGAACATGACGCCGCTTTTCTCGTTGATCTGTCGATTGAGACAATTAAGAGCTTAGCGGAAAGACAGGTTGATCGACAGGGTGATGATTCAAATGAATGAATTGACCGATGCCCAGTGGTGTTTTCTTGATCTCCTGATGCAAGCCAAGAAGAGGGGTGTCACCCGCGTCCATCGCCTTGAAATTCTAAGTTCTCAATCCATCCCGAAAGAGGCGGCGATGAAGCTGGTGTGGGCAGGTCTTGGCCTCGCTGCTGGTGAGTTTGTCGCACTGCATGACCTTCACGATTTCGAAATTACGCCAGCAGGCGAACAAGTTTACCAGGCGCGCTTTGGGACGGACGCAGCGCCAACGAGCGCTGCTGACACCGTTATCCATCTACCTGGGGCCGGTGGGTATCAGAACTGACAATATTTGAACAAGGGAGAGTCAAGTGCCAACGCCGATACAGCAGATGATCGACGCCGCTTGTGGTGTGCAACCTGGCGATTTTGTCACCCTCCGATGTCCGGGCTGTAAGGCGGAAAAGCGTGTTCGGAAGGATGTTACGGATCCGGATGGTACTGCCATTGTCGAGTTTCAGTGTCCCGACTGCAATCCAGGAGATTTTGATATCCCGACCTACTTTGACGAAAACGGCATAGAACTACTGTTTGAGGAATGAGGATTCAAGGTAATGACTTGGGAACCGCACGCGGATGGGTTCGTGAATGGTGATGTCGGTGTTTTCCCGTTTTTCACCGGCGCTTGGGTGGTTTGGGAAAGGGTGAGCGGAGAATGGCAGGAGGTAGAGCCAATGATCGTTGCTCCACGCCAGGGTAGAGATTTCTATCCTGGCCATAACCCTCCCTATCGTTTTTGGACTCGAGATCGCAACGCCACAATTGCGGCTGCTAAAGCGTTGGCTTTGGTCTACGCGAGAGAGAAAAGGCAAGGAGATGTCAGAAATAAAGTTGGATGACGTGAAACGGCTGCCGGTTAAAAACGGTGATATCGTTCTGATCCGGTTGCCGTATGAACCTACGACTGAAGCCGTGTCCAAGATCAATAACGAAATCAGGAAGCCCTTACATAGTCAGGGTTTCCCCGGTGTTGATGTGATCGTGGTCGGTCCGGATGTTGAGGTATCTGTGATCACTCCAACTGGGCCCGCGGTTTCGTGTTTCGAAAAGGAAAAGATAACCGAGGAGCAAAGAGGGCTCCTGATGTACAAGACCACGGCTTGGCGCCGCATAGCTGAAGCAGTCGGACCTCAACATTCAGCGTGGGATTTTATAACGGATGCTGAAGCTGCTTTACGCGGGGAAAAGACAATCTTGTCGACTGATGAGCTTTTGAGTTACAGCGACCCAGAATAGAGGTGAAAATGGCCAGGCGCAGGAGGCGTTAAGTGTCCGACAATGGCTACATATTCGGAACAAAAATCTTATCCGGATTCAGGTCCTCGGCGACTTTGTAGCCTCGTTTCAAAAGGAATTTTTCCGCGGCGTCGTTCGCTGTGCCATAACGTGAGCGTGCGAATTTGCCGCCAGTTTCCATGATCACGACAGGTCGGAATTTTTCGATGGTTTCCCTGGCGCCTTTGAGAACCTGATATTCGTATCCTTCGACGTCGATCTTTATGAGATCGACGGCCGGCCAGGCGAACTCGTCGATTGCAGTGACTTCGAAATCTTCTCCCGGGCCGATGAATCGCGAGCCCGTGCTTCCTTTCCGTTTTTCGTCCTCACAGATAGATCCGGTACCGTGCTCTTCGCCAACACCTATGTGGTGTTCTGTTACATTGTGTTTTTCGGACATATTTATCCGCAGACACTCAAAGGTATCCGGGGCCATTTCGAAAGCGTGAACTTCGTCGAAGCGCTTGGCCATAGAGGCAGTCCAGAAGCCGCAGTGGGCACCAATGTCCAAAGCAACACGCCACTTGGTCACGTATTTGAATGCCGCTTTCAAGTGGTTGATCTGAAATTTGTTTGATTTTCCAACACCGTGAACAAACCGCGGAACGCCTTTGTCAATGTCCGGCACGTACCACCCTTGAGTTTTATTCACAGCAATCTTCTTTTCATCTCTGGTGATTAATTCCGCTATGCATAGCAGAAATTTATACGCATGTCTCGACTTCTCCATGCGCGTCGTCTTCTAGGTCTTCTAGATCTGTACCGGCCGCGGCCAACGCATCCAGGACTTCTGGTTTAATCCGCGCCGCGATGATTATCTCATCGCTGTCTTCAATGATCTCGATGAAGGCGGAAATGACATTCAAAATGCGACCGTTGACCATACCAATCCCTCCTACATGAAGCTTTTATTACAAACTTATGCAGGGTTTCTTACAATAGGAATTGTTCGCTGGTTAAGGTTATATGCAGCGCACAGGTTGCGCTATTTCGCGACTCTCGCGTATAACATGAAGGATATGACATCATCAATTTTGACAGTGGTTTCAGACAGATCGAGGGTATGCGCATATGACATTGCGAAATGTCGAAAGACAAGCAGATAGATGCGTGCCATCATCAGTTTCTGGGCTTTATCGACGATCAAAAGATCAGCGGAACCATCAAGGATCTCGTCTGCGATTTTTTTTATCACTTCTTCGTTCGCGCGCTGAAAATTACTCCTTCGTTTCCTACTAGCATTGAGGATCGCGGTTTGCGCTGCCAAGTAGAAATCCCGGTGAGTTGAAACCCATTCTAGTGCTAGTGTTGTTGACGATGCAAAACGTTCCCTTACAGTTTGGCCCTGTACCTTAGATAAATTTTCGATTGCGAGCACAGGAACGGTCCTCAAATAGACGTCGATAATCAGATCGTTCGGGGTGACCCATTCAGTCTGCAGTGATGGCAGGGTTACGCCAGTGCAGCGAGCCACTTCCTCCAAGGTGACAAGTGATCCCAATCGCTCCACGATCGGGCCGGCTAATTCCAACACTTCGGTTCTATCGAAGGTAATTCGATTGATTAATTGGTCGATTCCAATCTGCTCCGCGTCAGCTAAAGCGACGAGTTTAGATGCGCCGAGATCGTTCGTCGTGCCATCCAGGAAAGAGTACACTGTTCGCGACGGAACGTTTGCACGTCGACACCAGGCGCTTACCGTAATTTTGTTTGCCTTGATGTGGTTTTTTAGCGCGCGACGTATTTTATTTTGCATCTTTTAGGAAGCTGCGTTTTCGTGTCCAGATTTTCTGAAGCGGACAATCTGTCAGCTGCCGTCCTTAGGTGCAACATAGAATAAAATAATATCCGAATAATTTACAGCATATCTGTAAGGTATTGATTTATAATATGGTGATTTTTGGTGAATTTACAGTTAAAGCATTGAATTTAAATCAAAACACACTGATTAAAAGTCAGTTGCTCTACCAGCTGAGCTATCGGCTCTCACCAATTTCCGGTGCGTGCGGGTGCGTCGTTGCCGGCGCCGCCGCGTTGGTGGCGTGTGTTTAGGCCGACACCGATTTGATTGCAAGAGGCAAATTGGATTTTTTCAAAAGCCCTGGGGAAAGCACTCCCGGGCGGAATTCAGCATTGCAATCGCATCCGTATTAAGGTGCCGGGAGGCTTCCTTTTCAGTGAAACCATTAATAATAAAATACCGATCGACAGTATTGACAAGTACAACATTCGGCATGTCTGAATTCACTAATCAAGAGGTTTCATTTTTAAGCAAATAATGATCATTCTCCTGCAAAAACTGTCAGGTAGCGCAATAAAGCATTGTGATGTAACGTTATCTTGCACATGAGAGGTTACATGCACACAACGACAATCGACACCCATACGAACTCAGTCGAGTTCGATTTCGTGAAGGGACACATCGCTGCCACGATGACCCTGATTCACGGATTGATAGACCAGGGCCTGATTGACCGGGAACGTCTGGACGCATTTTTCGGCGCGTTCATTGGCGACCTGCCGCACAATCGGGAGACGCTCGGGCTGAGGCTGATCCTCGACCAGTGGCGCCAGGGGCTCCGGGACGGTGAGGCCGAAGAGGAGCTGAAGAGCAAACTCTTCGAGGTGATCCGGGGAGGGCGTACAAACTAGATCCACCGGGTATGGCCGGCCGGGGTAGGGGCCGGAGCATATCAGGGCAGACCAAGGCGCGGCGGCGCCTTTTTTTGTGTCCGGCAACGACTTGTTTCGCGCCGGTCCAAAAAAACGGAACTTTCTTCTGCCGTGCGATCACTTTCGCCTTGAGGTCAGGGCTTTCGATACGAAGCGTGCTGGTCAATCTGCGGAGTGTTTGTTATCCCTAGATGATCGGCACGCGCCGTGGTCAGCGGATTGTGAGTACGGTATTTTGATCACATTGTTGAAGCACGTCATTCCGGCAGGGAGACTGCCGCAAGAATATTTGTCGCCCTTGGCGGTCGTGCTGACACTTTTCTGCTTCTTGTCCCTTTTCGGTCCCGCGCTGGGGCAGGAGGCTGAACAGCAATTTGTCACCATCGGAACCGGTGGCGTCACCGGTGTCTATTACCCGTCCGGCGGCGCAACCTGCAAAATCGTCAATCGCAGCCGCGCCGAGCACGGGGTACGCTGTTCCGTCGAGACGACCTTTGGATCCATCGTGAACATCGAAAAGATCCGCGATGGCGAAATCGATTTCGGTTACGTCCAGTCCGACTGGCAATACCATGCGTTCAACGGCACGTCCGTCTTTGAAGAAGCCGGACCGTTCGAGGATCTGCGTTCGGTGTTTTCGCTTCACAGGGAAGTCGCCACGGTTGTGGTTCGGGACGAGTCGGACTTCCGGAACTTCAACGACCTGAAGAGAGCCCGGATCAACATAGGTGCCGCCGGGTCGGGATCCGCAGCATCCTGGGGCGCGCTGATCAGCCGCCTGGGTTGGACCGAAGCCGATCAGAACAGCCTGTCCGACCTCAACACGTCCCAACTTGCCGAGGCATTGTGCTCTGGTACCATCGACGCGTATTTCGTCCTGATCGGTCATCCTGCCAGTCTCATCGAGGAAACGCAGCAGCAGTGCGATATCAGGCTGCTGGGTATCGAGGGCGACGCAGTGACGCGCCTTCTCGACGAGGCTCCCTACTACATGGCCGCCGAGATCCCGGCGGACCTTTACGGGATGAACGAAACCGTCAGATCCTTCGGGGTGCTGGCGACGTTCGTCACCTCGTCCAAAATGCCCGAGGATATTGTCGCCACCATGGTCCAGGCCCTGTTCGATCACTTTGACAGTTTCCGGCGCCTGCATCCGGCGCTGAACAATCTCGTGGTGGAAGACATGGTCGGCACCGCCATGGCGGCACCGCTACATCCTGGCGCATTGACCTTCTACCGTGAACGCGGCCTATTGCCCGCAACTGACGCCGACCAGTAGAAGCGGACCGACCGGCCGGCTCTCCAAAAGGTGAGCGGCATTTGTCTTTGCGGTGGCCACCGGAACGACTAAACAGGGCGCTCCGCATCTGTCCGGCAGTCAGATCCGTTTTCACATGGACCGGGAAAAAACATGATCCAGGAAGTGACAATCATTGGCGCGGCGCTCGCGGGAGTGCTGTCGTTCGTCTCGCCGTGTGTGCTTCCCCTTGTGCCGCCCTATCTGGGTTTTCTCGCAGGCGTGTCGCTGGAGGAACTGGGCGGGCAGGAAAACGAGGGGAATGCTGTCACGCAAAGGGTGTTTTTCAGCGCGCTGTTCTTTGTTCTCGGCTTTTCGACCGTCTTTGTGCTCCTGGGCGCGACGGCAAGTGTCCTGGGGCAGTTCATTCGGGAATACCTGGACTATTTCAGCTATTTCGCAGGGGTTGCCATCATCGTCATGGGGCTGCATTTCCTCGGCGTGTTCCGGATCGGCTTTCTTTACAGGGAGGCCCGTGTCCATGTTGAGAAGAAGCCCGCGGGACCATTCGGCGCCTATTTGATCGGCCTGGCCTTCGGTTTTGGCTGGACACCCTGCATCGGACCGATCCTGTCGGCGATCTTTGCGGTTGCGGCAACCAAGGAAACCGTCGAACAGGGAGCCGTTCTTCTGAGTGCCTACGCACTCGGCCTCGGCATTCCGTTCCTGATCGCGGCCCTTTTCGCGGGGCCGTTTCTCAAGTTCATGAAGCGCTTCCGCCGGCATATGGGCGCGGTCGAGAAGACCATGGGGGGTGTGCTCGTTCTCACCGGGGTCATGTTCCTGACCGGCCAGATGGCGGTGCTGTCCTACTGGCTGCTCGAGACCTTTCCGGCCCTGCAGACGATCGGCTGACGGAGGCGCGGGCTTGTCCCCTCGCGTCGTGGGGGCAGATTGTGGCGTAGAGGCAGTCGCGCCGCATGGGTCTTTTAGAACGCGCTGTCCCGGAACTCGGCAGCCGTGACCAGAGGATCGCCCGCATAGAGTGCCGGGTGGCAAAGCTCCGCGACATCCAGCAACTGGAAACAGGCCAGGGCGGCGTCGGCTGCGTTTGCGAACGGACCGACCATGAGGGCAACTCCGCCGTCGGCCGTCTTCCTGTTCATCAACAGCGGGCGCAGGTCCCGCATGCGTTCCTCGTTCTGGGTCTTGAAATCAGCCCAGGCCTTTGCGGCCGCCGCCGACGTCCGGTAGTGGCCGATAATGGCGCCGAAATCGCTTCGTTTCAGCTGTCTGTCGCCACCGCCGCGCAAACGTCCGGAGGGAGTGGAAGGCGTGATGACCTTGGGGCGCAGCGTTGTCTGCGTCGGCGTGGGATCAAAGGCCTCAGGAGGTGCTGTTTCGGCTCCGGTCGGGATGGAGCCCGTTGAAACCGGCGCATCGGTGCTGTCCGGAAGCCGGACCTTTGGCGGCTGGATGCTGTCCTGTTTCCGGACGATGCGGACTGGGGCGTTCGGATTGTTCTCGGCGGCATCCTGCGCTTCCGTACCAGGCGTGTTTCGATAGAGGTTGATCAGCCTTGGCGCGGTTTTTGCCGGTTGCTCGGGGGATGGTTGCCCGGGGGATGGTTGCGGGACAGGACTGTCGGCGGCCTGGTGCGTTTCTCCAGCGGACGTTGAAGCGCTGGACCTGTCCGCATTCTTGGCAGGAGACGGAACCGGTTGAGGAGAGGGCGGCGGTGCCGGCACCGCTTTCGTGATCACCACACCGGGGCCTGGCTCAGCGGCGTTGTTGCCCGAGCGTCCCGCACCGGCGAGTTTTTCAAGCGCGGACTGCTTTTCCAGCGCGGCGATCCGACGAGAATAGGCCGCATTCTGTTCCGACAGGGCGCTCAGGCGACGCCGCAGGCCAACGATTTCAAGTTGCAGCACTTCGAGTTGACCCGAGTCCAGGGGAACAGACCGCGCGGTCGGCGTCTCGGCGGGTAACTGCATCACCTCGAGGGCAGCACCGGGAGTGGGTGTTCGGGAAATGGAGGCGGTGCTGTCGACGTCACCTGCCGGTGGCAGGGCGAGACCGGCCGGAACGCGGTCCACCGGACCAAATCCGGAATGGTCGTAGCTGAACTGATAGGAAGCCAGTCCTACGGTGCCCATGAAGACCGCTGCAGACGCCCAGGACAGCAGGCCGACACGCGAGGGCGTGATGGTCTCCCTGACGATGTCCCGAATGGACTTTTTCGCCTGCCGTCTTGTCAATATTCCTGGTTCCCGGGCCAGTTTGCGAATCTCTGCGAAGATACCCTATCTGGTGCGTATTATGGTTAATGAAACGCAAACCTGAACGGCTGCGCAGTCAGATCTTTCAATGTTCTGTGGATCGGGGCATATAGGAGCGCAATCGCGTCGGCGACGCACGGATATTTGACACTGGACCTTTTATGACAGCGCGTTCTTGCCTTTCCATTGTCCTGGCCGCGGGGCTGGGAACCCGAATGAAATCCGATCTGCCGAAGGTCATGCATGAAATCGGCGGACTGCCTCTGGTCGGTCACGTCGTCAAGGCGCTTGAAAAGGCCGGGTCGGAACGGATTTCGGTCGTCACCGGTCCCGACATGCCGACGCTGGAAAAGCTGGTCTATTCGCTGGCGCCTTCGGCGAGGTGCTACGTCCAGACAGAGCGCCTCGGCACGGCACACGCCGCGCTGGCCGCCAGACCGGCACTTGAATTTCCCGCCGATGATGTACTGGTCCTGTTCGGAGACACGCCGTTGGTGACCGCGGAGACCGTGGGGCGGGTTCGCAAGGCGCTTTCCGGCGGGGCAGACCTTGTGGTGCTCGGCTTCGAAACCAGAAGACCCTTCGGCTATGGACGGTTGCTGACCGAAAACGGCCGCCTTGTCGCCATTCGCGAAGAAAAGGATGCCTCGGAAGAGGAGCGCAGAATAACCCTGTGCAACTCCGGCATCATGGGTTTTTCAGGCCCTCACGCACAAGGCCTTCTGGAAGCCATCGGCAACGACAACGCAAAGGGCGAATATTACCTGACCGATGCCGTCGAGATCGCAAATGCGCGCGGCCTGAAGGTTGTTGCGGTGACCGGTTCAGAGGTCGAGACGCAAGGCATCAACACGCGCGCGCAACTGGCCGCCTGCGAAGCCGACTTCCAGGCACGCAAGCGCCGTGCCGCGTTGGAGAACGGCTGCACCATGCTGGCGCCGGCCACGGTGTTTTTCTCTCACGATACGGAACTGGCGGCGGATGTGACGGTCGAGCAGAACGTCGTGTTCGGCCCTGGCGTCAAGGTGGCCAAGGGCGCCCGCATTCGTGCCTTCAGTCACCTCGAGGGCGCCACGGTCGGCGAGGGCAGTGTTGTCGGCCCCTATGCGCGCCTGCGCCCCGGGGCCGTTCTTGGCAGCGACACGCGCGTCGGCAACTTCGTGGAGGTCAAGAACGCGACTTTCGGCTCCGGCGCAAAGGCCAATCATCTCAGTTATATCGGCGACGCCAGTGTCGGCTCGAAGTCGAATATCGGCGCAGGCACCATTACCTGCAACTATGACGGCTACCTGAAACACCGCACGGAAATCGGCGCGGGCAGTTTTGTCGGGTCGAACTCGACCCTGGTTGCGCCTGTCAAACTTGGGAACGGCAGCTTTGTCGCCGCCGGCAGTGTCATCACCGATGACGTTCAGCGGGATTCGATGGCATTCGGACGCGCCCGGCAGACGGTCAAGGAAGGCAAGGCCAAACAGTTGCGCGATCGTCTGCAGGCTGCAAAGGACAGCAAATCCTGACGAATTCGTCCCTTGTCACTTTCTGAAACAGGGATTGATTTCAGAATGATCGCTTCTGTCGTCTAAAGCATAGCGGTCTTTCAGGTTCATTTATCAAAGGGCATATTGCATGTGTGGCATCGTTGGCGTTTTGGGCCGTGTTGAAGTGGCGCCGCGGATCGTGGATTCGTTGAAGCGCCTGGAATATCGCGGTTACGATTCCGCCGGAGTTGCCACCCTGGTTGACGGACACCTGGTCAGGCGCCGCGCCGAAGGCAAGTTGCGCAACCTGGAGGCGGTCCTTGAAAAATCGCCCCTGCCGGGTACGGCCGGTATCGGCCACACCAGATGGGCAACACACGGCGCGCCGACCGTTTCAAATGCCCATCCGCATCTGGCGGGGGGCGTGGCCGTCGTCCACAACGGGATCATAGAAAACTATCTCGAACTGCGCGACGAGATCGCGGCGACCGGTGCCGTTCTGGAAACCGAAACCGATACGGAAGTCGTTGCCCACCTGATCAATCTGGTGATCGCACGGGGCAAAACGGCGCGCGAGGCTGTTGCCGAGGTTCTGCCGCGCCTGAAGGGCGCGTTCGCGCTCGCCATGCTGTTCTCCGGCGAAGAGGATCTCCTGATCGGGGCGCGGAAAGGCTCGCCGCTGGCGGTTGGCCACGGTGAAGGCGAGATGTTCTTCGGGTCCGATGCCATTGCGCTATCGCCGTTTACGGACCGGATCACCTATCTCGAAGAGGGCGACTGGGCAGTGCTGACCCGCTCCGGCGCCAGCATATTCGACAAGGACAACCGGCCGGTGGAACGGCCGGAAGCGCGGTCGTCCGTGACCTCCAGCCTGATGGAGAAGGGCAATTACAAGCACTTCATGGCCAAGGAAATTCATGAGCAGCCGGAAGTGCTTGGTCATACGCTGTCGCGGTATTTCGACTACACGTCGCAAAAGGCAAATGTCGACGGCGCCGACGCGTTGAAATTCAAGGACCTCTCAAGGCTGATCATCACGGCATGCGGGACAGCCTACCTGGCCGGCCTCGTGTCGAAATACTGGTTTGAGAAATATGCCAGGCTTCCGGTTGAAATCGACATAGCCAGCGAATTCCGCTACCGCGAGACACCGGTCAGCGACAAGGACGCGGCCCTGTTCATTTCGCAATCGGGTGAAACGGCCGACACCTTGGCCTCGCTCCGCTATTGCAAGACGCATGGCGCGACCATCGGGGCAATCGTGAATGTTCCGGAAAGCACGATTGCCCGCGAGTCCGACAGGGTGTTCCAGACCATTGCGGGTCCGGAGATCGGCGTTGCCTCGACCAAGGCCTTTACCTGCCAGCTTGCGGTGCTGGCCGCACTTGCGCTCCAGGCAGGCCGTGAACGCGGCGTGCTCAGCAAGGAACGCGAACAGGAGCTGGTGGCGGAACTGACGGAAGTGCCGAGCCTTGCCCTGAAGGCCCTGGCAAGCGAGGCGGATATCGAGAAGCTGGCCCATCCGCTGTCCAAGGCCAACAATGCGCTTTACCTTGGCCGCGCAACCAATTTTCCGCTCGCCCTTGAAGGGGCCCTGAAACTCAAGGAACTGTCCTATATCCATGCAGAAGGCTATGCCGCCGGGGAACTGAAGCATGGCCCGATCGCACTGATCGACGAGAACATGCCGGTTTTCGTCATCGCGCCCTATGATGCGATCTACGAAAAGACCGTGTCCAACATGCAGGAAGTGGCAGCACGGGGCGGGCGGATCGTGCTGATCACCGACGAACGCGGCGCTGCCGAATGCGGCAATGCGGCCAGGGACACGGTGATCCTGCCGAACATGTCCGATATCGTTGCCCCGATCATCTACGCGCTGCCGGTTCAACTGATCGCGTATCACACGGCGGTCTTCATGGGAACGGATGTCGACCAGCCGCGCAATCTGGCCAAGTCCGTCACGGTCGAATAGATGGCGGAAGACACCGACAGCAGCCGGATCATTCCTTTCGAGGACCGGTTCCGGTCCCAGGTCATCGCCTTGTGGGACAAGTGCGGGCTGACCCGGCCGTGGAACGATCCGGACAAGGATATCGATCGCAAGCTGTCCGACAGGAACGGGGTTTTCCTGCTTCTTCTGGTGGCCGACAGGCTCGTCGGGTCCGTCATGGTCAGCCATGACGGCCATCGCGGATCCATCTATTATCTCAGCATCGATCCGGAGTATCAGTCAGGCGGTCTTGGCAAGAAGCTCATGACCCATTGCGAGGCCTATCTCAAGGATCTTGGCTGCCCGAAGATCAACCTGTTCGTCCGGCGCGGAAACGAGGCGGTCATGACGTTCTACGAAGGGCTGGGATATGCCGAGGAGGCCGCCGTGCCCATGGGCAAAAGGCTTATTCCCGACGATTGACCTCAGACCTGGTTTGAACATTCGTCAATGGACGTGTTTTTCGGACCGCTCGGCCGGGTGAGCACGTAAACGGCGCATCCGCCGATGAACAGGCCGACCAGTACCCCGAGCCATAGCGAAGGCGAGGCTGTATAGAGAAACATGCCGTAGCCGAAGGCCATGCCGGCAACCGCAACCGTCTTGGCCTTGCGGTTGATGGCTCCATGTTCCCGCCAGGCAACCACCGGAGGACCAAACACGGAGTGGTTCAGGATACGCGCCTCGAGAGCCGGCGAGGAGCGTGCGAAGCAGGCGGCGGCGAGAATGAAGAATATGGTGCTCGGCAACAGGGGCAGGAAAGCACCGACTATGCCGAGGCCAACACATCCGGTTCCCAGAAGTTTGAACGTGGTTCGCCGCAACACTGCCTCCGAAATCGGCATTTTTGGGGTTGATCGCTAAAAAATTAATCGAGCGTAGGATACCGCCCCGCGATAAAGATGCTTATCTAGGGTCTGATCCTTTAAATGACGTGCGCCAACAGGGACTTCAAGCAGGTATCACCCATGAGCCGGCACAAACATAAATCAGAAGACGCGCACAAGATAGGCCATCACCGGCCTGGTGCGGCAACACGTCTTCGCAACTACTTCCTGACCGGCCTGGTCATCACCGGTCCGATCGGAATCACGTTGTGGCTGACCTGGACCTTCATCAAGTGGGTTGACGGGTGGGTGAAGCCGTTCGTGCCGAAACTCTATAATCCGGACACCTACCTGCCTTTTCCGATCCCCGGCTTCGGGTTGATCGTCGCGATCTTCGTCCTGACCATCGTGGGGTTCCTGGCCGCAAATTTTCTTGGCCGCAGTATGCTCTCTGTCGGCGAGAACATCGTTGGCCGCATGCCGCTGGTTCGTAATATTTACAGTGGCTTGAAGCAGATCTTTGAGACAATACTTGATCAGAGGGGCGACAGTTTCACCAAGGCGGCGTTGATCGAGTATCCGCGCAAGGGCCTGTGGGCGATCGTGTTCATCTCCACCGATACCAAGGGGGAAGTCGCCGCAAGACTGGAAGATCAGGCGGACACCATGTCGGTGTTCCTGCCGACAACGCCCAATCCGACTTCGGGTTTTCTGCTGTTCGTTCCCAAGGAGGACATCATAGAGCTCGACATGAGCGTCGAGGATGCCGCCAAGCTGGTGATATCAGCCGGACTTGTCAGTCCGAGACATCCGGAGACCCTGAAGGACAAGGTCGTCGATCCGGAGCAGCTGGAGCGTGTCCGGACGCCGGAAGACGCCTGAGGGTCCTGAACCGGGACTGTCATTCCATCGTGCCGGTGCTTCTCATCAGCTGACGCGAAATGGGTTTTGCGCGTTGCTGGCGCAATACGACCGCCGTTGTCACCGGCCCCAGCCGTGCAATTGTATCGACAATCCGCTCCAGATCGACGGGGCGGGGAACGATCACACGCAAGACGAAACAGTCTTCGCCGGTGACGCGGTCCACATTCACGATTTCCGGCGTTTCGGCAAAGAGCTGCAAGGCGCGGGGGATGTTCTCGTGTGTGGTCCTGAGCCGAAGCAAGGCTTGCATGGCCAGCCCCAGCGCCTGCGGGTTGATCCGCGCGCAATACCCGCCGATGATTCCCCGTTCCTCCAGCCGCTTGATACGTTCCGAAGTCGCCGGCTGCGACAGACCAACCCGCCGGCCGACTTCGGACACGGACAGACGTCCATCTTCCTGCAGGATTTCAAGAATTGCCATGTCGGTGGGATCTATTTTGATTTGCAAGGCAGCTCGGTCCGTGTCCTTGAAACTATCGGATTTTCGGTTCTTTTTCCGATGAAGTCTCATTCATTTTCTGTGATGCGGGCTAAATAATGGCCTCTCATCTTATGGATTACAGGAAATTTCAGCATGACGAAACTCGTATCGGTACCTGGAATCGGCAGTTCCGGGCCGGGGCACTGGCAAAGCAGTTGGGAAGGTCTTTTCGCCGGAAGTGTCCGGATATCTCCTGCGTCCTGGACGGAACCTGTGCTGGAGGACTGGATTGAAGCTATCGAACGGGAAGCGGATAGGACCGGGACGGGCGCGGTATTCGTATGTCATTCACTTGGATGCCTTGCGTTTCTGCACTGGGCCGCGGTGACGGCCTGTCCTTGGCGCGGTGCCTTTCTCGTCGGTATTCCCGATGCAAATGGGCCAAATTTTCCGGCCGTTGCAGCAGGATTTGAAATTTCGCGGATCAAGGCCGCAGACCGGCCCATCCTGGCCCTTGTGAGTTCAGATGATCCGTATGACCCGAAGGGTGTCGGTGCGGCCCTTGCCAGAAACGCGGGGGGAACGGTGATCGGTCTCGGCGCCAGGGGACATGTCAACGAAGCCAGCGGGCTTGGCGACTGGAGCGAGGGGCGGGCACTCTTCTCCGCGTTCTTGACGGGTCTCGCAACAAGATGAGCGTCATCCGGCTCTCAGCAGCCTGATCGCCGCGTCCCGTCCAAACAGGTAGAGCAGGCATCGGAGTGCCTCGCCGCGTTTGCTTTCCAGATCCGGATCGGTTTCCAGGATAAGCCGCGCGTCATCCCTGGCAACTTCCATCAGGTCGGCATGCTCTTCCGCGCGTGCGATCCGGAAGCCCGGCGTGCCGGACTGGCGGGTGCCGAGAATCTCGCCGCCGCCGCGCAGTTTCAGGTCTTCTTCCGCGATCAGGAAGCCGTCATTGGTCTGGCGCATGATGTTGAGCCGGGCTCCGGCCGTTTCGCCGAGCGGGCCCTTGTACAGCAGCACGCAGGATGACGGCTTGTCGCCGCGGCCGACCCGGCCGCGCAACTGGTGGAGCTGGGCAAGGCCAAACCGCTCGGCGTGCTCGATCACGATGATGGTCGCGTCCGGCACATCGACGCCGACCTCGATCACGGTGGTGGCGACAAGGACCTTGGTGACCCCGGACTTGAAGTCCGCCATGGCGGCGTCTTTTTCGTCCGCGCTCATGCGCCCGTGCACCAGGGACACCTTCTGCCGCAGCGCATGTTCCAGCACCCGGTGCCGGTCCTCGACTGCGGCGAGATCGATCTTCTCCGACTCCTCCACCAGCGGACAGACCCAGTAGACCTTCTGGCCGTCGGCGATGGCGGCGCCAACGCGCGAGATGATCTCGTCGAGACGGTCGAGCGAGACGGAGACCGTCGTGATCGGCTTTCGACCGGCGGGTTTGTCGGTGAGACGGGAGACGTCCATATCGCCGAACCCGGTCAGAACCAGCGTACGGGGGATGGGGGTGGCCGTCATCACCAGGACATCGACCCCCTGGCCCTTGGCCGACAGCGCCAGGCGCTGGTGCACACCGAAGCGGTGCTGTTCGTCAACAACGACTATGCCGAGATTTTTGAAGGTTACCGTGCCCTGGAACAACGCATGGGTGCCGACCACCAGGTCGATCTCGCCTGCATCGAGCTGTTCCTGGCGGATCCGCCTTTCCTTCTGGCTGTCCTTGCCGGTCATCAGGGCGAGGCGGATGCCGGCCTTGTCGCAGAGCGGCTTCATCGACGCATAGTGCTGGCGCGCCAGGATTTCCGTTGGCGCCATCAAGCCGCCCTGTGCGCCGCTTTCGATCACCTGGGCGAGGGCGGCCAGGGCGACCACGGTCTTGCCGGCGCCGACATCCCCCTGCAGCAGGCGCAGCATGCGCACAGGCTGGGCGAGGTCCTCGTTGATCTCCTGGATCGCTTTTGCCTGACTGCCAGTGAGCTGAAAGGGAAGGGCGTCAATCACCGCCTTCTGCAGGTCGCCCTTCGGCTGCCGCGCGATGCCGCCAAGCGTGCGCATATGGGCGCGGACCATGGCCAGCGCCAGCTGGCTGGCCAGCAATTCGTCATAGGCGAGGCGCTGCATGTAGGGCGAGGCCGGGTCGATGTCCTGCTGCTCCTTCGGGGCATGCAGGGTCTTGAGTGCCTCGGAAAAATCCGGCCAGCCGGTCTGGTGGAGGTGGGCTTCATTCAGCCATTCCGGCAGGTTTGGCAGACGGTCGACAGCGGCACGGACGGCCTTTTGCAGGGTCTTTGCGGCAAGGCCCGCGGTGAGTGGATAGACCGGCTCGATTGCCGGCATCTCTTCAGCTTCCTCCGGCTTCAGGGAATAGTCCGGGTGAACCATCTGGGGACGGTCGTTGAACCATTCGACCTTGCCGGAAACGATCCGCCGCTCGCCTTCGGGAAACGTTTTTTCCAACCAGTCCCGGCGCGGATGAAAGAAGACGAAGCTGATCTGGCCGGTGTCGTCATGGGCGCTGATCTTGTAAGGCGCCTTGGAATGTCGCGGTGGTGCCATATGCCGGCCGATGATCACATCCAACGTGACGATGTCGCCGTTTTCCGAATAGGCGATCCCGGGCCGGTGGCGCCGGTCGATCAGGCTGTGCGGAATGTGAAAAAGGAGATCTGCCACCGTGGCGTCGCGGTCCGGCTGGCCGCCGACCAGTCCCGAGACCAGCTTGGCGATCTTCGGTCCTATTCCGGGAAGCGTGGAAACCGGAGCAAACAGGGGATCGAGAACCGGTGGGCGCATGTTCGGTGAGAGTACCTTCGAAAAATCGGCGGGTGCACGGCAACTGGAGGACCTGTTCTGCCACGAAGACAGACAAGTGCGCAACAAATAGAACAATCTGTGAACTGGGCGCTGACAAGCCGAGACTCTGACGTTATATATCCGTCACGATTTCACCTGATCCGGCGCAGCGGCGAGCGATTGACCGAGCCTGCGAGCGCGCCGGCAGCTTCACATAGGCCTATCATGTCCGAGACGACCGGCGCACGCACCGAAGCTACCGGGGATACGCGCGATCCCCGCCGCAAGAAGATCCTGTTCCGCTGCTGGCACCGGGGCATGAAGGAAATGGACCTGTTGCTGGGCGGGTTCGCGGATGCGGAAATCGACAGCTTGAGCGAAGACGAACTGCGCGAGCTGGAACATCTCCTGACCGCGCAGGACCAGGATCTCTACGCCTGGATGACGGGCCGCACGCCCTTGCCGGACGAGTGGGACGGGCCGCTTTACCGGCGGATCATTGCCTATCACGAAGCCGCCGGTCCGGCCGGGTTTGCCAGATAACAAGATTTAAGGACGCATGCCGTGTTTGACAGGCTGCTGAAGGACCGCGCCAATGTCACGCTTGCCGGCGTGCCCGATGGCGCCGAAAGTTATGCGCTCGCACGGGTGATGGCTGAAAGCGCAGCGAGCGGGCTGTCGCTCGTCTTCATTGCCCGCGATGCCACCCGCATGGCGATGATCAGCGAGGCACTCGGATTTTTTGATCCGGAAATTGACATCCTGCAGCTGCCGGCCTGGGACTGCCTGCCCTATGACCGGGTGTCGCCGAACCCGGCCATCAGCGCACGCAGGCTGCTGGCGCTTGGTCAGCTGGCGCGCGGTCTCGAGACCGGCCGAAAGACCATTCTCCTGACGACGCTGAATGCCGCCCTGCAACGCGTGCCCGAACGCTCGTTCATGGCCGAACAGACGCTCTCCATGGCGCCCGGAAACCAGGTCAACATGGACAGCATTTCCGCCTGGATGGAAATGAACGGCTTTTCGCGCACGCCGACCGTGCGTGAAACCGGCGAATATGCCGTACGCGGCGGAATCGTCGATCTGTTCGCGCCGGGCTCGGAAGAACCGGTCCGCCTCGATTTCTTCGGCGATACTCTGGAATCGATCCGCTCGTTCAACGCCGAAACACAGCGCACCTCAAGGCAGCTCAAGCGTCTCGACCTGGTGCCCATGAGCGAGGTGGTGCTGTCGGAAGACGCGATCTCCCGGTTCCGGCGCTCCTATCTGGCGAATTTCGGCGCCGCCAGCCGTGAGGATGTCCTCTACCAGTCGATCAGCGACGGCCGCCGCTATGCCGGGATGGAACACTGGCTGCCGCTGTTTCACGAGCGGCTCGAGACCCTGTTCGACTATATCGGCGAGACACCGGTGGTCCTCGACACCAATGCGGCGGACGCGGTGCGTGAACGGGTCGACCAGATCCAGGAATATTACCAGGCGCGCCAGGAGGCCCGGGAAATGGGGACGGGCGCCGGCAACGTGCCCTATATGCCGGTCGAACCGGCAAGCCTCTATTTTTCTGAAGCCGAATGGACGGCTGCCATTGCAGACAGGGCCACGGCCTCGCTTGATCCGTTTACGCCGCCGCCGGGCAGCGGGAAGACCGTCATTGAGCTGGAGGGGCGTCAGGGCCGCAGTTTCGCGGCCGAACGGGCCGCCGGCGACGTCAACATTTTCGACGCGCTGACAAGTCATGTGCGAGATCTTCAGAAACAGGGCAAGCGCACGGTGATTGCCTGCTGGTCGGAAGGCTCGCGCGACCGGCTTGGCCAGATCCTCGGTGACCACGGCCTCGGGGCCGTTCACGAGGCTGACACGCTGACGGGCGTTGAGGACCTGCCCAAAAAGACCACGGCGCTTTGCGTGCTCGGCATCGAGCACGGCTTCGAGCTCAAGGACATCGCCTTTATCGGTGAACAGGACATTCTGGGCGACCGGCTGGTGCGCAAGTCGCGCCGCAAGGCCAAGGGCGCCAATGTCATCACCGAAGCCACCGGACTTTCGGAAGGCGATCTTGTCGTCCACGTCGAACACGGCATCGGCCGGTTCATCGGCCTGAAGACCATCGAGGCCGTCGGCGCGCCGCATGACTGTCTTGAGCTGCAATACCAGGGCGGCGACAAGCTCTACCTGCCGGTTGAGAATATCGAACTGCTGTCGCGCTATGGCTCGGAAGACCAGGAAGCCCAGCTCGACAAGCTCGGCGGCGGCGCCTGGCAGGCGCGCAAGGCCAAGCTCAAGAAGCGCATCCTGGAGATTGCCGACGGGCTCATCAAGACGGCTGCGCAACGGGCGCTCAAGACGGCGCCCGTGGTGGAGACGCCGGAAGGGGTCTATGACGAATTCGCGACGCGCTTTCCCTACGAGGAAACGGAAGACCAGCTGTCCGCGATCGATGCCGTCTTCGATGATCTGGCTTCGGGACGCCCGATGGACCGGCTGATCTGCGGCGATGTCGGCTTCGGCAAGACGGAAGTGGCGCTGCGGGCCGCATTCCTTGCAGCCATGTCCGGGCGCCAGGTTGCCGTGGTCGTGCCGACGACGCTTCTGGCACGCCAGCACTACAAGACCTTCTCCGAGCGTTTCCACGGGCTGCCGATCAATGTCGCCCATGCGTCGCGGCTGGTTCCCGCCCGGCAGCTGACCCAGACCAAGAAGGGCTTGAGCGACGGGTCGGTCGATATTGTCGTCGGGACGCATGCGCTGCTCGGCAAGTCGGTGCAGTTCCGCGATCTCGGCCTGCTGATCATCGACGAGGAGCAGCATTTCGGTGTCAAGCACAAGGAGCGGCTGAAGGAGCTGAAGTCGGACGTCCACGTGATGACGCTGTCGGCGACGCCGATACCGCGGACCCTTCAACTCGCCCTGACCGGCGTGCGCGAACTCTCCCTGATCGCGACGCCGCCGGTCGACCGGCTGGCCGTCAGAACCTTCGTGTCGCCCTTCGATCCGCTGGTGGTGCGCGAGGCATTGCTGCGCGAACATTACCGCGGCGGCCAGAGTTTCTATGTCTGTCCGCGTCTGTCGGATATCGCTGACCGGCGGGATTTTCTGGAAAATCAGGTGCCGGAGCTAAAAGTCGCCGTTGCCCATGGCCAGATGCCGCCGGGCGAGCTGGAAGACGTCATGAACGCCTTCTACGAGGGCAAGTACAACGTGCTGCTGTCGACGACGATCGTGGAATCAGGCCTCGACATTCCGACGGCCAACACTCTGATCGTGCACCGGGCGGACATGTTCGGCCTGGCGCAGCTCTACCAGCTGCGCGGCCGCGTCGGCCGGTCCAAGACACGCGCCTATGCGCTCTTCACCGTGCCGGCCAACAAGACGCTGACAGCGACGGCCGAACGGCGCCTCAAGGTGTTGCAGTCCCTGGAAACGCTTGGCGCCGGCTTCCAGCTCGCCAGCCACGATCTCGACATTCGCGGGGCAGGGAACCTGCTTGGCGAGGAACAGTCCGGCCATATCAAGGAGGTCGGCTTCGAGCTTTATCAGCAGATGCTGGAAGAGGCGGTTGCCCAGCTCAAGGACGGCGGCGCGGATTTCGGCGACGAGCAATGGTCGCCGCAGATCAATATCGGCACGCCGGTTCTGATCCCGGAAGACTATGTCGCCGACCTGCAGCTGCGCCTGCAGCTCTACCGGCGTCTCGGCGATGTCACCGAGGCGGAGGAAATCGATGCCTTCGGCGCGGAACTGATCGACCGCTTCGGCCCGCTGCCCGACGAGGTCCAGCATCTCCTGAAGATCGTCTACATCAAGGGACTGTGCCGCAAGTCCAACGTGGAGAAGGTCGACGCCGGGCCGAAGGGCATCGTCATCACCTTCCGCAATTCCGAATTCGCCAACCCGGCGGGGCTGGTCTCCTACATTGCCGAGCAGGGTGTGCTCGCCAAGATCCGGCCGGACCAGAAGATCGTGCTGACCCGCGACTGGGACAAAACGGATGCGCGGCTCAAGGGCACGGCGACGGTGCTGACCAAGCTGGCGCGGCTGGCAGCGGTTTGATTTCATCAAAGGCCGCCAGAAAACGCGTGTCATTCCCGCGAAAGCGGGAACCCAGGATTCTTCATCGTTCGCGTGAGATCACTAAGAATTGCCCGGGAGTCCTGGGTCCCGGCTCGCGCTGCGCTTGGCCGGGATGACAATCTTTTTGATTGGCAGCTGATGAAACAATCAAGCAGGGGCGTGGACCGCAAGACTCAGTCCCCCTCCGCCCATCCTTCTGCCCCTACCAACGGCACATAGGCGACCCCTCCGAGATCGTCGGTCTTGAATTCTTTTTCCGATACCCGCCGGACCCGGACAAGATCCTGCATGCGCCTCGTAGGGCCGACCGGAATCACCAGGCGACCTCCAACCCTCAGTTGCTGTTTCAGGGGGGGGCGGGATTGCACCATCCGGAGTGTGTCGGACCGATCTATTCTGTGTTCAGTAGCGGTACTGGGGCAGAGCACGAAGCTGGCCAATATGATAATGCGTGTCAAAAGGTGACAAAGTGGAAGATGCGCACAAGTTCTTTTGGTACTGCGAGATGGTGACAGTTGCTGGATTGCTCCAGCGGCGCAATCTGGCGAAACTGGGAAAATGAATTAAGAATTTTCAAATCTCTTCCAGTAAGCGGAATAAGGTGCAATATCGAATTTGTTTGCCTTTCTCGAGCTGGGGACTCTCTGTGACTGATTGTATAAAATTGCCAATTATTGCGGCCGCTCTGTTTTTCAATATTTTTAACAGTTTAAATGCAGCGAGTACTGCCGTAATCAGTGTGCCAAACGTGGGTGTTTCTTATAATAATACTTACGATAACAATCGTCTCCGTCTTGTTTCTGGAGCTGATATTCCCGAGAGTTGTGTGGGATTCTTTCAAGTGAAGATCCCGACATTGGAAGATGGATTGTTTGAGATTTCACAGTGTTTGAGTGCGCTAAAGGCAAATAGAATTAATCATGAAAGAGCATCTGAAACTATTCATTACATCTATAGAAATACATTGGTGAATCATGTGAATTACAATAAATCTAGAAAAATACTTAGCTATATAATTAGCGATGTTTGCGATGCGGAAATGTATGGCAAGAAATTTTCTAAAGAGGATGTTGTGGACGTGATTTCGTTTGTTCAAGGAAGAGGGCTCTGGGGTGATGAAAGTAAAGAGGTTACCCGGAACTCGAGAGTGCTTTCGAAAATATATCTGTATTCAGAGGAATGTCTATCTGCTTTTGAGGTATTGGGGAAGGAGTAAAATTTTTGAAATTGGTAAAGCGAATAACTTGGTAGTTTTTCTGATCAATTAGCTGGTGCGTTTGAATAAAACGGAAAATGGCATGCAGGTGGCCAAAATATTTATTGTTTGAAATTTTTACTTCGACGTTTGGCGAAAAATTATTTCATGCTGCGAATGAAATCTTGAGGGGATGCCTTGCTCTTGAGCCGCGGTTCGTACTGAAACCGAATTGATCTGACAGTTGCTGTTTGCTTGAGCCGAGTATGCAGCTTTGGTTCTTGATGTCGTTTTCTCCTTCGTTTGCAGTCCTTCGGAGTGGTCGTCCTCGTCCATTTCGACCGTTGTTCTACCGTGCATGTCGCGTCACTGTTATGGGTGTTATGGGTGCCTCACATTGCTGTGGACAGACAGCTTGTCATTGGCTGCCAGATTAGCTGTCTTCCGCCCATCCTTCAGCCCCCACCAACGGCACATAAGCCACTCCGCCCAGATCGTCCGTATTGAATTCCGTTTCCGATATCCGCCGGACCCGGACAAGATCCTGCATGCGCCTCGTAGGGCCGACCGGGATCACGAGGCGGCCACCAACCTTCAGTTGCTGCTTGAGGGATTCGGGGACGGTCGGGGCACCGGCGGCGACGGCGATGGCGTCGAACGGGGCCTTGTCAGGACAACCCAGTGTGCCGTCCGCGCACAGGACTTCCACATTGCCGTAGCCGGCGGCTTCAAGATTGGTCCGCGCCAGATCTGCAAGTTCTGGCAAACGCTCGATGCTGATGACGGAAGCTGCCAACTCACCGAGGACTGCTGCGGCGTAACCTGAGCCCGCACCGATGTCGAGGACGGTGTCCTCGGGCGATATTTCCAGCAATTCGCATGTCAGGGCAACAACATAGGGCTGGGAGATGGTCTGGCCGGATCCGATGGGCAGCGGGCCGTCCCAATAGGCGCGGTCCTGCTGGTCCTCAGGCACAAACAAGTGCCTTGGCACTTTTTCCATGGCTGCCAGAACCCGTTCGTCGCTGACACCGCGCCGGCGCAGCTGGGTTTCAACCATCTCCTTGCGTTCGTTCGCAAACGGGTCCACGGCTCCTCTCTTTCAATACACATTTACCGTGCATTTGATCGGCTGTCTCAAGACTCTATTAAACCTAAAACCGCATAGTGGTGGCACCAAGAGGCCAGAGTATAGCGTTAAGGTCCCAAGAGTGCCCCGAGCAGCCACGAGACAGCGTAAAAAATCCATTCTCCGCCGCCTGATCACGCCCGCCATCGCCATTGCGGCGCTTGGTTATTTCGGCTTTCACGCGATGAGTGGAGAATTGGGCATGGTCGGCCGGGCCATGATCGAGCGCCAGGTTTCCGAACTGGAAGCCGAACTCGAGACGCTGACCGCCGCGCGCGAGGCACTCGTCGCCCGTGTCAGTCTGCTGCGCCCGGAGAGCCTCGATCCGGACATGCTGGACGAACGGGCCAGGCTCAATCTCAATCTGGTCCACCCTGACGAGCTGGTCGTGCTGCGTCCGGGGCATCGTTACAGCATGAACTGAAAACAGGTTCATTTTTGCTACTTAACGGAAATCAGGTTAAAATCAAAAATATCAAGCCAAGTCATTAACTTGCGTGCGTTTCGCAGTGCGAGATTGATGGATTGGATTGACAGCGACTACAGGATAAGTTGCCACTACCTGTCTTAGGGGAAACTTCACGCCGAGAAGAGGGTTATGGCCACAGCATCAAAGACCACTTCCGCTAGCTCCAAGAGTGCCAGCCGGACACGCAGCTCCGCCAAGAAGGCGAAGCCTGCGATCGCAGAGTTCGACAAGGACCAGGAACTTCACGCCTATCGTGAAATGCTTCTGATCCGCCGATTCGAGGAAAAAGCCGGCCAGTTGTACGGCATGGGACTCATCGGTGGATTCTGTCATTTGTATATCGGGCAGGAAGCTGTCGTTGTCGGCCTGCAGATGGCCAAGAAGGACGGCGATCAGATGATCACCGGTTATCGCGATCACGGTCACATGCTGGCGATGGATCTCGATCCGAAGGGTGTCATGGCCGAGCTGACCGGGCGCCGCGGCGGCCTGTCGAAAGGCAAGGGCGGCTCCATGCACATGTTCTCCAAGGAAAAGCACTTCTACGGCGGCCACGGCATCGTCGGCGCCCAGGTGTCTCTGGGGACCGGTCTCGGCTTCGCCAACAAGTACCGCGAGAACGGCAACGTCGCGATGGCGTTCTTCGGCGACGGCGCGTCCAACCAGGGCCAGGTCTACGAGAGCTTCAACATGGCCGAGCTCTGGAAGCTGCCGGTCGTCTATGTCGTCGAGAACAACAAGTACGGCATGGGCACCAGCGTTTCGCGCGCGTCCGCAACGACCGACCTGTCCCAGCGCGGTGCGTCCTTCAACATTCCGGGTGAACAGGTCGACGGCATGGATGTGCGCGCCGTCATGGCTGCCTCCGAAAAGGCCCTGAAATGGTGCCGGGACGGCAAAGGCCCCTATATCCTTGAAATGATCACCTACCGCTATCGCGGCCACTCCATGTCCGACCCGGCGAAATACCGCTCCAAGGACGAGGTCCAGAAGATGCGCACCGAGCACGATCCGATCGAGCAGGTCCGCAAGCGTCTCCTGGACAAGGAATGGGCGTCGGAAGACGATCTGAAGGCCATCGACAAGGACGTCAGGGCCAAGGTCGCCGAAGCCGCGGAGTTCGCCCAGACCGATCCGGAGCCGGACGTGTCCGAGCTCTACACCGACATTCTGCTTTAACGCCGGGGATTATCATGCCTATCGACATTTTGATGCCGGCGCTTTCGCCGACAATGGAAGAAGGTAAGCTCGCCAAGTGGCTGAAAGCCGAAGGCGACAGCGTTACCGCCGGCGACGTGATCGCCGAGATTGAAACCGACAAGGCCACCATGGAAGTGGAAGCGGTCGACGAGGGCACGCTTGGCAAGATCCTGGTCGCCGAGGGTACCGACAACGTCAAGGTCAACGAGAAGATCGCTGTTCTCCTGGCCGACGGCGAGGATGCCAGCGCCATCGACGCCGCTGCCTCGGCTCCCGCTGCTGCACCGGCCCCTGCCGCGGCAGAGGCACCGAGCGCTCCGGCCGTTGCGTCCGCTCCGACACCGCAGGCCCCGGCAATGGATACGCCCGAGGATCCGGAAGTTCCGGAGGGCACCACGATGAAGTCCTCCACCGTGCGCGAAGCCCTGCGCGACGCCATGGCAGAGGAAATGCGCCGCGATCCGGACGTCTTCGTCATGGGTGAGGAAGTCGCCGAGTACCAGGGCGCCTACAAGATCACGCAAGGCCTGCTCGACGAGTTTTCGGCCAAGCGCGTCATCGACACGCCGATCACCGAGCACGGTTTTGCCGGCATGGGTGTCGGCGCGGCCATGGCCGGGCTGAAGCCGATCGTCGAGTTCATGACCTTCAACTTCGCCATGCAGGCGATCGACCAGATCATCAACTCCGCCGCCAAGACGCTGTACATGTCCGGTGGCCAGATGGGGGCCCCGATCGTGTTCCGCGGTCCGAACGGTGCCGCAGCCCGGGTCGGTGCGCAGCATTCCCAGGACTATGCTTCCTGGTATGCGCATGTGCCCGGCCTGAAGGTGATCCAGCCGTATTCGGCAGCGGACGCCAAGGGACTTCTGAAGGCCGCGATCCGCGATCCGAATCCGGTGATCTTCCTCGAAAACGAAATCCTTTACGGACATTCCTTCGAGATCCCGGACATGGACGATTTCGTCCTGCCGATCGGCAAGGCCAAGATCGAGCGCGGCGGCACCGACGTGACGCTGGTTTCCTGGGGCATCGGCATGACCTACGCCCTGAAGGCCGCGGACGAGCTGGCCGGCATGGGCATCTCCGCCGAGGTCATCAACCTGCGTACCATCCGTCCGCTGGACATCGACACGGTGCTGGCCTCGGTCCGCAAGACCGGCCGGATCGTCACGGTGGAAGAAGCCTTCCCGATGTGCTCGGTCTCCTCGGAGATCGCCTTCCAGGTCCAGGAAAAGGCCTTCGACTATCTCGATGCGCCGATCCTGCGCGTGACCGGCAAGGACGTTCCGATGCCTTACGCCGCCAATCTGGAAAAGCTGGCCCTGCCGAGCGTTCCGGAAGTCATCGACGCGGTCAAAGCCGTCACCTACACAGCCTGAGGCGAGGGACACGGACATGCCAATCAATATCACCATGCCGGCTCTCTCTCCCACCATGGAGGAGGGCAACCTGGCCAAGTGGCTGGTCAAGGAAGGCGACACGGTTTCCGCCGGTGACGTCATCGCCGAGATCGAAACCGACAAGGCCACCATGGAAGTGGAAGCCGTCGACGAGGGCAAGGTCGGCAAGATCGTCGTGCCCGAGGGCTCCCAGGGCGTGAAGGTCAACGAGCTGATCGCCGTGCTCCTGGAAGACGGCGAGGATGCCAGTGCCATCGATGCATCCGGTGGCGGGGCCGCTCCGGCGCCGTCCGGCGGCGATGCCGTTCCGGCCGTGCCGGAAAGTGCACCGGCCATCGAGGTCGGCGCCAAGGCAGCGACCGATCCGGTGCCCGCGCCGAAGGCGGCCGATGGCGGACGCATTTTCTCCTCGCCGCTGGCGCGCCGTCTGGCACAGCTCAACGGGCTGGACCTGAAGGCCCTGTCCGGCAGCGGTCCCCACGGCCGCATCGTCAAGCGCGACATTGAAGCAGCCCTGGAAGCCGGAACGGGCAAGGCCGCACCGGCCGCCGCCGAGGCTCCGAAGGCAGCTGCTGCCGCGGCCCCGGCAACCGGCCCATCCGCGGACCAGGTGCTCAAGCTGTTCGACAAGGACAGCTACGAGCTCGTGCCGCATGACGGCATGCGCAAGACCATCGCCAAGCGCCTGACGGAGTCCAAGCAGACCATTCCGCATTTCTACGTTTCCGTGGATGTGGAGCTGGACGCCCTGCTGGCCCTGCGGGCCCAGCTCAACGGCGCGGCGGCAACCGACAAGGACGGCAAGCCGGCCTACAAGCTGTCGGTCAACGACATGACCATCAAGGCGCTGGCCCTTGCGCTGCGCGATGTTCCGGATGCCAATGTGTCCTGGACCGACGACAACATGGTCATGCACAAGCATGCCGATGTCGGTGTCGCGGTGTCCATTCCGGGCGGCCTGATCACCCCGATCATCCGCAGCGCGGAAGAAAAGCCCCTGTCGGTGATCTCCAACCAGATGAAGGACCTCGGCAAGCGCGCGAAAGAGCGCAAGCTGAAGCCCGAGGAGTACCAGGGCGGCACCACGGCGGTGTCCAACATGGGCATGATGGGCGTGAAGAACTTCTCCGCGGTCGTCAATCCGCCGCACGCGACCATCCTGGCGGTCGGTGCCGGCGAGAAGCGCCCGGTTGTCAAGGACGGCGAACTGGCGGTTGCCACCGTCATGTCCGTGACGCTCTCCACCGACCACCGCTGCGTGGACGGTGCCCTCGGCGCGGAACTCCTGGCCGCCTTCAAGGGCTACATCGAAAATCCGATGAGCATGCTGGTCTGATGAAGGCTCTCCGGCGCGGCGGCAACGCCGCGCCGTTTTTGAACTATGACTTCTTGCGCCGGGGAACACACCATGGCTGATACCAATTACGACGTGATCATCATCGGCTCCGGGCCGGGCGGTTACGTGACCGCGATCCGGTCCGCCCAGATGGGCTTCAAGACCGCCATTGTCGAACGCGAACACCTGGGCGGCATCTGCCTCAACTGGGGCTGCATCCCGACCAAGGCGCTGCTGCGCTCCGCCGAGATCTTCGACCACGCCAACCATGCCAAGAGCTTCGGCCTGACGCTGGAGGGCACCATGAAGGCCGACGTCAAGGATGTCGTCGCGCGGTCGCGCGGTGTCTCGGCACGGCTCAATGGCGGCGTCGGCTTCCTGATGAAGAAGAACAAGATCGACGTGATCTGGGGCGAAGCCAAGCTGACCAAGCCGGGCGAGGTCGTTGTCGGCAAGTCCACCAAGCCGGTGGTCGAACCTCAGAACCCGGTGCCGAAAGGCGTGAAGGGCGAGGGCACCTACACCGCCAAGCACATCATCATCGCGACCGGCGCCCGCCCGCGTGCGCTGCCGGGCATCGAACCGGACGGCAAGCTGATCTGGACCTATTTCGAGGCGATGAAACCGGCCAAGATGCCGAAATCGCTCGTCGTTATGGGGTCCGGTGCGATCGGCATCGAATTCGCCTCCTTCTACCGTTCCATGGGCGTCGACGTCACCGTGGTCGAGCTGATGGCCAACGTCATGCCGGTCGAGGACGAGGAAATCTCGAAATTTGCCCGCAAGGCTCTGGAAAAGCGCGGCCTGAAGATCATCACCGAAGCCAAGGTGACCAAGGTCGACAAGGCGGCGAATTCGATCACCGCCCATGTCGAGACCAAGGACGGCAAGGTCAGCCAGATCACGGCCGACCACCTGATCTCCGCCGTCGGCGTCCAGGGCAATATCGAGAATATCGGTCTTGAGGACCTCGGCGTGAAGACCGACCGCGGTTGCGTCGTCATCGACGAATACGGCCGCACCAACGTGCCGGGTCTCTATGCCATCGGAGATGTCGCCGGTCCGCCCATGCTGGCCCACAAGGCCGAGCATGAGGGCGTCATCTGCATCGAGAAGATTGCCGGTGAGAAGGGCGTTCATCCGATGGATCACCGCAAGATCCCGGGCTGCACCTACTGCAACCCGCAGGTCGCCTCCGTCGGCCTCACCGAAGCCAAGGCCAAGGAACAGGGCCGTGACATCCGTGTCGGCCGGTACATGTTCAACGCCAACGGCAAGGCCATCGCGCTCGGCGAAGACAACGGCATGATCAAGGTGATCTTCGACAAGAAGTCAGGCGAACTTCTCGGCGCGCACATGTGCGGCGCGGAAGTGACCGAACTGATCCAGGGTTTTGTCGTTGCCATGAACCTGGAAACGACCGAGGAAGAGCTGATGCACACGATCTTCCCGCATCCGACCCTGTCGGAAATGATGAAGGAATCGGTGCTCGATGCTTACGGCAAGGTTCTGAACGCCTGATCGGACAGGGCCCCGGTGACAAGATCCGCCGGGGCCGTTTCGTCTGGAGAGCGGACTGCCTGAAACCATCTCGTGGCCCGGAGGGCCGCTGCAAGACGGATACGTCAGCCCGGTCCGGCCATATCGGCGCTGGACGCAATCTCTGAAAAGGGTAACGTGAGGCCGTCTGGGTATAGGCCAAAGGGAGCCTTCAATCATGGATGTGAAAGCAATTCTGATCTGGGTCGCCATCGGTATTCTGGCGGGGTGGCTAGCAAGTGTCGTGGTCGGCGGCGGCGGACTGATCCGCTATCTGATCACCGGTCTGATCGGCGCTTTTGTCGGCGGTTTCCTGTTCAAGCTTGTCGGCGTGAACATCAACCTGGGCAATCCGTATGTGAACGAGATCGTCGTGGCGGCAGTCGGGGCGATCGTCGTGGTTCTGCTGGCGCGCCTGATTGCGTGATAAACGTCGGCAAAAGCTGAGATGTGAATGATTGATTGGCTGAAAAAACAGTCGAATGACGTCAAATTTTTCATATCTGGCATAGCCTTGCTGGGTCAGGCGGTAATCTTGTATTTGTTGCTCCCGGAGCCGTTGAGCGCATTTATCGCGTTTCCAGTCGCGTTGGTCGGTGGATATTTTGCTTACAGGGAATTCAAATAGGGAGTACCCGCGATGGGTCTGATCATCACCGTCATCATCGGTCTTGTCGCGGGTGCCATTGCCCACCGGGTGCTGAACAGCCGGGGCGGCTTCCTGGGAAGCCTCGTTGTCGGTCTCATCGGCGCGTTGCTCGGCGGCGAGCTTGCCGACATTCTCAATCTGCATGTGACAGGTGGCATTCTCGACCGGCTGATCATTGCCGTTGTCGGTGCGATCCTGTTCCTTTTCATCTGGAAGAAGCTGTTCAAGTAGGAGCGGGGCAGTCGCTTTGACAACAATCGACGATTTTCCGCTCAAGGCCCGTGACAAGCTGCGCTACGCCGACACGGACCGTCAGGGCCATGTCAACAATGCGGTGTTCGCGACGTTCCTGGAAACGGGGCGTGTCGAGATCATCATCGGCCAGGGACTGGCGGACGAGGGCGCGGCCTTCGTGATCGCCCGGCTGGAACTGGATTTCCTCGCCGAGATCAACTGGCCCGGCGAAGTGGAGATCGGCACGGCCGTCCGCGAAGTCGGCCGCAGTTCCTTCAAGCTGTTTCAGCAGGTCTTCCAGGATGGCAAACCTGTCGCCCGGGCCGTCACGGTCATCGTGCAGATGAACGAGGCGACACGCAGGTCCCATCCCTTGAGCGACCACGCGCGCAAGCAACTCGAAAGCTACATCAGTCCCGCGTTAAGCACATAGCTGGCTCAACGGCTTTATGGCTTGACCTTTTCCAGCAATAACGACACTTAAGGCCCATGGTTACGATCGTCGACACGCTCAATCGCCCGAAAGAGTCCTCCGAAGCGCGGCCGCGCCATCCGGAAAAGGCGCACCGCCCGGACAATCCCGTTCAGCGCAAACCGAAATGGATCCGCGTCAAGGCGCCAACCTCTCCGGTGTATCGCGAAACCCAGAACGTGGTGCGCGACAACAACCTCGTCACCGTGTGCGAGGAAGCCGGCTGTCCGAATATCGGCGAATGCTGGTCGAAGAAACATGCCAGCTTCATGATCCTCGGCGATACCTGCACCCGTGCATGCGCCTTTTGCAACGTGCGCACCGGCATGCCGGGGCCGGTCGATCCGAAGGAAGCCCAGGGGGTCGCCGATGCCGTTGCCGCCATGGGCCTGGAACACGTGGTGATCACCTCGGTCGACCGCGACGATCTCGATGATGGCGGTGCGACCCATTTCGCCGACGTGATCAACGCGATCCGCAAGACCTCGCCGAAAACGACCGTGGAAGTGCTGACACCGGATTTCCTGCGCAAGGACGGCGCTCTGGAGATTGTTGTCGCGGCCAAGCCCGATGTCTTCAACCACAACCTGGAAACCGTGCCTTCGAAATACCTGAAGGTGCGGCCGGGCGCGCGCTATTTCCACTCCATCCGGCTTCTTCAGAAGGTGAAGGAACTCGATCCGGAAATGTTCACCAAGTCCGGCATCATGGTGGGGCTCGGCGAGGTGCGCAACGAAGTGCTGCAGTTGATGGACGATCTCAGGGCCGCGGATGTCGATTTCCTGACAATCGGCCAGTACCTGCAGCCGTCCAAGAAACACCATCCGGTGATGGACTTCATCACGCCGGAAGAGTTCAAGGGCTATGAGCGCATCGCCTATGCCAAGGGGTTCCTGAAAGTGTCGGCCAGCCCGCTGACCCGGTCCTCGCACCATGCCGGCGAGGATTTTGCCGACTTGCGGGCGGCACGCAAGGCCAAGCTCGGCCACTGAGCTTTCAGCGACAGGACCCTGCATGCCCAGCTTTTCCTCCAGCCACAAGGTCAATCACGCGGCGGACGACATGTTCCGCCTCGTCGCCGACGTGGAGCGCTACCCGGAATTCGTGCCGCTCTGCCAGGATCTGCATGTGCGCGGTCGCAAGGAGCTGGAGGATGGGCGCGCGGTGCTGGTCGCGGACATGACCGTGGCCTACAAGCTGTTCAAGGAAACCTTCACCAGCCGGGTGGAGTTGAAGCCCGCAGAGCGCAAGATCCAGGTGGAATATCTGGACGGCCCGTTCAAGCACCTGGAAAACACCTGGACCTTCGAGGAGGCCGGGGAGGGCTGTTCGACGGTCGGCTTCTACATTTCGTATGAATTCCGCAGCCGCACGCTCGGCTCGCTCATGGGCGTCATGTTCGACAAGGCCTTCCGCAAGTTCTCGAGCGCCTTCGAGGCCCGCGCGGACGAGGTGTACGGAGCCTAGGAGACAGCTGCGTTCGTTTGGCTGAACACCCGACAAGTGCTTGAAAATTGGCGTCATCCTGAGGAGGACCATCAGGTCCGTCTCGAAGGATGGGCCGCTTGTTCCAGAATGTGTTACCGATCCTTCGAGACGGCGCGTTCGCGCCTCCTCAGGATGACGCGGTGTGTTTGGTTACGCTTTCAAGACTTTAAAGTCTCACGAGCCAGTAAAAGGCGCAGATCCCTATTTGAACTGCTTGAAGGCATCGCGTATGACGCGGATGCGGCTGGATTTCATGTCGAGCGGTTCGTTGCGATTGCGGATCTGCTCGACTTCACGCTTCTTGAGACCCAGGTCATCCAGCGTCGCGAAATCCGCATAGTCGGCACAAACCGTGCGCCGGCTAGAACCGAAGTTTTCCTCGACGATGAGCTTTCGGCCAGCCGCCGCTTCCTCTTCGGTCCACACGACCGTTGTCGAAGATACCCAGAAGGTCCGGTCGCAGTAGCGGGCCTCGTGATAGCCTTCCTTGGGTTTTGTCAGGATTTCGTGAAAGCCGGTGAAGGTACCGTTGGAATATTGCGAGCGTATGTAAAAATCGCCCTGAGCGAAGGCGTTGCCGGCAAGACCGAAGCCGCCAGCCACCAGAACTGCAAGGAACGCCAGTAAGCGTTTCATGTCAGATTTCCCTATTCAGTGTCGCCCCGTTACCCCTAGTCGAAACCAATCATACTGCTTGCTGCTTACCCGAGACTTACTTTTCGCAAGTCCGGTCAGTTCCCGTGATAGGACTTGGCGGCATTGTCGCCGCCCTCGGTCTGGAAGGATTTGCGAATGACGGCAAACCGGTTGACCCGACTGATGGTGGCGCCATCACTCTGGACGACAATTCGCGGGTCTTCGCTGACGCCCAGGCCTTTGAGCGTGACCTGTTCTTCCGGGTGTTCGCAAATCGGACGCCAGCCCTTGCCCCAGTTGAACTCCACGCGGACCTCGTAGTCTTGTTCCACCTCAAGCTGGGTCCACGCCACCGTCGCATACCGCACCCAGTAGGACCGCCCGCAATATTCGACCTTGATCAGGCCTTCGGCCATCCTGTTATAGATGCGGTGAGAACCGCGAAAAGTCTGGCCGTCGCGCGAAATGATATAGGTGTCCCCGGCGATGGGGATGCCGCTCCCGGCCTCGGCGCATGTGCCTGCAAGACAGAGCGCGCCTGCCGTATAGAGTGTCCGTTGGATTGACATATCCATATCCTGTATCGCGAAATCATTTCGCAAGTGCATTTCTGGAGGGGCACTGTAATAGACTTGTCTGTAAAACGTCTTTTGAAATGCAATGTATTTTAAGTAAAAGTCTAACGAGTTTGTTTTCCTCACGTAAATCAACAGTGTTGATCCGCCGGGGCGCTATCGGGTGAGGAAAGATCCGTTGCCGTTTTGAGCCTGGAAAAGCGAACCGACAGCCGACAGCCGGCTTTGCGGGTTTTGACTGTCATCGGGCCCGGCCAGCAGGTCACGGGCGCTGATGTCGATGCCAATGTCCTTCAAGGTGACCTGTTGTTCTGGATGATCACAGATCGGGCGCCAGCCCCGGCCGAAATTGTATTCCACGCGAACGGTATGACCGAGTTCGGTTTCAATCTGGGTCCAGGCGACGGAATGGCTTCGGACGAAATAGTCGCGCTGGCAATAGGAAACCAGCCTGAGGCCTCTAGACTGGTCCTGGAACAATTTGTGGCTGCCAACAAAACTGCCGCCGCTGTCCCGCGAAATCAGATAGAAATCACCCGGCCGCATGATTGCGTCAGCCTTGGCGGTGCCGCCCAAACACACAGTGGCGGCCAGGAAGATTATGGTCTTCATCATGATGATGGTTCTTGAGTTCCCTTTAGGTCAACACTGCTGACTATACGGATCACTTCTAGGGAAGCCAGTGCCATCTGGTTGGAGCGTTAATGGGTTTTTACTCAGGAAATTGCATTTAAAATCGATATAAGTGCAGTGTGAACCGTGGCCAGGCGGATCGAACGGCGGCCCTGGTCGGCAAACCAGCAGTGTACGTGATCCGTCGGACTGCCCTTGCGGGCAAGGGCGATATGCACGGTGCCGACAGGCTTTTCAGGGGTGCCGCCACCGGGGCCGGCAATGCCGGTCACCGAGACGGCGATATCGGCATCGGATCTGTCCAGGGCACCCTCGGCCATTGCGACCGCGACCTCCTTGCTGACTGCTCCGACCTTTTTGATCAGCGCGGCGGGGACGCCGAGCAATTCGGTTTTCGCCTCGTTCGAATAGGTGACAAAGCCCCGGTCAACGGCGGCGGACGAGCCCGCGATTTCCGTGAGGGCGCCACAGATCAGTCCGCCGGTGCATGATTCAGCCGTTGCGACCATCATGTTTTCAGACTTCAGGGCATCCAGCACCTGTGCCGCCAGCGGTGCAAGGTCTTCCAGGCTGTGAGGTGTTGGATCGCTCATCGGTTCACTCTTCCTTTCCGAACGGCAGGCGCACGGTGACGCTTGCCAGCGCAGCGATCCCTTCCTTCCGTCCTGTGAAGCCGAGTTTTTCCGACGTGGTCGCCTTTACCGACACCCTGCTGACGGGAAGGTCGCAGATCCGTCCAATGGACTCGCGCAGGGACTGCCTGTGGGGCCCGATCTTGGGCTCCTCGCAGACGATGGTTACATCGACATGAGCGAGGCGCCCCCCCAATGCAGCCACCCTGCGCAGGGCGTCGAGTTGAAACTTGTCGGATGACGCCCCCTTCCATAGCGGATCGCTTGGCGGGAAGTGCTGTCCGATGTCGCCGTCGCCAATGGCGCCGAGGGTTGCGTCCGTGATCGCGTGCAGCACGACGTCCGCGTCCGAATGGCCTTTCAGCGACCTGGAGTGGGGAATGGGAACCCCGCCCAGCACCACGTGATCGCCGTCGTCGAAGGCATGCACGTCATAGCCGATACCTGTTCGCATGTCGGTCAGCTCGGCCAGTGGCCGCCGGGTCTCGTCGGGTTTGGCCATGGTGCGGGATTCTGCTTCCGTTTGCGCGCGAGAAAGGTCTGCTGCGGTCGTGATCTTGAAGTTGGCGGGATCGCCCTCGCTCAACACAATGGACATTCCGCTCCATTCCGCAAGTCCCGTATCGTCGGTGAAGTCGTGCCGGCCTTCTCCGGCGGCATTTTCATGGGCGGCAAGGATCCGGCCCAGCGCAAAGGCCTGAGGTGTTTGTGCGGCCCATAGGCCTGTCCTGTCGACGGTTTCGATCGAGCGTCCGTCAGCGTCCGCCTTCTTGAGCGTGTCGACAACCGGAACGGCCGCAAGGACGCCGTCCGCTCCGGCATCCAGCGCCTGGAACAGCCTGTCCAGAACGGCGGACGAGACGAACGGGCGTGCTGCATCGTGAATCAGGACGTGGTCGCATCCGGTTGCCTCCAGGGCGCGCAGCCCGGCATGAACGGATTGTTGCCGGGTCTGGCCGCCGGTCACTGGCGAGACCAGCTTGGCGGCGCTGGTTTCATCCAGGCTTGCCACGGCTTCGTCATAAAGATTGCGATCATCGCGATGTATGACCACGGCAACGCGGTTGATCCGGGGATGATTCCCCAGGGCATTCAGTGTATGGGTCAGCACGCTGCGGCCGGCCAGGCGGCGGTATTGTTTGGGAAGGGCATCGTCGGGATCCGCAAGGCGCGTTCCACGTCCCGCCGCAACAACCAGGGCGGCTGCGGGTTTTGTCATTTGCGGTCTCCTTGCGGGCTGTGCCGGACTGAATCGTCCGAATGTCTTACTCAAGAACCTGTTTGAACCGCAATTTTTGACTTGTTGCATTGCGATATTTGTCTACAATATAGGCAAATCAAATTCTGCACAGTCAATGAGCAGAAAAGAGAAGCCGTATCACTGATGACCAAAACGCTGTCGATTGGCCGGCATCAATTGTCCAACAAGGCCGTTCTCGCTCCGATGTCCGGGGTGTCCGATTTGCCGTTCCGCAGGCTGGCCGCGCGCCATGGCGCGGGCATGGTCGTCAGCGAGATGGTGGCCAGCGAATCCTTCGTGCGCGGTGACGCGGAAACCCAGATGCGCGCGGAAGCGCAGGACGAGGGGCTGCACGTGGTGCAGCTTGCCGGCCGCGAGGCGCACTGGATGGGCGAGGCTGCGAAGGTTATTGCTGGTCTCGGCGCCGACATCATCGACATCAACATGGGCTGTCCGGCAAAGAAGGTCACCTCCGGCTATTCCGGATCCGCCCTGATGCGTGACCTGGATCACGCGCTGACACTGATCGAGGCAACGGTTGCGGCGGTCGACATACCCGTCACGCTGAAAATGCGGCTGGGTTGGGACGAGGGATCGATCAACGCTCCGGAGCTCGCGCGCCGTGCCGAATCCGCGGGTGTTCAACTGATTACGGTGCATGGACGGACGCGCTGCCAGTTCTACAAGGGCAGGGCGGACTGGCGCGCAATCGCTGCCGTCAAGCAGGCAGTGTCCTTGCCGCTGATCGCCAACGGTGACTGCAAAGGCGTTGAAGACGCAGTTCGCATGCTTGAGCAGTCCGGTGCCGATGGGGTCATGATCGGTCGTGGCGCCTATGGCCGGCCCTGGTTGCCTGGACATGTCGGACATTACCTGGCCACCGGGGAACGGTTGCGGGCGCCCGCCGGCTCCGACCTGGCAGAGCTGGTCGTGAGCCATTACGAGGCCCTCCTCAGCCTATACGGTGAGGCCCCCGGTCTTCGCATCGCCAGAAAGCATCTCGGCTGGTATCTCGACGCCAATCCGGTGCAACCCGATGGTGGCATCCCGATTGCCATCCGAAAAACCCTGATGACCTCCAATCGGCCCGCCGAAGTGATCCGGCTGGCGAACGAGTGGTTCTCGATATCGAACGAACGGACAGCAGCGTGACGGACACAGCGTCTCCATCCGGCCGGACGGCCGCACTTGCCAGTGACGGGCCGACGATCCTGGATGCCTTGCCGCATCCCGTGCTTCTGGTCGCTCCGGACGGCGTGATCGAATCCGCGAACATGGCGGCCGAGATCTTCATGCGCTCCAGCGTGTCCGTCCTGCGCCGGCACCCGATCAGCGATTTCGTGCCTTTCGGCAGTCCCTTGCTGACCCTGATCGAACAGGTGCGCGAGCGCAGCGCCCCCGTCAACGAATACAAGGTGGACATCGGCTCGCCGAGAATTGGCGCCCCCAAGATGGTCGACATCAACGCGGCTCCGGTGTCCGATCGGCCCGGAGCAGTGGTGCTGATGTTCCAGGAACGCACCATGGCGGAAAAGATCGACCGGCAGCTGACCTCCCGAGGGGCGGCCAGGACGGTCACGGGTCTTGCCGCCATGCTGGCGCATGAAATCAAGAACCCCCTGTCCGGAATTCGCGGTGCGGCCCAGCTGATGGAGCAGTCCGTCCCCAGCGAAGACCGTGCTTTGACCCGCCTGATCATGGACGAAACCGATCGTATCGTGAAGCTGGTCGACCGCATGGAAGTGTTTTCGGACGAGCGCCCGATCGAGCGTGAGCCCGTCAATATCCACGTTGTTCTGGATCATGTGAAACGCCTGGCGGATTCCGGGTTTGCGCGCAACAAACGCATCGTCGAGGTCTATGACCCGTCACTGCCGCCTGTCTATGCCAACAAGGACCAGCTGATTCAGGTGTTCCTGAACCTGATCAAGAATGCCAGCGAGGCGATCGGCGATGATCCCGACGGCGAGATTCGTATTTCGACGGCATTCCGGCCTGGCGTCAGGTTGTCCGTACCCGGAACAGAGGAAAAGGTCAGCCTGCCGCTGGAGTTCTGCGTGCAGGACAACGGTCCGGGGGTGCCGGACGACCTGCTGCCGCATCTCTTCGAGCCTTTCATCACCACCAAGACCAACGGTTCCGGCCTGGGGCTCGCTCTTGTTGCCAAGATCATCGGCGACCATGGCGGCGTCATTGAATGCGACAGCCAGCGCCACAAAACCGTTTTCCGGATCCTGATGCCCGCATTTACGGGCGAGGGCGAGGTCCAGCCTGGCCCGACCAGCAAAGGAACTGATTGACCATGCCAAGCGGCACGATTCTAGTTGCAGATGACGATGCGGCCATCCGCACCGTCCTCAATCAGGCCCTGTCCCGGGCCGGTTATACGGTCCGCCTGACATCGAACGCCTCCACCTTGTGGCGATGGGTGTCGTCAGGCGACGGCGACCTGGTGATTACCGATGTGGTCATGCCGGACGAGAATATTTTCGACGTGCTGCCACGCATGAAGAAGATGCGTCCGGAACTGCCGGTGCTGGTCATGAGTGCCCAGAACACTTTCATGACGGCCATCAAAGCCTCGGAAAAAGGCGCTTACGAGTATCTCCCAAAGCCCTTTGACCTCAAGGAACTGACCAGCATCGTTCAGCGGGCTCTGGAGGAGCCAAAGAAGAAAACCGCCGTTGACCTGGATGACGCCGGCGAGGGCATGCCGCTGGTGGGGCGTTCGCCCGCCATGCAGGAGATCTACCGGGTGCTGGCCCGGCTGATGCAGACAGATCTGACGGTGATGATCAACGGGGAATCGGGGACCGGCAAGGAGCTTGTCGCACGTGCGCTGCATGACTACGGCAAGCGTCGCAACGGTCCCTTCGTTGCCATCAACATGGCGGCCATCCCGCGTGACTTGATCGAGGCGGAACTGTTCGGGCACGAAAAAGGCGCCTTTACCGGCGCGCAGAACCGCAGCTCCGGACGCTTCGAACAGGCGGATGGCGGTACCCTGTTCCTGGACGAGATCGGGGACATGCCGATGGAGGCGCAGACGCGCCTGCTACGGGTCTTGCAGCAGGGTGAATACACCACCGTTGGCGGGCGTACGCCGATCAAGACGGATGTCAGGATCATTGCCGCAACCAACAAGGACCTGCGCCACCTGATCAATCAGGGGCTGTTCCGGGAAGATCTCTATTTCCGGCTCAACGTCGTGCCGATCCGGTTGCCGCCGCTGCGCGAGCGCGTCGAGGACATTCCCGATCTTGTCCGTCACTTCTTTTCGCTCGTGGAAAAGGAAGGCCTGCCGGCCAAACAGATCGATCAGGGGGCCTTGAACCTCCTGCGCCGTTACCGCTGGCCGGGCAATGTGCGCGAACTGGAAAACCTCGTTCGCAGGCTGGCCGCTCTTTATCCGCAGGACGTCATCAGTGAAAGCCTCCTTGAACAGGAACTGAGCCAGCCGACCGTTTCCTCGATGGAGGAGGAGACCCCGGAGAACGTCAATCTGGGAAGTTCGGTGGAACGTTACCTGTCGGGTTACTTCGATACTTTCGGGGAGGCCTTGCCGCCGCCCGGGCTCTATCACCGGATCCTTCGGGAGGTCGAATATCCCCTGATCAGTGCCGCGCTGGCGGCAACGCGCGGTAACCAGATCAAGGCGGCCGAACTCCTGGGCGTGAACCGGAACACCTTGCGCAAGAAGATCCGGGACCTGGACGTGCAGGTGATGCGTCTGAGCCGCTAGAGCATGCCGCGTTCATTCGGGCTCATTTGATCGGGACAATTTTGGTCACCAGCGAGAGGCGGTTTGTGCGCGGAGGTGTGCCACCGCCCGGCTGACCGACCCGCTCGCGGAAACGCGGCCGGTCCGGAGTGGCGTATGGACGAATTTTATTTGTTCCGGACCTGAAAGCCTTTCGTATTTTCAACAGGTTAATCAACCCGCTTTCGTCGTCCACCGCATTTTTTCAAGATGCCTTTTGCTCTGTCGCAATTTCGCAACATTGTGTGATAAGTTTGCCGCAAACTGGGAGTGCGCGTGCCCGGGTGCGTGCGTTCAAGGCGTTTGAGGCCGAATGATACTGGAATCTGAACAGCAGACCGTTGCGCAATCCAGCGCCGCCGGCAGGATCTGGCGACGCGTGGGGCTTGCCATCATGGTGGTGGCGCTCGTTTCCATCGGCGTCACCTTCGCCATTCTGATGGGGTTGACGTCGATCGACCCGACCCGTGATGTCATCATGACGGCGATGATGATCAATGGTGCGTTTGCCGCCATCCTGCTCGGCGTCATTGCCTTCGAGATCCTGAAACTCTGGCAGGCGCGCCAAAGGGGGCGTGCCGCCGCGCGCCTGCATGTGCGTGTCGTTGCCCTGTTCAGTCTGGTTGCGGCCGTGCCGGCCGTTCTCATGGCGATCCTTGCGGCGGTGACGCTCGACCGTGGCCTTGATCGCTGGTTCGAGGACCGCACCCGGCAAATCATAGACAACGCCCTGACGGTGGCGCAGGCCTACCTGCAGGAGCATGCCAGGGTGCTGCGCGGCGACCTGATCGCCATGACCAATGATGTCGACAGGGCAAAGGCGGTCTATGATTTCGAGCCGACACGATTTGACCAGTTCTTTGCGGCACAGGTGTCGTTGAGAGGCATTCTCGCCGCGTTTATCCTCAACGAGAACGGGGAGGTCGTGACGCGGGTCGTCCTCGACCCGAACGCGGAAGTTCCACTGCCACCCGCAGACAGTTTCTTCAAGGCAAAGTCAGGCGACCCCATCCTGATCGCTCCGGGCAGTTCCAATATCGTCGGCGGCGTGATGAAACTGTCCGCCTATGACGATTTCTACCTTTATGCCGTGCGCGCCATCGATCCGCGTGTGTTGGATTACCTTCGCCTCGCGGAAACCGGTGCGTCGCAATACCAGCAGATGGAAAACAGCCGCTTCGGCGTCCAGGTCGCCTTTGCACTGGTTTATCTGGGCGTCGCCCTGGTGCTGCTGTTGTCGGCAATCTGGATCGGTTTCGGGTTTGCCAACAAGCTGGTATCGCCGATCAGGGCGCTGATTTCGGCGGCGGACGATGTCTCCAAGGGAAATCTTGCCGTCAAGGTGCGGACCGAAAAGTCCGGCGGTGACCTGGCAAATCTCGGTGAAACCTTCAACAAGATGACCGGACAGCTACTTGGACAGAGAGACGCGCTTCTGGCCGCCAACGAGCAGATCGATCGCCGCAGGCGGTTCAACGAGGCTGTGCTGTCCGGTGTTTCGACGGGTGTGATCAGCGTGGATGACGAAGCCTCGATCATGCTGATCAACAGGTCCGCGCTTGAGCTTTTGCAACTGGACGAAGTGCAGATTCTGAACAAGCCGCTGGTTGAGGTCGTGCCCGAATTGACGGACTGTATCGCCCAGGTTCAGGCGAACGGCATTGAACGCCTGCCGGAAACCCAGGTCGAGATCACCCTGGACGGGCGGCTGCGAACGATCAACGTTCGCATCACCAGGGAACAGTCGACGCGGCGTGAACACGGGTTTGTCGTGACGCTTGATGACATCACGGACCTGGTCTCGGCACAGAGAAACTCGGCCTGGGCCGACGTCGCCCGGCGCATCGCCCACGAGATCAAGAATCCGCTGACGCCCATCCAGCTGTCGGCAGAGCGTATCCGGCGCCGGTACGGCAAGAAGATCGAGGACGACCGCGAAGTTTTCGATCAGTGCATCGACACGATTGTGCGCCAGGTCGGCGACATCGGTCAGATGGTGGACGAGTTTTCCTCCTTTGCCCGGATGCGCAAGCCGAACAAGGTGCCCGGCGACATGCGCGAAGCTGTCCGCGATGCCGCCTTCATGCAGTCGGTGGCCAATCCCGAGATCAGCGTGACCGCCGAAGTGCCCTCCGAAGCGGTGCCGGCTGTGTTCGACGCGCGTCTGGTCGGTCAGGCGCTGACGAATGTGATCAAGAACGCCACGGAGGCGGTGGCGGCGCGACCAGGTGACGAATTGCCCAAGGGCAAGGTGACGGCACGATTGTACACGGAAGAAACCAGCGGCGGAGACCGGGTTGTCGTCGATGTTATTGACAACGGGGTCGGGCTGCCTGAAGAAAACCGCGCACGGCTGCTGGAACCCTACATGACCACGCGGGAGAAGGGGACCGGCCTTGGCCTGGCCATTGTCCGCAAGATCCTGGAAGACCATGGGGGCGGTATCGAATTGCTCGACGCCCCCAAATCGAGCCCTGACGATACCGGAACCCTGGTTCGCTTGACCTTGGCTGCTCATGCCGAGGCAGAACCGGAAACAGAACCGCACAACCAGACAGTGACTGCCCATGGCGCATGATATTCTAGTCGTTGACGACGAAACAGACATTCGCGAGATGATCGCCGGCATCCTGGACGATGACGGCTACGGAACGCGCACCGCGCATGATTCCGACAGCGCCATCGCCGCCGTCAAGGAGCGCAAGCCTTCGCTGGTCATCCTGGACATCTGGCTGATGGGCAGCCGGTTGGACGGACTTGCGCTGCTCGACTTGTTCAAGGAGACGGATCCGGACTTGCCGGTGGTGATCATATCCGGCCACGGCAACATCGAGACGGCCGTTTCCGCGATCAAGCGCGGCGCCTACGACTATATCGAGAAACCGTTCAAGGCGGACCGGCTGATCCATATCGTCGAGCGCGCGCTGGAAGCCTCGAGCCTGAAGCGCGAGATCCGTGACCTGAAGCAGCGCAGTGGTGAAAGCAACGAGATCATCGGCAATTCGTCCGCCGCGCATAACCTGCGCCAGACCATTCAGAAAATTGCGGGCACCAACAGCCGTATCCTGATCGTCGGACCGTCCGGTGCCGGCAAGGAACAGGCCGCGCGCATGATCCATGACAGCTCACCGCGGGCAAAAAGCCCGTTCGTCGTGTTGAATGCCGCCACCATCACGCCCGCGCGCATGGAAGAAGAGCTGTTCGGCATCGAGGATGAAAACGGCAACCTGAGAAAGGTCGGCGCTCTGGAGGAAGCCCATGGCGGCACGCTCTATCTCGACGAGGTCGCCGACATGCCGGCCGAGACCCAGGGCAAGATCCTGCGAGTGCTGGTCGAGCAGAGCTTTTCGCGCGTGGGCGGCACCCAGAAGGTGCAAGTCGATATCCGGATCCTGTCCTCGACCTCCAAGAACCTGGAAGAGCATATTGCCTCGGGTCTTTTCCGGCAGGATCTGTATCACCGGTTGAGCGTGGTGCCGCTGCGTGTGCCCGGCCTTGCCGAGCGCCGCGAGGACATTCCGGTTCTGGTGCATCATTTCATGGACTACATCTCCGCGGCGTCGGGTATTCCGCTCAGGCCTATCGGAGATGACGCCATGGCGGTTCTGCAGACCCACGACTGGCCCGGCAACGTGCGCCAGTTGCGCAACAATGTGGAGCGATTGATGATCCTGAGCCGGGGCGAACCCGACAGCACGATCACGGCGGACTTGCTGCCGGCGGAAATCGGCGAGACGCTTCCCAACCTGCCGACGTCCGGGACCGGAGAGCATCTGATGTCGGTTCCCTTGCGCGAGGCGCGGGAGATTTTCGAGCGTGAATATCTTCAGGCGCAGATCAAGAGATTTGACGGCAACATCTCGCGCACGGCGGAATTTGTCGGTATGGAACGTTCCGCGCTTCACCGGAAGCTGAAAACCCTGGGCATGACCTGAGGTCTGGTGGACACCTGTAGGAAACGGCAGAGCGGGAAAGGGTTGTTCCCATGAAAATCGTGATTTGCGGCGCGGGGCAGGTCGGATACGGCATCGCGGAGCGTCTGGCTGCTGAACAGAACGATGTCTCGGTGATCGATTCCTCGCCGCAGCTGATCAACGCGATCGGTGACCAGCTCGACGTGCGCGGCTTTGTCGGCCACGGTGCGCATCCGGACATCCTGGCGCAGGCCGGTGCCGAGGAAGCGGACATGATCGTGGCGGTGACGCTCTACGACGAGGTCAACATGGTGGCCTGCCAGGTTGCCCATTCGCTGTTCAACGTCCCGACAAAGGTCGCCCGCATCCGTGCACAGTCGTATCTGCAGGGGCGCTGGCGCAACCTGTTTTCCCGCGACAACATGCCGATCGACGTGATCATCTCGCCGGAGATCGAGGTCGGCGAGATGGTTCTGCGGCGCCTTGCTCTGCCCGGCGCCGTCGAAACCGTCCGCTTTGCCGACGACCAGGTGGTCGTGGTCGGCATCATCTGCGAGGAAGACTGTCCGGTGGTCGACACGCCCTTGCGCCAGCTGACGGAACTCTTTCCCGATCTGGGTGCGGTCGTTGTCGGTCTCTACCGCAACAATCGCCTGTTCGTGCCCAAGAGCAGCGATTCCATCCTGACCGGTGACCTTGCTTATGTGGTTGCGCGCCGGGATCAGGTGCGGCGCACGTTGAGCATCTTCGGTCACGAGGAACCCGAGGCCGCCAAGGTCGTGATCGCCGGCGGCGGCAATATCGGTCTCTATGTCGCCAAGGCCCTCGAGCAACGTCAGTCGGGCACGAAGATCAAGCTGATCGAAGCCTCGCGCGAACGGGCCATGGCCGTTGCCGACGACCTCAAACGCTCGGTTATCCTGCACGGCAGTGCTCTCGACCAGACCATTTTGAGCGAAGCCGATGCCGGTGACGCCGACACGATGGTGGCGCTGACCAACGAGGATGAGGTCAATATCCTGTCCTCCGTCATGGCCAAGAAGCTCGGCTGCAAGCGCTCGCTGTCGCTTCTGAACAATCCGAGTTATCCCGCCTTCGCGAACGCGCTCGGCATCGACGCCTTCATAAATCCGCGCGCGGTGACGATCTCGCGGATCCTGCAGCATGTGCGGCGCGGGCGGATCAGGGGCGTGCATTCCCTGCAAAACGGTGCGGCGGAGATCGTCGAGGCCGAAGCGCTGGACACATCCCCCCTGGTCGGCAAGCCGTTGCGGGTGATTGATCTTCCGTCCGGAATTCGCGTTGGCGCGGTTTTTCGGGGCGGCAAGGTCCTCACCCCCGACGGTGATCTGCAGATCCAGGCTCAGGACAGGATCGTGATCTTTGCGGTTGCGAACCGGGTCCGCCAGGTTGAGCAGATGTTCCGCGTCAGCCTTGACTTCTTTTAAGGCACGGCGCCGGTTTTCAGGCCTTGCATTTACCTGACCATAAGGTCAAAATTTCAAGTCAAACCAATCGGTTCGCCCAGAACCCGCCATTTGGAGGCCCCATGAGCCGGATTGCCTATGTCAACGGTCAGTATGTACGTCACGCGGATGCCGCGGTGCATGTGGAAGACCGGGGCTATCAGTTTGCCGACGGTGTTTACGAGGTTTGCGAAGTCTGGCAAGGCAACATTGTCGATGCCCCGCGGCATCTGGACCGGCTTGGCCGGTCCTTGAGCGAATTGCGCATCGACTGGCCGATGACGCGCAGCGCCGTGGATTTCGTCCTGCATCAGGTTGTCCGTCGAAACCGCGTCCGCAACGGGCTTGTTTATATCCAGGTGACACGCGGTGTTTCCAAGCGCGATCACTTTTTCCCGCCGGAGGAGGTTGCTCCGTCGATCGTCGTCACGGCGCGGTCCACCAATCCAGCCGCGGCAGCTGCCCAGGCCGCCCAGGGCATTGCAGTCGTCAGTTACCCGGAGAACCGCTGGCCGCGGGTTGATATCAAGACCGTCGCACTGCTACCGAATGTGCTGGCCAAGCAGAACGCCAAGGAACATGGCGGCAAGGAAGCCTGGTATGTGGATGCCGACGGCTTCGTTACCGAGGGCGGATCGACCAATGCCTGGATCGTTACCAAGGACGGCGCCGTGGTGACACGGCCGGCCGATAGCGGTATCCTGCGCGGCATCACGCGCGCTGTGGTCCTGGACATTATCCAAAAGGAAGGGCTGACCTTTGAGGAAAGGCCGTTTAGCCTGGAAGAGGCCTTTGACGCGAAGGAAGCTTTTGTCACGGCGGCGACCAGCGTCGTTATGCCGGTGACACGTGTGGACGGCAAAATGATCGGAAACGGGCATCCCGGTTCCGTCGCTACCCGATTGCGCGAACTCTTCCATACTGCTACTGATTTGCAGGCGGTATGATTCGATTGGCCTTATTGGCTGCGAAAAACGAGACAATGACGGGCCGAGGCAGACGGTCCTGACTGGTGGGCAAGACAAAAGGCGGATGGTCCGCAAAGTCTAAGCTTTTGAAGTTCAATGGCTTTTGACGGCAGGCCGCTTAAACGCCGGATGCTCGGCCGCATCCGGGGCAAATAGGATAAAAAGACTGATGGCTGAGCGCGCACAAAATCTTCAAGACACTTTTCTTAATCACGTTCGCAAACAAAAAACTCCTCTGACGATTTTCCTCATCAATGGTGTGAAATTGCAGGGCGTGGTCACCTGGTTTGACAACTTCTGTGTCCTGCTACGCCGTGACGGGCACTCGCAGCTGGTGTACAAACACGCGATTTCCACGATAATGCCCAATGGTCCTGTTCAACTGTTCGACCAGGCAGAGGAAAACGCTGAAAAGGCAAGCTGATTGAAACCGAAGTCTCGCGCGGACGATTTCTCTAAATCAAACGGTTCCGAGGAGCCGGGTCAAAAATCGCTGAGATTGAAGAATACTGGGGTGGACCGTCTGCCCCAGCCTTTTCGTGCGATGATCATCGAACCGGTCCTGCTGACGCGGGATGCCGCCCAGTCGGACCTGCGCGGCAATCGCAGCCCGGAAGCCCGGCTGGAAGAAGCCATCGGACTGAGCGCCGCGATCAACCTGACCATCCTTCATTCGGGCGTCGTCAAGATCAACAATCCGAAGCCGGCAACGCTGTTCGGCGAGGGCAAGGTTGCGGAACTCGCTGGAATCGTGGCCAGCGAGGATCTCGATCTTGTGGTCATCGATCACCCGCTATCACCCGTGCAACAGCGCAATCTGGAACGGCGCCTGAAAACCAAGGTGATCGACCGGACCGGTCTCATCCTTGAAATCTTTGGTGATCGCGCGCGCACCAAGGAAGGCCGTCTGCAGGTCGATCTCGCGCATCTGACCTGGCAGAAGAGCCGACTGGTGCGGTCCTGGACCCACCTGGAACGCCAGCGCGGCGGCGCCGGTTTCATGGGCGGTCCGGGCGAAACGCAGATCGAGGCCGACCGCCGCCAGATCCAGGAACGCATCATCGCGCTGCAGAAGCAGCTCGAACAGGTGCGCCGGACCCGCGACCTGCACCGCAAGAAACGCAAGAAGATTCCTCAACCTGTCGTCGCCCTGGTCGGCTACACCAACGCCGGCAAGTCGACGCTGTTCAACCGGCTGACCGAATCCGATGTCTTCGCCAAGGACCTTTTGTTCGCGACGCTGGATCCCACCCTGCGCAAAGTGACGCTGCCTCATGGGCGCGAGGTGATCCTGTCCGACACGGTGGGCTTCATCTCTGATCTGCCGACCCATCTCGTTGCCGCCTTCCGGGCAACTTTGGAAGAGGTTCTGGAAGCGGACCTGATCCTGCATGTGCGCGACATTTCCCATCCGGACACGGATGCACAGGCCGAAGACGTCAAGAAGACACTCACCGATCTCGGCGTCGATGCCCTGACGGGAGCGCCTGTTGTCGAGGTCTGGAACAAGATCGACTGCCTCGATCCGGCCTACCGGGACAAGCTTCTCGAGGATGCCGGAGACGAGGGTCCGATTGCCCTTTCGGCATTGACGGGGGAGGGCATCGATCAGCTTTCGCAGCGGATCGATGCCTTCATGGCCCAGAATGACGACATTCTGACCGTGCGTATCCCGGTGGCGGAAGGCGCTTTGCTGGCCAGGCTCTACCAGATGGCGGAAGTGCTGGAACGAAACGATGCGGAGGATTTCGTGACCGCCGAGGTTCGGGTCACGGACAAGCAGCGCGGGCCGTTCCGGGAAACCTTCGCCGCCTTCATCGACGGCTGATCAGCGTTTCTTGGCCGCCTGCCAGGCCGCTTCCATCTCGTCCAGGGACATCTTTTCCAGTGTGGTGCCGTTTGCATCGGCATGGGCCTCGATGGCGGCAAAGCGCTTGCGGAATTTCCGGTTTGTCCTGCGCAGGGCCTCTTCCGGGTCGATGTCGAGATGGCGGGCCAGATTTGCGAGTGCGAACAGCGTGTCGCCGAGTTCGTCGGTCATGCGGTCCCTGTCCGGCGTGCCCCTGGCAAGTTCCTCGTCGAGTTCATGGGTTTCCTCGCGGATCTTGTCGAGCACCAACCGGGCGTCGTTCCAGTCGAAACCGACCCTCGAGGCCCGGCGCTGCAGCTTGTCGGCTTCCTGAAGGGCGGGGAAGGCGGTCGGCACGTCGTCGAGAAACCCTTTTCGTTCCTCCACAAGACCGAGGGCTTCACGGGCGGCGCGCTTTTCGGCGCGTTCCTCGGCCTTGATCCGTTCCCAGATGCCCTTGACCAGCTCCGGCTTTTCGCCGTTTTCATCGCCGAAGACATGCGGATGGCGCCGGATCAGCTTCTTCGTGATCGCCTCGACCACGTCGCCGAAATCGAAATGCTCGTCCTCCTCGGCCATGCGGGCGTGGTAGACCACCTGCAGCAGAAGGTCCCCGAGCTCCTCGCGCAGCTCCACAAGATCGTTCTTGGCAATCGCGTCGGCGACCTCATAGGCCTCTTCAAGCGTATAGGGCGCGATGGTCGCAAAATCCTGCTCCAGATCCCAGGGACAACCGGTCACGGGCGTTCTGAGCGCGGCCATGATTTCGATAAGGCGGGAAATGTCGCGACTGGGGGTCATTGTTAATCCAGTTTCAGAAGAAGAGTCGAGCTAACTCAGCCAGAGTTTTAATTTGATATACGAGATCATTATCGCACCACAGAACCCCAGGATGGCGACAACCACAGTAAAAAGTTTTGCAGAGTTGCTTTGGCGTTTAATAACTCCATTGGCTGTCCGCCTTACCCAACTTCGTTCTCGAAAGGCGAGTAGCTTGGCCATGACAAACGCGCTGGCAAGGACGACCGCGGTAACCGCGATAGCGCCGCTCGATGAGAAAAACTCCGGCACATCACCCCCTGACCGACGGATGCCAGAAGGTGACGGCGCGTTCCAGGAGGGCGACGAGACCGTAGAACAGCGAGCCGGCGAGCGCGGCGACCGCGATTTCCGCCCAGACCATGTCGACGTTCATGCGGCCGACCTCGGTGGAAATCCGGAAACCCATGCCGACGATCGGCGTGCCGAAGAACTCCGCAACAATGGCGCCGATCAGCGCGAGCGTGGAATTGATCTTCAGGGCGTTGAAGATGAACGGCATTGCCATGGGCAGGCGCAGTTTCAGGAGCGTCTGCCAGTAGTTGGAGGCATAGGTGCGCATCAGGTCGCGCTGCATGGCGTCGGAGGCGGCCAGGCCCGAGACCGTGTTCACCAGCATGGGGAAGAAGGTCATGATGATGACGACCGCTGCCTTGGACGGCCAGTCGAAGCCGAACCACATCACCATGATCGGGGCGACGCCGATGATCGGCAGCGCGGAGACAAGGTTGCCGATGGGCAGGAGCCCGCGGCGCAGGAACGGCACGCGGTCCACCAGGATCGCGACGATGAAGGCGGAGCCGCAGCCGATGATGTAACCGGCCAGAACTGCCTTCAGGAAGGTCTGCTGGAAATCCGCCCAGAGCGTCGGACCGGAGGTCGTCAGCCGAACCCAGATTTCGGACGGCGCCGGCAGCAGGACCTTCGGCACGCCGGCTCCGGTCACGATCAATTGCCAGAGCACCAGCAGGGTGAAGCCGAAAATGGCCGGGATCGCCAGGTTGACGATCCTCTGGGCAAGCGGTGACGCGGTTTTCCAGATTGCGAGCCGCTCGACGAACAGCCAGGCAGCCGCCCAGGTGGCCGCGGTCAGCGCCCAAAAGCCGAGCGTTGCCTCGCCGGCATGGTTCGTGACGGTGGCGATGAGCAGCCAGGCGGCGATTGCGGTGACAAGGCCGAGAATGAGGTCGCCGATGAGATTGCGCATGAAACCGAGTTCGTAGCGCACGCCGGCAATCGCCAGAATGACGAGGCAGAGCGCCAGCCGCGGCACGTCCATGATGCGGTATTCCGGCCCGAAGATCGGGCTGAACAGGCCGACAACGACCATGGCGACCACAAACCAGGCGAGCAGCGCCGGCATGTCGAGACGGCGTTTTGAAGCGGATATCGTGCTCATCGTGCCATCCCCATGCGTTTCAGGGTGAGTTTTTCAAGAACGCCGATCAGGGCGACCAGCGACCCGGCCAGGAAAGCCGCCATCAGCAGCGCCGACCAGATCTGCACCGTCTGGCCGTAATAGGACCCGGCGAGCAGGCGTGCGCCGAGACCGGCCACGGCACCGGTCGGCAGTTCGCCGACAATGGCACCGACCAGGGAGGCCGCCATGCCGATCTTCATGGAGGTGAAGAGATAAGGCACCGCGTAGGGCAGGCGCAGCTTCCAGAAGGTCTGGATCCGCGTCGCCGAATAGGTGTGCATCAGGTCCATGTGCATGACTTCGGGCGACCTCAGCCCCTTCACCATGCCGACGGTCACGGGGAAGAAGGAGAGATAGGTGGAGATCATCGCCTTCGGCAGCAGCCCCGAGATGCCGACCGCGTTCAGGACCACGATGATCATCGGCGCTATCGCCAGGATCGGGATGGTCTGCGAGGAAATGATCCAGGGCATCAGCGACTTGTCGAGCACGCGCGAATGCACGATGCCGATCGCCAGCAGAATGCCGAGCGTGGTGCCGATCAGGAAACCCATCAGCGTCGAGGAGAGCGTGATGCCTGTGTGATAGACCAGCGAGCGCTTCGAGGTGATCTTCTTGTTCACCGTCGTGTCCCACATCTCGACGATCACCTGGTGTGGCGCCGGCAAAACGGGCCGTTCCTGGAAGAGCGTGTCCGTGACCATCTGGCTGATAGCGACGTCGCTTTGGCCGGCCCGTTCGTACATGTCCTTCTGAAACGGCATGTTCAGCGCTACGGCGGCTATGTACCAGATCGCCAGGATGGCCAGGACCACGACAGTCACCGGACCAACCGTACCGGACATCAGGCCGGCAAACGGATTGGTGCTGCGGGGCGAGGTGAGGGGGACGTCGGTCATGCCGCCAGTCTCCGTTCTTTGATTGATTTGGTCAGGACATCTCTCAGATAATTGGCTTCGGCATAGGTCATGCGGTATCCGACCGTTCGCGTTGTCTGGCCATAATCGAAACAGACCTGAAAGATGGTCTTGTTTTCGAAATCCGTGTCGACAAACACCTTGTCACGGGTGGTGGTGATCGAAACATTGCGTATGCAAGCCGTCTGGTAGCGGCGACTGGATTGGCCCAAGAGCTTTTGGGTTTGGTGTTGAATCGTATCGTCAGACAGAGTGACAATTTCTCGCCTGAAAGCATCGAAGCCGAAGCGCAGATAGATGCTGACCAGGAGGGCTGCCATCAGTGACAGAAAAACCATATGCGCCAGGTCAAGGTCCAGGTCAGGGCGGATGAAGGACGTCGTAAGGATCGCCACATTGACCGAAACCAAAAGGACAAGCGCAAGAAAGGACAAGTCGAAGTGCGGCCGCAAGGCGATCACCGTCCCCTTCGAAACCCGGGCAATGTGAATGTATTGGCGGCTTTCGGCTGATATGCTGGGAACGTTGTTATTCTCAATGGCAATCACGTTGCCGAGCGCGGGCACCTTGGGTGTTGTCGCGTGATCTTCCAGTTTAAGGCAACTGGTTCCGGGTAAAACCGCTGCTGCGACCGTCAGGGCTTCCGCATGAGAAAGTCCTCTGAACAGTCTGAGGTCTTCGCCAGCGTGGCGCAAACAGACGTGGTGGTTTTTTCGACGATACGGGTAGCCATGAAATGGTCGGGAGAATGTGTCGGGCTCTAGCCATACTGCGTCAATCGCGGAAGAGGTGAGCGGCTGATGTGTCCTGCCAAATGGACCAATTCGTTCGATGGTGATGAAGTCCTTCGTTACGACAACTCTGCAGGCGTTTCGATACGACAAGCTGAGCCGTTGCCATGTAATCGTCTGGAGAACAGCTGCAATGCCGAGAGCTCCTGCAACGATCTGGCTGTAGTTCGACCCCGTCAGAGTAAAGCCTTGCCAAATTTCCCACGCCAGACAAACACTTACGAGCAGATTGGCGCAGAAAGCCGATAGCCAGACCCAGAAGCGCGTGTTTCGAATGGAAACGACGGCAAAACCGGCGGCCTGGCGCAGCTCGAGGTGATCCGAGGTGAGCAGTTCGTCTGTCATGCTGGCTCCCGATTGTCTCTGATGCGCCTGTTAATCGCGTCCGCCAGGGCCTTCGCCTCTGTTTCTTCGATCCAGTCGGTCAGCATTTGCGTGGTTTTCCTGAAGCGCAGAAGCACAAAGTACTGACCTGGTGCTGGAATGGGGCCGACGCCATAGGTCTTGCCGTCGTCCCGATGGCAAATCTCGGCCGCCTGAATATCCTCAAAAGACCAGTTGGTATCGGTCACCGTTATGCCGAGCAGACGGTACCGCCTGACGAGTTCTTTGCCGATTGTGATTGTCGGATCGCCAAAGGTCTTGGCCAGTGTTTTGAAAAACAATTGCTTGAAGGAAAGGGCTAGAACCAGAATGACGCAAATCAGCAGGGGCTCGTACCAAGACCTCGGGGCGAACAGGTGTTCGAGGGCCTTCAAATTCGTCCAGAGTGTCTCAACGCCGATAAAGAGTGTCAGGCACAACACACCCAGAGTGGCGAGGCGCATCCGGTTTTTTAAGCGGAACGCCGTGTCGCCGCCATCAGAGAGACGCTTGAGGCGCTCCGTCACCTGAAACGTTGTTTCACTCATGTCGCCTCATTTCTCAAACACAGCTTGTCTCTCAACAAAGCAACCACGGAATCTGCTTCTGAATTGTCCAGCCTTTTGCCAAAATTGATTGTCCTTCGGCCATAAACGATACCCACTCGGCCCAAACCGTCGAAGGGTTCAGCCAGGTATTGGCGTTCACTGAATGCCGGTAACTCGGCGTTTCTCCGGACCTTCGCGATGCGGCCGGGATCGTAATGCCAGGACCATTTCAGAACCGGCATCGAGAAGCGAATGGCTACTGCGGTATTTGAAACAACAAGTTGCTCTTTGCCCGCGAACATCCAGAGCAATGCGGTGCCGACATAGAGCCAGACTGGTACCCAAATTATGGAAAAGCCCAAAAGAAATTCGGATTCGCCGACGTCTGTCCATCTGGATTGGATCGCCTGTACCATCACTACCCCAACCGCGGACCAAGCGCAGAATAGGGCGAGGAGGAATATGAACGAGGCAGGACGCATTTTTGCCGTCACAGTAATCACTGAGCCATTATTTGCCTGATCGATCCTCAGGCGGCCTGGGAAGGGCTGTTCAAATTGCATATGCAAACCGCTGCAGTGGTTTCAGTTCACCTATTCCTCAATCCTCATAGGAATGCCCTGCCTTGAGCCCTTCTCGCACCCGGTGGGCGATTTTCAGGAATTCCGGGGTCTCGCGGATGTCGAGATTGCGGTCGCGCGGCAGGTCGCTTTCGATGACGTCGTAGATCCGGCCCGGGCGCGGGCACAGCACGACGATCTTGGTCGACAGGAACACGGCCTCCGGGATCGAGTGGGTGACGAAGACCACGGTCTTGTTGGTCTTGGCCCAGAGCTGTAAGAGCTGTTCGTTGAGGTGGTCGCGGACGATCTCGTCGAGCGCGCCGAAAGGCTCGTCCATCAGCAGGAGATCCGGCTCGACGGCAAGGGCGCGGGCAATGGAGGCGCGCTGCTGCATGCCGCCGGAAAGCTGCCAGGGGAACTTCTTTTCAAAGCCGGTCAGGTTGACCAGCTCCATGTTGCGGGCAATGCGCTCCCGCTGCTCGGCGGTCGAAAGCCCCATGATTTCCAGCGGCAGGGCAACGTTCTTGGCGATGGTGCGCCAGGGATAGAGCGCGGCGGCCTGGAAGACATAACCATAGGCCCGGTTGAGCCGGGCTTCCTCCGGTGAGACGCCGTTGACGGTGATGGACCCCGCAGTTGGCTGTTCAAGGTCGGCAATGACCCTGAGAAGCGTGGTCTTGCCGCAGCCGGAAGGGCCGATGAAGGAAACGAAATCGCCTTCCTCGATCTTCAGGTCGATGTCGGAGAGGGCATGAACCGGGCCGTCATTGGTCTCGAACGTCAGCGAGAGATTCTCGATGTCGATCACCCGGTTCGGGCTGGCGCTTGTTGTTGTTTCCACCATTTCGGTGTCCTTTGCGCTGGCTAGAGCGTTCATGTCATTCCTCGCTACACGAGTCGAGGTCCGGGTCCCAATTCCGCTGATCAAGCAACGCCAGCAGCGGATCTAGCTTGTCCGTCTCTTCGACGCGTTGGCGTCGTCTCCAAGTCACCTCTCCCCGTGGGAGAGGTCGGACCGCAGGTCCGGGTGAGGGGACAGATCTTTCCGTCCCTCTCCAGGGTTTGCTCCCTCACCCCAGCCCTCTCCCACAGGGAGAGGGGGCGGCCGTGCCTGCAAAGTGGCTCTGCAGGAGGGAATTTCCAGTGCCATTCGGTCGTTTCGGGACCGGATAGCAGATGCGGATCGTGTCAGACCCCGCTGGCCGGGATGCCGGTGCGCTCGACCTTGCGCGGCGCGGTCACTTCCTTCCAGGTGCTGAGCGCCTTGTTGACGGCCTGGAACGGTTCGCGGGCGACGAATTCGCCGTGGCCTTGGCTGTGGTTGACCGTGCCGTCCTCGACCGCGACGCGGCCACGGGTGAGGGTGTAGCGCGGCAGACCCTTGACCTTCTTGCCTTCGAAGACGTTGTAGTCGATCGCCGACTGCTGGTTCGAGGCGGAGATCGTCTTTTCCCTGGTCGGGTCCCAGACCACCAGATCCGCGTCTGCGCCGACCAGGACGGCACCCTTTTTCGGATAGACGTTCAGGATCTTGGCGATGTTTGTGGACGTCACCGCGACAAACTCGTTCGGGGTCAAACGGCCGGTGCCGACGCCGTAGGTCCACAGCATCGGCATGCGGTCTTCCAGGCCCCCTGTACCGTTCGGGATCTTGGTGAAGTCACCGACGCCGGTGCGCTTCTGATCCGTGGTGAAGGCGCAGTGATCCGTGGCGACCACCTGCAGGGAACCCGAGGCAAGACCCGCCCACAAGCTGTCCTGGTGCTTCTTGTCGCGGAAGGGCGGCGACATCACCCGGCGCGCGGCGTGGTCCCAGTCGGCATGCCGGTATTCGCTGTCATCGAGCGTCAGGTGCTGGATCAGCGGCTCGCCATAGGCGCGGATGCCGTTCTGGCGGGCCCGGCGGATGGCTTCATGGGCCTGTTCCGACGAGGTGTGCACGATATAGACCGGCACGCCGGCCATGTCGGCGATCATGATGGCGCGGTTGGTGGCTTCGCCCTCGACTTCCGGCGGGCGCGAATAAGCGTGGGCTTCGGGCCCGTTGTTGCCTTCGGCCAGCAGCTTCTGCTGCAGCGTTGCGACGACATCGCCGTTTTCCGCATGGACCAGCGGCAGGGCGCCGAGCTCGGCGCAGCGGGAGAAGGACGCGAACATCTCGTCGTCATTCACCATCAGCGCGCCCTTGTAGGCCATGAAGTGCTTGAAGGTGTTGATGCCCTTCTTCTGGACCACTTCCTGCATGTCGTTGAAGACCTGCTCGCCCCACCAGGTGATCGCCATGTGGAAGGAATAGTCGCAATGGGCCATCGTCGACTTGTTGTCCCACATCTGCAGCGCTTCCAGCAGCGACTGGCCGGGCGAGGGCAGGGCGAAGTCGACCACCATGGTGGTGCCGCCGGCCAGCGCCGCGCGGGTGCCACTGTCGAAGTTGTCCGACGAGAACGTGCCCATGAAAGGCATTTCCAGGTGCGTATGCGGGTCGATGCCGCCCGGCATGATGTAGCAGCCGGTCGCGTCCAGGGTTTCATCGCCGGAGAGATTGGGGCCGATCTCGACGATCTTGCCGCCCTCGATCTTCACGTCGGCTTCGTAGCTGAGGTCCGCGGTCACCACGGTGCCGCCCTTGATCACTTTGCTGGCCATTTTGGTCCCCTCTTGCTTGCGCTGGATGGTCCGGTACGTCCGACCGGTCTGTTCTTCAGTTTTCTTCAGGACACCAAAGAGCCGGGGCCGTCAGGTCCCGGTCCTTCAGGATCATCGATATTCCGTATTTTCTGCCGATTTCGCAGGCCTTGCTGAAATGGATCGGCCGGTCGGTATATTCCGCGTCGAAGACCGGTTTGCCGGCTTCGACATAGGCGACATAGGACTTGCAGCTTCGGTCCTGGTAGCAGCTCTCTGCAATTGCGAAATCGAAAGCGTCGACCAGATCCTCGGTCAGGTCGGGCACGTTCTTCTGGCCGATCTTCAGGTCCATGCCCCGTGCCGTTGCTGCCAGCAGGCGAACATAGGCGATGGTGTGCTTGGCGGTCACGGGAAACCCGCTGTCATTGTCATGGACATCCATATTGTCCGGCTCGATGGCATCGAAGCCCATTTTTTTGCAGCTCTCGAACCGCGCCGTCATCAGCGGCAGCAGGATGTCGAGCCGGCGAATGTCGAGAAATTTCTCGTCGGGCCAGTCGCCATAGGTCTTGCCGACGACCTCTTGCGGAAAGGCCGCCCGGTCCGGTGAGGTTCGTTCCAGCGTGCCGACGCTGACATAACAGATCGTCCCGATGCCCTTTGTCTTCAGGGCGGCAAGGTCCCCGGGCGAGACCAGGTCCGGATGCAGGTCAATCACCTGAACAGACCGGTCGAGATTGGCAGGCTCGGTCAGCTGCCAGTCCCAGCTGTCGCCAACGGAAAAGGCAAGGGCGGGTGCGGGCGCCATGAGCAGCGTGCCGACGATCGCCAATGCTTTTCCGGTGATGGTCATGGATTTCACCACTATTTTGGGATGCTGCCTTGACGACAGCTAATGCTTCGGAGGTATTTCACGGCCTCAACCAATAGCTGAACAACCGCCAAGGGAACAATAAAGCTTGCCGCTGCCCCTAAAAGCGCTTCCGGTTCACTTACACCCATCAAGTACACACCGAGTGCGAACAGAATTCCTGCAACGGCACTGCTTAGTGCAAACCCAAAAAAGATGGTGCCTGCGACTGCACCTAAGAACAGGAACAGGAAGTGGGGAAACTGCATGAAGACTGCGAAGACAAACGGCCATTGGTATCCCGCGAATCCGAGGATCGCGACAGATACGACGATCAGAATGGCGGCCAACGTTTGAACCTTCACCGGCTTCCCCCAATTCGCTCTTCAGGTTACTCCACGATCCCCGCCGTCTCGACCACGGCGTGGAAGAGGACGTCCGCTCCGGCCTTGGCCCAGTCTTTCGAGATTTCCTCGGCTTCGTTGTGGGACAGGCCGTCGACGCAGGGGCACATGATCATGGCCGTCGGGGCAACCTTGTTGACCCAGCAGGCGTCGTGGCCGGCGCCGGAGATGATGTTCTGGTGCGAATAGCCGAGCCTCTCGGCGGCGTTGCGTACCGCTTCCACGCAGCCCTTGTCGAACTCGACCGGATCGAAGCCGCCGACCTTCTCGAACGCGACCTGAAGACCCATGTCGTCGCAGATCTTCTGGGCCTCGATCTTCAGCCGGTCTTCCATGTCCTTGATGACGGCAAGGTCCGGAGAGCGGAAGTCGACGGTGAACACCACCTTGCCCGGGATGACGTTTCGCGAATTCGGATAGACGTCGATGTGACCGGCCGCACCGACCGCGTGCGGTGCGTGCGACCAGGCAATCTCGTCGACCTTGTTGAGGATCCGCGCCATGCCGAGACCGGCGTTCTTGCGCATCGGCATCGGTGTGGAGCCGGTGTGGCTGTCCTTGCCGGTGACGGTCACCTGCGTCCAGGAGAGGCCCTGGCCGTGCGTGACGACACCGATGTCCTTGCCTTCGGCTTCCAGGATCGGGCCCTGCTCGATATGGAGTTCGAACATGGCGTGCATCTTGTCCTTGCGGGCGCCGACTTCCTCGTCGCCGACCCAGCCGATGCGCTTCAGCTCGTCGCCGAACTTCTTGCCCTCCGCGTCTTCGCGGTCATAGGCCCAGTCCTGGGTGTGGACGCCGGCAAAGACGCCGGACGCAAGCATGGCCGGGGCAAAGCGCGTGCCTTCCTCGTTGGTCCAGTTGGTTACGACGATCGGGTGTTTGGTCTTGATGCCGAGATCGTTCATGGTGCGCACCACTTCCAGCCCGCCGAGCACGCCGAGCACGCCGTCATACTTGCCGCCGGTCGGCTGCGTATCCAGATGCGAGCCTACATAGACGGGCAGGGCGTCCGGATCGGTTCCGGGACGGGTCATGAACATGTTGCCCATGGTGTCGACCGCCATGGTCATGCCGGCTTCCTCGCACCATTTCTGGAACAGCTTGCGGCCTTCGCCATCCTCGTCGGTGACGGTCTGGCGGTTGTTGCCGCCGGCGACGCCCGGGCCGATCTTGGCCATTTCCATCAGGCTTTCCCAAAGCCTGTCCGCGTTGATCCTGAGGTTTTCGCCGGGAGCTGCCATGATGATCTCCTATTTCAATTCGGTTTCGACGAAGGACATCGGAGCGTCCCCGCCGTTGATGACATTGTGTTCGACGCCCTTGTCGCGGCGATAGACGGTACCGGCGGGAATGACGGCGTCACGGGTTTCGCCGCCGGGTTCCTCCAAGAGCATGCGGCAATCGGTCAGCGCCGTGATGACATAGTCCATCTCGTGCCTGTGCCAGCCGGTTTCGGCGCCGGGCGCGAAGTCGAACCGCGTCACCCGCACGCGGTCGTCATCGATCAGTTGTGCTGCCGTTGCCTGTGGACGTTCCATCGCTGCAAGGTTCCGGTGTTCAGGTGGGAGGGCGCGGCACGCGGCAGCGCCCCCGGCTGGAGGTTCAGTCGATCGCGTTCAGGACACTGCGCAGCTTGTCGAAGACTTCGTCAATCTGCTCCTTCGAGATGATCAGTGGCGGCGACAGCGCGATGATGTCGCCGGTGGTGCGGATCAGCAGGCCGTCGTCATAGGCCTTCAGGAAGGCGGAGAAGGCGCGCTTGGTCGGTTCGCCGGCAATCGGCGTCAGCTCGACCGCACCGATCAGACCAAGATTGCGGATGTCGATGACATTCGGGCAATCCTTCAGCGCATGCAGGCCGTCTTCCCAATGCTGGGCGAGGTCGGCCGCGCGGGTCAGAAGACCTTCCTCCTCGTAGGTGTCGAGGGTGGCGAGCGCCGCGGCACAGGCCACCGGATGGGCCGAATAGGTGTAGCCGTGGAACAGCTCGATCATGTGATCGGGACCGGTCATGAAGGCATTGTAGATATCGGAGGAACAGAACACGGCGCCCATCGGGATGACGCCGGAGGTCAGGCCCTTGGCCGTGGTGACCAGATCCGGCGTGACACCGAAGAAGTCGGTCGCAAACGGCGAGCCGAGGCGGCCGAACCCGGTGATGACCTCGTCGAAGATCAGCAGGATGCCGTTCTGGGTGCAGATCTCGCGCAGGCGCTCCAGGTAGCCTTTCGGCGGGATCAGCACGCCCGTGGAGCCGGCGACCGGTTCGACAATTACCGCGGCGATGGTCGAGGGGTCGTGCAGCTGGATGATGCGGATCAGCTCCTCGGCATATTCGGCGCCGTTTTCCGGCATGCCGCGCGAGAAGGCGTTGCGCTCCGGATCATGCGTGTGGCGCATGTGGTCGACGCCGGTCAGCATGGTGCCGAAGGTCTTGCGGTTGGCGACGATGCCGCCGACGGAGATGCCGCCGAAGCCGACGCCGTGATAGCCGCGTTCGCGGCCGATCAGGCGGGTACGGGTGCCCTGGCCTATGGAGCGCTGATAGGCCAGCGCGATCTTCAGCGCCGTGTCGACGCTTTCCGAGCCGGAATTGGTGAAGAACACATGGTCCAGCGGGGAGGGCATCATGGCGGCGAGCCGGGCAGCCAGTTCGAAGGCCTTCGGATGGCCCATCTGGAAGGCGGGCGCATAGTCGAGCTCGGCGATCTGTTTCTGCACCGCCTCGACCACCTTCGGGCGGGAGTGACCGGCATTGCAGCACCACAGTCCGGCGGTGCCGTCCAGCACCTGGCGGCCCTCGGCGGTGGTGTAATGCATGTCCTTGGCCGCCACGAACATGCGCGGCGCCTGCTTGAACTGGCGGTTGGCCGTGAAAGGCATCCAGAAGGCTTCGAGATTGTTTGTGGCAGCCTGGCTCGGTGCTGACATACGTCCTCCTTGCGGCCCTTCAGAATGGAAGGAACCGACTGTTGTTTTGATCCCTGGAGGAAGGCATAGCATGCGACTCATGCCAAAGGCAGTGCCGTCAGCTGTGGTCCTCTCCCCAAACTGTTCCCGGGGCCTTTCCGGCGGGCTTTTGCCTCGTTTTCGGAAAGGGCCCAAATCTCTCTGGCCGGCCATCCGGCCGATGCCGGACGGTGTCATGATGGTCCGAAGGAAGCGCTCCAACAAGACCTCCCGCGTCAGGTGAATTGGCCCGTTGCGGCGCAGGAGGGGATCGACTAGCCTTCTGACCATCTGGTCAATTTACCCTAGGAGGGATTTGACCAAATGGTCAAGATGCAAATCCGGCCGTCATGACTAATTTGTGGTCATACGCGCTCCGGAGGCTTCTGATCCCGCCCGATCCGCCCCGAAACCACGGGAAACAGCGCGTTTGGGCGATCTAGATACGGGCCCATGTGACGGGAAGCGGGACGGTATATGACAGAAATGAGCGGGCAGACGCAGGATCCACTCAAGACGGGTGGTCTGAGCCGGATCCAGGAAAAGAACAGATCTCTGATTCTGGACGCGGCTCTCGGGGAGTTTTCCAAAAAGGGGTTTTCGGGCGCAACGGTGGAGCGGATTGCCGCCGATGCCGGGATGTCGAAATCAAATCTGCTCTATTATTTTTCCTCCAAGGAAGCGATCTACAACGCAACGCTTGCCCATATTCTCGAGGTCTGGCTGGCGCCGCTCAAGACATTGAGGCCGGAAGGCGAGCCGGCGGCGGAGCTGGCCGCCTATATCCGCCAGAAGATTGAAATGTCTGCAACCTTTCCGGAAGCCTCGCGCCTGTTCGCCAATGAGGTGATGCAGGGCGCGCCGCAAATCCTGCCGATCCTTGAAACCGACCTGAAGCGGCTGGTCGCCGAAAAGTCCCAGGTGATCGAGAACTGGATCGCGGCCGGCAAGATGCGCCGGGTCGATCCGGTGCACCTGATTTTCACGATCTGGGCGACGACGCAGCACTACGCGGACTTTTCGGTCCAGATCAGGGCCTTGACGGGAAGGGATCTCTCCGACCCCGACTTTTTCGAAGAGACGGTGGCGTCCGTGACCTCGCTGATCCTGAACGGCGCCGGTCTGAGCTGGCCGCCGGAAAACGGCCAGGCGGACGGATGACGGGTGACGATGCCCATATCGGCGCCGCGTCGCGTATTCCGGTCACAGGCCGCCTGTTCATCCTCAAGGACGAGTTGAGCGAGGACTTCATTCGCGCCTCAGGCCCGGGCGGTCAGAATGTCAACAAGGTCTCGACGGCTGTTCAATTGCGCTTCAACCTCGCCGGCAACGAAACGCTGCCGGAAGACGTCAAGTCGCGTGCCGCGCGTCTTGCCGGCAGCCGATTGACGCTGAACGGCGAAATCGTGCTGCAGGCCGACCGGTTCCGCACGCGGGAACGCAACCGCGAGGACGCGCTGGAACGCCTCCTGGATCTTTTGCGCAAGGCGACGGAAAAGCCAAAGCCGCGCAAGGCGACCAAACCCACGCTCGGCTCCAAGAGGCGGCGCCTGGATGCCAAGAAACAGCGCGGCCAGATCAAGAAGATGCGGGGCCGGGGCGGGCGCTACGACGACTGAGCGCATTGCCATGCTGCCTCATAGCAAGACACCGTGGCTCGGACGCAGTGGTTCCGGCACGGGTTCACCAACCCGCTCCGCCAACGCGATTTCGATGGTCCTTGTCATGGCGGCAAGCGGCAGACCGTGCGCCCTGTCGGCAAACGGGTGCTCCAGTTCCTCGGTGACGGCGGCCAGACCGAAAAACACATAGGCAATCACGGCTGCGAAGACCGGAGCGATGATCCCGGTGCCTTCGATCAGGGCGAAGGGAACCGCGAGACAGTAGAGCCAGGTCGTCCGCAGGACGAGCAGGGAATAGACAAAGGGCAGGGGTGTCGTGCGGATCCGTTCACAGCCCGCCTGGGCAAGGCTGATAGAGGCCAGCCGTTCGCTGAGGGCCCTGCGTCCGAAGCCGTCGACATGCCCCGTTTCGGTCGCTTCACACAGGACGCGGCCGGCCGCGTCGAGCGCCGCGCAAGGGCTCGCCAGGATCTTCAGCTCCGGATCGTCTCCCGTCCAGATTTCCGGCGGCTTGCCGTCCAGGTGGCCCCGCAGCGCCAAACGGTGAAGATGTGCGAACAGGACCGCACAGCGCAAAAAACGGCTCCGATGGGCCGCGTCGGTCAGGAACAGTTCGCTTTCCCGGCCGAGACTGCGCATGTCGGCAACCAAGCCGCCCCAGAGCTTTCGTGCCTCCCACCAGCGCTCATAGGCTGCGTTGTTGCGAAAGCCGAGAAACAGCGACAGCGCGACCCCGAAGACACCGGTGGCCGCCAGCGATATATGCGGCAGCGGTATCACGTAGCGGTCCAGCAGGACCACAAGCAGGGAAAAACCCGTAACGGCGCCGATCAGGGGGGCAATTCGCGGAACGATGGACCCCTGCATGACAAAGAAGAGTTTCAGGTGGTTGGGAGGATCTCTGAGTATCATGATCTGACCTGCTGCTTGGAGTGGTCAGACTAGATTGAAGTCTCGCTGCTTCTTTCTTTCGAACGGCGGATGGAGTGTTGAAGCCGACATGAGGTCACAAATTCCGCTTTGCCCTCGCCAGGCCATGTGCGACCAGCCGGTCGATCACCTCCGCGTAACCGACACCGCTGACCGCCATCACCTTGGAATACATGCTGATGTCGGTGAAGCCGGGAATGGTGTTGAGTTCGTTGACGAGAAAGCGTCCGTCTTTGCACAGGAAAAAATCCACCCGGGCCATGCCGTCGCAGCCAAGCGCCTGGAAGGCCTTTGCCGCCGTGTCGCGGATCTCGTCCTCCAGTTTGCCGGGGAGATCGGCCGGAACGATCAGGGCCGCGCCATCGCCGTCGACATATTTGGCGTCATAGGTGTAGAAGCCGTGGGATTCCGCCGGCACGATTTCACCGCAGCGGGAGACGAAAAGACCGCCGTCCGGATCCTCCAGAACCGCACATTCGATCTCGCGGCCTTCGATGAATTCCTCCGCCAACAGTTTGGAATCATGACGGAAACCCTCCTGGAGCGCGGTGTCGTACTCGCTTGCCGAGGTTACCTTGCTGACGCCGACAGAAGAGCCCTGGCGCGCCGGCTTGACGAAAACGGGAAGACCGAGCGCCTGGGCCACTTCCTCAAAGCCGGGAACCTTGCCGGGGTGTATCGTGAGTGCGCGCGCAGTTGGCACGTCGGCAGCCGACAGCAGGCGTTTCGCGAGATCCTTGTCGAGCGCGTTGGCGGATCCGGCAATGCCGCAACCGGCGAGGGGGAGGAGGGCGGTTTCGGCCAGTCCCTGTACTGCGCCGTCTTCGCCGGGTAGACCGTGCAGGACAGGGAAGAGGATGTCGATTTTCGGAAGTTCAATGCAGGAGCCGTCGGCTTCAAGGGCGATCAACCTGCCATGTCCACCAGGCAGGAAACAAAGAAAGGATCCTTCCGACGGGCGGTCCAGCACGCCGTCTTCATAGCGGCTCAACAACCATTTTCCGGTTTTGGTGATATAGATCGGAACGGCGTCGTAGCGTTCCGGGGACAGGGCATTCATCACATTGGTGGCGGACATGACCGACACGTCGTGTTCGGCGGACAGGCCGCCGTACAAAATGCCGATCCTGATTTTCTCTTTGGTATCCGTCATTGCGTTCCCTATTCACGTTAAGTCTTAGCAATGACAAGAAAAAATGGCGTTTCCATGTAGAGCGGTATGGAGCGGCAGAATTCCTGTCAGATGTGTAGGCGGATGTAGCAAACCTGTCCGGGTGACGATAGTGAGGGCGACTGAAAACCCTTTCCGGGAAACCGACCTCTCGTTGTAACCTTTGTACGGTACTTAGTTCTTGTACAGCAGGTTGCTGAGCGTCCGTGTGGAAGCATCGGGGCAGAGCCCAAGCAGAGCACGACCCGTCCTGAAGTGATGTCAAAGCTATTTAGAGGTGCGACAGGTTCAGCCCGATAGAAATGCGACACTCGGATAGTGCCGCTTGCTGAAGCGGTCAGCCCCCGATCCGACCGGCTGGGCCGGGTTGCAAGGAAGGTGAGGGGGCGGGTTATATTGTGATCAAACTACACTCAGTTTAGGCAGATTCAACGAAATTGAGACCATTTAGATGAATAGGAAAATTCTTTTCGTTGAATTGGTTCATTCCTTGTTGTGGATGAACATAACGAAGGGTCAAGCTCATAAACACCGTGAGGCAATCGACACGCTGAATTTTGTGCCGAACTTGCAGGTGGAGAACAAATCGTATTTTACCATTGAAGTAGACGACGAACTCCCATCTCGGTTTGAGAAGTTCCTACGGAAGATTCAAGTATCTGGAATATGCACACTGCGATATTCACGTTACGAGCCCTGGGCTAAAGTAGAAATTCAATTCAAGGGACCAGACACGAGAACCAGCCTATGCGATGCTAACATTGGCGATTTCATTCAGGAAGGTGAGTTGGTCTCTGTATTTCTTGAAGAGGCTGCCAATTTTGGCAGCTCTTTTGAGTCGTCCATTGACGGTCGCCGAGCACTAGCGGCACTCCCAGTCGACTGGGAGTGGTTTACTCCTCCTCATTATTTTGCCGAGTCTGTAAACACGCTATTGAACGCCGGTTACTGTGAAACGAATGCGCAGAAATATCGTTGGACCGAGAAAGTTAGGCCACAAATGGAAGCCGCTTTGTTGTGGGTTGGAGACAAGACTTCGTTTCAATTGCGAGAAGAGGAACTCCTGCAAATATGGAACACGATGCCTGAAAGGTTCAGGATGCCATTCGCACAACAAGCAAGAGAGAAAGACAGCCTTGATGTGATTAACCTTGCGATGATCATGGGGCACTTCAGATATGATGGTGAATGGCATGAAAAACCCGAGAACCCAGAAGGCCTACGGCATGGAATTCTACCAGGTGGGCAGATTCCAACTGCTAGAGAACTCAATAGGCTGTTTAAGTCGGGTAAGATTGTCATCTAGTTGCTTTGATGTCCTACGATCCGGGACGACGCTCAATCGGCTATCTCGAAACTTTTAAACGGCTTCCAGCAGGTTCAGCTCATGTTGCGACATGGTGATCAAAGACATTACGGCTCCGTCAGCGCTCAGGCGTGTCGAAGCCAGTCTTCCTTCCAACGTGACATTGACCAGCGTCAGACGGACGGGAAGTGTCGCATCTTTAACTGGCCCAAGTGTCGCATTACAAATGGCTGCCAAATGCGCGATTCGCATAATCAATATTATGGAACATTTTTGAATGAGCGGATTAGGGCTGCTTGATCAATGGCTTGGAGAAGCAATTTGAAACCGGCTCCAAGGCGTCCTGCAGGTTCAGCCTGACTTGACGCGTGCTTCCAGGTTTAGTCTTCCAGCTCCGCGGCATCGGTCGCATCAATGATCCGTCGCGCGGTCTCGAACGCAAAACCCGCGCGGCACATGGCTGCCAGATCCTTGTCGCGTCGCTCGGCGCGCTTGTCCGTGGTCCTGTATGGTCCCAGCCGGCGCCGGCGCGCAAAGACGCGTGCGGCATCTTCATCGGTGTGCGTATCGTCCTGCAGCACGGTTTCGATCATGTCGCGATCAACGCCCTTGGCCGCGAGCTGCGCTTCGATCTTGCGCGCCGAACCGCCTCGGCGCCTGAGACCGGCGACCTTGGTTTCCGCGTAGGTCCTGTCGTTGACCAGTCCAATGCGGACACAGCTCTCGACCACCGACTCGATCATGTCCGAAAAATCGGCCGGATCCAGCTCCAGTGCCACACAGGCCCTCAGGACCTTGCGTTCCAATACCCGGCGCAAGTTGGTTTCGGAGGTCGCGTAACGTTCCAGATAATGCAGCGCTGAACGCCTCAGACGCTCTTCGGTCGGCGCTTTGAATTTCGGCTTAGCCTGCATCGACCGTTACGGCGTGCTGCCCGGAAAGTTCCAACGTTTCAAGGCGCATGCCGTCATAGGCCGGCTCGATGTTCGCCGGCAATTCCAACGTCAGCGTCTGGTAGTCCAGGTCGTTGTGCATATTCGTGAAAACGGCTTTTTTGGGCGCGATTTTCCGCGTCCAGGCCAAGGCGTCCTCCAGACAGAAATGGCTGGGATGCGGATGGCGACGCAGGCAATCCAGGATCAAAATATCCAGGTTTTTCAATTTGTTATAGCTTGAATCCGGAATGTCGGAGACATCGGGAATGTAAGCGGCGTCCGCTGTCCTGAAACCGAGCGCGTTCATTTCGCCATGAACCACTTCAATGGGATCGAAGGTCACGGGACCGGCGGCACCGGTAATGGTAATCGGTTCGCCTGCGCGGATCTCGTGACGGTCGAGGATCGGCGGGTAATTGGAGCCGGGAGGCGTTTTGAAGCAATAGCCGAAGGCCGTCCGGGCGCGGTCATGGGTTTCCGCGTCCATATAGACCGGAACCCGGTTCTTGCTGCGCACCCAGAACGCGCGCAGATCATCGATGCCATGCAGATGATCGGCATGGGCATGCGTGTAGAGCACGGCATCGACATGGGAGACATTGGCCGCCAGCAGCTGGTTCCTGATATCCGGACCGGTATCTATCAACACGGTTGTACAAGCATTTTCCACACGCTTTTCCACAAGAAGTGCACAGCGCGTGCGCCGGTTTCTGGGCTCAAGCGGATCGCAACTGCCCCAATCGTTTCCGATCCGCGGCACCCCTCCGGACGAACCGCATCCCAGGATGGTCAGTTCAATGCTCACGACGCGGCTGCCTCTGTGACATGGGCGGCGCGAGGGACCTTTTTGAACAGGCGGAAGAAATTGCCCGTTGTCTGGCGGGCGATCTCGGCTTCCGAAACACCCCGGGTTTCGGCCAGGACCGCTGCGGTCATCGCGGTATAGGCCGGTTCATTGCGCTTGCCGCGTCTCGGCTGCGGCGCCAGGTAGGGCGCGTCCGTTTCAACAAGCAGCCTGTCGGCGGGCAATTCCTTCGCGATCTCGCGCAGGTCCTCGGAGCGCTTGAATGTGAGAATGCCGGAAAAGGAGACATACAGGCCAAGCTCGACGCCCGTGAGTGCCAGGTCGCGGCCGGAAGAAAAACAGTGCAGGAGGGCCGGGAAGGCCCCCTTCCCCATTTCCTCGCGCAGGATCGCGGCCATGTCGTCGTCTGCGTCGCGGGCATGGATCACCAGCGGCAGGCCGGTCCGGCGCGCCGCCTCGATGTGAATGCGCAGGCCTTCGGCCTGGGCGTCGCGGGGTGCCTTGTCGTAGAAATAGTCGAGACCCGCTTCCCCGATCGCAACCACCTTGGGATGCTCGGCCAGGGCAACGATCTCCTCGACGGGAATGCCGCGTTCGGCGCCGGCATTGTGCGGATGGGTGCCGACGGAGCAATAGACGTTCGGAAATTCCTCCGCGATGGCGCGGACCTGGTCGAATTTCCGAATATGGGTGCAGATGGTCACCATGAGCTCGACACCCGCTGACCTGGCCCGCTCGATCAGGTCGGCGCGTTCACCGTCGAAGTCGGGAAAATCGAGATGGCAATGGCTGTCTACAAGCATGAAAGTTCCGGAACCCGTGTTCACTCAATTGCGTCATGTGCCTGGGGGCGCCGGTGGATTGGCCGGGCACCTGCCCAAGACGATATGTGAGGCCGCCATACCATGGAATGGCCTTTGCCTGAAACAACGACCTTTTGATCAGGCGGCGCGGAGTGCGAAAAAGAAGTCCAGAACCACCTGTTTGCGGTCAAGATTGAGCGCATCGGCGTCGCGTATGGCCTGGTTGGTGCTTTCCCAGAGCCCGATCAGGCCATGGGCCTTTTGCAGGCTGGAACCGAGATCGCGGCGCATGCGTTCATGCAACAGGATCTGCACGATATGCTGGAAGTTTTCCCAATTGTCGGTCTGTCCGCGCGCGGCGATCAGGTCGGCAATGGCGTGGACCGCTGCAAGGTCGAGCTGTGCCGGGTTGTCCGTGAGCCGTTTCATGCCCTTGGCGATTGCCAGTCCATCCCCGGACAGAAGCGTGATCGCGGACCGCAGGCTGCCGTCGGCGGCCAACGCTATTTCATGCAGGTCTTCCGGCCCCGGCACCGCGTCCGGCGCCAGGTCGCGCAGACCCTCGGCAATTTCCGCTTCACTCAGTGGCGTCAGATCGATGCGGCGGCAGCGAGAGCGAATGGTCGGCAGCAATCTGCCGGGTGCGTGGCTCAACACAAGGAAAAGGCAGCGTTTCGGCGGTTCCTCGAGGATTTTCAGAAGCGCGTTGGCCGAGCTGGTGTTCATGTCGTCGGCCGCGTCGACGATACACAGCCTCCAGGCCCTTGCCGAGGCGGTTGTGCCGAAGAAGGAAACGGTCCTGCGCACTTCGTCGACCGGAAGGTCCGCCTTGAACCGTTTGGACTTCTCGTCCCATGGCCTGCGCAGATGCAGGATATTGGGATGGCCGCCAGCTGCAAGTTGCCTGGAAACGGCATGATCTGCCGAAACGGAGAGATCGGTCGCGGCGGTGACGTCCGGTCCGAAACGATCCGGATTGGCGATGACAAATCGGGCAAAGCGAAACGCCAGGGTCGCCTTGCCGATGCCTTTTGGACCGCCGAGGATCCAGGCATGATGCAACCGCTGCGACCGGTAGGCATCAAGCAGCTTCTGTTCGGTCTGGCGGTGGCCGATCAGGTGATCCCTTTCGTGGGGCAGCGGAAATCCGGGCAGGGCGTCCACTTCGGGAATGTCGATCGGGATGCTGGACCGGGCCATCAGGTTGCCGCCTCCGACACTTTTTTCGCACCGCCGGTCCCCTCGAATTCCTCGGCGAAAGCGCCGGTCACCGCCTTCTGGATGTCGGCTGCGACCTTGTCCAGATCCCGCGAGCCGTCGATTACGGCAAAACGATGAGCTTCTTCCTTGGCCAGAGCCAGAAACATCTCGCGACGGCGCTTGTGAACTTTCAGGGCCTCGCCTTCGAACCGGTCCGGACCGCCGCTGTCGTCGCTCCTGGAACGCTCGGCAACACGGCTCAGGCCGATTTCGGCGGGCACGTCGATCAGAAGCGTCAGGTCCGGGTAAATTCCGGCAACGGCTGCTGTCTCCAGCAGCTTCAGATAGGCGGCATCGACACCCGCCTCGCCCTGGTAGACACGCGTCGAATCGGCGTAGCGGTCGCACAGAACCCAGTCGCCGCGCTCAAGCGCCGGCTTGATGGTGGTGTCGACATGGTCCGCCCGGGCGGTGGCAAACAGCATGGCCTCGCCGCGCGGCCCCAGGTCCTTCGCTTCCCCGGACAGGAGCAGCTGGCGGATCTTCTCCGCACCCGGGGACCCGCCGGGTTCGCGTGTGACGACGACCGTCTTTCCATGGGATTCCAGAAAGGTCTTCAGGCGGGCTATCTGGGTCGACTTGCCCGCGCCCTCTCCGCCTTCAAAGGTGATGAAATGTCCAGCCACGCTGTCTTCGGCCCCGCCTCATAGTCTTATTGTCCGCCAGTCCTGCTTCTAGCAGCTATCCTGCCGGCAGCAAAAGACCTTATACCAACCTCAACAGACAGGAACCGATCTGACCGTGTTTTGGGACAGGTCAGCAAGGAACAGGTTGCAGAGGGATATGGTTGATCGTTCAAATCCTGCGACGCAGCTGACCTGTCCCAAAACACGACCTTTGGTGGCCTGCTCCGGCCTGCCGGACAGTGTTGCGCTGCTTGCACGGCCAACCGGGCCGTCCTGAGCAGGGCGCCTTGCCGGCCGAACCGGACCAGAGCCATCAGATGGGGGCCTGTCTGTCTGTTGAGGTTGGTATTATCCGATCCAGCCGAAAAGCAGTTCCTGGAGCCCGTCGAGGGCGCGTCCGATCAAGGTGCCCTCTCCGACCGATGCGCCCGTCACCAGCGGCGCGCGATAGACGATGCCGTCCTTGCCGATGACGCGGATTTCACCGGCCGGTAGTCCCGCCTGGAAAGGGGCGTTGATCGGTCCCGGATAGACAACGCGGATCCGGTATTCAAGGGTTGTGCCGCGCGGAAGCAGGACATTGACGTCGTGTTTGGAAATCAGCGGCACGCTGCTCCGGTCACCACCGAAGACCCGCCCGTCCGCGACCGTCTCGCCCGCGGTGAAGATGGTCTTGACGGTGAAGTATTCCCACGCGCCCTCGATCACTTCCTTCATTGTCTGCAGGCGGTGTTTGTCGGAGGTCAATCCGGCAACAGCCGCGATCACCCGCCGGTCGTTGCGGTCGACCGAACCGAGGCCGGCATAGCCGTCTTCCGTGTCCGCGCCGCCCCCGAGGCCGTCGAGATTGCGGATCTCGCCCAGCAAGGGATTCTTGTTGCGCTGAAAGATCTTGTTCCAGGTGAACTCCGGAATGGAGAACATGGGATAAAGGTCCGGATGGCTTTCCAGGATGTACTCGGCGAGCCTTGCCTGGTCGCGCACCGTCGTCCGGCTGGGCTTTTCCGCATAGCCGGTCGGGTTGGCGAACCGGCTGTTTTTCATGCCGATCTCTTGCGCGAGCGTGGTCATCCGGCCCGCGAAGGCTTCTTCCGATCCATCAAGGCATTCGGCCAGGATGATGGCGGAATCGTTGCCATTGTGGACCAGAAGGCCCTTGAGCAGATCCTCGACGGAGATCTCCGACTTGATCGCGGCAAACATGGTCGCGCCGCGGCCGGATGGCGCGCCGCCGGTGCGCCAGGCATGTTCGCTCACCTTGCAGAGCTGGTCCAATTTCAGGTCGCCGTCCTTCAACGCCTGAAACACGGTTGCCGCGGTCATGACCTTTGCGAGAGAGCCCGGCGCAAATGTCTGGTCCGGAGCCTTCGCGAACAGGATGGTCCCGGACGACGGCTCATAGAGAAACGCCATCGGCGCCTTGGTGACGATGGTTTCGGCTGCGTGTGCCTCGGAAACAGCGGCGTCAAGCGCGGCAAGCGAGAGCAGCGCCAGCAGGCATGATTTCAGTTGAAACCGGAATCTGGCAGCAAATCGTACCGGACGCATCAAAGGGTCTGCCTTGCAAGAACACTGTCAGAGCCGGCAGCGTGCCGATTCCGGGTGCCCGGCACCGGGAATCGCCTAGCTGCCGCTTTCCAGTTTGGCTGCAAGCTGACGCATCGACAAGCCGGATCCGCCAAGGTCGGCCAGTGCGGAATGGGCGTCGGATACACGGCGGTTCGCAGCGAAGGAGGAAACCGCGCTGCCTTCGCTCAAGGTTCCGGCGGCCGGTACGCGAAGCACGCCCAGCGTCTGGTTTGCCGGGTCGGAACCAACCGGCTGGAACCGGTTGTTCGAGGCAACCTTGATGGCGGGCTGGTCGGCTTCGAAAGCAATCGCAGGGTCGAAGGCGACTGTCAGGGATTGCTGACGTGCCGGGGCAGCGGACGCCACGGTCAGGTAAGGACGCGTGGCCGGAGCCGGTACACGGCCGAAAGTGACTTGCGGTGTGGCAATCGGTGCTTGCGGTTCGGCCTGCGCCAACAGGGTGCCCGGCCGGCTCGCGCCCGGCTGGACGGCACCCGGACCGCTGTAGGACGCCAGGAGATACTGTTCGTCCTGCCCGTGGAGAGGTGCACGGCCTACATATTCCACCTTCACCTTGCCGACACCTGCCGACTTGGTATCGAGCATGGTGGCAACCCGCTCGGAGAGATCGATGACTCGGTTGCCGTGGAAAGGTCCACGGTCATTGACACGCACGATCATGGAGCGGCCGTTGGCAACGTTCGTGACCTTGGCGTAAGACGGCAGCGGCATCGTGGTGTGCGCGGCCGTCAGCGCGTTGCGGTCAAAGATCTCGCCGTTCGCGGTCTTGCGGCCATGGAATGTCGGGCCGTACCAGGAGGCCAGACCGACCTTCCTGTAGTTTGGATCTTCTTTCGGGTAGTACCACTTGCCGGCAATCTTGTATTTCTTGCCGACGATATAACGTCCACCGCCCTTCGGCACAGGCTTGCCGTCGGCAACCATGCGCGGGCTGCCCTTGACGCCGTATTTTTTCGGGCTGAACTTGGCTTTTTCCTGGGGAGCGGAGCTGCAGGCGGCGACCGCGGATACAGCGGCAATCGTGATCAGGCCTGTCCGGACCTGTGCCCAGACGGAGCGCGCAGGACGCGATTCCCTCTCGGCTGTTACCCCATGAGACCTATCCGCCTTCCGGCTAGACTGCCCGCCTGTCCCTTGCATACTGCCGTCCTACTCACTTACGCGCTGGCGGCCCCGCAGCTCACGCGATCTTCCCGGCGCGTGATTTTGCCCGCACCGGTTCTCAAAAGGCATTGTTCCGATCGTTTGATCAGTCCCCGCAAGACGCACTGCCCCCGCTGTTCATCCTGCCTATGCCCTTGTTAAAGCGCAACTTTGTTACTTCAAAGTAAACCGGGCGTCGAGGCCTGAATGGGGTCTGATTTGCGCTCTCCACCGGTTTTGCCCGGACCAAGCCCGGCATGCCGTTGCGGCGCTTTTGTAACACTCTGAAATATATGTCGAAAATCCGGTGCAATCGTCCGGGCCGGCACTGTTGCGCGAAGGACACGGTTGCGAGGAAATCGACATTCGAGCCAGTTGTGACGTAGGTCACATCTGGCCCTGTCAAATCCGCCTAGGGTGACCTCATTGCTCGTGACCGCCCTGTCACGGCAATGCTGGACCCCACCTCCAGCTTCGGCCGCCGGTTCAAAACCCTGCCCACGACACCGGACCGGCGGCCCCTACCCTTTGGTGATGTTCCGGTGCCCGTCGTGCACATCCTGCCCCACCCCTGTCCGCAGACGGCGCCGGAACATCCCAGAGGATCTTTTTAAGCCCCATGCCAACACCCTCTTGACTTTCCGCTTCCGACAGACGAAACGGTTCGGGCAGCCGCGCCGCCCAGGCGCTTTTCGGCTGTTCAGGTGAGGTGGCCGAGTGGTTTAAGGCAGCGGTCTTGAAAACCGCCGTGCGTGAGAGCGTACCGTGGGTTCGAATCCCACCCTCACCGCCATTTCCCGTCTTTTTATTTGCTGTGAAAAGTCGCGGTGACTTTCCAAAACCCGAAGCGCCTGGACGTCTTGGGCTCGGACATGTGCGGTTGACGTTGACCGTCGAATTGGAACAACGGCAGATAACGAATGCCGACCGTGCCTGAAAACGCTGGCTTGTTCAATTTACCGCCAAATCCATCGAGATCGTCGCTTATGCGGTTGTTATTTCGAGCGAGGGTGTGATTTAATTTGCCGATACATTTTCGCCCGAAGTGTTTTTTCTTCGGACCTTTAAGGTTGGGCTCTCGACCCGATGTTCAGATTGTCGGTTTTTCGAAACAGACTTGTGCCTTTGCTGGCCACAATTGTCTTAGTCTTTTTGGGAACGAATGCCATGGCACTGTTTGGAACAAATGTTCTCTTTTCGGAAGTAACGGGAACAGTTGTTTTGGACGGAAAACCGGTTGAAGGCGCCAAGGTGGTGCAGATCACCCTTTGGTCGAAGCCCGGGGAAGTTCCCGAAAACTTCGTTACAACCGACAAGAACGGCCAGTTTTCGTTTCCCGAGATCAGTCGCTCCGCTGGGTTTTCCAACCTGCTCCCGGGGGAAATCACCATTGTCCAGAAGATCAATATCGAGTTTGAGGGCAAGGAATATCGCGGCTGGCTCAACACCAAGACGAATTACGAACGAGAAGGCGAACGCAATCGCCCGCTTCGATTCATTTGCGATTTGAACCACACGCCCAGCAATTCCGGCGATGATTTTGGAGTTTGCCGGCTCGCCTAGCGTCGACACGCGGAGAAAGCCATTGTCCCTCGCCCTGTCCCCCGCTCAGACGGTCCAGCTGGCACAAAGTGCCTATGCAATTCGGCTCGATACGGATCTGCTGACGGCGGTCCAGGCCGCAGGTACGGGCGGAGACCAGTTTGATATTGCATCCGGTTCACGCTTCACTGGCGTCTCCGGCATCAGCGTTCCGGGCGGTTCGAGCCGGACGGGGTTCGGCTACGTTGCGCACGGTAAGGCAGGAACACCCAGGCATGGTGAAACACTCATTTGCGTCCGGGGGACGGAACCGACCTCCGTTCATGATCTCATAACGGATGCGCATATGAGCGCCGCGCGCAGTCCGCTCGGTTTGCCCGTTCACGAAGGCTTCCGAAATGTCGCAGCAAGCATTCTCGAGCAGGTACAAACCGCCCTGCGCGGCAGAAATCCGGGCACGCTCCATATTGTCGGTCACAGCCTGGGGGGCGCGGCTGCCACCATTCTGGCGGAAGCGCTGATCGGCACCGCCAGCATCAAGCTTTACACCTATGGCGCGCCAAGAGCAGGCTTGGACAGCCACGCACAGGTGGTCACCGCCGCACTTGGCGCGCGCAATGTTTATCGCGTCTATCACGATACCGACCCTGTGCCGATGGTGCCGATTTTTCCCTTCTGTCACATACCCGTTGGAGAGGTGGCCTATTTGCTGCGCGGGCCCGGCGCCCTGGTCAGCGTCAGTGCACATTTCCTGCAGTCGTATGGCAAATCCGTCGGCCTCACGGGTTGGTCGGGCATGCCGGTGATCATCCATCGGCGTTTTTCACTGGACACGGTCGACGATTTGCTCGCCCAGGCTCAATCATCGGCGATCGGGCCCGCCATGCATTCGGTCGTTGTCTTGCGGCTCATCGAAAAGATCCTCGGATTGTTGCTTGAGGCCGCAGGAGCCGTCATTGGTCTCACCTTGTTCGGAGGGGCGACGGTGCTCGACAAGATGGCCGCTGCACTGGCCAGCATGGCAGCATCGTCGCTTGCCGCGGCAGAGCGGGTCGTGGAATTCGTGAATGTCGTCATGCGGTTCCTCGGCAAGAGACTGGTCGAAACAGGCGCAAAACTCACCACGGCCTTCTTGCGCTGGCTGTTGTCGATGCTTGTCGCAGTCATCGGCGGCATGGCACTGCAAGCGATAAGAAGCTTTCGCTAAGGCAAAGGGAGCGCACCAGGTTTTTTGGGGCGCGCCGCTTTCGCTCAAATGCCAAACCTTGCTCACGGAGGACCAACCCGGCGGCAACAGGTTGGGTCCAACGGACACAAACGCGGCGAGAGCCAGGACCCATTCATTTGAATGAAATGTTTGGGATGGACATTTTCCCTGTTCGTGTCTGCGCGCTGCGAAGACGAAGTCCGCCGCTTGAGTGTTTTGTGTTCCTGTCAGAACGACAGGTTGAAACCGCCACCCGCGATGGTTTTGGAGGCCCCCTGCCCGACGTTCAGGTTCAGTCTCAGGTTATCGGTTGCGTTGAGGCCGAAGCTGAAGGCGCCCGCGAAGGTATCGCCGTCTCCGGCGAAGTTGAACCTGACGGCGAACTGGTCGCCCGGGTTCGGGATGGCGTCTCCCATCGCCGCGGCGATGATGGCCGATTCCAGTGCCTCCTCGTCGAAGCGGGTCCGGGTGTTTTCGGCAATGGAGGACGGCGCGTAACCGTGGCTCGGGCTGACGCACATGGTGCGTCCGTCGGCGCCGGTTCCGCAAATGCCGCCAACGCCCGGCGCCTGTTCCAGAACGACGGCGATGTCGCCCGGGCGCGAGGCTCTTACTTCCTGCGCGGATGCGCTCGAAACCGCAGCCAGTGAGATTGCTATGCCTGCCAGGTAGTTCGTCATGCCCTGCTCCTCCGGTTGTCGTAAGGGAAACCTCCGGCATCCTTGCAGCGCGGTCATGGGGCGTCCAGTGTTTCCGGCGGGACCCTGCGGGAAGATCCGAGCGTCCCTGTCCGGTTGCGGATTTCGTATAAGGGCGGGTTTTCCGGATCGCTGGAGACGAGGCGACGGCGCTGCGGCGTGAGAACCAAACCGGCGCGCATGGGGCGGAAAGCCCCAACGGGAATCGACGCCTGTCGGTGTCAGTCGTTCAGGGGCGGCTTGCGTCCCCTCCCAAAGCCCATTTGCCGGTCTCCTGCCTTTCCCCTATCATCTGACTCGGAGGAACCTGCCGCGTGAGGCGGCGGAGCAATTTGGGAGGTGAGGCATGCCGGTGACACACGAGCCGTGGCTCGTGGCGCTGTCCCTCGTGATGGCCTTTCAGGGCAGTTTTGTCGGATTGAATCTGGCCGTTCAGGTTGGCGACGCCGATGCCGCGCGCCGGCGCCAACTGCTTGCGGGCGCCGCTCTGACGCTTGCGCTGGCCATCTGGTCGATGCATTTCGTCGGCATGATGGCGGCGCGCCTGCCGGTAACCGCCAGTTTTCTGGTGTTGCCGACCGTCCTGTCCTTCCTGGTCTGCGTGCTCGTGGTCGGCATCGCCGTTTTTGCCGCCAGCAACGGCCGGTTGACGCCCGTTCGCCTTGGGCTTGCAGCCTTCGTCATGGGAAGCGGCATTTGCACCATGCATTACCTTGGCATGTATGCGCTGCATGACTCCCTCGCCATGCAGCATGATCCTTCCTATGTGTTCGGCAGTTTCCTGATCGCCTTCAATGCCGCCGGGTTCGCCATCTGGCTTCTGTTCGGCCCCGGCCGCCGGCCGCATTTCGTCGTTTCGGCCGCGGTATTGGCGCTTGCAATCGCTGCCATGCATTACACCGCCATGACCGGACTGAGCTACGAGCTGATCCAGCCGGTTTCCGAGATCCGGGCGCCGATGTTCAGTCCGGGCGTGCTTGCGATCGTGGTGTCCTGTGTCGCTTTTCTGGTTTCCGGCCTGTTCCTGCTCACCCTGGTCCCGTCGCAGGAGGAAACGGACAACGCGCCGACGGATCAACGTCAATCCGCAACGCAGTCGGATGAAACGAAGCAAAAGAGACAGATGGCCTCTGGCCGCAAGTCCGCTGCCGGATTGCAGGCCGCGGCCAGTTCGCTGCGCTCCGCATCCGTTCCTGCGAAACGGTATTTGCCAATCGAGCGGGATGGCCGGAAGGGCCAGATCGGTGTTCAGGACATCGTCGCCATTCATGCCGATGCCCACTACACCCGTCTCTATGACGGAAGCCGGGAATATTTCTGTCCCCTGTCGATCAGTGAAGCCGAGCAACAGCTTGACCCCAAGACCTTCAACCGTGTTCACCGCAGCCACATCGTCAATCTGACCCGTGTGGTCAGTTTTCGGCGCTCCGGTGACGGCGGATTGCTCGTGCTGGCCGGCACGGACGGACCGAGCGTGCCTGTCAGCCGCTCCAGATGGGGGCGCGTCAAGAAGCGCCTGATAGCGACTGCGGAGGATGGACTGCCGTCTCTGGGACAGTCCGTGGCCGCGCAATAAACGTTGCTGCCTACACGTTTGCCTTCATTGTGCGGCGCGGCATCCGCGGCGATGCCCGCTATTCATGCGGACCCGCATGAACAGCGACCCGTTCAGGTTGCATAACTCAGATTGCCCAGGGAATCTGCATCTCATTGATTTTATGAGTAAATAAACTGGTTTCGTCAGTGATGCCCGACAGGCAAGGTCAGTAAGGCTGTCGCAGTTCGTGCAATTCGACCCGTCATCCGTGCAATTCGGCACCTGTTTGTGCATGGCATCTTGAGCGTGCGGTGCACTCCTTCGCAGGCTTGGGGCATGCGACAACCTGTCCTCTCGGGCAGGGCGTATCCGGCTGGAAGGCGGGCACCTGATTTTGAGTTGCCTCCTTTTCGGCTGCTGGTCCCGGCGCGGACCGAATGAGGGAGGAGAAACCATTGATCCCTGGTGAGTTCACCTATCACCGGCCATCATCCGTGGCCGAAGCCATCGCCATCCTGGTCAGTCATGGCGACGAGGCACGTCCGCTTTCCGGCGGACACAGCCTGATCCCGATGATGAAGCTGCGCATGGCGGCACCCGAGCATCTCGTCGATCTGGGCGGCATTGCCGATCTCAAGGGCATTTCCGAGGATGGCGGCACCGTCACCATCGGCGCCATGACCACCCAGCATGAATTGATCGCATCGGACGTGCTGGCCGCGAAACTGCCCATTATCCGCGAAACCTCGTTGCTGATTGCCGATCCTCAAATTCGTTACGTCGGCACCCTTGGCGGAAATGTCGCCAACGGCGATCCGGGCAACGACATGCCCGCGCTGATGCAGTGCCTGAATGCGCGCTATGTCCTGAGCGGACCGGATGGTGCACGGGAGGTCGCGGCGCGCGACTTTTACGAGGCGGCCTATTTCACCGCCCTCGCCCCGGAAGAAATCCTGACGGCCGTAAAGATCCCTGTCCCGCCTGAGGGCCACGGCTACGCCTATGAGAAACTGAAACGCAAGGTCGGAGACTATGCCACAGCGGCTGCGGCGGTCGTGCTGACGATGTCCGCAGGCACGGTCGGCAGCTGCTCCGTTGCGCTTACAAACGTGGCCGACACACCGCTCCATGCGGAAGAGGCAGGCGCCATCCTGACCGGATCGGCCCTTGATCCCGACACCGTCAAACGCGCGGTTGCGGCCGCCGAGGCAATCACGGAACCGGCCTCCGACGGCCGCGGACCGGCAGAATACCGCACGAAGATGGCCGGCATCATGCTGGAACGCGCGCTGGTGCGGGCCGCCGAACGGGCACAGGGCTGAGGGAGATAAAAATGAGCGACATTGAACAGATCCCGGTCAGCCTGACCGTCAATGGCAAGAAGGTGCAGCGCTTTGTCGAACCGCGCACGCTTCTCATCCATTTCCTGCGCGAGGAACTGGACCTGACCGGCCCGCATATCGGCTGCGAAACCTCCCATTGCGGTGCCTGCACGGTCGACATGAACGGCATGTCGGTGAAATCCTGCACGCTGTTCGCCGTCCAGGCCAACGGCGCTGAACTCACCACCATCGAGGGCATGGCCAATCCGGACGGCACCCTGTCGGCGCTTCAGGAAGGCTTCCGGCAGATGCACGGTCTTCAGTGCGGTTTCTGCACGCCGGGCATGATCACAAGGGCGCATACGTTGTTGAATGAGAACCCGAACCCGACGGAAGAGGAAATCCGCATGGGCATCTCGGGCAATCTGTGCCGTTGCACCGGCTACCAGAACATCGTCAAGGCCATCCAGTATGCCGCAGCCAAGCTGAACGGCACGGATTTCCAGGAGGCTGCGGAATGAACGACATGACCCCGACACGGGAACAGCGCGAGGCTGCCCTTGAAGGCATGGGCTGCAAGCGCAAGCGCGTGGAAGACGTCCGTTTCACGCAGGGCAAGGGCCAGTATGTCGACGACCTGAAACTGCCGGGCATGGTGTTCGGCGACTTCGTTCGCTCGCCTTATGCCCACGCCAAGGTCACCAAGATCGACGCAACCGAGGCCCTGAAACTGCCCGGCGTCATCGCCGTCCTGACGGCGGAAGACCTGAAGGGCGTCAATCTCGCCTGGATGCCGACGCTCGCCGGCGACGTGCAGATGGTTCTCGCCGACGGCAAGGTGCTTTACCAGAACCAGGAAGTGGCCTTCGTGGTCGCGGAAAACCGCTACATCGCCGACGATGCCATCCAACTGGTCGAGGTAGAATATGAGGAACTGCCCGTTCTGATCGACCCGTTCCAGTCGATGGTGCCGGATGCACCGGTGCTGCGGCCGGATCTGGACGGCAAGACCGAAGGCGCGCATGGACCGCGCAAACACCACAACCACATCTTCACCTGGGAAGTCGGCGACAAGGACGAGACCTCGAAGGCTTTCGCGGAAGCCGATGTCACGGTCAAGGAACTGATCTCCTATCACCGCACCCATCCCTCGCCGCTGGAAACCTGCCAGTGCGTGGCGTCCATGGACAAGGTCAAGGGCGAGCTCACGGTCTGGGGCACGTTCCAGGCGCCGCATGTCATCCGTACGGTGGCCTCGCTGCTGTCGACCATCCCGGAACACAAGATCCACGTGATCGCGCCGGATATCGGCGGCGGCTTCGGCAACAAGGTCGGCGCCTATCCGGGCTATATCTGCTCGATCGTCGCCTCCATCGTGACCGGTGTTCCGGTGAAATGGGTCGAGGACAGGATGGAGAATCTGTCCACCACGTCCTTCGCCCGCGACTATCACATGACGACGGAAATCGCCGCCAAGAGTGACGGCACCGTGACCGGGCTGAAAGTACACGTGCTGGCCGACCATGGCGGGTTCGACGCCTGCGCCGATCCATCGAAATGGCCGGCCGGTTTCTTCAACATCGTCACCGGGTCCTACGACTTCCCGGCGGCGCATCTGGAGGTCGACGGCGTCTACACCAACAAGGCTCCCGGCGGCGTTGCCTATCGCTGTTCCTTCCGGGTGACGGAAGCCGCCTATTGCATCGAGCGCGGCATGGACATCCTGGCGCAGAAGCTCGGCATGGACCCGGCGGATCTCCGGATGAAGAACTTCGTCAAGCCGGAGCAGTTCCCCTACCAGTCCGCGCTCGGCTGGGAGTATGACAGCGGCGACTATCACACCGCCATGCAGAAGGCGATGGACACGATCGGCTACCGCGAGTTGCGCGCCGAGCAGAAGGCCAAGCAGGAGGCGTTCAAGCGCGGCGAAACCCGTGAGATCATGGGCATCGGCGTGTCCTTCTTCACCGAGATCGTCGGTGCCGGGCCGTCCAAGAACTGCGATATCCTCGGTGTTGCCATGTTCGACAGCGCCGAGATCCGTGTGCATCCGACTGGTTCGGTGATCTCGCGCATGGGAACCAAATCCCAGGGGCAGGGTCACGAGACCACCTGGGCGCAGATCATTGCGACGGAGATCGGCATTCCGGCCGCAGACATCATGGTCGAGGAAGGCAATACCGATACGGCGCCCTACGGCCTTGGAACCTACGGCTCGCGGTCCACACCTGTGGCCGGGGCAGCGATCGCGCTGGCCGCCCGCAAGATCCGCAACAAGGCCCAGATGATCGCCGCGCACATGCTGGAAGTCTCCGAATACGACCTGGAATGGGACGTCGACGGTTTCCAGGTGAAGGGCAATCCGCAGGCGCGCAAATCCATGAAGGAGATCGCCTGGGCGGCCTATCATGCTCCGCCGCCCAACATGGAACCGGGCCTGGAGGCGGTCAGCTACTATGATCCGCCCAACATGACCTATCCCTTCGGCGCCTATTTCTGCGTGATGGACATCGATGTCGATACAGGTGTTGCCAAGACACGGCGTTTCTATGCGCTCGACGATTGCGGCACGCGGATCAACCCGATGATCATCGAGGGCCAGGTGCATGGCGGGCTGACGGAGGCGTTCGCCATCGCGATGGGCCAGGAGATCCGTTACGACGAGACCGGCAACGTCATGGGGGCGTCCTTCATGGACTTCTTCATTCCGACGGCGGTCGAGACCCCGCATTGGGAAACCGACTACACGGTGACGCCCAGCCCGCACCATCCGATCGGTGCCAAGGGCGTCGGCGAAAGTCCCAATGTCGGCGGCGTTCCGGCCTTCTCCAATGCCGTCAACGACGCGTTCCAGTTCCTCGGGAACACCCATATCCAGATGCCGCACGATGCCTGGCGGATCTGGCAGGCGGCCCGGGACCTGGGGGCGCATGGGTAAGACATGACAGGGCGGCGCCGTGGTATTGTCCCGCGGTGCCGCCCTTCACCTTTGTCATCCCATGGCTCGACCATGGGCCAGCCCTCGACGGGATCGGGGGATCCATGCCGTTGCCCCGGTTCCACCACAGACGCTGATCGGAACGGGAGGATACGGCATGGATTGCCGGGTCAAGCCCGGCAATGACGAAGTTTGTGTTCCAAGAAATAACGGACCAGCATGACCCAGACCAAGGACCAGATTGCGCTTCAGCTTGCCGAGGCCGGTTATATCGCAGATGAAGGGCTGGCGACCGCCCTCCTGCTGACCGGGATGCTTGGCCGGCCGCTGCTGCTGGAAGGCGAAGCCGGTGTCGGCAAGACGGAAGTCGCCAAGGCGCTGGCGCGCCTGGAAGACACCGAATTGATCCGCCTTCAGTGCTACGAGGGGCTCGACCGTTCCGACGCGATCTACGAGTGGAACTACCAGCGCCAGCTGCTGGCCATCAAGGCGCGGGAGGGATCCGGCGCGGATGCGGAAAGCGTCGAAGAGGCGGTCTTTTCGGAAAAATACCTTCTGGAACGGCCGCTTCTGGCGGCCATCCGGAAGGAAACACCACCCGTGCTGCTGATCGATGAAATCGACCGCGCGGATGAGGAATTCGAGGCGTTTCTGCTGGAGATCCTGTCCGACTACCAGGTGTCCATCCCGGAGCTCGGAACGGTTGCTGCTGTCTCTGTCCCGCGTGTGGTGCTGACATCCAACGGTACGCGGGAGCTGTCCGATGCGCTGCGCCGCCGCTGTCTTTATCATTATGTGGACTACCCGACACCGGACCGGGAGGCACGGATCCTGCTCAACCGTGTAGACGGCCTCGACGCGAAGCTGGCGCTGCAGATTGCAGAGTTGATGGGCAAGCTGCGCAAGGAAGATCTGGTCAAGGTGCCGGGCGTTGCCGAGACCATCGACTGGGCCGCCGCCCTTCTTGGCCTGGGTGTGAAAAACCTGGCTGAGGGCCGGGAACTCGTTTTCGACACGCTGTCCTGTGTCCTGAAAACCCGCGAAGACAGTGCGCGCGTTACCCGGGACGTGACCGACCGGCTTCTGGGCAAGGTGGCCTGACACCATGACCGCCCTTCCCCTCGAGACCCGCGAAGACATCGGTGCCGTGCTGCGCCTGCGTCTGGCCGGTTTTGTCCGCTCCCTGCGCGACAGCGGTTTCAAGGTGGGCCTGGCGGAAACACAGGATGCGCTTGTCCTTCTGCGCTCTCGCCTTTCCGGGCGGCCGGCATCTCTCAGGACGGCGTATCGCTCGCTTTTTTGCGGTCGCCTGTCCGACTGGCAGCGGTTTGACGAGGTGTTCGACGCCTATTGGCTCGGACGGGGCGTCAAGTCCGGCGTGAAGGTGTCCGGCTCCAGCCGTGCCAAGGGCATGAAGACACTGCGCGAACTGGTGGATGCGCGAGGGCAGCGCCAGGAAACGATCGCCGGAGACGTCGAACGTCAGCCGGGCGAGGAGGATGAGGACACCGGCGAGACCCCTTCCGGTCGCCGCGAAGGCGCCAGCATCGCTGAAAATCTAGGCCAGGTCGATTTTCGACACATTCAGGATCCAGACGCTCTCAAGAAGGCGCATGAGCTCGCAGAACGTCTTGCACGGTCAATGCGCGTTCGATTGACACGCAGGGACCGTCAGAAAAGAAAAGGCCCAAGGCTGGATCTCCGTCGAACGATCCGCCACTCCATCGCCCATGGCGGCATGCCGCTCGAGCTGATCCACAAGGGACCGCGTGAGCGTCAGCTCCGGTTGGTCGTGCTGCTGGATGCTTCCGGCTCGATGAACAACTACACCGGCGTTTTCACGCGTTTCGTACACGGGATCCTGGACAATTTCAGGGAGGCGGAAGCCTTTCTCTTCCATACCCGTCTTGTGCATGTCTCGTCGGCCTTGTCCGAACGGGACGCGGGCCGCGCTCTCGACCGTATGGGCCTGATGGCGCAAGGGGTCGGTGGCGGAACAAAAATCGGTGAGGCGCTGGCGGATTTCAACCGTTGGCATGCCGCGCGGGTTCTCCATTCGCGCACCTGCGTGATGATCCTTTCGGACGGCTATGACACTTGCCCCCCGGACATTCTCGGAGCCGAGATGGCACGCCTCAGGCGGCGCTGCCGCCGCATTGTCTGGCTCAATCCGATGCTGGGCTGGGAAGGCTATGAACCGGCCACTGCCGGCATGCAGGCAGCCCTGCCACATGTCGATCTGTTCGCTCCGGCGCACAATCTGGACAGTCTCGCAGCTCTCGAACCGTATCTGGCAAGGCTCTGAATCCATGGGAGACGCACCAATGAAACATGACCTTCCCGGGCTTCGGCCTGACGCAACCGTCGGCCTTTCCGGTGACTTGTCGACGTTGATGAACGAGTTGAGAAAAGAGTCGCAACCTTTTGTTTTAGCAACAGTCGTACGTACAATTGCGGTAACGGCCGCCAAGGCTGGCGCCAAGGCTGTGATCGCACAGGACGGCACGGTTGCCGCTGGCTGGATCGGTGGTGGCTGTGCCCGGGCTGCTGTCATCAAGGCCGCGATGGCAGCCTTCGAGGATGGCGAGACAAGACTGATATCCATTCAGCCGGAAGATCTCCTGTCCGAACGCGGCGTTGCGCCCGGAGAGGAACGCGAAGGGGTTCAGTTCGCAAAGAACATGTGTCCGAGCCAGGGTACGATGGACATATTCATCGAACCGGTGCTGCCACGCCCTGCCCTCGTCATCTACGGCGCGAGCCCTGTTGCCCAGGCCCTGGCCGCGCAGGCGCCGACCATCGGGTTCGACATCACGGTCTGCGCGTCTTGCGAGGAACTGGAAACCATCCGGACACCCGCGGCGCTGGTCGAAGGGTTTTCGTACACCCCCGGACGGACAGGCGAAACGTTCATCATCGTATCGACACAGGGGCGCGGCGACCTGGCGGCGCTTGAAGCTGCCCTGAATGTCCCCGCGCGACACATCGGTTTTGTCGGCAGCCGCAGGAAACTGGCTGCGCTGAAGGAAAAACTGGCGGAAAAGGGACTTTCCAGGGAAGACCTGGAACCGGTCAAGGGCCCCGCAGGCCTGGACCTTGGAGCCATCACTCCGGAGGAAATCGCACTGTCCATACTGGCGGAGCTGCTGCTGCTTCGCAGGACCAACCAGCGCCGGACGAACGTTCACCACATTTGAAAATCTTGACGGAGACTTGCCCATGCAGATGACCGACAGCCAGCGTATCGAAGCCCCCAGGGAAAAGGTCTGGGAGGCCCTCAACGATCCGGAGATCCTCAAATCCGCCATTCCGGGGTGCGAGGAGTTGGTCAAGCATTGCGACACGGAACTCGAGGCCAAGGTCAAACTGAAGGTCGGTCCGGTCAAGGCGACGTTTGGCGGCAAGGTCACGCTGAACGATCTGGATCCGCCCAATGGCTACACCATCGAGGGTGAAGGGGCTGGCGGCGTTGCCGGGTTTGCGCGTGGCGGTGCCAGGGTCCGTCTTGAGGAAGACGGCCCGGATGCAACCATCCTGCATTACGATGTTGACGCCAAGGTCGGCGGCAAACTTGCCCAATTGGGATCCCGGCTGATCGATTCCACCGCGAAGCGTCTGGCGGGGGAGTTCTTTGCCGCATTCGGGGAACAGGTTGCACCCAAGGCTGACGCCGAACTGGACGATCAACAGGAGACCGCGGCAGACGCCAACGGGGAAATCACCCGGAAAAAAGGCTGGCTGGGCGGTCTGTTCGGCGGCGGCAAGAAACAGGACGAAGCCGTCGGGGGCACTTCGGAACCTGCGGAATAGAAGAGCCGCATGCCGGCGCCGCATGGCGCCGGTCTCATGACACGTGATAGGATAAAACATGGTTCAGACAGACATGCGCCGAGACACCGGCTTGACAGAAATCGTGCGAGACCCGTCGCTCCTGCTGGCTCTCGCCACAGGCTCCGCGTTGACTGCTTTTCTGCTGGTGGCGCATTCCTGCTGCTTCGGCCTGACGGACCGGCACCTGGCTCCGCTGCTGCAGATCTGTTCATTCGGCGGGTGAAGCGGGATCAATCCCGTCAGTTTCTCGCACTGTCTGGCCGGCGCAAGGCGAGTGATGCGGCGCCGGTCCCGGGTGAAGATCACCCGAGGTTGGAGACAAGTTGCATTGAGGCGGCATCTCTTTGATAGTGGTCCGGATATTCGCATTTAAGGACCTGAAAGATACTTTGTCGCCCCGTTCCCGGCACCGGTTGGCCGAGCCATCTCAATAAGCGTCACCTGGCATCATGACATCGGTGCTGTTTGTAACGGATGCCTGGTATCCGCAGATCAACGGCGTCGTCCGCACGCTTGAATACACGGCCCGCGAGCTTGAGCAGCGCAATATCCGCGTGGAATTCGTCACGCCCCGGGATTTCAGAACGGTCCCCTGTCCGACCTATCCCGATATCCGGCTTTCGCTCACGACGCGACGCAGGCTTCGCAGGCTCATCGAACAATTCGACTGCGAACATCTTCACATCGCGACCGAGGGCCCTTTGGGCCTTCTGGCCGGTGCGGCCGCACGGAAAATGGGCCGGTGCTTCACGACCAGCTACCACACCCGGTTCCCCGAATATGTCGCGGCCAGATTTCCCGTGCCGCTGGGACCGCTTTATGCCTGGCTGCGGCGGTTTCACAATTTCGGCTCCGGCTGCATGGTTGCGACCTCGATGCTGGAAAACGACCTGAGATCCCGGGGCTTCCGGAACCTGATGCCCTGGACGCGTGGCGTGGATGTCGACCAGTTTCACCCGTTTGAGACATCGGTTTTTCCCGAGACGCTGCCGCGGCCGGTTTTCCTTTATGTCGGACGGGTGGCCGTCGAAAAGAACATAGAAGCGTTTCTGGCTCTGGATCTTCCCGGATCCAAGGTTGTTGTCGGTGACGGCCCACAGCTGGAAAGTCTCAGAGGAACCTATCCGGGTGTCCACTTCACCGGAGCAAAGTCGGGCGAGGACCTGGCCCGCCATTTCGCCGGTGCGGATGTGTTTGTATTTCCATCCAGGACGGACACGTTCGGCATGGTGCTGCTCGAAGCGCTGGCTTGCGGAACTCCCGTCGCGGCCTTTCCCGTGATGGGGCCCGTTGACGTGATCGGGAACGGCAATGTCGGCGTTTTGTCCGAGGACCTGCGTTCGGCCTGCCTCAAGGCCCTTGAACTTCCGCGCGATGCCTGCAGGAAAGCTGCCCTGAAACAGAGCTGGGCCGCGTGCTCCGACCAGTTCCTCGCAAATATCGAACGGGCAAAAAAGGCCTTCGAGGCTACCCGACCAGGACGTCTGCAGAGTGTGTCCGGTCCGCCTCTTTGACCGGAAGCCGGATTGAGTGGACCGCTGATCGATATCTGTCCAGAACTGCCTTAAATTTGATCACTCCACTCCGAGCGATTTTCCAGGCGATGCGCAACCTTGCACTAGCGGCGATCTAACTGGCTGTAATTATGGGGTAAATACACTTCTGGACAATTCTGGCATCCCCCTTGCTTTGCTGATGGTGTGCAGCGCGCCTAGGGATCCGGTCGGCAACGACGCAGGACCGAGAGGCGCAAGCCGGTCAAAAAGGGCTCTGACCCACATAGGCTGGTGACACGGCGGGACAAAAACCCGGGAGACAACTGCACGAGGTTTCGCGCGCGCGAACCTGGCTCCCGGACGTGCGCAGAAATCTCATGACGGACGTCGGACCGATCCAGGGTTCGGCCCAAGACAGGAGACGCGCACAGATGCTGAAATCGATTGCCAAAGCCACCCTCCTCGCCGCAGCGCTCACCATGCCGCTGTCGCTTGCCCCCGCGAAAGCCGAAGTGAAAACCGACTTCAAGGTATGCTGGTCGATCTATGTCGGCTGGATGCCCTGGGGTTATCTGCAAGACAGCGGCATCATGAAGAAATGGGCCGACAAATACGGCATCAGCGTCGAGATCGTTCAGATCAACGACTATGTCGAATCCATCAACCAGTACACGGCCGGCGAATATGACGGCTGTTCCATGACCAACATGGACGCCCTGTCCATTCCGGCCGGCGGTGGTGTCGACACGACCGCCCTGATCGTCGGCGACTATTCCAACGGCAATGACGGCATCATCCTGAAGGACAAGACGGAACTTGCCGACATCAAGGGGCAAACCGTCAATCTCGTTGAACTGTCGGTCTCCCATTATCTGCTCGCCCGCGCGCTCGACACGGTCGGCCTGAGCGAACAGGACCTCACCGTGGTCAATACCTCGGATGCCGACATGATCGCTGCCTATGCGACCGATGATGTCACCGCTGTGGTCACCTGGAACCCGCTCCTGTCGGAAATCGAGGCCCAGTCCAACGCCACCAAGGTGTTCGACAGCGCCGGCATTCCCGGAGAGATCATCGACATCATGATGGTGAACACCGAAACGCTTGCCGACAACCCGGATTTCGGCAAGGCGCTGACCGGTGCCTGGTATGAACTGATGGGCATCATGTCCTCCGACAGCGACGAAGGTATCGCGGCGCGCACCGCCATGGCGGAGGCTTCCGGAACGGATCTGGCCGGTTATGACGCCCAGCTTGCCACCACCAAGATGTTCTTCACGCCCGAGGAGGCCGTGGCCTTCACAAAGTCCGCGGAACTTCCCGAGACCATGAAGTTCGTTGCCGAGTTCCTGTTCGACAAGGGAATTCTCGGTGAAGGCGCGCCGAGCCCGGAATTTGTCGGGGTCTCCTTTCCGGACGGGTCCGTCTATGGCGACAAGGCGAATGTGAAGCTGAAATTCGATCCGAGCTTCATGGTCATGGCGGCCGACGGCACGCTCTGAATTTCCGTTTTCGACACCGAGGGTCCGGCGCATGACGTGCCGGGCCAACAGCCAGAGACGGAAGAGCCTTCATGCGCATCATCAACCGGAAACCTTCCAGGCTAACGACCCTGGTGCTGGGGTTGCTGCCCTTCGCTGCGACCGTGATCGGCTATGCCATTGCCAGCCACTACAGGCGGCTGGACAATCCGGCGGACAAGCTGCTGCCGTCGCTGGACAGCATGGCGGCCGCTTTCTGGCGCATGGCCACGGTTCCGGACCGGCGCTCCGGAGACCTGCTGCTCTGGCTCGATACCTATGACAGCCTCTGGCGTCTCGGAACGGGCATGGCCGTCTCGACCGCCCTTGCGCTTTCATTCGGCATTGCCATCGGCTTCATTCCACATGTGCGTGCCGCACTTGCACCCTATCTCGCCACGTTTTCCCTGATCCCGCCGATCACCATCCTGCCGATCCTGTTCATCACCTTCGGCCTCGGTGAACTCGCCAAGATCGCGCTGATCGTCATCGGCACCGCCCCGGTGATGATCCGTTCCATGGCGCAGGCCGTGCTCGACATTCCGCGTGAAATGGTCATCAAGGCCGAAACGCTGGGAGCTTCCGTCTGGCAGATGATCACCCGGCTGGTCCTGCCCCAACTGCTGCCCAGGCTGATCACGGCGTTGCGGCTGGGGCTGGTGCCGGCCTGGATCTTCCTGATTTCCGCCGAGGCCATCGCCTCCACGTCCGGCCTCGGTTACCGGATCTTCCTGGTGCGCCGCTATCTCGCGATGGATGTCATCCTGCCATATGTCGTCTGGATCACCCTGCTCGCCTTCCTGCTGGACCTTTTGCTGTTGCAACTGTCGCGCCGGGCCTTTCGCTGGGCACATCTCGGAGGAGATGCGCTATGACCGCCTCACCGAAACTCTCCGTCCAGGGGCTGGCCAAGTTCTATGACGGCATGCCGGTTCTGGAGCGGGTCGACCTGGATGTCGAAACCGGGTCCTTCTGCACCATTGTCGGTGCATCGGGCTGCGGCAAGTCCACCTTCCTGCGCATGCTGCTTTCCCAGGAGCTGCCGAGCCGGGGCCGGATCCTGCTGGACGGAACGCCCCTGCCCGACGAGCCGACGCCGGATCGCGGTATTGTCTTTCAGAAATACTCGGTGTTCTCGCATCTGACGGTCGCCCAGAACCTGATCCTTGCGAAGGAATTCGAGGCAGCACCCTGGTCAGGGCGACTGTTCGGGGCGCCCCGCAAGGCCGCGTTCGACGAGATCGCCGACCTCCTGGAGCGTATCGGGCTGAGCGCGGCGGCTGACAAGTACCCGGCTCAACTGTCCGGCGGCATGCAGCAGCGGCTGGCCATTGCCCAGGCGCTCATCAAGAAACCCGGCATACTTTTGCTGGACGAACCCTTCGGTGCGCTCGATCCGGGCATCCGGGTCGACATGCACGACCTGCTGCTCGGGCTCTGGCGGGATTTCGGCATGACCATCTTCATGGTCACGCATGACATCCACGAGGCCTTCAAGCTCGGCACGCGGCTGCTGGTGTTCGACAAGATCCGCCACGACCCGCAGGCCCCCCAGGCCTACGGTGCGACGATCACCTACGACCTTCCCCTCGATGAGCCAGGCCGGCGCAGCGGCGATGGACCGGAAGACATTGCCGGTGTGATCGGCGCAGCGGTCGAAGCGCCGCTTTCTCCCTTTTCAAACAGCAACCCCACATGAGGTTTCCCATGTTCGATCCATCTTCTAGCGGTCCCTCGACCCGGCACAGGGCGGCCGGAGCCGTTTCACGCGATCCGGCGCGCCGGTGCCATCACCCGGATTTCGACAAGCTTCAGCTCAGGGGCTGGAAGGCGGCGGAAAAGGAAGGCACCCTTCCCTCGGCCGCCTGGGAGAAGGAAAAGGCCTGGGCGTTGCGCATGGGGCTCACCGGATCCGACAGCCTGACCGACAAGTCCATCCCCACATTTGCCCGCGGCGAGCTGCCCCATTACGCGGGCATCAACACCTTCCTCAAGGCGCCCTATGTCGAGGACGTCACCAAGGTCGGCGCCTATGACGCGGCGGTGATCGGCATTCCCTTCGACGGCGGCACCACCTATCGGCCGGGTACTCGGTTCGGCCCCCAGGGGGTCCGCAAGATCTCCGCGCTCTATACGCCCTACAACTACGAAATGGGCGTCGATCTGCGCGAACAGATGACCCTGTGCGATGTCGGCGACATCTTCACAATCCCGGCCAATATCGAGAAGACCTTCGACCAGATCACGCGCGCGGTCTCGCACGTAGCGTCGTCGGGCGCCCTGCCGATCATGATCGGCGGCGACCATTCCATCGGCTTTCCCTGTGTGCGCGGCATTGCCCAGTGCACGTCGAAACGCATCGGCATCGTTCATTTCGACCGGCATATCGACATCCAGGAAAAGGATCTCGACGAACGCATGCACACGACACCGTGGTTCCACGCCACGGACCTGGTCAATGTGCCGGCGGTGAACCTCGTGCAGATCGGCATCGGCGGCTGGCAGGTTCCGCGTGAAGGCGTCGAGGTGGCGCGGGAGCGCAACACCAACATCTTCACCATGCGCGATGTCGAGGAACTGGGCCTTGCCGAAACGGCCGCAAGGGCCCTGGAGCTTGCCTGGAAGGATGCCGACGCGGTCTATATCTCCTTCGATATCGACAGTGTCGATTGCGGGTTCGTGCCGGGCACCGGCTGGCCGGAACCGGGTGGCTTCCTGCCCCGCGAAGCGCTGGAACTGGTCTCGCTGGTGGCCAAGGAAGGGATTTGCGGTCTCGAGGTGGTGGAGGTCTCACCACCCTACGACTGCTCCGACATAACCGCGCTGCTGGCGACGCGTGTCATCGTCGACGTGCTCGGCACGCTTGTGTCACACGGCAAGATGGGCGCGCACAAGGGGATCATCGACAAGCCGGTCAGCATTCCGGCCGGTCCGGAGGTGGCGTGACCATGGCACACCATTCATCGCATTCGCACGACCATCACCACCACCACCATCATCATCACCATCCGCATGACCACAATCATGCTGCCGGTGATCATCTGCACTCGCATGTCCACGGGGGCTCGTCATCGGACCGCGCGGAGGAATTGCAGGCGCTCTCGGCGAGCTTCATCGACGGGTTCCGCGGCGCCGACGACAAGACAAGCTACTTGCGGCTCGCAGGTGTTCCCTTTCACCGGACCGGACGGGACGGGCTGGTTCAGCACCTTGTCGACGCGAAAATCGAGAGCAATTGGCAAGTCGGCACGGCATCGCCCGCCTTCGCCTCCCGCGAGCTCGTCTACATGCCCTTCCCCGGGTCGATGGTCCAGGCGCGGGAAACCATGACGTTCACCTATGTCTCGCTGACGGAACGCGCCGACATGGACCTGATCGACATTCTCTCACAACGGCTAACAGATGGAGAAATCGAAGAATGAAACCGTTTCTGACCCTGATATTCCTGGCCGCTTCCTCCCTGCCGGCGTTCGCTCACGCCGGCGCACATGACGATCTTGGCGGCATTGCTTCTGCCATGGCCCACCTGCTCGGGTCGCCTTTCCATGTTGCGCTGGTGCTTGCGGGGCTGGGTGCCGCCGTGGCCGCGGGACTGGTCCTGAGGCGTTCGCGCGCGACTGCCAGCCGGACCCCCGGCGACTGACGGCTGTCAGATACCGGCAAGGTTCTGCTGGCCTTCGTCATTAAAGAACAGCGTGGTGATATCGTCGATGGCCATCGGCCCGCCAAACAGGTAACCCTGCCCGTTGGTGCAGCCGAGATCGACGAGGACGTCGCGCTGTTCGACGGTCTCGATACCCTCGATGATTACGGTGGATCCCATCGTTTCGGCGATGCCGAGAACCATCTTCAGGATGTCCCGCATCTTCCTGTCCTTCACTGCCTTGATGGCGAAGGACCGGTCGATCTTGATTTCATCCCAGTGAAAATCCGTCAGATAGGACAGTGCGGAATATCCGATGCCGAAATCATCAAGCGAGATGCCCACGCCGAGAGCGCGCAAATCCGACAATGTGGCCTGAATGCGTTTCAGGTCACTCATCAGGGTTGACTCGGTGACCTCCAGCTTGAGCCGCGAAGCCGGCAGGCCGGTGCGTGAGAGGCATTCGTCCATCATGCCGACGACATCATCACTGAGGATCTGCGCCACCGACAGGTTGACGGACAGGGACAGTTCAGTGGGAAGAAGCTGCACTTCGGAGCAGGACGTTTCCAGGATTTTCCAGCCGAGCGAGACGATATCGCCATTGCCTTCGGCGATCGGAATGAATTCCGAGGGCGATATCCAGCCAAGTTCGGAGTGGTACCAGCGTGCCAGGGCCTCCACACCGAAAATCCGTCCGGTCTTAAGATTGAACTGCGGCTGGAAATGCGGCAGGCATTCGTCCGCTTCAATGGCACGCGCCAGGGCCGTTTCGACGATGGCCTTGCGTTCCACTACGGCCCGCATGGACGGGACGTAGGCGATGACCTGGCGGTGTCCGCATTCGTCGGCATTTGCAACTGCAAGACCGGCATTTGCGATGATGTCTGGCGGCTCCCCGTCGGACGTTAACGAGTCGGCATAGCCGATGGCCGGCGAAATCAGAAACGTGCCCAGAGGCGTTTGGACGGGGCGCAGGAAAATGTCGTGAATGCGTTCGGCGACTACGGCGGCGGACTGGCCGATCTCCCTGTCGGAAACGGCCATAAGCAAAAATCCCTTGCCTGGCGAGCGTGCCAGGCATGTTTTCGCCTCGAACCTGTCGACGGCATGGCGAAGCAAATCCGCGATTGCAACGAGCAGAGCCTCTTCGGTTGCCTGGCTGCATGTGTTGCGAGCGGGCAATCTTGTGTCGAGGCAGATGTTGAAAATGTTCAGCGTTTGACCGTCCGCCAGGTTTTCCCCGGCGGCGGCGCTCACCTGGTCAGCGAAAACACGATGATTGATCAGTCCGGTTACTCTGTCGTGGCTCAGTTGCAGGGCGAGTTGATCGGTACGCTCGGAATTCTCCTTCACTGCCGCCTTCAATTTGGCATTGCGGCTGTAAGTTTTGCAGAGCCAGGCGAACATCGAAAGCAGCAGAGACAGGACCAGTCCGGATTGCAGAATCTGATGGAAGCGAAACCGGTCACGTGCCGCCTCACGGGCCCCGGAGACTTCCTGGTACACACGCCGGTTGATTTGCTCCAGCGCATCGCCGACGACCTGCAGGCCGGCCAGCACCTGGCCGGCGGTGACGGAGCCCTCGAGGTTGTCGAGATTTCCCTGCAAAGACTTGCTGTTGCGAAGGATGGCGGCGATATTCGCCTTGATGTCGTCAGGCGGGCCCACGAGATCCCGATAACTTTCTCCGGGCCAGGTAGCCAGCGCCGCCTGGAGGGTCTCGAAGGATCGAGCGGCAGCACGCGCATCAGCGGGATCCCGCAGCGCTGCAAACCGTGCGACAAGTTTTTCCGGTTCGGAGGTGTTTATCTGCCGGGCTTGTTCAAGAATCGTCCTCTCGAACTCGACGCTTTGGTGCATATTCGTCTGTGTATGGACGAGAAGCAGGAAATTCAGACCGAGCAACAGCGCCAATGCGCCGCAAAGCACCGGAATGCCTAATTGAATAACTTTTTCAAACCGCATCGGCTCAACCGTCCTGATGACAGAAACAATTGCCCCTGAACGGGAGCGTTGAAACATCCTTTCCGGTTCGGTCTCTCTGCCCTGGACGAACCGGTGCCCCCCGGTTTGCCGTCTTGTGCGGGATGTGCCGGAACCCCTTCCGAACCTCTTCCCGTGCATGAATGCTCAGCCTGACCCTAATCCAGCAATCTTTTACGAAACTTGCGCTGAAACAGGCTGAAACACGATCGTGTTTGAGGCTGAAATGCCTTCTCTACACGACCTAGGGTATTTGAACCATCAACCGTTAAAACCCTCTAAATATTAATATACGCAACGTCATTTCTGACCGGTGCGTTCAAAAACATGTGCAAATCCCGGAAGAAATCACCCGCCAAAAAGGACGTCGCGCAAAGGCTTGACGTGCGCGCTGAGTAACGAAATCCTGCAAGTCGGACGCGAACCAGGTCAGGAATGTCGCCGATGTATTTTCTCCGCCGGATCAAGGACGCATTGTCTCCGGCCGCGTTGATTGTTGCGGTCAGCTGCTTTGGTGCCGCGTTGACCCCTTCCCTGATGCCGCGGGATCCCTTCGTTCAGGCCACGCTGGCCGCGGTCGCGGCGGTTCTCGGTTACGAAGCTGCGCTTCTGGCCAGAACTCTTTGGCGCTATCTAGAACTGCCCGAGGCTGGCAGGTTGAAACGTGCCTGGCTGGTGGCGGCAATTGCCGTGAGTGCCGGCATCATGCTCTATTCGCTCTCCAAGGCGGCAAGCTGGCAGAACGCGACACGGGAAGCGGTCGGGTTGGCACCGCTCGATTCAGCCGCTCCCTTCTTTATTTTTGGTGTTGGTGGCGGACTGGCACTCGGCTTGTGGTTCTGTTTCAGGATTGCCGGGATGGTCCGCAGACTGATTTCCGTTTTCCTGGAGCGGTTGTTGCCGCGCAGGATCGGCATCGTGCTTTCTGTCGCTCTGGTGGGATGGCTTTTCTGGGCGCTGGTCGACGGTGCCTTTGTTCGTACCGCCTTCAAGGCCGCGGATGCCTCGTTCCTCGCGGCCGACATGCTGATCGAACCGGACGTGGACAAGCCCGAGGACCCCATGAAGACCGGCAGCGCCGCGTCTCTGGTGCGCTGGGAAGAAATGGGCCGTCGAGGCCGTGAATATGTCGCCACCGCGCCGACGCGCGAAGAGATCTCGGAATTTTTCGAAGGAGCGGTGCAGGACCCGGTCAGGGTCTATGTCGGCAGACGGTCTGCCGATACAGCCGAGGAGCGCGCGGACCTTGCCTTGCGTGAACTGATAAGGGTCGGCGGGTTCGACCGCTCCGCCCTGATCGTCGTGGTTCCGCCAGGAACCGGATGGATGGATCCAGGTGCCCATGACACCATCGACTTCATGCTCGGTGGCGACGTGGCGACAGTGTCCGTCCAGTATTCGTATCTGACCAGCGTCTTGTCGCTTTTGTCCCACCCCGACTATGGCGTCGCGCAGGCGCGTGCCCTTTTCGAGAAAGTCTATGACCACTGGACGGAGATGCCGAAGGACAGCAGGCCGGATCTTTATGTTCACGGACTTAGCCAGGGAGCCTTCAATTCGCAGGCGACCCTGCCGCTGCTCGACATGCTCGGCGACCCCATCCAGGGAGCCATGTGGACCGGATCGCCCTTCTTTTCCCGTTTCTGGTCCGAGGTCCGCGACCAGCGCAATCCTGGCAGCCCGGCCTGGCGCCCAACCTACGGCAATGGTTCGCTTGTCAGGGTGCTCGATCAATATGGCGGTCTCGATGGTGACTTCGCCCCCTGGGCGCCCATACGCGCGGTGTTCCTGAACTACGGCAGCGATCCGATCGTGAATTTCACTTTCGACAGCGCAATCCGGCCCCCTGCGTGGATGGAGGCGCCACGGGCTCCGGATGTTTCGGACAAGTTTTCCTGGTTCCCGGTGGTGACCATGCTTCAGCTGGCGCTGGATTCGCTGTTTGCCCTCGATGTGCCGCGCTTCGGGCACTATTACATTGCGCCGGACTACATCGATGCCTGGGCAGCGCTGGTGGAACCGGATGGATGGTCCGAAGACAGGGCACGGCACTTGAAGGCAATTTTCGAAGAGCGCGGTCCACCCCTGTAGGTCCGCCGGCGAGATAGCCAGGTTCAGGTCTTGTCCAGGAGGGTGGCGAGTCCGCGCTTGAAGCTTTCCCTGGCCGGTTCCGCCGCTGTCAGGATGTCCTCGACCTTGAAGAAATCCATTGATTTGAAGCGTCCGACGGGAGGCTCGATCAGGAGATCCGGCCGGGTGCAAGCCAGCTTCGCGGCAACAAGCGAATGCAGCGTGATTGAAAATGATCCGATCCAGGTCTCCATTCCGCTTGGAAGTCCCCCACCCTTGATGAAGCTGCTGCCGGTCACGTCGATGGCGATGCTGAGATAGCCATCCTGCTGAAGCACATCAAAAGGCGTCGGATTGACAAATCCACCGTCAATCAGGACCTGTCCGCCGATTTCAACCGGGGTCAGCAGCATGGGAAGGGCGGAAGAAGCGGCGATGGCGGGCAGCAAGGGACCATCGTCCAGGACCACCTGGGACTGCGTGTAGAAATCCGTTGCGATGATTTTCACCGGGATACGAAGGTCGACGAAATTGTCCGCCAATCCGGCTGGAAACACTGTCTCGAACAGGACCAGCGGGTCAATGACCGCTGGCCTCGAGACATTGAACAGCGACGACCACGTGCGGCCGTCCGTCAGGAAGAGTTTCTGGTAAAGCTGGGTTTTCCGGGTGAAGAGGTCGACGGTGAATTCCCGGATCTCGCGGCCGCTCATGCCGCTGGCGTAGAAACTCCCGAGAATGGCGCCCATGGAAGTTCCGACGATTTCCGCCGGCCGGATGCCAAGGTCATCCATGGCTTCCAGCACAGGGATGTGGGCGAATCCCTTGGCGGCTCCTCCTCCAAGGGCGAGGGCGAACTCCGTCCCGCCGGGCGTTTCGGGATGCACGTTCTCAATCGTATCGGCGTCAACTTCATTGGAAACCGGCAGAAATCCGCCGGTGGCAGAAACGGCTGCAAACATGAGTTCGCGTCTCTGAATCATCTTGAGTTCGCCCGCCTACTCGAAATGGTATCGGTGCCACATGAAAGACAAGTCCAGGCTGTTCCGCAAGAACGTTTGGCAAATAATGTTGACGGCGATTGGCGCTAGATTGCTTTTCAGGCCTTGCCGGCTGTTTGCGGCTCGAAGGAGTGGATATCCATGCCTTCAACAAGGTTCGAGATGGTGGTTTTTTTCATTGGATCAAAGAAACCTTCCAGCGAGTCATCCAGGACCGCCTTGAACCGACAGGTTCGAAACAGATGGCAACTGTTGCGTCCTGCCAGGCACTTTACGAGAAAGAAATCGGTTTCGAAGATCTGAACGACATCATAAAGGACGATATCGCGGGGGTTCTTGTACAGCCAGATGCCGCCGTTCCGGCCTGTTGATGACGCAATCATGCCCGCCTTGCGCAATTCCTGCACCGCTGCAATGACTTGGGACCTGTGTCCGATATAGTTGTCGACGAGATCGTCAATTGAAATTTTTCGGCCTCTCAGTATGGCCAAGTGCATCAGTATTCTAACCGCAATATCTGTGCGCTCGGTAAGACGCATAAGATCCTTCCAACTTTCGATTGCATTCTAGAACGGGCGTGTGTCTACGTAATATTTTTGACCTAAAGAATATATCAATCGAAAATTCGTTAAAACCCTATATATTCGATGGATAAATAGTCATTTTCGAGTTACTTAATATTTAGTATTTCTTTTCATCGCGTCTTTATTGAAGAAAGTATTTTGTTGTTTGAAGTATTTATGTGAACACTTTCAGAAAAAAGAGTTCGGTCTGGTGGAGGATTGCTTCAGGTGGGAGCGTTGATTCCGATGTCGAAGTAGATTTCGAATATTCGGAACTATATAGCCATTATGGTGCTGTGGCGGGGCGGCCACGGGAGGCCGCTGTAGCGGTGTGAATTATTCTCCGGAGCATGGCCCTGCCACCGCTCCTCTGTCAGTTTGCCGCCAAAGCCAGTGTCTTCATGAAATTCTGAACGTCCGATTTCAGTTCCGCCGTTTGCCCCCCCATTTCAGACGAGGAAGCTCCCACCAGGGTCGAGACCTTCGCCACCTGAGACGAGGCGCTGGCAATGCCGCTGATGGATCTCAAGACCGATTGGGTGCCGTCGGACGCCTTTTGAATGCTGGAACTGATTTCACATGTGGCCACCATCTGTTCTTCCACGGCAGTCGCAATGGATGCCGAGATAGCGTTCATTTGTGCGATGGTCTTGTTGACATTGTCGATTGCTGACGCTGATTTCCCGGTAACCGACTGAATTCCTTCAATTTGTCCGCTGATCTCCGAAGTGGCTTTCGCAGTCTGGCCCGCAAGGTCCTTGACTTCGGTCGCCACGACAGCGAAGCCCCTGCCCGCCTCCCCGGCGCGGGCGGCCTCGATTGTCGCGTTCAGGGCCAGAAGATTGGTCTTGTCGGCAATATCGTTGATCAGACCTATGATCTCGCCGACCCTGTTGACAGCACTGGTGAGTGAGCTCATCGACTCTATCGCGAGTGCACTTTGTGACACAGCCGTATCGGAGATTCGATGGGATTCGCCAACCTGCCTGCCTATTTCGGAAACCGATGCTGACAGCTGTTCTGCCGCCGCCGCTACTGTCTGAACATTCACAGCCGCGTCGTCGGAGCTGTTTCTGACAGCAAGAGTCTCGGTTTCCGTCTGTTCGGTGGCTCCGGACAGGAGACACGATGCCTGGGACAGGGAAGCTGCTGATGAGGTCAGTTTGTCCGTTGCAAGACCTACGGAACTTTCGAATTCCGAGGCCAGTTGCTGGATTGTCTGACGTCTGTCCCGCCTGCCGGCCTCGATATAGACCGAAAGTGCCAGATCCATGTCGAGCATGGCGGCCTTGATCACCGCGCTGCGCAAGTGCTTCAACTCGTTGTCCGATTTTCTGCGTCCAAAGGGCAGCCTGCTCGCCTGGCAGAGCCTTTCGCACAAACCGTTTACGAGAAAGCAGTAGGCGCCGATATACCAGCGCGGCTCGAGGCCGAGCTTGTTGTGGACTTCGCCGATGGCCGTCACCGACTGGAAATAGTTGTCGTTGAAATCCGCGTCCAGAATAATGCCCCAGTGCTGCAATTGAGCATTCTTGGCATGGTCGATGTGGTTGTCATCCCTGAAGAATTGTTTTGTCTCCGGGAAACACACCACGTTCTTGTAAAAAGCCTCAAGAACGTCAGGCAGGATATTCAATATTTGCGACTTGTTCTCGCTGAGCAATCGGCAATCTGAAACATCCAGTCCAATGAATTTTAGACGTTCAGTGCGTGTATCAATTTCCGAATTGAAAGTCATTTCGGTTCCCCAAGTTGAAAGCCCAACTAAGGAGATTTCCGTAGATACAAATTAAGATAATTTTTATCTAAATCAGTTGTAGGGTTTACGTCTGGTCCGTCAGCGCAACCGGCTTTACTAAGCGCCTGATACATTGACCAAATTATCGAGCCAAGGAAAGTGACCCAAGCAGCGCACCAGGGGATGTTGCGGCTGGGAAACCGGGCTCCGTGTTTCATGGAACGCTTTGATTCTTCGATCATCGCTCCAAATTTTCCGGTATGCCATTGGGTGGGGGGATCGGCCCGGAAAGTGTTTCCGGGCCGATCCTTGCTATGATTACTGCGGCAGCTTGTCGTCGACGCCCTGGACATACCAGTTCATGCCCAAGATTGCGCCGTCATCCAGTGTGACGCCGTCTTCTGCGGCAACGGAGCCGTCCTGCTTGGTGATCGGACCGGTAAACGGTTCCCAGCCGCCCTTGATCTTGTCTTCGGTGGCCTTGGCCATCGCGACAACGTCATCCGGCAGGTTGGTGTAAGGCGCCATCACCACGTGCCCCTCGGCGAGGCCGTCCCAGGTGCTGCCCGTTTCCCAGGTGCCGTCGAGAACCGCCTCAACGCGGTGGATGTAATACGGCGCCCAGTCGTCGATGATCGCCGTGTATTGCGCGTCCTTGGCGAAGTTGATCATGTCGGATGCCTGGCCGAAACCGTGCACGCCGCGTTCCTGGGCCACCTGCAACGGTGCGGTGGAATCGGTGTGCTGGGTTATGATGTCGGCTCCCTGGTCGATCAGGGCCTTTGCCGCATCGGCTTCCTTGCCCGGGTCGAACCAGGTGTTGACCCAGACGACCTTCAGCTTGAAGTCCGGATTGACCGACTGAGCGCCGAGCAGGAAGGCGTTGATGCCCGCGACCACTTCCGGGATCGGGAAGGAGGCGATGTATCCTGCGACACCGGATTCTGACTGCTTCGCCGCGATCTGGCCGATGATGTAGCGGCCCTCGTGGAATTTGGAGTTGTAGGTCGCCACGTTGTCGGCGGTCTTGTAGCCGGTGGCGTGCTCGAATTTCACATCCGGGAACTTCTTGGCGACCTTGATGGTCGGGTTCATGTAGCCGAAGGACGTGGTGAAGATGATGTTGCAGCCTTCACGCGCGAAGCGCTCGATGGCGCGTTCGGCGTCCGGTCCCTCCGGAACACTTTCAAGATAGGCGGTCTCGACCTTGTCGCCGAAATGTTCCTCGACCGCCAGGCGGCCCTGGTCATGCTGGTACGACCAGCCGAAATCACCGACCGGTCCGACATAGACAAAGCAGGCCTTGACGTCCGCCGCCTGAGCAGCGGAGCCGGCCGCCGCGAAGGCGATTGCGGCAACGGTGGTTTTCAAAAGAGACTTCATGTGGTTTCCCCTCTGGTTTGACGTCTCGAAGCGATCTTGTTTTCCGTCCCGCGCCTGATCGCATCGGCGCCGGGACTGACCGGTTGCTGGGAGGCTTAACGGTCGGGAACGAATGGCTTGCCGAGACAGGCCGGTGTGTTGACCAGTGTCAGTCTGCGGTTCGCCGAAATGAGCACAAGAACCAGGATGGTGGCAAGATACGGCAGGCTCGACAGAAGCTGCGAGGGTATGTCGATCTCGATGGCCTGTGCGTGCAGGTTCAAGACGCTGACCGCGCCGAACAGGTAGGCTCCGATCACCAGCCGCAGAGGCAGCCAGGACGAGAAAACCACCAGCGCAAGCGCGATCCAGCCCCGGCCCGCGGACATGTTCTCAACCCATTGCGGCGTGTAGGCAAGCGAAAGATAGGCGCCCGCAAGACCCGCGCAGGCGCCGCCGAACAGGACCGCCGCGAAACGGATCCGGATAACCGAATAGCCGAGCGCGTGGGCCGATCCGTGATTGTCGCCAACCGCACGCAGCACCAGGCCGATCCGGGTCCGAAAGAGGCCATAGGCGACGGCGGCCACAAGCGCGAAACCGATATAGACGATGGCGTCCTGCTGGAACAGCACCGGGCCGATAAAGGGTATTTCGGACAGGCCCGGAATGTAGAGTTCGGGCAGTTTCAGGCCGGGCACGCCGATGAAGGCCTCGCCGATCAGGCCGGAAAAGCCGATGCCGAGGATGGTCAGGGCCAGCCCGGTGGCCACCTGGTTGGTGACCAGCACCAGGACCAGAAATCCGAACAGGGCCGACATGGCCATGCCGGCCGCAATTGCGGCAATCACGCCAAGCGCTCCGGAACCCGTCTGGTTGGCAACGGCAAAGCCCACCACCGCGCCCATGATCATCATGCCTTCAACGCCGAGGTTCAGCACACCTGAGCGTTCCACGACGAGTTCGCCGAGGGCGGCAATGAGGAGCGGTGTGGCCGCCGTGATGACGGTCAGAAGAACAGCTTCAAACATGGGACGCCTCCCCTGCGGGTACACGGCGAGACACCATGCGGATGCGGTAAAGGATAAACGTGTCGCAGGCGAGCACGAAGAACAGCAGAAGACCCTGGATCACGCTGGCGATCTTGTTGGAAACGCCCATGGCGGATTGTACCGCTTCGCCGCCGATATAGGACAGGGCCAGGACAAAGCCCGCGACGATAATCCCGAACGGGTTCAGCCGGCCGAGAAAGGCGACGATGATCGCCGTGAAACCGTAGCCGGGCGAGATCGTCGGCAGCAGCTGGTTCAGCGCACCCGAGACTTCCATGGTCCCGGCAAGTCCAGCCAGCGCACCGGCGAGCGCGAAAGAGAACAATGTCAGGCGCTTGGCGGAAAAACCCGCAAAACTGCCGGCCCGCGGACTTTCGCCCATCACGCGTATTTCAAAACCTTTCCGCGTTTTGGCCAGGACCACGGCCAGAACCAATGCGATGACGATGGTGATCGGCGTCGACAGGCTCATCAGTCCGCCGAGAACTTCCGGCAGGGTTGCTGCGTCGGAAAAGATACGGGATTCCGGGAAATTGTAGCCGCCGGGATCGCGCCAAGGGCCGCGTACCAGATAATCCAGCAGCAGGCTTGCGACATAAACCAGCATCAGGCTGGTCAGGATTTCGTTAGTGTTGAACCTGGTTTTCAGCACCGCCGGTATCAGCGCCCAGAGTGCACCTCCAAGGGCTCCGAACACCAGCATCAGCGGAAGGGTCGCGACGTTTTCGAAGTCCGGATAGAGGATCGGCAAGGCGGAGCCGAACAGGGCGCCGATGACGAATTGCCCTTCGGCACCGATGTTCCAGTTGTTGGAAAGATAACAGACCGCCAGACCGCAGCCGATCAGGATCAGCGGGGTCGCCTTGTCGATCGTGGCTTCCAGCGACCACTGTTGCGTCAATGGCTCCACGAAGAACTTGTAGAGCGCGATCAAAGGGTTGTGGCCGGATATTGAGAAAATGAGTCCGGCGGCGATTGCCGTCAGCCCAACCGCGATCAAGGGGGACAGAAGCAGCATCAGCTGACTGTGTTCCTTGCGTTTGACCAGTTCGATCCGCATCAGGCAATCTCCCCTTGCGTTTCCGCGCCGCCGGCCATCAACAGGCCTACCCGTTCACGGGTCATGTCGGCCGCAGGTTCGGCCGCCGACAGATAGCCTCTGGAGATGACGGCGATCCGGTCGGCAATTTCGAAGATTTCATCGAGATCCTGGCTGATCACCAGAACCGCGGAGCCTGCCCGGGCCAGGTCGATCAGGGCCTGGCGGATCAGAGCCGCGGCGCCAGCATCGACGCCCCAGGTCGGCTGGTTGACCACCAGTACGCCCGGTTTGCGGTCGAGCTCCCGGCCGACGACAAACTTCTGCAGGTTTCCGCCAGAAAGAGACCGGGCCTCCGGATCGTCGTGGGACATGCGCACGTCGAAATTCTGCTTGATGCGCTTCTCCAACGCACTGGCCTTCTGTGTGGCCACCATGCCGCCGCTCACAAGCCCATCACCGGTGCTGTGGCGTGTCAAAATGATGTTCTGCGACAGTTTCATGCCCGGGACGGCGCCGTGGCCGAGCCGCTCTTCGGGAACAAAGGCCGCATTCTGTTTGCGCCGCCAGGTGATGTTTCTGGACCCGCACGGTTTGCCATCGAGTTCGATCATGGCCGGTGCGACCGGCATTTCTCCCGATATCGCGTCGAACAGTTCGCCCTGGCCATTGCCTGCGACACCAGCAATGGCAACGACTTCACCGGAGTGCAGGTCCAGGTGAATAGTGTTGAGCGCTGTCGCGAAAGGTGTCGCCGCCCGGGCCGACAGGCCCTTCAGGCCTAGCCGGATGTCTCCGACTTCAGGTTTGTGTTCGCTGGCATTGACGGCGGCAACATCGGCGCCGACCATCATGCTGGCAAGCGAGGCGGGCGTTTCCCTGGTGGGGTCGCATTCGCGCACGACCTGGCCATGGCGCAGGATCGTGGCGTGATGGCAGATCCGCTTCACCTCCTCCAGGCGGTGGCTGATATAGAGCACCGCGCAGCCTTCGCCGGCCAGGCGCTCAAGCGTCAGGAACAGTTGATCGGCCTCCTGTGGCGTGAGAACCGATGTCGGCTCGTCCATGATGATCAGACTTGGCTCCTGCAACAGGCAGCGCACGATCTCGATGCGCTGCCGGATGCCGACCGGAAGGTCCGCGACCACGTCGTAGGGGTTCAGTGGCAGGCCATAGTCACGCGAGACGGTCTCGATGCGCCTGGCAAGCTCCGGCATATTTCCGGGGTTGGGCAGCGCAAGCGCGATGTTCTCGACGACATTCAGCGCCTCGAACAGTGAGAAATGCTGGAAAACCATGCCGATGCCAAGATCGCGGGCCGCGGCGGGATTGTCGATGTCGACACGTCGTCCGTCCCAGTGGATCTCGCCCCCGTCCGGCTCGAGAGAACCATAGAACATCTTGACGAGCGTGGACTTTCCAGCGCCGTTTTCGCCCAGAAGGGCGTGGATTTCCCCCTTGTTGATGACAAGGTCGACCCGGTCGTTGGCAAGAATGTCACCAAACCGCTTGGTCAGGCCGCGTGCATCCAGCAGCGCATCCTTGCCGGACCTGTCTATCCGGCCTGTGTCCTTGCCCACCTCTGATTCCGTTCTGTCTGCCAATCGTCCCCCCTTGGCGGCTGTCGCTTTACTGACTGATTGTCAGTTTTGTGCAAGCCGTTTGCCTGCCGTGTCCTGTTGATAAGTGGCTTCGTCCCGGATCAGGAGGTCGACCGCGATGCCGGCTGCAATCGCGGCCGGCTGTTTCGATCTGAGTTCCGTCACCCCAATCGGGCAGACCATGTTTGCAACAAGCGAGTCGTTCAGCCCGCGAGATTTCAGCCGTTTCTGGAACCGTGCACGTTTTGTGGCCGATCCGATCACGCCGCAATAGGCAAATCTCTGCTGCAGCAAGGCGCGCGCCATGATCTCTTCATCCAGGGCATGCGAATGCGTCATGGCAAGAACGAAGGTTCCGTCAGGCGCGTGGTCCAGTTGCGTGGCAGGGTCTTTGGTTGCAATCTGTCGTACATTGGCCGGAACCGGCCCGGGAAACTGCTCCACCCGGCTGTCGATCCAGGTGATCTCGAAGGGCTGCGGTGCCAGCGCCAGCACCAGCGCCTTGCCAACATGCCCCGCCCCGAACAGAAATACCGGTCTCCGTTCGGCACCGAATTGCTCTACGAGTCGCTTTCCGCCCGTTTCAGGATCCTCTTCCATGGCAAACGGGCATCTCGAGATCTCTCCGGTAACTTTCCGAGTGCCAACCTGGCCATTCAGGACCCTGGCCTCTGTCGTGAACACCATCCCGCCGGTTTCCCGGCCGGCAAGCTGGCGGGCCTGGCTCAGAGACGCCGTGGTCAGGACTTCTATGGCAATCCTTGCGCGCCCGCCGCAGCATTGCCCCAGGTCCGGGCCCAGGGACACCTTCTCCAGGAAGAATGTTGCCTCGCCCGACCGCAGCGCCCTGACGGTCTTGCGCAGGGCCTCGTATTCCAGCGTGCCGCCACCAATGGTGCCGTAAAATCCGCCATTTGCAGCCACGACCATGCGCGCGCCCGCTTCGCGCGGCGTCGAGCCGTCCACCCCGGCGACCGTGACAAGTGCACAAACGCCGTCGCGTTCCAGACAATCGGCAATCCGTGACCAGGTTTTCATCAGGAGTTTCGCCTCCTGCGCATATCCTGCACGGCCTTCATGATGGCTTCGGGCGTGGCCGGTGCATCCAGGTCGGGCACTTCACCCGGTACAAGGCTGGCGATCGCGTCGGTGATCGCACAGAATACCGAATTTGCCAGCATGACCGGCGGTTCGCCAACAGCCTTCGACCGGTAGACCGTGGCTTCAGGATTGCCGGCGCTTTCGTAAAGCTGGACGGTAAAGTCCTCCGGGATGTCGGACGCGGTCGGGATCTTGTAGGTCGACGGCGCGTGCGTGCGCAGGCGTCCCCTGTCATCCCAGACCAGTTCTTCCGTGGTCAGCCAGCCCATGCCCTGGACGAAACCGCCCTCGATCTGGCCCAGGTCGATCGCCGGGTTCAGGGAGTGTCCGACGTCGTGAAGAATATCGACGCGGTCGACCGTCATTTCACCCGTCATCGTGTCGATGGTCACTTCGGCGCAGGCGCCACCGAACGCGAAATAGTAGAACGGCCTGCCCGTGACATTGTCCCGGTCCCAGGTGATGCCGGGCGTGGCGTAGAACCCTGCATGCGACATCTGGATGCGTGCCATGTGCGCCTGTTTGGCGATCTCCGCGAGCGCGAAACCCTGCTCGCCGACCAGCACCTTGTTGTCCCCGAAATGGATGGCATCAGGACCGCACTGGTGCTGCTCGCACAGGAAAGTGACGAGCCGTGCCCTGATCTCCTTGGCGGCAAGCTTGGCGGCCATGGCATTGAGATCCGTGCCGGACGAGGCTGCCGTCGGGCCGGTATTGGGTACCTTGGAGGTGTTGGTTGCGGTGATGCGGACCTTGTCCAGCGTGATGCCGAACTCCTCGGCGACGACCTGGGCGACCTTCTGGTAGAGCCCCTGCCCCATCTCCGTGCCGCCATGGTTCAGGTGAACGGAACCGTCGGTATACAAATGAACCAGCGCACCTGCCTGGTTGAGATGCTTCAGGGTGAAGGAGATGCCGAATTTGACCGGCGTCAGCGCGAGACCCTTTTTCAGGATAGCGTTTTCCGCGTTGAAGGCGCGGACATCTTCGCGGCGCGCCCAGTAATCGGAACTCCCTTCAAGCTGTGCAATCAGGTCATGCATGACCTGATATTCCTCGACGGGCATGCCATAGGGCGTGAGGTTGCGCTCGCCGTCATAGAAGTTCAGCTTGCGGATCTCGAGGGGATCCTTGCCGATACGGATGGCGATCGCGTCGATCATGCGTTCGGCGGCGAGCATGCCCTGCGGTCCGCCGAAACCCCTGAAGGCCGTGTTGGAGCAGGTATCGGTGCGCAGACGCCGCGACCGGATCAGGGCATCGGGATAGAAATAGCTGGAATCGGCATGGAACAGCGTTCGGTCGTTGACGCCAAGGGAGAGATCAACCGAATAGCCGCACCGCGCCAGGAATTCCATGTCGACGGCACGGATCCGGCCTTCGCCATCATGGCCGACCTTCCAGTTGACCTTAAAATCATGACGCTTACCCGTCATGATCATGTCTTCATCCCGGTCCAGCCGCAGCTTGCACGCCCGGCCCGTTCTGCATGCGGCCAGGGCTGCGAGCGCCGCCCATTGATTGGCCTGGCTTTCCTTGCCGCCGAAGCCTCCGCCCATCCTGCGCACTTCCGTCGTTACCGCCGCGTCCGGAACGCCGAGAACCTTGGCAACCGTGTGCTGGATTTCAGTCGGATGCTGCGTCGAGGAATGGACGAGCATGCCGCCGTCTTCCTGCGGCTCGGCCATGGCGACCTGGCCTTCAAGGTAGAAGTGTTCCTGGCCGCCGATCTTCATGGTGCCGGAAAGGGTCGTTTCGGCCGCGGTCATGCCGGTTTCCGGCGAACCGCGGCGGAACTGGTAGTCGGGCAGGACGGTGGTATCGGCGTCGACGGCGTCGTCGGCTGTCAGGATCGGAGTGATCTGGGCGACCTCGATCCTGGCCTTCAACGCGGCCTTGCGGGCTTGGTCCCGCGTCTCGGCGACAACCGCGAAGACCACCTGGCCGTGAAAAAGGATGTCGCCGTCGGCGAGAACGGGATCATCGCCAAAGGCGGAGGAACAGTCGTTGAGGCCCGGAACATCGGCGGCGGTCAGCACCGCCACAACACCCGGTGCGGACTTCACCTCGTCCAGGTCGACGGACTGGATCCGGCCCCGAACGGCATCTCGTGCCCAGCCGGGAACAACGTGCAGTGTTCCGGTTGGCTCGACCATGTCGTCGATATAGATGGCCGTACCGGAGACATGCTTGGCGGCACTGTCATGCGGCAAGGCCTTGCGGACGGTTTTCAGCGGCTGGGTCAAGCCTTCGGGATCAAGCGGCGCGGTCATTGCCAGCCTCCCGATTGGCCAGAACCCGGACCTGTTCGGCCGCCGTGCCGCTCATTTCCATGAGAGCCTTGGCGAGCAGCGCCCGCGCGGTCTCCATTCGGTATTCAGCGCTGGCCCTCATATCGGTCATTGGCGTGAAATCACCAAGCAGGGCCTGCATTGCGCCGCTCCAGGTGGACGGATCCTCCAGCGAGGCTCCCAGGAGTGCTGTCTCGGCGGTTGCGGCCCGTTTCGGCGTGCCCGCCATGCCGCCATAGGCAATCCGGGCCTCGGTTACCGTGCCTTCCTCATCCACGGTCAACCGGACGGCCGCCATCACGGACGATATGTCCTGGTCGAACCGTTTCGAGATCTTGTAGCAGCGGAATCCCTGGTTGGCGGACAATCGAGGCACGAACAGGCCAGTGACGAATTCGCCCTGTTGCCTGTCCTGTTTGCCGTATTCGATGAAAAAATCCTCGATTGGAAGTGCGCGCGATCCGTCCGCCGAACTCAGTTCAAGCGTTGCCCCGAGGGCGATCAGGGCCGGTGGCGTGTCACCAATCGGAGAGCCGTTGGCGATATTTCCGCCGACGGTACCCGATGCCCTCACCTGCTTGGAGCCGATGCGCCGCCACAGTTCGCCGAGATCCGCCGACAGGCTGGTCATGGCCTGCTCCGTCGCCTGGTAGGTCGCCGTGGCGCCGATCAGGACACCCGACGGGCTGTCTTCGACCCTGTCGAGGCCCTCGACATTTCCCAGCCAGATGGTTTTCGGCAATTCGCGCAGCTGCTTGGTGATCCACAGGCCGACATCGGTTGCACCGGCCACGAGGGTGGCATCGGGATGCTGGCCGTAAAGCGCCGCCAGGCCGTCAAGCGTGGCCGGGGCGGAAAAGAAACAATCGCTGTCCCCGATGAAAACGTCACGTCCGTCGGCGAGTGCGCGCAGCTGCTCGCGGGTTTCGTTGGACCGCCAGGAAAAGGCGTCGTCGGCCGCGTCGAAGCAGGCCTGGAGAGCAGCGTCGACGATCGGCCGGTAGCCCGTGCAACGGCACAGGTTTCCGGCAAGCCAGTCGGTGACGGTCTTGCGGGACCTTTTTGCATCTTCCGCGTGATAGAGCGTGAACAGGCTCATGATGAAACCGGGCGTGCAGAAGCCGCATTGCGATCCGTGCAGTTCCACCATGGCAGCCTGGACAGGATGGAGGCGGCTGTCCTCCACCAGGTCTTCCACGGTGACGAGTTCCGCGCCGTCGATCATCCCGAGGAGCTGAATGCAACTGTTGACGGGCTGGTAGACAAGCCGCCCGTCGATCAGGCGCCCGAGCGCAACCGTGCAGGCGCCGCAATCGCCTTCCCCGCAGCCCTCCTTGGTGCCGGTCTGTCTTCGGCGCAGGCGCAGGTAGTCAAGCAGGGTCTCCGTCGGACCGACATTCTCAAGCTCGACCACTTCACCGGCCTTGAGGAAGCGTATGGTATCACGCATCGGTCACCGCCTTCCGCAGAGACGCGGGACGCTTACAGGACAGACGGACGAAACCGGAGCAGGATACCGTGTCCAGGTTCCGTGGCCCAATCCGTGGCCCAATCCGTGGCCCAATCCGGGGGTGTTCAGAACGCGCCTTGTCAAACGCCCCATTGGTCGTCTCCCTCGTCCGGCCGTCTGCCGCAAAACTGTCATGAAAAATGTGCCTTAAAAAAACTCAGAACCAAAGCGCTCATTTGAGACCGTATTGTTGCCTATTTGGCATCAAGAGGTGGAAGTTGGTCCCTTAGAGCGAACACAGCGTGGTCGAAGAACATGCCCGGCGCAAGAGCCAGGGCCCGCAGGGACGACGTTACCACGCACAGGCGGTCTGCCTGAAGAGGCTTGTCCGTCAAGGGTTTGAAGATCAATGTGCCGTTTGCGAGTTCATCTTCGCAACCGATCATAGTCTGGAAACCGATGACCTGTTCCTCGCGGGCAAGTACACGCATCAGCCTGAGGGAATTGGCTTCCACGTAGGTTCGCGAAGCGCCCGGAATGCTGCGCCGGACAGCATCGATGCGGGTTCGGAGTGACAGCCCTTCCGCCGGCAGGACAACCGGATATTTCAGACAGTCGAGAAGACTCAGCGCCTTGGAGCCGGCCAAAGGATGGTCCGGGCGCATCAGGGCGCCAATCACCAGGTCGTGGTGGAACGCAATTGTCAGCGCCGAGGTGTCCGGTGGATCGAAGGTAAAACCGACATCGGCTTCCGCAGCCTCCACCTTGCGCGCGGCCTCGATGGAAGAGGAAACCGAGACGTTGACGTGTATTCCGGGATAGTGTCGGCGAAAGCCGCTGATGACGGCCGGGAGGAGTTTCTCGGCGACGCTTTCGACACTTGCGATCGACACCGTTCCGCGGCGCAGGCCTTTCAGCGCGTCGAGTTCGGCAACGGTGCCCTCGAAGTCCGAATAGGTGCGCCGGATATGGGCCAGCAGCAATTCGCCTGCCTGGCTGAGACGCAATCGCCGCCCCACCCGGTCGAACAGCTGCAGCCCCAGGGCCTCTTCCAGCCAGAGCACCTGCCGGTTCACCGCCGAAGAGGCGACATTGAGCTCGCGCGAGGCGGCCCGTATCGAGCCGGCCTCTGCAACGGCCAGGAAATAGCGCATGGCCGGGCTGTAAAGATTGCGGGACAGGTCCTGGGCCCGGCCGGACAGCATCGAAAGGTCCTTACGGGATCAGCACGGTGGTGCCGGTGGTCTTGCGTCCTTCGAGGTCCATGTGCGCCTGGGCGGCGTCCGCCAGGCGATATTCCTGGTTGACCTCGATTTTCACGACGCCCTTCCTGACCACGTCGAACAACTCACCCGCCGTGGCCTCGAGATCTTCGCGGCTGGCGATGTAGTTGAAAAGCGTCGGACGTGTCGCGAAGAGCGAGCCCTTCTGTGCAAGAAGTGCCAGGTTGAAATCCGTGATGGGGCCGGAGGACTGGCCGAAGCTGACCCACAGGCCGCGCGGTTTCAGACAGTCAAGCGACCCCGGATAGGTGTCCTTGCCGACGCTGTCATAGACGACGTCACATCCCTTGCCGCCGGTTATCTCCCTGACCCGTTCGACAAAGTCCTCGGTGCGGTAGTTGATCATGTGCTGGTAGCCATGGGCCTTTGCCAGGGAGATCTTGTCCTCCGATCCCGCCGTGCCGATCACGGTGGCGCCGAGATGGGCGGCCCATTGTCCGGCGATCAGCCCGACACCGCCGGCAGCGGCATGGAACAGCAGCACCGTATCCGGACCGACCTTGAACGTCTGGCGCAACAGGTACTGGGCGGTCATGCCTTTCAGCATCATCCCGGCGGCTGTCTTGTCGTCGATGCCCTCGGGGATCACCACTAGCCGGTCCGCAGGCACGAGCCGCTCCTGCGCGTAGGCGCCGAGCGGTCCGACATAGGCGACCCGGTCGCCCGGCTTCAGGTGTGTGACACCCTCGCCCACGGTCTGGACGACGCCGGCCCCCTCGTTGCCGGGGCTGAACGGTGTGCCGTTGGGCGCAGGATAGAGGCCGGAGCGGAAGTAGGTGTCGATGAAATTGAGGCCGATCGCGGTGTGGCGGATGCGGGCCTCTCCCGGCCCGGGTTCGCCGACATCGACTTGTTCCCAGCGCATGACTTCCGGCCCACCGGTTTCATGAACACAGACAGCTTGAACCATAATTATCCCCGGAGCGTTGAGGCCTGTAAGCGGCCTTGCGTTGGTTGAGTCTGGCGGCAAGCTTAATGGCTTCCCGGGCAACCGAAAAGACCGCGCGGGTCGGCTCGTGCCGCGAAGTGGGTCAAAACACCTTTTCGGATTTGGCCCTTCACAGGGGCCAACGGCCCTGCGTCAGTCGACCCTGTCGAGCAGTTGCTGGACCGCGGATACCAGAAACAGGTAGAAACTGGCTGCCGTGAACAGGGACGCGGAAAGACCGGTCAGCGACATTCCGTCAAGAATGGCGAAAGCGGCAAGACCCATCCACAACAGGGTCACCGGCAAGGTGACCAGGCGCCAGCGGCGCACCCGCACGGGATGGACAAACCGGATCGGTGCAAATGTCAGCGCACAGCACAGAAGCACGAAGAAGATCGTGAAGGTTTCGGAGGGCGACAGCACCATCAGCCCGAAGATGACCATGTTCCATCCGGCGGGAAAGCCCTTGAACGACCCGTCAGGCGTCTTCATGCCGTTGTCGGCAAAATAGAGGGCGCCGGTGAAGACCACGAGTCCGCCGCAGATCCAGTTCCAGGGCGAAGACAGCATCAGGCTCCAGGAGAGTGCAAAAGCCGGCAGGAAAACGTAGGTGGCATAGTCGATGACAAAGTCGAGGGACGCACCCGACCAGCGTGGCAGCCGTTCTGCGATGTTGTACCGCCGGGCCAGCGGGCCATCGATTCCGTCAACGAAGAAGGCCAGGCCGAGCCAGGCGAACATTTCCGCCCAGTTGCCCTGCGCTCCGGCCAGAAGCGCAATCAGGGCAATCGGTGCACCGGACGCTGTCAGGATGTGGATCAGGAACAGAGCAGGCTCGGTCTTCGCTTTGCCTGGCGTAATGTCCGTCACGGGGCTGTCCTCACTCACAAGAAATTTGCGCGATTACCGTTTTGCGTTAGCGCTTTCTTTGCGTGAGGCATTGCAATTGCCCATCGATCACACAGACGCTGACGTCGACCTTTATTGCAATCGTATGACAGTGTGAACCGAAAAAACAGTCCCGGACGGCTTCGGCCGCCATTTAGGCCGCCAGGTGCCCGGTCAGGATAAGGAAAACCAGGAAACCTGCCCAGGCCAGCAGCCCGGCCCCGATGATGTAAGGCAAATACCGGTTGGGAAACGCCTTTTCGATTGCCATCAGGCCTCCAAGCATGGCGATCCAGAGAATGTTCATCAGGCCGACCGCGAACATCACGGTCATCACGGCCCAGCAGCAACCGAGGCAGGCCCACCCCTGAACCAGCCCTTCCCGGAAACCGTTGAACGCACCGGGCTCGGCGTGTCCGCCGGAAAACGCCCATCGGGGGTACCAGCATCTGGCAAGGCAAGCCTGTTTTGCCGGTGTGAACTGGTAGAGGCCGGCGGCGAACAGGACCGAAGTGGTCAGGGCAAGACTGGCCGGGGCCATCATGTCCGTGAGGGCGCCGATGCGGGCGAGCAGCCATTGGGCGGCGGTGGCCAGCACGGCGTAACCGATCCAGACGGCAAGGTATCCGAACGTGGCGAAAAGGCCGGCTGCACGGCCTGTCGCCGGCGAACCGCTGCGGTCCGCGACCTCGAAGGAATAGTTGCGGAGCATGGGAACGGCGGTCGGCAACATCATGGCAAGGGCCATCATCGACCACATGGTGAAGATCTTGCCCAGGTCCGCCAGGCTCAATTCCGCTCCGGGCATGCCGAACGTGGCCCCCGCGGGCAGGCAGAGCACGGCCAGGGCGGCGCGCGCCTCCGCCGACAGGCCGGCGAACAGGTTGAACGTATTGAAGATCCCCATCCCCGGACCGGCTTCGCTCATGTCCATGACCGGCACCATGTCCGCGATCATGGCCGCGAGATACAGCCAGCCGCCGAGGCTCAGAAGAACGATTACCATCAGCACCAGCGGCCAGCTATGCCGGTGATCCGGTGCGGGTTGGCCTGTCTTCCGGGACGCGTTGAAGCTGGTCAAGAGTGTCATCGCAAGGTGTCGGTCGTTTGAATCCTGATTACAATTTGGCGCGACCATAACTGTGTTTGTCGCCATGGCCTTTGATTTTTCTCATGAACCTCGGCCATTGCAAACATGTGCATTTGGTACGCCTGCGTGTTTTGGTCCCGTTGCATTCTTTTTCGTAAGGAGCACATTGGAGACCAAACACATTTGGATGGACAGGGCCATGGCACAAAAAGATCAGCCGGACATTTATGACATTGCCATCGTCGGCGGCGGTCCCTCCGGACGGATCGCAGCGCTTGCGCTTGCGCAAGCGGGCTTTGCCTGCGCGCTGTTCGCCCCGGAGCCTGCGAAAACGGACGGCAGGACAACCGCCCTGTGGCAGCAATCGATCGATCTTCTGCGTGAAACCGGCGTCTGGACCGACATTGAGGCAAATGCAGCGCCCTTGAAGAAGATGCGCATGATCGATGCAACGGGCCGCTTGTTCCGGGCGCCCGAAGTGACATTCGACAGTGCCGAACTTGGCATGGAGGTATTTGGATTCAATATCTTGAATTCGGAACTTAATGCTGTTCTTCAAACGTATTGTGATCAACAGGACAATCTGGCGACCTATGCCGAAAGTGTCGTCGGAGCCACGTTCGAGCCGGATGCTGCCCGATTGACCACAGCAGGTGGCAGGACCGTGTCGGCCCGGCTGGCGGTTGCCGCCGATGGCCGCAACTCCCTGCTTCGTGAGAGCGCGGGCATCGAGGTGAAGCGGTGGTCCTATCCGCAGGTCGCGGTCGTTCTCAACCTGGAACACCGGCTGCCGCACCAGCATGTTTCCACGGAATTCCACACAGCGACCGGGCCTTTCACGCTGGTGCCCCTGCCCGGCCGCCAGTCCGCGCTGGTCTGCGTCGAGACAGCGGACGGCGCGGAGGCAATGCTGGCGATGGCGCCGACACAGCTGGAACGGGAGCTGGAACGGCGCGCGCATTCGATTCTGGGAGCGTTCAAACTGGCGTCCGAACCGCAGAGTTTTCCGCTTTCCGGCATGAATGCCAGGAGCCTTGTCGGCCAGAGGCTGGCGCTTGTCGGGGAAACGGCGCACGTGTTTCCACCAATCGGAGCCCAGGGCCTCAATCTGTCCTTGAGGGACATACTGGACTTGAGAACGACGCTGCTGTCCGCCCGCGTCAGGCAAGCCGATCATGGCGGGCAAGCCGTGCTTGCGGCCTATGAGAACAAGCGGCGCGGTGACATCCGGACCAGAACCAATGCCGTCGATCTGTTGAACAGGTCGCTGCTGACGTCTTTCCTGCCCGTGCAGGCGGCGCGCAGCACTGGACTTTATCTGGCCGGCAAGATCGGGCCCTTGCGCCGGATACTTATGCGCGAAGGCATGACGCCGGGAAGTTCCCTTCGGCCCGGCGGGTAATCGGCCTCTCCTGCCTGTCAGGAGGTCCCCGGTTTGCGATTTTTGAGGTGATAGGTCAGCGCCATCCCGATCATCTGGCGCAGTTCCTCCTCGGGCAACGGCGCATCCAGGCGAAGGTGGACGCTGCGGTCGCCGCCGAAGGTGAACTGGGGAAACAGGCCGCGCCAGTCGGATACCAGCGAGGACTGGCAATTGACATAGAGCGCGATGTCGCCTGCGTCGGACTTGTCCGCGTCGATCCGGATGGTTGTTCCGGTTCTTGGCTGAACCGTCAGGTAGCTGGCCTGTCCCCACTTGAGGGTCTCCTCGAGCGTCCCGATCGCGTCGTTTTTGCGCGCGGTTTCCACGATCAGGGCCCGCAGCTTCAGCAATCCGTCCCTCAGGTCGTCCGGATAGCCTTTGAGCAGAGCCAGTACGTCCGGATTGTCCTTCATGACCTGTCTCCCACCTGCAGAAACCCAACTACAGAAAACCGGTTGTCAGGGCCCAGATAAATGCCGTGACCGTGACAATGGACACCGCGGTTCCGATCAGCACGAAACTCGAGGCCCGCTGTACGTAAGTGCCATATTGCTGGGCGATGACAAAGACGTTGGTCGCCGGCGGCAGGCAGGACATCAGCACCGCGGTGGCCACCCAGAGCGGTTCGAAGCCGCCGAGCCAGCTCAGCAGCAGAAACACGAGCACCGGGTGCAGCACCAGCTTGACCGACAGGACCAGGGGCAGTTCCAGCGGTATCCGTCCAACCGGTCTGAGCGCGATGTTCACGCCCATGGCAAACAGGGCGCAGGGAGCCGCGGCGTTGCTAAGGTAGAGCAGCATCGTGTTGACCGCCTTGGGCGGCTGGAACTCTAACGCGGCGGCAAGAACGCCGGCAATCGTCGCCAGGATGAACGGGTGGGTGAAGATCCTGACCGCGATCTGCTTCAGGGTGTCCAGGAAATTGTCGTCATCCGAGCCGGCAAGCGCCATGAGCAACGGCGCGAGAATGAACATCAGGGCATTGTCGAAGGCCAGGATCAGCGCGGTCGGTACCGTCGCCTGCTCTCCCAGGACGGCAAGTGTCAGGCCGGGGCCCATGTAACCGACATTGGAATAGGCGCCGGCAATCCCGAGGATCGTGGATTCGCCGATATTGCCGCGCGTTGCCACCACGCCGATGCAAAAGGAAATCGCAAAAACGATATAGGTGGTGAAGGTCGTTGCCGCGACAAACGATATGTTTGCGAGCTGTTCGAAAGGGGTTTCCGACAGGAGCCGGAAAAACAGCGCCGGCAAGGCCAGGTAGACCACGAAAAAGTTCATCCAGCTCAGGCCAGCTTCAGGCAGGTTCCGAAGCTTGCCGGCGGCAAAGCCGAGAAGGATCAGCCCGAAGAACGGGAGGGCCAGTGTGATGACGTCCTGCATTCTATTTCCAGGTTTGGTGCGCTCTGCCGGTGGATGGAATGGTTGGGGGTTGGTGCTTGCATCTTGCGCCGGGCTTGGCTAAGGACGCTTGATCTGTTGGCCGGTACGGATGAACCGCATTCCAATCAGGTCTGAGGCTGTGCCGCAAGGGCTCTAACGTCTGGAACAGGACGGAAAGACCCCATTGACCGGACCACGCTGCGTAACTTGAAAGCATTTGTTCCCTATGTCCCGGAAAATGAAACAGCGCAAGCATCCCAGACTGACCGCTGTGCAGAATTTCGTGGAAGGCATCGCGCTCAATTGCGCAATCCGGCTGTTCCGACTGATCCCGGTGGATGTTGCCTCGTTCCTCATGGGGAAGAGCTGGCGCTTGCTGGCGCCGTTTAACGCACGCCATAAACGCGCACTGGACCATCTGGAAAAGGCGTTTCCGGAAATGCCGTTGAAAAGGCGCGAGCAGATCGTTCGCGGCATGTGGGAAAACCTCGGGCGCGTCGCGGCGGAAACGTTTCATATCGACCGGCTGCTGAAGCAGGATCATCGATTCACGGCGATCACGGACGAGATTACCGAAGATGTCCTGAAGGGAAACCAGGCCTGCCTGTTCGTGTCTTTTCACAGTGCCAATTGGGAATTGTGCGTTCAACCGGCGGTGCGTCAGGGGCTGGCCATAACCGGTGTCTACCAGGCCCTGCGCAACCCGGAAGCCGACAGGGCCCTGCGGGACCTTCGACTGGATCTCTACAAGGGGGGACTTCTGTCGAAGAGCCACCAGACCGCCCGCAAGATCCTCTCGACCCTCAAGACCGGCGGCGTTGTGGCCATGATGGGCGACCTCAGGGAGACCCGCGGCATCAAGGTGCCTTTCTTCGGCAGATTGGCCTATGCCAATCCGGTGCCGGCGTCCCTCGCCCGCGCCTGCAACGTGCCGATCGTGCTCGGCCGCGTGGTCCGCAAGACCGGTGTCAATTTCGAGATTGAAGGCCGGGCCATTTCCGTTCCGGTGACCGAAGACCGCGAGCGTGATATCGAAACCGCGACGGCTCAGATCCACACCATCTTCGAGAGCTGGATCAGGGAACAACCGGAACAGTGGATGTGGATCCACAAGAAATGGGCTCCTCCTGGAAAGACTTCTGCCCAGAAACAGGCCCGGCGTGCCGCGGGAATGAATTCCATCGCCTCACAGGACTGACCTTGTCCCGGTCCTCCTTTCGGGGGATGGTTGCAGCGCAGCATTGGCGCTATAGCTACATCTTCAAAAAAAGGTGGAGGACAGCCGTTTCATGAAAACCCCAAGCGCTTACTACAAGCCGCTCGCCATCGGTGCTCCGGCGCCGTTCCGTGAACGCCCGGTCACGCTGGAGCGCATGATCCATTTCGTGCCGCCTCATATCGAGAAGATGCGGTCCAAGGTGCCGGAGCTCATCAACAAGGTCGATGTGGTGCTGGGGAACCTGGAGGACGCGATCCCGGCCGAAGCCAAGACGGATGCTCGAAAGGGCTTCATCCAGATGGCACAGGACAACGACTTCGGTTCAACGGGTCTTTGGACACGGGTGAATTGCCTCAACAGCCCTTGGTTCCTGGACGATCTCTTGGAAATCGTACCGGCGGTCGGCGACAAGCTTGACGTCGTGATGCTGCCGAAGGTCGAGGGAGCCTGGGACATTCATTACCTGGACCAGTTGCTGGCGCAGCTGGAAGCCAGGGCCGGGCTGACCAAGCCGGTGATGATCCACGCCATCCTGGAAACGGCCGAAGGCGTCAACAATGTCGAGGACATCGCGGCCGCAAGCCCGCGCATGCACGGCATGAGCCTGGGACCTGCGGATCTTGCCGCCTCGCGCGGAATGAAAACCACCCGCGTCGGCGGAGGGCATCCCGATTATGCCGTTCTCTCGGACGCGGGCACCGACGGGGCGCGGACGGCGTATCAACAGGACCTGTGGCACTACACCGTCGGCAAGATGGTCGATGCGTGCCTCGCCCACGGTCTGAAACCCTTCTACGGCCCGTTTGGAGACTTTTCGGACACCGCGGCCTGTGAAAGCCAGTTCCGGAACGCCTTTCTCATGGGATGCCTGGGGGCATGGTCCCTGCACCCCACCCAGATCGACATTGCCAAGAAGGTGTTCTCGCCGGACCCGCAGGAGGTGACCTTCGCCAAGCGGATCATCGAGGCCATGCCGGACGGCACCGGGGCGGTCATGATCGACGGCAAGATGCAGGACGATGCAACCTGGAAACAGGCCAAGGTCATTGTGGACCTTGCCCGACTGGTTGCCTCGAAAGACAAGGAGCAGGCTGCCGTATACGGTCTTTAGAAATTCGCAAGGCTCCGCGTCTAATGTTTAATGTTACAACGCTTGCAAGCAGGCAGCCAAAACGGTATCCCGGCATTGCATGCACTAAGCGGACGAAGAACCATGCGTACGGCAAAATTCAGAATTGGTCAGGTCGTCCGGCACCGTATCTACCCCTTCAGGGGCGTGATCTTCGATGTCGATCCGACCTTCAGCAATACGGAAGAGTGGTGGAATGCGATCCCGGAAGACGTGCGGCCGCTGCGCGACCAGCCCTTCTATCATCTTCTCGCTGAAAATGAAGAAACTGAATATGTTGCCTATGTGAGCGAGCAGAATCTCGAGCCCGACATGACGGGCGAGCCGGTGCGCCATCCCCAGGTCGAGGAGATCTTCGAGGAACAGACCGACGGCTCCTATCTGCCGCGCAGTGTCGAGATTCACTAGTCCGACATCCCGTTTTCATGAAAAAGGCCGGATCCGATGAGGATCCGGCCTTTGTTCGTTTCCGGCAGTGGATGCCGTTTTACTGGTTCTGGGCGTCGATCAGCTTCTGGCGGGCTTCATCCGCGCGCTTCTGAAGTTCGCTCTGCAGTTCTTCCTGGCGCTTCTGAAGCTCGGCGAGGTTCATCGGTTCGCCGTCATACACCTTGGTGAAGCCGATCAGGGTCATCTTGAAGACGATTTCCTTGGCTTGCTGGTTGAACGGCGCGACGATCATCTCGCCACCCTGCTTCATGGTGTTGATGAAGGACTCATCAATTGCCAGTTCCGCGTAACAGGCGTTCGGAGCACAGATGCTGTATTTGCCCTGTACCGGCTTGCCGTCGTCGATCTGGATGCGCACGCCCGGCTGGATCAGAACGCCGGTCGGAACGGCGACCAGCAGTTTCTTGCGGGCTTCACCCTCGGTTTCCTGAATTGCGATGTTGCTCAGGAACTGACCCGTGTTGGTGCGCAGTTCGATCGAAATGAAGCAGATTTCCTTCTGCGTATTCGGATTGGTGTTACACGCCTTCGTCCAAGGGCTCTTTTCTTCTTGGGCGATTGCGGGAGCACCTGCAAAAGAAGACAGGGCCAGGAACGCACCGGCCGCGCATCCGGTCAATCCTCTTTTCAAAACACTCTTCATCGAAACGTCCTCAATCGTGCGTGTATGAAACTTTCGCGTTGTTCTGAGGCATTCCGCTATCAACCGCAAGGCCCGTCAGAACATTCGAACCGTGAAACCATGGTAAGACACTTAATTTGGGCAAGAGGGTGGCCGATTTGCAACGCAGGCCGGTGACCCTATTCAAAACTGAATATCTTGCTGATTGTTGGTTGCTTTGGGGGCGTTTGCATTGTCCCTGTGGTACTCTGGCCGCTGAGAATCAACAGAATCTCGGGCGGTGGTCATGTGTAATGCGGTTGTCTCCAGTTTTTTTCTCAAAAGCACCAGGAAACTGGCTGCCGTCACCGCGGCGGTGGTGCTGAGCGTCAGTCTTCCGGCGTCTTTTGCGCGGGCGGACGACGAGAGCGTTCCCTGGACGCATGCCATTTCCATGCACGGACAACCGGCCCTGGAAGAGGGACAGGCCTTTCCCTATGTCAATCCGGAGGCGCCGAAGGGGGGGAGCATCACCCTTGGCGTTCAAGGAACCTTCGACAGCCTGAATTCCTTTATCGTCCAGGGCGGATGGACATCTGCGCGCGGCATGCGTGAAAGGGAGTTCGGCAACAATATCCTGGAAAGCCTGCTGGTTCGTTCCTACGCCGAGCCGTTTTCGCTTTACGGCCTGCTGGCTCAGCGGGTGCGCATGCCGGACAGCCGGGAATGGATCGAGTTCGAACTGAATCCCGATGCCAAGTTCTCGGACGGGTCATCCGTGACTGTCGAGGACGTCATCTTTTCTCTGGAAGTGATCGAAGCCAAGGGCCGGCCGCCCTACCGGAACTGGTATGCGGCGATCAAGGAGAAGCAGGTCACGGCGCCCAACCGGCTGAAGCTCGTCTTTGAAAACGGCGACAACCGGGAGCTGCCGCTGCTGATTGCCCTTGCCCCGATCTATTCCAAGAAACACACCGATTTCGATACGTTCGACAAATCGACACTGACCCCGCCGGTCGGGACCGGGCCCTATACGTTCAAGACGATCGAGCCGGGTCGTCTGGTCGTTTATGAAAAGAACCCGGACTATTGGGCCAAGGATTTGCCCGTGAAAGCCGGTTTCGACAATTTCGACGAGATCCGCATCGAGTACTTCCGCGACGAGACAACGCTTCAGGAAGCCTTCAAGAAGGGACTTGTGACTGCGCTGAAATTCGGCGATCCCGCCCGTTGGGCCACAGGGTTCGACTTTCCCGCTGCCGAAAATGGCGATGTGGTGAAGCGGGATCTGCCGCTTGGCATTCCCGCCCCGATGAGCGGCATCGCGTTCAACACCCGCCGGGCGCAGTTTTCGGACGTCAACACGCGCAAGGCGCTGCGCATGCTCTTCGACTTCAAATGGGTCAACGAAAATCTCTATTACGGCCTTTACAAGCGGACGGCCGGCTACTGGGACAATTCGGACCTGTCCTCCATCGGGCATCCGGCCAGCGATCGCGAAAAGGAGCTGCTGGCGCCCTTCCCCGGCGTTGTTGATCCGGACGTCATGGCGGGGACCTGGCGTCCCGCGGATGCGGACGGGTCCGGTCAGGACCGAAAGGTCCTTCGCGAAGCGCTCAACATGTTCGGATCGGCAGGGTATGGACTGAAGGACCGCAAGCTGGTGCATCAGGACAGCGGTGAACCGCTGACCTTCGAAATTCTTGCCAAGAACGAAGACGAGGAGAAGCTCGCCCTCGCCTATATCAAGACGCTGGAACTTCTCGGTATCGAGGCCAGCGTGCGAAGTGTCGATCCGTCCCAGTTCGAGGATCGGCGCACCAAGCGCGACTTCGACATGGTGTTCAACACCTGGTACGCATCGCTGTCACCGGGGGCGGAGCAATACGGGCGCTGGTCTTCCAAGTCCGCCGACGCCGAAGGATCCTTCAATTTTGTCGGCGCCAAGGAACCGGCGATTGATGCACTCATAGATGAAATTGTCGCGGCTCGCAGCCGGGAGGAGTTTGTCGACGCCGTCAGGGCGTTCGATCGCGTGCTCATCTCGGGCGCCTATGCCGTGCCTCTCTATCATGTATCTGAGGATTGGGTTGCGTATTGGAACAAGGTTGTTCCCCCGCAGCAGGATTCGCTTTACGGCCATGAATATGACACCTGGTGGTCTGCTGCGGCTCAATAATCGGACCAATGGACGAAAATCACGATGAAAGCCACCCAAGAAAACCTGTCGAAGGAGTATCACGAAAGCGGAGCCTGGTCCGATGTGCCGCTTGACGAACTCTTCAGCCGGACAGCTGCCGAATACCCTGGCCGCCTGGCGCTTGTGGACGCGCCCGACCGCGCGACATGGACCGGCGGAACGCCGAGAAAGCTGACCTATGGCGAGGCCGACCGTGAAATTGACCGGCTGGCGGCCTTCTACAAGACCGTCGGACTGGCAGCCGACCACGTCATCGGTCTTCAGGCGCCCAACACGGTCGACACGGTTATCGCCGTTCTGGCCGCGTTGCGCGCTGACCTGATCCTGTCGCCGCTTCCATTGCACTGGCGCCAGAAAAACGTTCTCGAAGCCCTGAACTCGATTGGGGCCAAGGGGTTTGTGGCGGCAGACAGGGTCGAAACCCGTGATGTCGGCGTCGCCGCACGGGATGTTGCCGCCGATCTGTTTTCGCTGCGTTTCGTGTTCGGGCTCGGCAAGGATGTCCCCGACGGATTGATCGAACTCGGGCCGATGCTTGCCGAAATGGGCAACGAGTTGAAGTTCACGCCTCGTGAGCGCCCCGACGCGGCGGATCATGTGGCCACGATCTGCTGGAGCCGCAGCGGAGAGGAAAACGTGCCGGTCTCCCGGAGCCACAATCACTGGACATCCGCGGCGCAGATGGTCGTGAACGAAGCGCATTTCAAGGAAGGCGGCAGTCTTGTCCTGCCCTACTCCCTGAGCGGCCTCACCGGCCTCGGTGGCGGGCTGGTTCCCTGGCTGGCGACGGGTGGCACCCTTCATCTGCACCACCCAACTTCCCTCGCCAACCTCGCCGCGCATGCCAACGAGGTCGAGGCGGATGTGGTCATGACACCGGGTCCGCTGGCGCAGACCCTCGACCGGAAGCTGACCAACACCAAGACCACGTTGCTGGCTGCCTGGAACATCGCGGCGCCTCATCCGACCACCTTCGTGGCCCGGCGGCGCCTGGTCGATCTTCATATTGCCGATGAATTCGCGCTGATTGCGAAGGCACGCGGTCCCTCCGCCAAGATGAAGGCGACAGCGCTGGGAAAGCATAGCGGGCCGAACGGGTGCGAAAGCGGGCCAGCCCTTCTCGAAATCGCGGTGACCGATGAGGTCGAAACGCAAACGCCGACGCTCCTGGTGAAAGGACCCATGGTTCCCGACATCGGCTGGCGCACGCTCAACGGTGAGCAGCGCCGGGTGCGTTGGGAAGGCACGGGATACCTTAATACCAACATCAAGGTCGAGCTCACCGAAGGCGGTATTTCAGGTTTCGGGATTCCGGGACAATACGCCCTTGGAACAGGCAACCTCGAGACGGTTGATGTGGTCTATGCAAGTTATCCCGGCATTCGTGAGGCGGCGGCATTCATTGTCGAGGACCCGGTGCTTGGTGCGCGGATGTATGCGGCTCTGGTTCCCGAGCCAGGCCATGTACCGGATGCTGGTGCCTTCTTTGCCTATCTGGATGCCGAAGGCGTAGACCTTGCCAAGATCCCCCATCGTGTGCTGATTTTACAGACATTGCCACGGAACTCGGATGGAACCATCTGCCGGGAACGGCTGACCATGCGGACGCAGCGCCTGCCTGCAGCCGTGGCATAGATGGGGACAGGGAATGGATGTAGAAACCTCGCTCTCGTGGCGCGGTCCTTACTGGTATGCCGGGCGTCGACCCCGGCGAAGTGACAGTGGGGATGCGCCAGAGGATCTGGACGTATCGCTTGTTAATATGTTTGAACGGCGCAGCCGGCTTCCCACCGCCCTGCCCGCGGCAGTTGTTGTCGACATAACCTGTCTGGAAGACAGTCAGCGTGATGCCTTTTTTGACTGGTTGCTTCCACAAGTCCGCGGGCTCGTCTGCGAAGTGCCGTTCTACGTTCTGACCGGCAGCGACGACCTGTTGCCCGACAATCTGCAGGCAACGGCAATCATCGACCGGATCGTCCCCGACGAAGTGCTGCTGATGTTGATCTGCATCCATCAGCGCGCGCTGCTGCGCTCGGAGGAAGCTCAGCTTCGCCGGCGCATCTTCGGCCGCATTCCCGGTTTCGGAACAGCACCTCACCATTCCGGGTCAAGCAGTCTCCTGGTCGTGGGATTGAGTGGCCGGTTCCTGGAATGGCAGGACGCCAGCGAGCAGAAAGTCGAAGTGGTTGGCGCTTTCGACGGTAACATGGCCGTCGAATTCATGTCGAAACGGGCGTTTGACGCGGTCGTGATCGACGCTCCCTTTGATGACGCCGTCTTTTACATGCAACAGATCAGGAGAGACTCCCGCTTCGCCGGCCTGCCGGTTCTTGCCGTGTGCGAGCGAGAGGAGGACCTGGTGCTCTTGTTCCGTAACGGGGCATCGGACGTGCTGGTCGGAGAAAACCGAAAGGAAACCCTGGTTCTGCGGCTTTATGCGGCGATCCGGTTCGGCAAGCGGCGCCGGCTCGCCGATCGTGTGTTGGCCGAAAGCCATGTCTGGCTGCGTCAGCAAGTGACTGTCGGCGGTCTTGGCGTCGTGGAATACACAAACTATCTGGAAGCCTGCAGCAATGCGCTGGCGGAACGCGGGCTTGACCTCTGGGAGATGCGGCTGCAGCCGGAGAATTTCGGTATAGAGGTCAGTTCCTCGGACGAACTGGAGGAAATCAACGCGACCTTGCTTTCGATCGCCGACGCAACCAGCCGGGACGAGGACCTGGTGTGCCTTGTAAAGGAACTCGGTCCTGTTGCGGTGCTCAAGAACGAGGAAGGGACCGCCCGTTTGCAGAAGCGGATAAATTCGATCCTGTCCCACACCGTTCTTTGAGACTGGAAGGTTGCAGGCTTGCGGGCGGCTTGCCTTAACGTTGCCATGAAAACGGGCTTGGAAATTGTGTCAGAGCCTTTAGCCTTGGAACATCAGTCCGGAAATCAGGAAATCGCATGACCGAAGCAGCCCCAATTACCGTTGATGTCGTTTCGGACGTGATGTGTCCGTGGTGTTATATCGGAAAGAGGCGATTGGAAGCGGCCTTGCGCAAGGTGCCGCAGCTGAATGTTCTGGTGCGTTGGCACCCGTTTCAGCTGGACGCCACGCTTCCGGCGGCCGGCAAGGACAGACAGCAGTACCTGAGCGACAAATTCGGCGGTCTGGAAAGGGCTGGCGCCGTTTACAGCCAAATCCGCGCGGCAGGCAAGGAAGAAGGCATCGACTTCGCTTTTGAAGACATCAAGTTGTCACCCAACACGCTTGATTGTCACAGGTTGATCCTGTGGTCCCGCGACGACGATTTGCAGGACGAGGTCGTCGAACGCCTGTTCAAGGCCTATTTTCTCGACGGTGAAGATCTCACGAAATCGTCGACGTTGGTGCGCATCTCCAAGGAGGCCGGCATGCAATATGACCTGGTCGAGCAGCTTCTGGAAACAGAAACGGATCTCGACAAGGTTGTCGCTCAGATCCGCAATGCGCAGGAGTCCGGGATAACCGGAGTTCCCTGCTTTATCATCGACGGACGTTTTGTCCTGGCCGGTGCAGAGAAGGCCGAAACTCTTGCGGCCGCTCTTCTCCATGCGGAGGAAACCCGTTCCAATCCTCAGGCCGCGGCCCTGCAATAGCCGCCCGACACCAGCGCAAAAAAAGCCCCGCGGAAGTTGCGGGGCTTTTTCAGTTTTGGGCCGGCCAATGCCGGCAATGGGTGTGTCAGCCCTTGAGGATGGAGCGGCCGGCATAGATGGCCTGCGGACCGAGTTCTTCCTCGATACGGATAAGCTGGTTGTATTTGGCAAGCCGGTCGGACCGTGCCAGCGAACCGGTCTTGATCTGTCCGCAATTCGTCGCGACCGCAAGGTCGGCAATGGTGCTGTCTTCGGTTTCGCCGGAACGGTGAGACATGACCGCGCTGTAGGCCGCCTTGTGGGCGGTCTCGACCGCGTCAAGGGTTTCAGACAGGGTGCCGATCTGGTTGACCTTGATCAGGATCGAGTTGGCAACGCCCATGCCGATGCCCTTGCGCAGGCGCTCGGAGTTGGTCACGAACAGATCGTCACCGACCAGCTGGCACTTGTTGCCGATGAGATCCGTGGTGGCCTTCCAGCCCTCCCAGTCGTCCTCGGCCAGACCATCCTCGATGGAGATGATCGGATATTTGGCAACCAGGTCAGCAAGGTATTGTGCCATTTCCTCAGGTGCCAGCGTCTTGCCTTCACCTTCCAGAACATACTTTCCGTCCTTGAAGAACTCCGTCGACGCCGCATCCAGCGCCAGGTAGACATCTTCACCCGGCTTGTAGCCGGCGGTCTCGATGGCCTTCATGACAAAGCCGATGGCCGCGTCGGTGGATTCCAGGTTCGGTGCGAAGCCGCCCTCGTCGCCGACATTGGTGTTGTGACCAGCCGCGTTCAGGGCCTTTTTAAGCGTGTGGAAGATTTCAGACCCCATGCGTACAGCGTCGCCGAGGCTGTCGGCGCCGACCGGCATGATCATGAATTCCTGAAAATCGATCGGGTTGTCCGCATGAGCGCCGCCGTTGATGATGTTCATCATCGGCACCGGCAGGGTGCGGGCGGAGGTGCCGCCGACATAACGGTAAAGCGGCAGGCCGGACGCCTGGGCCGCCGCGCGCGCCACCGCCAGGGAAACACCCAGGATGGCGTTGGCGCCCAGGCGGGACTTGTTTGCGGTGCCGTCGAGATCGATCATGGCCTGGTCGATCTGCAGCTGGTCTTCCGCATCAAGACCACCGACGGTCTCGAAGATCTCGCCATTCACGGCATCAACCGCATTCTGGACACCCTTGCCCATGTAGCGGTCGCCACCGTCACGCAGTTCCACGGCCTCATGCGCGCCGGTGGAGGCGCCAGACGGAACTGCGGCACGGCCGAAGGAGCCGTCTTCGAGGAACACGTCGACTTCAACGGTCGGGTTACCACGGCTGTCAAAGATCTGACGGCCGACGATATCAATAATGGCGGTCATGGAAGAAACTCCCTTGTGGCATGGTACTGAACTGAGGTGTGCCGGATTGTGTCCGGTTGCGAGGAATGCCGGAGATCCGGCTCGATTGCGGGAGCAACAGCTCCTTATGAGAAAGCCGCGCGAAACGCGCGGCTGACTGGGTTTATTCGGTTGCCGTGTCGGTCTTGACGACGTTGTCGAGCGCTTGCAATTGAGACAGCAAGGCCTTGAGGTCCTTCAACGGAACCATGTTCGGACCGTCAGAGGAAATTGTATTGTCCGGATCAGGATGGGTTTCGACGAAAAGCCCGCCTACCCCGACCGCCACGGCTGCACGCGCCAGGACCGCCACCATGCGCCGGTCTCCACCCGAGGAGCCACCAAGGCCTCCCGGTTGCTGCACGGAATGGGTCGCATCGAAAACCACCGGTGCGCCGGTTTCGGCCATGATCGGCAAGGCCCGGAAGTCGCTCACGAGAGTATTGTAGCCGAAGCTGGCGCCCCGTTCCGTCAACAGGACGTTCGGGTTGCCGGTTTCCACGATCTTCATCAGGACGTTTTTCATGTCCCAGGGTGCCAGGAACTGTCCTTTCTTGACGTTCACGACCCGCCCGGTTTTCGCGGCCGCGACGAGCAGGTCCGTCTGACGGCATAGGAACGCCGGTATCTGCAGGACGTCCACGACCTCCGCGACGGGATCACACTGAGCTTCGGAATGGATATCCGTCAAAACCGGCATCCCGTAGGTTTCTTTTATCTCTGCGAAAATCGGCAGTGCGTCCTTCAAGCCGACCCCGCGAGAAGCTCCCAGGGAAGTCCGGTTCGCCTTGTCGAAAGACGCCTTGAATACGACCGGAATTCCCAGCGATCCGGTAATCTCCCTGATGGCAGCCGCACACTCCAGGGCGTGATCCCGGCTTTCCAGCTGACAGGGGCCTGCAATGAGGCTGAAGGCCGCATCGTTGCTGAAGGTCACGTTACCGACGGATACTTCTCGATTTGCCTCGGTCATTTTCCACCAAATGTCAGAGGGAAGCCTGTCTTTCAGACGGCGTCCGATAAGTGGGTTCGCACCCAGCAAGAATTTGCGTGTTCCATAGCGTTCTTTTGAGCCGCCCGCAACACTGGCCTGACGCAGTGCAAAAAGTTATTTAAATCGATTTAGCGCGCGAGCCACTGAGAACGCCACAGCTTCAACACATTGGTGTCCTTATTGATTTTTCCTGTTCGCCGGGTTTCCGGGCCCGATTGCGTTCCGCCAAACCCGCCGGGCCGAGACAGAGCGGCCGTGTTTAACCGATGGCTCACGAACTGCGCTTATTAAAGCGTGAGATTTGCGCCGGTCTTGTTTAAGAGTGGGCGAAATAATATTGAAACGCTGCAAACAGCACTGGAAGGCCTGAAATGAACAAGCCCATTCGCAAAGCGGTTTTGCCGGTCGCCGGACTTGGCACGCGATTCCTGCCTGCTACGAAGGCTGTGCCGAAGGAAATGCTGACCATCGTCGATCGGCCAATTATCCAGTATGTCGTCGATGAGGCGCGGGCGGCCGGGATCGAACACATCGTTTTCGTTACGGGCCGGAACAAGCAGGTCATCGAAGACCATTTCGACATGGCCTACGAACTGGAAGACACGCTGAGGGCGCGCAACAAGACTGCGGCGCTCGAGCTTCTGGAGCAGCATCGCCCGCAGCCCGGGGCAACCAGTTTCACGCGCCAGCAGGCGCCGCTTGGTCTCGGACATGCGATCTGGTGCGCCCGGGACATCATCGGCGACGAGCCGTTCGCGATCCTGCTGCCGGACGTGATCATCAAGTCGAAAGTCAGCTGTCTCAAGCAGATGGTGGACATCTACGAGCATGCCGGGGGCAACATCATCGCCGTCGAGGAAGTGCCGGAAGACCAGACGCACAATTACGGGATTGTCGAGCTCTCCAACGAAATCGGCAAGAACGCCCACAAAATCACGAACATGGTCGAGAAACCGCCGCAGGGCACGGCGCCGTCCAACCTTCAGATTACCGGGCGCTACATTCTCCAGCCGGAAATATTTGATCTTCTGTCCAAACAGGCAACGGGTGCGGGCGGTGAAATCCAGTTGACCGACAGCATGTTGGCCCTGATGAAGAACCAGCCTTTCGCCTCCCTGAAATTCGAAGGCCGCAGCTACGATTGCGGCAACAAGGTCGGGTTCCTGAGCGCGAATATCGCGTTCGGAATGGACGATCCCAAACTCGCTCACGACCTTGTTCCCTTCATGCAGGAAATGATCGATCATCCCGAGGCTGCGGAATAAGTCGCCAACCGCCCTGAGCGGACTTGAAAATCCTTTGGAGAACAGACTAGGAAGGGCCGGGTCTCCTCGCGGGGACCCGGCCCTTTCCCTTGGCCCATATCCGGAATGTCCATGCCCAGCAGCTCCCTGAAGTCCCTCAAGATTGCCGTCATCGGTCTCGGCTATGTCGGTTTACCGGTGGCCACGGCTTTTGCAGCCTGCGGCTTCGACGTGGTCGGTTTTGACATCAACCGCAGACGTCTCGATGAATTGCGCCAGGGCCGGGACAGCACCGCCTCGGTATCCAGCGCGGAACTCGAACAGCCCACGCTGGCATTTTCGGATCGCGAACAGGACCTCGGCGACCGGGACATCCTGATCGTCGCGGTGCCGACCCCGGTGGATGAGGTCAAACGGCCGGACCTGACGCCGTTCCGCAAGGCCGCGGAAACTGTCGGTCGGAACATGAAACCCGGCGCGATCGCCGTGTTCGAATCCACGGTGTTCCCTGGGGCCACGGAAGAGGTCGCGGTACCCATCCTGGAGCGGGAATCCGGCTTGCGGCTCGGTGAAGGGTTCGAGGTCGGGTATTCACCGGAGCGGATCAACCCTGGCGACTCGGCACGCGGGTTCGCCGAAATCACCAAGATCGTCTCGGGGTCCTCGGCAAAAGCCGCCGAAGTGCTGGAAACCGTCTACGGCACCGTGGTGACCGCGGGCATTCACCGCGCGCCGTCCATCAAGGTGGCAGAAGCTGCCAAGGTGATCGAGAACACCCAGCGGGATCTCAACATTGCCCTGATGAACGAACTCGCCATGCTGTTTCACCTGATGGGGATCGATACGCGTGATGTGCTAAAGGGCGCAGCGACCAAATGGAACTTTCTGCCCTTTCAGCCCGGGCTGGTCGGAGGTCACTGCATCGGTGTCGATCCCTATTACCTGACGCACAAGGCGCATGAGATCGGAATGACACCCCAGGTCATTCTGGCCGGACGGGGAACCAACGAGGCTATGCCAGGTTTTGTCGCCGGCAAGATAATTCAGGAGTGTGTCCGTCTCAGACTGCCGAGCCCGCCGAAAATCGCGGTGCTTGGCATCACCTACAAGGCCAACGTGCCCGACACGCGCAATTCCAAGGTCGTCGACCTGATCCGCGAACTGGAGAAATTCGGAGCAACGGTCCTTGTCCATGACCCGTTGGCCGATCCGGATGAGGTGGCGGAAGAATATGGAATCACTCTGACCCCGGCAGATCAATTCGGAGAGGCGGATGTCGCTGTGCTTGCCGTTCCGCATTCGAAATTTTGCCAAGGAGAAACCGGCTGGCAAACACTCACAGCCGTTCTGAAGGACAAAAAAGGCCTCGTGGCAGATATTCCGGCCGCCTTGGACAGGGAATCGATTCCTGAGGGTGTCCGTCTCTGGCGCCTTTGATTTCGCGACACAAATTCGAATGCGTGTGCGCCGGTTTCGCGGCAGGGTTGATCGCCGGGCCTGTCCGCACGTTCATCTGTCGGCAATCGGGCCTGTGCTGACGTAGGGGATTTCGCGGAAATTAGAGATCTGTGAAAGATTTCGAGCCGTATACTGGTCGGGTTCAGAAAAGGAGACACCGACCATGGCTCATGCTCGTTTCTGGAAGTTGGCTGCGGCGGCCGCGACAAGCGTGCTGCTTGCGACCAGTGCCGCAACGGCGGAAGACAGCCTCGACGCCTCGGCATTTCAGAAGATCATCAAGAACCAGATGAGCGCCTTTGCCTCTGGCAATGCCAAGGCTGCGTTTTCGTTCGCAACCAATTCCCTGCAACAACGGTTCCAGAACCCCGAATTGTTCATGGAGATGGTCCGGCAAGGCTACCAGCCGGTTTACCATCCCAAGAGCGTCACGTTCGGTCAGTCGAAGATGACCAAACTCGGTCCGACGCAGGAAGTCTACGTCACGGGACCAAAGGGCAAAAACTGGCTGGCTCTCTACAGTTTCGAGCAGCAGGATGACGGAACCTGGCGCATTTCGGGTTGCTACCTGACCACGTCTCCCGGCTTCTCCGCCTGAACCAGGTGAGGATCAGGTTGGGCGATACCGGCTCTAAAGGGCCGGGATGTCGCCTTTCGCCCAGTTTGCCTTGGTCTCGGCGTAAAAGTCCTCGAAGCGGCCCTGTTCGATGGCATCGCGCATACCCTGCATGAGCGTCTGGTAATAGGCGATATTGTTCCAGGTCAGCAACATGCCCGCCAGTCCCTCGCCTGCCCGCACAAGGTGGTGGAGGTAGGCGCGGCTGTAAACGCTTGTCGCCTGGCAGGCACTTTCTTCGTCGAGTGGCCGCGGATCTTCCTGGTGGCGGGCGTTCTTGAGGTTCACCTTCCCGAACCGCGTATAGGCCAGGCCGTGACGTCCGGCCCGGGTCGGCATGACACAGTCGAACTGGTCTATGCCGCGCTTCACGCTTTCCAACAGGTCATCCGGTGTACCGACCCCCATCAGGTAGCGCGGTTTGTCCACGGGCATCGCGGGAGTGGTGATGTCGAGCATCTGCAGCATGACATCCTGCGGTTCGCCGACCGCCAGACCGCCAACCGAATACCCCTCGAAGGGCATCTTCGCCAGTTCCTCCGCCGAGCGGATGCGCAGGTCCGGCTGGTCGCCCCCCTGAACGATGCCGTAGAGCCCCTGCCCCTTACCGGGTCCGCCCATGTCCTCGAACTGGCGTCGTGAACGGTCTGCCCATCTGAGCGACAATTCCATAGCCCGCTGCACCTCTTCCCTGGGGCTGGGCAACTTGATGCATTCGTCGAGCTGCATCTGGATGTCCGAGCCGAGCAGCCCCTGGATTTCAACGGATCGTTCCGGGGTCAGGTGATATTTCTGCCCGTCGATGTGGCTCTGGAACCGGACACCGTCTTCGTCCAATTTGCGCAATTGCGCCAGCGACATGACCTGAAATCCGCCGCTGTCCGTCAGGATCGTATGCGGCCAGTTCATGAACTTGTGCAGGCCGCCAAGTCTCGCCACCCGTTCCGCGGTTGGCCGCAGCATCAGGTGATAGGTGTTGCCGAGCACGACGTCGGCCCCTGTCTCGCGTACCTGCTCAGGGTACATGGCCTTGACGGTCGCCTGTGTGCCGACGGGCATGAAGGCCGGCGTGCGAACGGTTCCGTGGGGCGTGGTGATTTCTCCGCACCGGGCCGCGCCGTCGGTCTTGATCAGTTTGAAGTCGAATGTGTTGGTGGTGTCGCTCATCTAACGTCCTCAGACAGCCTCGTTGCCGGGAAACAGCAGGGAGGCGTCGCCGTAGCTGTAAAAACGATACTCCCGGTCGATCGCGTGGGCGTAGGCCGCGCGCATGGTCTCCAGGCCGGAAAATGCCGAGACCAGCATGAACAGGGTTGACCGTGGCAAGTGGAAATTGGTCATCAGGGCATCGATTGCCCTGAACTTGTAGCCGGGGGTGATGAAAATTGAGGTTTCGCCCTTGAAGGGGGAGATTGCCCCTGTTTTGCGGGCCGAACTTTCCAGGATCCTCAACGACGTCGTGCCGACGCTGACGACCTTGTTGCCGCGCGCCTTGACCGCCAGAAGTGCCTCGGCGGTCGCCTTCGACACTTCGCCCCACTCGGCATGCATCTTGTGATCGTCCGTGTCGTCCGCCTTCACCGGCAGGAAGGTGCCTGCGCCCACATGCAGGGTGACACGATGCTGTTCTATGCCTCGCTCCCGAAGCGCCTGCAGAAGATCCGGCGTGAAGTGAAGTCCCGCGGTCGGGGCCGCGACCGCGCCGTCCTTCTCTGCGAAGATCGTCTGGTAGTCCTGCCGGTCCTGGTCGTCCTCGCCCCGTTTCTGGGCGATATAGGGCGGCAGCGGAATATGCCCGACGGCCGCGATTGCCGCATCGAGTTCCGGCCCGGAACGGTCGAACACCAGCAGGACCTCCCCGCCGTCGGCCTTGCCGGCGACTTCCGCGGTCAATCGGGTGCCGAAGCCCTCGAACAGGACATCGTCCCCCACCTGAAGCTTCTTCGCGGGTCGCACAAAGGCCTTCCATCGGTCCGGCCCCGCCCTAAGGTGCAGGGTTGCGCCGATACCGGCGGAAATCTCGCCCCGCAGGCGGGTTCCCTCCAGCTGGGCAGGTATCACGCGCGTGTCGTTGAAGACCAGCGCATCGCCAGGTTCCAGCAGTCCGGGCAGATCCCTGACGCCCCGGTCGCTCAATTCCTGATCCGCGCCTGGATGCACGACAAGCATGCGGGCCGCATCGCGCGGACGCGCCGGACGCAGGGCAATGCGATCATTGGGAAGAACAAAATCGAACTGGTCGACGCGCATGGCGGCCTTGATGCTGTTTCAGTCGGGAAAGACAACGCCCTGGCATTTGCCCCGGCGCCGGGTGTTCCGCTCTTAGCCTCATGCCCCCTGGCGGTCAACCGGCGGAATGCGGGACACAGCCGCTGCCAGTTCGGTTCTTTTTGTCATGTCGGAACATGGCTTGTCAGGAATGCCACTATCGACGGGTGCGCGGGAGCGACTATGTTAAGCATGAACAGATCAGGCGTTTTCATGCGTTTTACAGTTCTTTTGTTCAGTCTGTTGGGCGTTCAAGGGGCCTTGGCGACGACGCCTGCCACTCTTGATGTCATAGCAGTCGAGTATCCGCCCTATACCAGTTCGGAGCGCGCGGACGACGGTCTCGTGTTTCGGGAACTCCGTAACTACCTGATCGCACGCAATCTCCCGATCACCATCAGGGCGCGGTTTCTGCCGCCCGCGCGTGCCCAGAACGCGGTCGATACCGTCGACTGGTGCATGGCCCTCTACCCGCCTTCGGAAAACACTCCACATGTGTTCAGAAGGATAGGTAACAGCAAGGTTACACTGGGTCTTGCGAGGATTAGGAGAACGGAGGCCTTTTCCTGGGAAAATGCCGACTATTTCAAAGACAAAAGGATTGCCTTGTTGCGAACTGTTTCCATGCCACAGGCCTGGAAACCCTTTGAAGAGGCAGGCGCTGAATTCGTTTTCGTGGAAGCAATGGATCAGGCCCTGAATATGGTGTTACAGGGTTTCGCCGACTACGCCGTCGTTGACAGCGGAGGTCTTGAAGCGTTTGACAGGACCCGCTCCGATGGGCCCGAACTGGAACTTTCAAGGCAGGCGGTCCAGGAGTTTCCCGTCGGTGTTTATCTCAGCGCACGCTGCAGCGACATACTCGGACCTCCGGAGAGGGACGAAAAAGGCGCGGCCGAAAAGACCGCGCCCTTGCAGAACTAGGTAAAACCCGATCAGGCCGCGTCGGCCGCCACTTTCAAGGACACGATATTGTCCGGGTTGGCGACCGGCTCGCCGCGCTTGATCTTGTCGACATTGTCCATGCCTTCGATCACCTGGCCCCAGACCGTGTACTGGCCGTCGAGCCAGGGCGCGTCGGTGAAGCAGATGAAGAACTGGCTGTCGCCGGAATTCGGATCCATGGCACGGGCCATGGAACAGGTGCCGCGAACATGCTTCTCGTTGCTGAACTCGGCTTTCAGTTTCTGGCCGGAGCCTCCAGTACCGGTGCCCTGAGGACAGCCGGTTTGCGCCATGAAGCCGTCGATCACGCGGTGGAACACGATGCCGTCGTAAAACCCTTCGCGCACGAGTTCCTTGATACGGGCAACATGGGTCGGTGCCAGATCCGGTTTCATCTCGATCACGATCGGTCCCTGGCTGGTTTCCATCAGCAAGGTGTTTTCGGCGTCTTTGATATCGGCCATCGGGTAAGCTCCTTGGGTCTGTTTGAATGGGGGCACGTGTCCCGTGCGTTATTGTGCGTCCGCAGCGACCTGCATCTTGACGATCTTGTCCGGGTTTGCCGGCGGTTCGCCGCGGGTGATGTTGTCGACGAATTCCATGCCGTCGACGACTTCACCGAAGACGGTGTACTGGCCGTTCAGGAAGTCTCCGTCGTCGAACATGATGAAAAACTGGGAATTGGCACTGTCGGGGTTGGCAGCGCGCGCCATTCCGAGGGTGCCACGCTTGAAGGGGGCACTTGAGAATTCCGCTTTCAGGTCGGGTTCCGGGGAACCGCCCCGACCGGTGCCCGTCGGGTCGCCGGTCTGGGCCATGAAGCCCTCGATCACGCGATGAAAGACGATGCCGTCATAAAATCCGTCCCGCGCAAGTTTCTTGATGCGCGCGACGTGGTTCGGTGCGAGATCCGGACGGAGCTGGATGACAACACGGCCGTCCTTCAGGTCCAGAAAGAGCGTGTTCTCCGGATCGCCTTGTGCGTTGGCAACTGCGGGAAGAACAAACAGCGAGGCCAGAACAGTGAGGATTGCAAAAAATCGTGACACTGGAAACTCCTAGGGTTCGGTCCAGGTTCGGTGTGAAACGTATCAGTTGACGGGTCGTGCCCGATTGCGCAGTGGTTCGGCAACCGGCTTGGGCACGAAGGCGGAGATTTCCCCGCCCATTTTTGCGATCTGGCGCACCAACGTGGCGGTGATGTGGCGCACATTCGGGGACGCAGGCAGAAACACGGTCCGGATATCCGGCTCCAGCGTTCCGTTCATGCCGGCCATCTGCATTTCGTAGTCGAGATCCGTGCCGTCCCGCAGACCGCGGACAAGATAGGCCGCCCCTTGGCTTCGGGCGGTGTTGATGACCAGATCGTCAAAGGCGATCACGTCGATCCGTTCAGCTTCCTGCGGTGTGAATTCCGCCTTGGCCGAAGCGTGGATCAGCTCAACCCGTTCCTCGAACGAAAACAGCGGATTCTTCCCGGGATGAATTCCGATCGCGACCACCACCATGTCGGCCAGCGCGAGTGACTGGCGTAAAATGTCCATGTGGCCGTTGGTAACGGGGTCGAAGGATCCCGGGTAAAGCGCAATACGAGTCATGGCTCCTTCCTTACTCTGCCTGACATGAGCGAACAAGGGAAAGCCGACCCATTCCGCCTATCTGCCAATAACTGACAAGATGTGACGGCCGTCACATCTCTCTTTTCAGCAATGTTCCAAGGTGGATCCATCGAAATCAAATGGCGTGAGCAGGAGCCAGTACCATGAGGAGCACTACCAATACCCCCCGGACCGCACCGAAAAGCGCGGCGCAGCCGTTTTCCTTTCGTGCGAAGGCCGTCGATCCGGCCGTCCATGTCAAGATGGCCGCTGTCTTCGTGCTGGCCCTCCTGACAATGATTGCAGCGGGCGTCATGACCATGCACCCGAGCAACGCTTCCCAGGCCGAGGACCTGACCAACCCGGCAACACAGGGTCTGACAGCGACCAAGAGCGACCGGGTAGCCGTCTCGCAGAGCAATGACAGGTGCAAATCCCAGGCATGGGGTGCCTGGAGCGAGGATTGCGCGGCATCCCTGACCGGCGCGGCCCGTGTCCGCAACGTGTCCTTCGTTACCGTTCAGACCTCGAAGCCAAGCGTCAATGAAACCATCCTGGCCCGGTACCCGACGGCCAACTAGGTTCTTTTCAAAAGACCCTCCTCCCCGTAACGGCAAACAGCGGCTCAGGTTTCACCCTGGCCGCTGTTGTCGTTTTGCAGAGGTGTTTTTCCGGATCAGCTTTCCGGAGTGTCGTCCCCGTCATCCGCGGGCGGGGTGTCCGGAGCTCCGCCTTCGGCAGATCCCTCGCCGCCTTCCACCGCTTCACCGTCCACGGCGAGATCCTCTTCCTCATCCACTTCCGAGATGCCTTCGACGGCGACGACCTTTTCGTCGGCGGCCGTCTTGAAGACGATCACGCCCTGGGTCGCGCGGCCCGCGATGCGGATGCCGTCGACCGGACAGCGGATCAACTGGCCGCCATTCGTCACCAGCATGATCTGGTAGCTGTCCTCGACCGGGAACGAAGCCACCAGCCCGCCATTGCGGTTGTTGACGGCCATGGCGGTGATGCCCTTGCCGCCGCGACCGGTGACCCGGTATTCGAAGGACGAGGTCCTCTTGCCGTAGCCGTTTTCCGAGATCGTCAGGATGATCTGTTCCGCGGCGCTCATCTGGGCGTAGCGTTCCTGAGGCAGGTCGCCGGCAACCACACCGTCTTCATCCGGCCCGTTGCCATTTTCGTCGGCTTCACCGCGCATGGCCCGCGACAGCTTCAGATATGCGGCTCGCTCCTCCGCATCGACATCGATGTGATGCAGGATCTGCATGGAAATGACCCGATCGTCATCGGCGAGCCGGATGCCGCGCACGCCGACGGAGTTACGGCCGGCAAAGACACGTACGTCTGTTGCCGGGAACCGGATGCATTGGCCGAAATTGGTGGTCAGCATGACGTCGTCATGTTCGGAACAGGTGTCGACACCGACAATGCCGTCGCCCTCTTCCAGTTTCATGGCGATCTTGCCGTTCCGGTTGATGTTGACGAAGTCGGACAGCTTGTTCCGGCGCACCGTGCCGCGCACGGTCGCGAACATGACGTCGAGATCTGCCCAGCTGTCCTCATCCTCCGGCAATGGCAGGATGGATGTGATCTGTTCGCCCTGTTCCAGCGGCAGCAGGTTGATCAGGGCCTTGCCGCGCGAGGTCGGACCACCCAGGGGCAGACGCCAGACCTTCATCTTGTAGCAGATGCCGCGCGACGAGAAGAAAAGGACCGGCGTATGGGTGTTGGCCACGAACAGCCGGGTGACGAAATCCTCTTCCTTGGTGGCCATGCCTGAGCGGCCCTTGCCACCGCGGCGCTGTGCCCGGTAGGTGGCGAGCGGTACGCGCTTGATGTAGCCGCCATGGGACACGGTCACCACCATGTCCTCGCGCTGGATCAGGTCTTCCTCGTCGAAATCCGGGCCGCCCTCGATGATTTCCGTTCTGCGCGGCGTCGCGAATTCTTCCTTGATCTCCAGCATCTCGTCGCGGACGATTTCCTGGATGCGCGCCCGGGAGCGCAGGATGTCGAGAAAATCGGAAATTTCCGCGCCGATCTTGTTGAGTTCTTCCTCGATCTCGTCCCGGCCCATGGCCGTCAGGCGCTGCAGGCGCAGGTCGAGAATGGCGCGGGCCTGTTCTTCGGACAGCTTGTAGGTGCCGTCCTCCTGGACCATGTGGCGCGGGTCGTCGATCAGGCGGATCAGCGCCTCGACATCCTGGGCCGGCCAGTTGCGTTCCATCAGCTGCGCCCGGGCCGTTGCGGGATCCGGCGCACCGCGGATCAGCTTGATGACCTCGTCGATATTGGCGACGGCAATGCCGAGACCGACCAGGATGTGGGCCCGGTCACGCGCCTTTTTCAGGAGGTAGCGCGTGCGCCGCTGGATCACTTCCTCGCGGAAGGAAACGAAAGCGCGCAGCATGTCGGACAGGTTCATCTGTTCCGGCTTGCCGCCGTTGAGCGCAACCATGTTGCAACCGAACGAGGTCTGCAGCTGGCTGAAACGATAGAGCTGGTTCAGGATGACGTCCGGGACGGCGTCACGCTTCAGTTCGATCACCACCCGCATGCCGGAGCGATCGCTTTCATCGCGAATGTCGGAAATGCCCTCGATGCGCTTGTCGCGCACCAGTTCGGCGATTTTCTCGATCATCGTGGACTTGTTGACCTGATACGGGATCTCGGTGACGATCAGCGCGTTCCGGTCCTTGCGGACTTCCTCGATGTCGACCTTTGCCCGCATGACAACCGAGCCGCGCCCGCTTTCAAACGCGCTGCGGATCCCGGCCCTGCCGAGGATCATGCCTCCGGTCGGGAAGTCCGGCCCGGGGACGATCTGCATCAGTTCTTCGAGCGACATCGCCGGGTTTTCCATCATGGCGATGGCGGCGTCGATCACTTCGCCCAGGTTATGGGGCGGAATGTTGGTGGCCATGCCCACGGCGATGCCGCCGGCGCCGTTGACCAGCAGGTTCGGGAACTTCGCCGGCAGGACGACCGGCTCGCTCTCGGAGTTGTCGTAGTTCTCCTGGAAGTCGACGGTTTCCTTGTCGATATCATCCAGAAGCTTGTGGGCGACCTTTTCGAGACGGCATTCCGTGTAGCGCATGGCCGCGGCCGGGTCGCCGTCGACGGAGCCAAAATTGCCCTGACCGTCGATGAGCGGAAGGCGCAGCGAGAAGTTCTGCGCCATGCGCACGAGCGCGTCGTAGATCGCGCTGTCGCCATGCGGGTGGTATTTACCCATGACATCGCCGACCACACGGGCCGACTTGCGGTAGGGCTTGTTCCACTCGTAGCCGTTCTCGTGCATCGAATACAGGATGCGCCGGTGAACCGGTTTCAGTCCGTCTCGTACGTCGGGCAGCGCGCGGGACACGATCACGCTCATGGCGTAATCGAGATAGCTGCGCTTCATTTCATCGACGATGGAGACCGGTTTGATGTCCGACGGAAGGCCGTCTGCGGGGGTGCTGTTGTCCTGGTCAGCCAAGGATGACACTCATTTCATTGTTATTGCTGTGCCTTTTATATCCGATTCAGTGCACCCGTCCAAATCTGGAGCGCTTTTTCGCCATAGTAAAAGGGACATGAAAACAATGGGTTGCAAGGAGTATGCACAGGCTGGAAAAATGATTTTTGGAGGACGTCTCGAAGCAACCGGCAAACCTCTATAGTAAGCCCTCGAACGCGCCTGAAAAACCGCTCCGGGAACCCGAGATGCTCGACTATTACATCAACGCTTTTGCGACCCTATTCGTGACCATCGATCCGGTCGGCCTGGCGCCGATGTTCCTGGCCGTTACGGCGGGAATGAGCAAGCACGACCGGCGCAAGGTTGCCATCCGGGCGACCTTGACGGCGGCGGGCATCCTGCTTGTTTTCTATGCTTCGGGGCAGACCGTCCTCAACGTCCTGGGCATCTCGGTGTCCGCCTTCCGGGTTGCTGGCGGTATTCTCCTGTTCCTGATCGCGATCGAGATGATCTTCGGCAAACGCCAGGAGCGCAAGACGGAAACCGCCGAAAAGGCGGTGGAGTCCGAAGCTCATCACGGCACGATCAACGAGCTTGCGATCTTTCCGCTTGCAATTCCCCTCATTTCCGGTCCCGCCGCCATATCCGCGATCATCCTCCTGTCCGGCCAGGCACCGGACACGCTGACCTATGCCGGTCTCGGCGGGGTGATCGCAATTATTCTGTTGAGCTGCATGGGCGCGTTCCTGCTGGCCGACAAGATCGAGCGTCTACTGGGGGACACCGCGCAGCTGGTGATCACCCGTCTGCTCGGTGTGCTGCTGGCGGCTCTTTCGGTGCAGTTCGTCGCCGATGGCGTGCTGGCCTTCATCCGCGCATGAAACGGGATCACTTCTGAAGTTTCAGCCGGTATTCCTGCGCTGAAACGCCGTGCACGCTGTCACGGGCGCGGATGATCACCTCGCTCACGTCCGCAGGTATGTCGACGCCGGAAAGGGATCGGGTGAAGGGTTGCTCGTTTACGTGCGGATGCAGCAGGACGCGCTCACCGAGCATTGTTCCGTCCGCGGAAAACACCTGCCAGAGATCTGCGTAATGATCCCAGCCGGTGTCGCCGTGTTTCAAGGTGACCGAAAAAGTCCAGCTGTTCCCGGAGTGACTTGCCGTCGCGGCGACTATATCGACAGTATCGGCCTGGACCGAACCGACGCCATTTCCCAAAACAACGAACAGCGCACCAGCAAGCGTTGCCGTGACCTTCCGCATCCCTGCCCTCCGTGACCGTGTACTCCAACCATCCTAGAAAGCCCGAGCAGCTTGAACAAAGTCACGAATGCGTCATAGGCTCCGGCGACATGAACATGAAACGCACATCTCGGGGGCTCCAATGGCCGGACATGGTTCCAGGAAAGTGATTTTTGCGGCGCTGGCCGGCAATTCTCTGATCGCCGTCACAAAATTCGCCGCAGCCGCCTATACGGGCTCCTCGGCGATGCTGTCCGAGGGCATCCACTCCCTTGTCGATACCGGCAACCAGGGCCTCCTGCTCTATGGTTTGAAGAAGTCGAAACAGCCCGCCGACAAGCGGCATCCGTTCGGTTATGGCGCGGAACTCTATTTCTGGTCCTTTGTCGTCGCGATCCTGATCTTCGCCGTCGGCGCGGGTGTGTCGCTTTATGAAGGCATTCAGAAAGTCCTGCATCCGCACCCGGTCACGGACCCGGTCGTTGCCTATGTCGTTCTCGCGCTTGCCATGGTTTTCGAAGCCGTGGCCTGGTGGGTTGCCTACAGGGAATTCAATCAAGTGCGCGGCAAGAAATCGATTATCGCAGCCGTCCGGGACAGCAAGGATCCGACGGTCTTTACGGTCCTGTTCGAGGACAGCGCCGCAATGCTCGGTCTCGTCGTCGCCTTTGCGGGACTGCTCGGCGTGCAATATCTCGGTTTGCCTTGGCTGGACGGTGCCGCGTCAATCGCCATCGGCATCATTCTGGGCGGGACGGCCGCATTGCTCGCCTATGAAACCAAGGGGCTGCTTATCGGCGAAGGTGCGTCCCCCGAAGTGCTTGCAAAGATCGGATCGATCATCGATGCGACGCCTGCCATCAGGAACCTCAACGAAATCCGGACGTTGCATCGCGGGCCGCAGGACATTCTGCTGGCTCTTTCCGTCGACTTCATCGACGAAGTCACTGCGGGAACAGTCGAAGAGACCATCTATTCCCTCGAGCGGACCATCAAGATGGAGATGCCGGCGGTGACACGGCTGTTCATTGAGGTGCAGGCGCAGGAACATCACGAGGAAATGCTGGCAGAGGAACAGGCGGCAAAGGAACCCGGCTCGGATTGATGCCTCATCCCGCCTGCTGCAGGTGACTGTCTCGTTTGAACCCCTTGGGCCAAAGGGATTTCTTGTCGTTTCCCCACTTTGCCAGGGCCCGGATGACGGGCTCGAGGGAGGCGCCGAGTGCCGTCAGGCGGTATTCCACCTTCGGCGGCACGACCGGGTAGACCGTCCGGTTGATCAGACCATCCGTTTCCATGGCCCTGAGCTGCGCGGTGAGCACACGCTGCGTAATATCCGGAAGCGCCTTCTGGAATTCGTTGAACCGCATCACATCGTTTTCCAGCAGCAGAAACAGGATAACGCCCTTCCACTTGCCGTCGATCAGGCTGAGTGATGCTTCGACCGCGCATCCCGGATGACACCCGTAGGTATCCTTCTTCGGTCGAGCCTTCTTACCGGTATCCATTTTGTTCCTATGGTTCCAATTTGTGTGTAAGTGCCAAAAATGTGCATTCTTGCGCCATGCGATTTTATGGTCAAATTGGGCGGTACGCAATTCAGGAGGTTTTCACATGCGTACCATCGGCTATAACGAACCACATCCGCTCAGCGATGCCAGTGCCCTTGTCGATCTCGACCTGCCCCGCCCGGTTCCATCCGGACGCGATCTCCTGGTGGAGATCAAGGCAATTGCAGTCAATCCGGTCGATACGAAGGTGCGCGAGTCCCGGCCCGGGCAGAACGGCCAGCCCGTCGTGCTCGGTTATGATGCCGCCGGCGTCGTTGCCGAAGTCGGCCCGGACGTGAGCGGGTTCGGGGTCGGCGACGAGGTCTATTATGCCGGCGATATCACCCGAGCAGGGACAAACTCCGAATATCATCTGGTCGACGAACGTATTGTCGGCCGCAAGCCCAAGAGCCTCGACTTTTCCGAAGCCGCGGCGTTGCCCTTGACGGCCATCACCGCCTGGGAAGCGCTTTTCGACCGGCTCAAGGTCAAGGATCCGGTCCCTTCCGGCACCGGGACACTGCTGATCATCGGCGGTTCCGGCGGCGTCGGCTCGATCGCCGTGCAACTTGCCCGCCAGCTCACCGGCATGACCGTGATCGCCACGGCCTCGCGGCCCGAAAGCCGGGCCTGGGTGACGGAACTCGGCGCACATCACGTGCTGGACCATTCCAGGCCGATGGCCCCACAGGTCGAGGCACTTGGGCTCGACGCTCCTGGTTATGTGTTTTCAACCACCCATACGGACCAGCACCTTATGGATATCGCCGAACTGATCGCGCCACAGGGGCGTTTCCTGCTGATCGACGACCCGGGCGAGCTCGGCATCATGCCGTTCAAGACGAAGGCGGTTTCCATTCACTGGGAAATGATGTTCACAAGGTCCATGTTCCAGACACCGGACATTGACGAGCAGCGCAAGCTCCTCAACGAGGTTGCCGATCTCGTGGATGCGGGCCGCGTCAGGACAACCTTGTCCGAAACGATCGAACCGATCAATGCCGCCAATCTGCGCCTGGCGCACGCGAAGATCGAAAGCAACAAGACCATCGGCAAGATCGTGCTTTCAGGTTTCTGACAAAACCACGACCCCGCTACCCGGGCTTGCATACGCCCACCGGCATCGCCATGCTGCCAGCGGAGGATGGTGATGCCGGAACGCAAGACGGAAGACATTCGGGCCACATTGCTGGCGCTCAAGGCGGAACTGGAAGACCTGAGCGAGATTTCAGGCGAAGCCCGTGCGACCGTTGAACTCGACCAGCAATCCGTCGGCCGGCTGTCGCGCATGGACGCGCTCCAGGGACAGGCCATGGCCCAGGCTTCCGAACGCCAGCGACGGGCGACCATCCAGCGCATCGATGCGGCCCTGTCCAGGCTGGACAGCGGCGATTACGGATATTGTGTCGAATGCGGAGAGGAAATCAGTTCAAAGCGGCTCGAAGTCGACCCGGCGGCCGCCTTCTGCATCTCGTGTGCCCGTTAACCCCCTGATACGTGGCGTCGCAGACCCGTCAGGAACGCCTCGACTTGCCTTCTCGTATCGGCGAGCGGGAAGGTCGCCAGGTTCTGTTCTGTCCATTGCGTGCCCGGAGCAAGAATGCTCTTCAACCTGTCGGCGTGCCGCAATTCGTCATCATCAAGAGGCAGGTTCCCGGCGGCATCCAGCAGGAGCAGCTGTTCATGGATCTGGCGCAACACCGACAGGGCGGCTCCCATGCGTTCCGTCAAAGCGGCGTCGTCACGCCAGCTTCTCCCGTTGAACACCTCCTGGGTGACGACCTGTCCTGCACCATGGCAGTCGTAGGTGATGCACCCCCGGAAACCGAGACGATCCCGGTCGGCGAAGACACGGCATGCGCCGCAATCGTCGAGGTTGGGGCAGACTTCCCCGGCGGCCTTGTCGATGGCAAAGGACTCGGACTTGTCGAAAGCAAAGACCACGCAGCATAACGAAGCGCATTTCGAGCAGTCAGGGCACAAATCAACGGACAATTCGGTTCTCTTCTCGTTCACCAAGCCTCATGCATCAAAGTCCTGTCGCCTCAGTTTGCGGGCATCACGAATTACGCCGTTTGTAGAGCGCCCGACACCAGGGAAAAAATATATCCAGGATCTCGAAATCATGGTTCAACAGGAAGTTCGTTATCCAGGTAAATGTTTGCTGCCTGTGCTTTCCTCTTTCATATCCGCCGTCAACTGCAATGAACTCGATGTCTTTCAACACTCCTTCGCTGCCTCTCAATATTTCCGGTTCGAACCCTTCCGCCTCCAGCTTGAGCAACTTGATCTTTTCCAATCCAAGCTCTCGGCATAAGTCGTCCAGCCTGACAACCTCTACGTCCAGAACCTCGGAATAGGACGGTGGTTCAATCAGGCTTGAATCGCCTTTGTCCGTGCAAACGTAAAACGGTAGCGTTCGATTGTAGTCGCCAAGCGCCTTGTTGACGAGTTGGCAGGTTTTCGGGTCAAGGTTTTCGACCAGGATTTCAAAATCCTCAGGATTTGGTTCAATCCCGACGTAACGAACACCAGGTGATCTTTTGAAGAGTTCCAGGGTTAGATCCCCGTAATTGGCTCCACAGTCGACAACGACATCACCTTCGTGAAATTTCACGTTATCCAGGCAATAACTGGAAAAGAGAAACTTACCGCGCGTGTCCAACCCGTTGGCATACAGCCAATATCCGCGACGTTTATTTGCAAAGAAGCGCTGAACACTCCCTTCCCTGGCGCAAAAACGTTCAGTTTTGTGGTCGTAGGAAAATCGTACCTTGCCACCATGCAGCTGAACGACGAAGTTCTCAAAAATGCATGACAGTCTGGGCGTTGAAAGACTTGAATAGTGATATTTGTCTGCAATCAGACAGAAGACATGTCGAAACAGCTTAAAGGCGGGCATCTTCACGACCGCTTCCCGGGATCAGTTAAGGCTCATTTCTAAGAGCCTCTCAGTTACCCCGGATCTTTTCAATGTCCGATAGCGCATGGTGAAACAAGGCCAATCATGAGGCCGCATCCAGGAAGGGGCTGGACATCAAGATTGGTCCGATCGTAGGGACGCGCAGGCCGCAAGTCGGTCATTCAGCAACCGGCGCGTGCCCACACCGGTTATCCGGGCGCCCACCTATTCCCATTCGATGGTGCCCGGAGGCTTCGAGGTGATGTCGTAAGTGACCCGGTTGATCCCCTGGACCTCGTTGATGATGCGGGTCGCCGTTTCGCCGAGGAAATCGTGGCTGAAGGGGAAATAGTCCGCGGTCATGCCGTCCACGGAAGTGACGGCCCTCAAGGCACAGGCATAGTCGTATGTGCGGCCGTCGCCCATGACACCGACCGTGCGCACCGGCAGGATGGCCACGAAGGCCTGCCAGATGTCGTCGTAAAGACCGTGTCTGCGGATCTGGTCGATATAGACGGCATCGGCCTTGCGCAGAATCTCCAGCTTGTGTCGGGTGATTTCACCCGGGCAGCGGATGGCAAGACCCGGTCCCGGAAACGGGTGACGGCCGATGAAGCTGTCCGGCAGGCCAAGTTCGCGGCCGAGCGCCCTCACCTCGTCCTTGAAGAGTTCGCGCAGCGGTTCGACCAGTTTCAGCCCCATCTTTTCCGGCAGGCCGCCGACATTGTGGTGAGACTTGATGGTCACCGACGGGCCTCCCGAGAAGCTGACGCTTTCGATCACGTCCGGATAGAGCGTGCCTTGCGCCAGGAACTCGGCGCCGTCGATCTCGTTGGCATGTTTCTGGAAGACGTCGATGAACAGCCTGCCGATGATCTTGCGCTTGGTCTCCGGGTCGGACACACCGTCCAGTTCTCCCAGGAAGAGGCCGGATTCGTCGGCATGGATCAGCGGGATGTTGTAGTGGTCCCGGAACATGGAAACGACTTCATCGGCCTCGTTGAGACGCAACAGCCCGTGGTCGACGAATACGCAGGTCAGCTGGTCGCCAATGGCCTCGTGGATCAGGACGGCGGCGACCGAACTGTCGACGCCGCCCGACAAACCGCAGATAACCTTCCTGTCGCCGACCTGTTCACGGATCTTGGCAATGGCGTCGTCCTTGTAGGCGCCCATTGTCCAGTCACCGGTGAAACCGGCCAGCCGCACGAAGTTTTCATAAAGCTTCTTGCCGTTCGGCGTGTGATGCACTTCCGGATGGAACTGGACCGCGTAGAAATTGCGCTCCGGGTCGGCCGTGATGGCATAGGGAGCGTTCGGGGACGTGCCAAATACCTCGAACCCGGGAGCGAGCCGGCTGACATGGTCGCCGTGGCTCATCCAGACCTGTTCCCGGCCGTCGGCGAACCAGCCCTCGAGGATTTCGAGTTTCGCGTCCGCCGGTGTCACGAAAGCCCGGCCGAATTCGGCCGTACCGCCACCGCCCGAGATCTTGCCGCCTTCGACCTGGCCGCCCAGCTGCTGCATCATCACCTGCTGGCCGTAGCAGATGCCGAGAATGGGAATGCCCAGCTTGTAGACGCTTTCCGGTGGCCGCGGCGAACCGTCCCGCGTGACCGAATCCGGTCCGCCGGAAAAGATCACGGCCCTTGGTGCAAACTCCGACAGAAACGCATCCGTCACATTCTGATAGGGATGAATTTCGCAATAGACATTGAGCTCGCGCAGGCGCCGCGCGATCAGCTGCGTCACCTGGGAACCGAAGTCGATAATGAGAAGACGTTGATGCTGGGTCATGGCCAGCTTCTAACCGGTCTTTTGCGCAAAATGAACCCGAATTTCACACCCCTTGCGATCCCTCACAGGATTTTCCGGCCAGGCGCCTTTCTGGCGCCGCAAACTGGGGCAAGTTCTGCGGCGAACAATTCGGCGGACAAGCTGTGTACGGTTGAACTTCCCTTTTGACCCGAGTCTTCCCGCTCCTTACCTTAATGAGACACCGTGTGCTTCGTCCGGTCTTCGGACAAAGCGATTGCCCGGTGGTTTTAGGATACCCGAACCTGATGACCGCAGCTGCCCGTGAAGTGTTTGAAGAAGCCGTTGCCCTTGAAACCGAGGGGCAGATGGACAAGGCGCTCGTGTCCTATCTGAAAGCCCAGGAGCTGTCTCCCGAAGACACCGAGATAGCCTACAGGACAGCGTCCGCGTTGCTGCAGACCGGTTATCTCGAAGAAGCCCAGTCGCAACTTCGCAGGATTGTCTTTACCGAACCGGACCACTTGCAGGCGCGTGCAAGCCTCGGCAATTGCCAGCTTCTTCAGGGGGACACCGAAAACGCACGTCAAAACTTCTGTGAGGTTCTCGACAGGGCTCCCGACAATCGCAACGCCCTGTTCGGCCTTGCGAGCGTACTCCTCAAGGAAGGCAAGGCAGATGAGGCGGCCGTGCCGGCAAAATGTCTCGTCGAGCTGCTGCCGGACAGCGCCGCCGTCCTGACACTCTTTGCCGATACGCAGGCGAACACGGACCAGAAGGCGGCGGCGATCGCGGCCTATCGCAAGGCACTGAAGAAAGATCCGGACTACGGCCCGGCACTCATCGGTTTGTCCCAGACGCTTTTGCTGCGCAAGCGCTATGACGAGGTCATCGAGTTGACCATACGGGCCAGCGAAAACGCTCCCGCCGATCCCCTGCCCCTGGAACTTCTTTCGGATGCCCTTCTGGGAAAAGGGGCGCTGGACGATGCGCGCGAGGCAGCCGAAGCGGCGCTGAAGCTCGATGCGAAGTCACCGTCGGCGCTGGTTCGGCTCAGCACCCTGTGCCGCAAGCAGTCAGATCACAAGAACGCGCTTAAATTTGCCCTTGCGGCCCACGATCGGGACAAGACGGCCAGGGAGCCGTTCAATGCTCTCGGTGCAGCCCTGGCCGCGCTCAAGTTTCAGAACCAGGCACGTTCGGTGCTGACGGGCATGTCTGCCGGAAACGGCCTGGAACCCCCGATCCGGCAGTTGATCGAGGACCTTGCCAAAGCGGACGACCATGACCCGGACCGCGCGCCGCAACCGGAAAGTTCGCCGGCGGCGGAACCGTCAGGAAACTCCGCTCAGGAGCCGCAAAAGGCGGCCGCAACCGGAAACGACCCGCTCCCCAACGTTCTCGGCCTTCGCCGTCAGGATCACACCTGACTGGCGCCTGTGCCGCAGATCAGCCGGTGCGTTGAAAGAGCGAAATGAAGAAACCGTCTGTCGCCGTCGAGGCGGGCGTGAGCAAAATGTCCCCCCTTTCCGAGACGTAGCGCGGCGCTTTTGCGTCAGGAAGGGTTTCCTGCCAGACCTCAAGCGCGGAGATCGGTTGGAAGTCGGGATTTTTTTCCAGGAACCAGGCTGCCTGGTCCTGATTTTCTTCCGGCAACACCGAACAGGTCGCATAAGCGAGGCGCCCGCCTGGCTTCACATACCTGCGGGCATTGTCCAGAACGTGATGCTGGTCCTCGATGCGGTCTTCCAGGGCCTTTTCGGTGAGCCGCCATTTCGAATCCGGCCTCCTGCGCCAGACACCGGTGCCAGTGCACGGCGCGTCGATGAAGACAAGGTCCATCTGCCCTTCAAGGTCTTCCAGGCTTGAACTGGCCGGATCGCGCACCTGAATGTTGCGCGCGCCCGCCCGCTGGAGACGCTCGTGAATGGGAGCCAGACGCAGGCGGTCGGCGTCATAGGCGTAGAGCTGGCCCTTGTTCTGCATGGCCGCCGCAAAGGCGAGCGTCTTGCCGCCACCACCGGCGCAATAATCAAGCACCTGGTCTCCGGGTTTTGCCTGCGCCAGGTGAGCGGCCAGCTGACTGGCTTCGTCCTGGAGTTCGAACCAGCCCTTGCGATAGCCTTCCTCCGCCTGGACGTGCGGCATGCGTCCCAGGCCGGGCTTGGCCTCGATCCGCAGCCCGACGGGCGACAGTGGTGTGGCGAGCGCGCCGGTATGGGCAAGCCGCTTGAGCATCTTTTCCCGGTCCGACTTGAGCGTGTTGGTTCTCAGATCCACCGGGGCCCTTGTGGCGAGCGCCCTGCCCTCCTCGACGGCTTCGCCGCCAAAGACAGCCTGAAACCGGCCCCAGAGCCAGTCCGGGACGTCCGCCATCTGGGCCGGAGTGAGAACCGGCGGCTCGGCGGTGGTGAGGCAGGTTGTTTCCCTGTCGGACAGGGCTTCCGGCGCGTGCCGGTCCTCTTCCAGCACGGCAACGAGCGCTTCGAGGCCCTTTGCCCAAGTCAGGCAATAGGTTGCCAGCGCAAGTGCGCGCGGCGACCCGTCCCCCAGCCGTGCGGCAAGCGAGGCCTTGTTGCGCAGGGCATCGAAAACCAGATTGCCGATGACCGTGCGGTCTCCGGACCCGGCAAAGCGGTGCGACGCCCCCCAGTCCCTCAAGGCGATCTGCACCGGACGGTGACGTGTTTCCACTTCTGTCAGGACTTCGATTGCCGCCGCAAGGCGTCCGCCGTCTTTCATGCTGTTCCTTTGCAGGCTTGCGGGTCTTCGACCGCCAGAGCCTGTTTAGACGTTTGAGGGATAGTTCGGGCTTTCCCGCGTGATCGTAACGTCATGGGCATGGCTTTCGCGCAGGCCCGCGCCGGAAATCTGAACAAACCGCGCCTTTTCCTGAAAATCAGCGATCGTCTTGCCGCCGACATAGCCCATGGCGGCCCGGAGACCGCCGGCCAGCTGGTGCAGCACGCTGCTGAGCGCGCCCTTGTAGGGCACCTGACCCTCGATACCTTCCGGCACCAGCTTGAGACTGTCGCGCACCTCGGCCTGGAAATAGCGGTCGGCGGACCCGCGTGCCATGGCACCGACGGACCCCATGCCGCGATAGGACTTGTAGGACCGTCCCTGGTGCAGATAGACCTCGCCCGGGCTTTCCTCTGTGCCGGCAAGGAGTGAGCCGACCATGACGGACCCCGCGCCGGCCGCAATCGCCTTGGCCAGATCGCCGGAATACTTGATGCCGCCGTCGGCGACGACCGGAACACCGTGCTTGTCGGCCTCATTGACCGATTCCATGATGGCAGTCAGCTGGGGCATGCCGACACCGGCGACGATGCGCGTGGTGCAGATCGAGCCCGGTCCGATGCCGACCTTGACGGCATCCGCGCCGGCATCGATCAGCGCCTTGGTGGCCTCGGAGGTCGCGACGTTGCCGGCCAGGACCTGCACGGAATTGGACAATTTCTTGACCCGGGTGACCATGTCCAGGACCTTCTGGGAGTGCCCGTGCGCCGTGTCGACCACCACCATGTCGACGCCCGCATCGACCAGACGTTCGGCGCGGGAAAAGCCTTCTTCGCCAACGCTGGTGGCCGCCGCGACCCGCAGGCGACCCTGGGGATCCTTGGAGGCGTTGGGGTTGAGCTGCGCCTTTTCCATGTCCTTGACGGTGATGAGGCCGATGCAATTTCGGTTCTCGTCGACAACGAGGAGCTTTTCAATGCGATTGTGATGCAGCAGGCGCTTGGCGTCGTCCTGGCTGACATTCTCGCTGACGGTGACCAGGTTGTCCTTGGTCATCAGCTCATGGATCTTCTGGTCCGGATTGGAAGCAAACCGGACATCGCGGTTGGTCAGGATTCCGACCAGCTTGCCGGCGACCTGTGCGCCGGAACCGGCATTTTCAACGACCGGAACGCCGGAGATGCCGTGGCGCTTCATAAGGTCGAGCGCGTCCTGCAGGGTCGCGTCGGGGCCGATGACCAGCGGATTCACAACCATGCCGGATTCGAATTTCTTGACCATGCGGACCTCTTCGGCCTGCTGGTCCAGCGACAGGTTGCGGTGAATAACACCGATGCCGCCGGCCTGCGCCATGGCGATGGCGAGCCGACCTTCGGTGACGGTGTCCATGGCGGAAGACAGGATCGGAATATTGAGTTCCAGCTCCCTGGTCACACGGGTCTTGAGATCTACCTCGCCGGGCATGACCTCCGAGTGTCCTGGAATCAGCAAAACATCGTCGAATGTCAGGGCTTGCTGTCCGGTCGACGGGACAAAAAAGGATGCCATGGCCAATTCCCCTTTGAATAAATAGCTGAAACGCCGGCCTTTCGAGGAAGGTCAGCGTTTTTCGAGTCGCTTCGGCTGTGCCGGAGAAGTTGGCGCGGGTCAATAACACGCAGGTGACAGAATGAAAAGGGGTTTGCGCAGGGCCGGCTGCAATAGCACGCTCGCGCCCTGTGCCTCAGTCCCCCTCGGGTCAGTCGTTTTGAAGGTCGCTGCCGCGAAAGCCCTTGGCAATCACGTAGAGTTCCGGGCTTTCCTTGCGGCTGGCCGGCGGCTTGAGATGCGACACGGACTTGAATTCCTGCTTCAGGTCCTGAAGCAGGGCGTTTTCCGTACCGCCGCGGAACACCTTGGCCAGGAAGGATCCGCCCGGAACGAGATTGCGCCGCGCAAAGTCAATCGCGATCTCGAACAGGTGAGTCGTGCGCAGGTGATCCGTCTGCTTGTGGCCCGTGGTCGGGGCCGCCATGTCGGACAGCACGACGTCGGGGCGGTGGCCGCCAAGAGCTTCCATCAGCGCGTCCGGCGCGTCATCATCCAGGAAATCCTTCTTGAGGAACGTCGTGCCGCGGACATGATCCATGTCGAGATAGTCGATGCCGACCACCTTGGGGGCATCGACGCTGGACTGGACCCGATCGACGGCAACCTGGCACCAGCCGCCGGGGGCGCAACCAAGATCGACCACCCGGTATCCCGGTTTCAGAAGCTTGTGCTTGTCGTCGATCTCGATGAGCTTGTAGGCCGCGCGTGAACGATAGCCGTCGGCCTGGGCCCTGCGCACATACGGATCGTTCAACTGGCGTTGCAGCCAGCGGGTGGACGATTCCCGGCGACCGGCCGCGGTCTTGACCTTGACGTGAAGACCGCGGTCTCCCGTTCCCTTTTTTCCTCGGCTCATGATCCGTTCCTCTGGCGGCCTCGATTGTGCCTGTGGCCGGATCTCCGATTCGACCAGACACCGTCGGCAGCCATCAATTCTGTCAAAATACCCTCGCGCAGCCCACGGTCCGCGACCCTGAGGCGGGAGCAGGTCCAGCGCCGCCGGATGGCTTCCAGGATGGCGCAGCCTGCCAGAACGAGATCGGCGCGATCCGCTCCGATGCAGGGATTTTCCACACGCGCCTCATACGGCATGTCGCGCAGCTGATCAATCATGCGCGCAACGTCGACGTCCTCCAGCCAGGTGCCGTCGACGCGGCGCCGGTCATACCGCTGCAGGCCGAGATGCACCCCCGCCAGGGTCGTGACCGTGCCCGATGTTCCGAGCATGTGCACCCGTCCGGACCCGATAGCTTCCGTCAGATTGTCGGCCAGGCTGAAGGCGGCAAGGTGATCGCCTGCATCCTCGACCATGGATTCGAAAATATCGGGGGTGACATGGACGCCCCCGTGGCGTTCCGCCAGATTGACGACGCCCACGGGCAATGAAATCCACGAACGGATGAAACGCGTCAGGGCATAGCCACGGGCGCCGCATCGGTTGCGCAGGTCCAGCCAGACGATCTCGGAGGATCCGCCGCCGATGTCGAACAGGATGACACCGTCCGCCTCGTGATCCACCAGCGAGGCGCATCCGGCGACGGCCAGCCGTGCCTCGGTTTCCCGGTTGACCACCTCCAGCGCAAGCCCGGTTTCGGACCTGACCCGGTTGATGAATTCCTCGCCGTTCTCGGCTGCCCGGCAGGCCTCCGTCGCAATCAGCCGGGACCGGCCGACGCCCCGGTCCGCCAGCTTGCGGTGACATTGTGCAAGCGCATCGATGGCACGTTCCATCGCAGCATCGCTCAGGCGGCGGTTCGAGCCGACACCTTCGCCAAGCCGGACGATCCGGGAATAGGCGTCGACGACCCGGAACCCGCGCTCTTCCGGGCGCGCGATCAGCAAACGGCAGTTGTTGGTGCCAAGATCGAGCGCGGCGTAAAGCGGTGCATTCGCGCGAGAACCGTTGATCCTGGGCCTGTGGTGGTGGCCCGGGCGCTCTGCGCGTGGCCGATCGCCCTGTCCGGCCGGTTGCTGACCTTCGGATTTCTTGTGCTGACGGCCCGGGGCCGGAACCCGGTCCACGGCCCTGGCGGTCTTTTCACCGTTCTCCGGCACCTTGGTGCCCGTGCTGGCAAGGTTGCCGTTCGCACCGGCCTGCCGGCGCCGCCGGCCACGCCTGCGCGCCGCTTTCTTGCCCTTGGCGCTTGTCAGTGCGTCGACCTGTCCGGCACCGTCCGCGCCGGGTTGCTGCGCCGAAGACACCGCGGACTGAGAATCGCCTGCCGGACGGGACCGGCCGCGCCTGCGCTTCTTGCGTCCCTTTCCGGGGGCGGGCTGCTGGTCTTTCGGGCGCGGAGATTCATCCGGTGCCTGCGAGGCGGTCTGCCTCCGGGCGCCGGTGTCGACGGGTCCGTTCTCAGCCTGGACCGGGACCGGTCCGTTGGTCGGAGGCACTCCGGCCGCGCCATTTGAAACGGGGGCCGGTATGTTGCCTTTCGAACCTTTGCCAGACCGGCGCTTGCGCCGCCGTCTGCCGGGTCCCTTGGACTCGCCTGGAGTCCCGCTGGAAACGGACGCGTCAGCGGTACGTCGCCCGTCTTCGGGCGGTTCCTGACCTGACTGAGTCACGTTTATGCCTTTCAGATCCCCGCTGCAGCCGGCCTTTTTCAAGGGGCGCGGACGGGAACTGCGTCTGTCGTTGACAAAACTGTAACAGGAAGACCCGCGCGGGAAAAGCACCGCGTGTTACGAAAGCCGCCTGAGCAAACGCGGGTTCGTCCACAGCCGGCGGATTTCACAAAAAAGTCGGACACGGGTCTTGCATTCCCGATTATGATGGATGTATATGCGGCACACCAATCGCGGCGGACATCTTCGTTCAGCACCAAAGCGCGATCGGCGGCTCCACCAGCGAGCTCAAGTTGGGGAATAGGTTAACGGTAGACCCGCGGACTCTGACTCCGTTAGTCCTGGTTCGAATCCAGGTTCCCCAGCCAACTTTTTCACAATTCTGTCAGTGCTGTTCGCCAAAGCATTTGCGAATAAACCAAACAGCATTCTTGCGCGTTTGTTGCGCCCATATCCGGCGAATGCCCGCGAATCTCCACGTCATCCCGCTTTTCCGTGCAACATAGACGCACCAGTCACGCAGCGCGGAACGTCCCGACGCGAAGGAGGCGCTTACATTTGGCAAGTGCCGCGATTTGGCCGATGGCAGCAATCTATATTTGAAACAGCACCCCTTCAGTTGGAATTTTGAGAAACGAGGACGCGCCGTCCGTCAGCGTCCTGAGCAATGAAGCGCAGAAAACCGTTGCGATTGGTGATGTCTGAAATGATTGTGACGCCCGCAGCAGCTAATCGGTTCCGACAGTCCTTCAGATCCTCAACTTCGAAACCCAGCAGGACCCCGTCCCCGTACACTTTCTCAGCCGGGTAGATCTCGAGCGCGAGCCCGGCTGTTTCGCTCGCCAAATGAAGCGGCCCGCTCCCGTGTCGTTCTTCTACGAAGTCGAGCCCCAGCGGGCGGTAGAACGATGCAGTGACTTCGATGTCGCGGGCGTGAAGAGTAATGAAACTCAGTGGCATGTTGTCTCCTCAGATCGGATTAACGCTGCCGTCACCCGCGAGAAAGAGCAAGATCGCCGAAGGCATCGGCGCCGTGGAGACAATGGCGGCCGCCAGACTAGGCGATACCCCAGGATCAAAACAACCCGGTAGTGCTCGAAGTATGAAGGGAGCGGAGAACTGCCCAGGAAAGACTGCAGCGACGGCGATTCTATGGCCCTGTTCCTGAAACGGCGCGGTGTCACGACTGGAGGAAAAGATCAGCGGCAGAACGCGGCTTAAAGTCAGGCCACCCACAGGCAATAGCAACACTGCACTTACATTGCCGCGCAGACGAGACTTGAGCTGAGCGCTACTGCCGGATGCACTCTGACATTTCCAAACAGTCGGCTGAATCGGCGGAACAGCAGCGCTCCGAGGTAATGTCCTACACGACGACAAACCTTCTAATCAACACCTGATTGATTTGTACACCCGGATCTCAAGGGGCGTCTGCCCCCCTATTCACCAGGGTTGTCCACCACCATATTCTTGTGCCTTTGCAGCCGTCGGAACCCCATGGACAGGTGGGCCCTGCGGATCAGGGCTGCGGCCCGCACATCGTCCGTGGCAACGGCATTGGTGATTTCGTCGACTTCGTCGCAGAACATTTCGACCTCCTTCACGAGGTCCCGGTCCGGAATAAGCGTCAACCAGATCCGGCAGGTCTGGTAGAACAGTTTTTCCGCGACATCGTGCAATGGCCTGTTTTCACTCAGGAGCTGGAAAATGTGAAAGAAGTCGATATTCAGCCGGGCAAAGCCCTGGCGGCTGGGGGACTGCCGCAGGCCGTCGGCGCGAAGACGGATCTTGCCGAAGGCCTGCAGCAAGACACCGTCAACTACGGCCGGTGACAGTTTGCCGGTCAACTCGTTGAGTTCCATGCGCAACTGGTAGACCTGGTCGAGTTCGTCCAGGTCGACATCGGTCACCAGCGTACCGACCCCCTGTTGAGATTGCAGGAGACCGTCGGCTTCCAGGATCTGCAGCGCCTTGCGCAAGGGGGATCGGCTGATGCCGAATTCCGCCGCCAGCGCCTCTTCACTCAGTTGCGTGCCGGGCGGATAGACCAGCACGCAGATGCGGTCACGCAGAACGGAATAGAGTATCTGGAAACGTTCCTGGGCATTGGCGGCCTGCTCAAGCTGGCCTGCGACATCGTCGGTATCTATGTCGGGCAAGTCTGTCATGCCGGCTGCACCAGCGTCCTTTCCAGTCCCGTCAGCATGCCCAGACATTTTTCCAGCTGTTCGACGGAAACGAATTCATCCGGCTGGTGCGCCTGGGCGATGGATCCCGGCCCGCAGACAACCACCGACATGCCAAGCGACTGGAACAGGCCGGCCTCGGTCCCGAAGGCGACGACATCACACAGATTGGCCCCCGTCAGCGCGCTCACGATATCCCGCGCCTCGTTCTGGTTCATGACCGCAAGTCCGGCGACCTCGCCGATCACCTCGGTGACAATGTCCGCGTCCGGATAGACGGCACGCATATTCGGCAGAAGAACATCCTGACAGTAGCTTTCCAGGGCCGCCTTGACTGCACGGGCATCCTCATCTCGCACCGGGCGCATTTCCCAGTCCACCGAACAGTGCCGGGCAATGACGTTGCGTGCCAGGCCACCGTCTATGCGGCCGGTTTGCAGGGTTGTCCACGGAGGTGAGAAGCACGCGCTGTCCGCACCCGCCTTTTGCTGCATCTCCTCGGCAAGTTCGAGCATTTTGTTGATGAAACGGGCGGCCACGTGAATGGCGTTGACCCCCTTGTCGGGCTCCGATCCGTGACCATCGGTGCCGTGGAAGGACGTCGTATATTCGTAGCAGCCCTTGTGGCCCTCTATCACTCGCATTTCGGTGGGCTCGCCAATGATGGCAACCGAGGGCCTCAGATCCGTCTCACCGAGTTCCTCCACCAGGTGCCGGGCACCGAAGCAACCGACTTCCTCGTCGTAGGTCAGCGCAAAATGAAGCGGCCTCCTGAGGTCCAGCGCCGCGTATTCGGGCGCTTTCGCAAGCATGGCGGCGATGAAACCCTTCATGTCGCAGGTGCCCCGGCCGTAAAGCCGGCCGTCGGACTGCCGCATCCGGAAGGGATCACTGGTCCATTCGCTGGCATCGGCGGGCACCACATCCGAGTGTCCCGACAGGACCACCCCACCCGAGGTCTCCGGTCCGAGCGTTGCGAACAGGTTGGCCTTTGTTCCGGTCCGGTCCCTGGAGACCTTCAGCCGGGCACCGCAATCCGCCAGCAGTTCTGCGGAATAGTTGATCAGGTCGATATTGCTGTCGGCGGAAACCGTCGGAAAGCCGACCAGCTTTTCCAGGATCGTTTCGGTCCGGTCGAGGAGATGCAGCGGTCCCATGGGTGCCTCAGGTCTTCACGAAGAGTTCGCGCGGACGGTTGCACAGGCATTCGGCCCGGCTGCCGTCGCGGATCAGGATGCTTTCGGTGATTTCCAGGCCCCAGCCGTCCATCCAGAGACCCGGCATGAAATGGAACGTCATGCCCGGTTGCAGCTCCGTCGTGTCCTCGTCACGGATCGAAATGGTGCGCTCGCCCCAGTCCGGAGGATAGGAAATTCCGATCGGATATCCGGCACGCGCGCCTCGTTCAATCCCGGCCGCTTCCAGAGGCTTGGCGAGTGCCCGGGCGATGTCGCCGGCGGTGTTGCCCGGCCGCGCCGCCTCGAGGCCCGCCTCCAGCCCCTCGACCAGCGCCTTTTCGGCGTCAAGTATGTATTGCGGAGGTTTTCCGAGAAAGACGGTCCGGCAAAACGGGGCGTGATAACGCCGGAAACAGCCGGAAAGTTCAAAGAAGGTCGCCTCGCCCTCCTGCATGAAGCGGCCGTCCCACGTCAGGTGCGGCGCGGAGGCATCGGCGCCGCTTGGCAGCAGCGGAACGATGGCAGGATAGTCTCCCCAGGCGTCATCGAGACCGCGAATGGCATCCGCATAGATTTCGGCAACAAGATCCGCCTTGCGCATACCGGGCGTTACCCGTTCGAACACACCGTCCATGATCTTCTGCGATATGCGCGCCGCCTTGCGCATAAAGACGAGTTCCTCGTCGGACTTCACGGCGCGTTGCCAGTTGACCAGGCTTGTCGCATCCAGGAATTCCGCGTTCGGCAACTCTTCGCACAGGGTGAGATAGGCCTTGGCCGAAAAATAGTAATTCTCCAGTTCTACGCCGATACGCTTGCCGGCATAGCCCTTGGATGACAGCAGTCGCGCAAGATCCTGCATCGGGTGGCGATGGGAGGACTGGATGAAATTGTCGGCATAGGCGCAGACCCGGTCATCGGACATCCAGACGGTCCGCCGGGCCCCATTTGCGTCCTGGCGCCGTCCCCACCAGATCGGGTCTTCATCCAGGAAGACAATGACCCCCTGATGCACATAGAAGGACCAGCCGTCATACCCCGTGGACCAGGCCATGTTCGAGGGGTCTTCAAGAAACAGGACATCCAGTCCGCGTGCGCTCATCTCATCGCGGATCAGGCCGAGCCGGCGGTCATACTCGGCGCGTGTGAACGGTAAATCCAAACCAGGCATGCTCGCTCCTCTTTGCCATATTTGTATACAAATGACATCATCTTCAGGGGATCTTGCAAGAAAAATCTTCGTTGTTGACGAGTCAAATGAACGTCACTAGCCTATTTGTACACAATTGAGCGATGCAGCAGAGATGCGCGGATCGATTGGAATCGCCGCCAGGTTGCGGACCGAAAGGACATTCATGAAACTCTCGCTCGCGGACATCCTGGCGGCGCAGAAGGCGATTTCCGGCAAAGTGACCAGAACGCCGCTGGTGCCGTCCCTTCACTTGAGTTCGGTGGCAGGCGTGCCGTTTTTCCTGAAGATGGAAACGATGCAGCCGACGGGTGCCTTCAAACTGAGGGGCGCCACCAATGCGGCCCTGAACGTTCCCGATGGTACCATTACGCTGACCTGCTGCTCGACGGGCAATCATGGCCGAGGCGTCGCCTATGCGGCGCGCGAGCTGGGTCTGAAGGCGGTCATCTGCATGTCCTCGCTTGTGCCACAGACCAAGGTCGACGGCATCCGGGCTCTTGGCGCCGAGGCGCGCATTGTCGGCACCAGTCAGGACGACGCGCTGGCCGAATGCCAGAAACTGGCGCAGGCAGATGGCATCGCGGAGATCTCGCCGTTCGACGATCCTTACGTGATTGCGGGCCAGGGCACGATCGGGCTCGAGATTCTCGAGGAATTGCCCGGTCTGCAGACCCTGCTCGTGCCGTTGTCCGGGGGCGGTCTGGCGGCAGGTGTGGCTCTTGCCGCCAAAACCATCAATCCGAAGATACGAGTGGTCGGTCTGACCATGGATCGTGGCGCCGCGATGAAGGCATCGATGGATGCCGGGCACCCCGTAGAGGTGCAGGAAGTTGCCAGTCTTGCCGATTCCCTTGGCGGCGGCATCGGGCTCGACAACAAGCTGTCCTTCCAGATGTGCAGCGATCTTCTCGACGAGGTGATCCTGGTCACGGAAGAAGAAATCTACCGTGCGATGCAGGTGCTCTACTACGAAGACAGCCACATTGCCGAAGGAGCGTGCGTTGTCGGCATCGCCGCCTGCCTCGCCGGAAAACTGACCGGGCTGGACGGACCTGTTGCCACGATCATCACAGGCCGTAATGTGGACATGGGCCAGTTCACGAAAGTCGTCACCGGCCAGGACATCATGCTCGGCGACTATCACCTGAAGGGAACCTCCTATGGCGCATGAGATCAAGCTTGTGACCGAGGCGGAGCTGCGCCGGACGGTGCATCTCGATCTGGAGGTCATAGACTGTGTCGAGGAAGCCTTTGCAAAACTGGCCACCGGCAAGGTCGTTATGCCCCCGGTCCTGTCCATGGCGTTGCCGGAGGCCAACGCGGAAGTTGACGTCAAGACCGCCTATGTACCGGGCCTGGAAGGATTCGCACTGAAGGTGTCGCCCGGGTTCTTCAACAACCCTTCACTCGGCCTGCCGAGCCTCAACGGCCTGATGGTTCTGCTTTCGTCAACAACCGGCCTGGTCGATGCGGTCTTTCTTGACAACGGCTACCTGACGGACGTGCGAACGGCCGCCGCCGGAGCTGTTTCCGCCAGGCACCTTGCACGGCAGGACGTCGATACGATCGGTATCCTCGGCACCGGTGTCCAGGCGAAATTGCAGCTGATCGCGGCGGCAAAGGTGCGCCCCGCCGCAAGGGCCCTGATCTGGGGGCGCGACGGCGACAAGGCCGGTCTGTTGGCCGCGGAGATGAAAACGACTCTCGGGATCGACGTTGCCGCCTGCCCGGAACCGGCGGACCTGGTTGCGCAAAGCCAGCTCGTCATCACCACGACACCGGCAAGGGACCCGGTCCTGAGCGCCGACTGGCTGCATCCCGGTCTCCACATTACGGCCATGGGCTCGGACCAGGAAGACAAGAACGAACTGGATCCCAAGATCCTCGCTGTTGCGGATGCCATTATCTGTGACCGGATCAGCCAGTGCGAAAAGATGGGGGAATTGCGCAGTGCCCTGGAGACGGGCCTCCTCGCAGGCACCGGGAATGTCCGGGAACTCGGCGACGTGATTTCCGGCGCCTCGGCCGGGCGGCAGTCCGACGATGACATTACGGTCTGTGACCTGACCGGAACCGGGGTTCAGGATACGGCGATTGCCACCCTGGCGCTCGGCAAGGTCCGGCGGGCGAACGCCGGCACCACCGTTCTCGCCTGACAGAGAAGGTCTTCATGCTGAAACTCGACAAGCGAGACCTGGAAATCCTGAATGTTCTGGCCCGGGAAGGACGAATCTCGAAAGCGGATCTCGCCAAACGTATCAACCTAAGCCCGAGCCCCTGCTGGAAGCGGTTGGAACGGCTGGAAAAGGCTGGTGTCATCCAGGGATATTCGGCCGACATTTCCCTCAGAAACCTGGCGCCCCATGTGACGGTCTTCGTCACAATCGAGCTTGAACATCACCGTGCCGAATATTTCCAGAAATTCGAGCGGGTGATCCGGGATTGCGACGAAGTCGTTTCCTGCTGGGCAATCGGTGGCGGGCTCGACTACCTGCTGCAGATCGTTGCCCGGGACATCGATACCTACCAGCGGTTCATTGACGGGCTGCTCGACCGGGAGCTCAGCGTGGTTCGTTACTTCACCTATGTGGTGACCAAGCCGGTGAAACAGAGCGCAGCCCCTCCCCTGGAAAACCTGATGGCCGGCTTCCTGGGAACGGAACCCGACGAAGACGGCATGGATTAGGAACGATTGCCGTCTTCATCCAGGGAAGTTTGGTCATTTCGTTCCCCGCATCGCCCCTAGGCTAGAGCCCAGACAACACAAAGGGCTTCGCCATGCAAAACCTGTCTCTCGCAGCTGCTCCGCTCGCCACCGACCTGTTCCGTCAGATCGAAAACCGGCACCTCGTGCGCAGTTTCGGTTACGTCGACGGACGCTGGATGGATGCCGAGGATGGTTCGGTCTTCTCGGTCACCGATCCCGCCGATGGCAGCTGGCTTGGCGACGTCGCCAGGCTGACGGGCGCGCAGGCGCATGACGCCATCGGCAAGGCGGACAAGGCGTTTCGCGCCTGGGCCGGCCTGTTGCCGCAGGACCGGGCACGCTATCTGCACGAATGGCACGCGCTGATCCTTGAGAACAAGGAAGACCTCGCGTTGATCATGACCCGGGAACAGGGCAAGCCGATTTCCGAAGCGCGCGGTGAAATCGACTACGCGGCTTCCTTCATCGAATTTTACGCCGAAGAAGCTAAACGGCCGAACATCGAAAGCATCACGTCACACCTGGCGGACGCGGAGATGGAAGTCTGGCGTGAACCTCTGGGCGTCGCTGCCCTGATCACACCGTGGAATTTTCCCTGCGCCATGATCACCCGCAAGGCAGCCGCGGCGCTGGCAGCCGGTTGCACCGTGCTTGTACATCCATCTGAAGAAACGCCGTTTTCCGCGCTGGCTCTGGCGGAACTTGCCGACCGGGCCGGATTGCCTGCGGGCGTTTTCAACGTTCTGCCCGGCAAGGCGCCCGAGATCGTCGCGCCGTGGATGGAAGACCCGCGGGTGCGCGCCGTCTCCTTCACCGGGTCGACCGAAATCGGCCGGTTGCTTTACCGGCAAAGCGCCGACACGGTCAAACGGCTTGTCCTCGAACTTGGCGGACATGCTCCCTTCATCGTCTTCGCGGACGCCGATCTGGATCATGCCGTCGAGCAGGCGATCGCGGCCAAGTTCGCGACGTCCGGCCAGGACTGTCTCGCGGCCAACCGGATCATGGTCGAAAGGCCGATCTATGACGTCTTCTGTTCAGCTTTTGCCCAAAGGACGGCGGATCTTACTGTCGGCGCCGGCCTGGACGACCCGGATATCGGACCCTTGATGCACAAGCGCGCGGTTGCCAAGCAGGAGGCGCAGGTCAAGGACGCCCTGGACCTCGGGGCAAAGCTTCTGACAGGCGGCAAGCGACACGCGGCCGGGCCGCTCTTCTACGAACCCACGGTTCTTGCCGACGTTCCCGCCGACGCCGCCATCTTTCGGGAGGAAACCTTTGGTCCGGTTGCTGCCATCGCTCCGTTCGACACGGAAGACGAAGTGATCGACCGGGCCAATGACAGTGAATACGGTCTCATAGCCTACCTGCACACCCAGGATCCGCGCCGCATCTACAGGGCAAGCCGGGCACTGCAATACGGCATGGTTGCCGTCAATCGCACCAAGGTGACCGGCTACCCGATCCCCTTTGGCGGCGTCAAACAATCGGGTCTCGGGCGCGAAGGCGCCAGATTTGGCCTTGAAGCTTTCACCGAAATCAAATTTGTCTGCAGGGACTGGCGCTGAGCCGCCCTGCCCTCAACTGGAAGGAAAACATCATGCTGAAAAACGACCAACTGGATGCCTGGGACAGGGAAAATTTCTTTCATCCCTCTACGCATCTGGCCCAGCATGCACGCGGCGAAAGCCCGAGCCGGATCGTGACCGGCGGCAGTGGCGTCTTCATCGAGGACCGGGACGGAAACCGTCTTCTCGACGCCTTTGCCGGTCTTTACTGCGTCAACGTCGGCTACGGCCGTAGCGAAATTGCCGACGCGATTGCCGAACAGGCCCGGGAACTTGCCTATTACCATGCCTATGTCGGTCACGGCACCGAGGCATCGATCACCCTAGCGAAGATGGTTCTCGACCGGGCGCCGGACAACATGTCCAAGGTCTATTTCGGTCTGGGCGGCTCGGATGCGAACGAGACCAACGTCAAGCTGGTCTGGTACTACAACAACATCCTCGGCCGTCCGGAAAAGAAGAAGATCATCTCGCGCTGGCGTGGCTACCATGGGTCCGGACTGATGACCGGTTCGCTGACCGGCCTGGAACTGTTCCACAAGAAGTTCGACCTGCCGCTGGACACGGTGCTGCACACGATCGCCCCGGACTATTTCCGCCGGGAGGACCTGTCCATGTCCGAAGCCGACTTCGTTGCGCATTGCGCGGCTGAACTGGAGGCCTTGATCGAACGCGAAGGTGCGGACACGATCGCCGCCTTCATCGGCGAGCCTGTGCTCGGAACCGGCGGCATCGTGCCGCCGCCGGCCGGTTATTGGGATGCCATCCAGCCGATTCTGAAAAAACATGACATCCTGTTGATCGCGGACGAAGTTGTTTCTGGTTTTGGCCGTTTGGGCACCATGTTCGGGTCCGCCCACTACGGCATCGAGCCGGATTTCATTACCATCGCCAAAGGCCTGACCTCCGCCTATGCGCCACTGTCGGGTTCGATTGTCTCCGACAGGGTCTGGAAGGTTCTTGAAGACGGCACCGACGCGTTCGGTCCGATCGGTCATGGATGGACCTATTCGGCGCACCCGATCGGCGCCGCCGCCGGGGTTGCCAATCTCAAACTGATCGATCAGCTCGGCCTTGTCGCCAATGCCGGTTCGACCGGAGCCTATTTCAAGAAGGCGCTTGTGGATGCGCTCGGTGATCATCCCAATGTCGGCGATATTCGCGGTGAAGGCCTGATGTGCGCTGTTGAATTCGTGGCCGACCGGGACAGCCGAACCTATCTGGATCCGGGCGCGAAGACCGGTCCCCAGATCGCCGGTGCGCTGTTGAAGGAAGGCGTCATCGGCCGCGCCATGCCCCAGGGCGACATTCTCGGTTTTGCTCCGCCGCTCTGCATCTCGGAAAGCGAGATCGACAAGGTGGTTTCCGCCACGGAAAAAGCGGTGAAATCCGTGCTTTGATCCGGTGAGACCATCAGGTTCAGGAAGCGGTCGCCCCAGGGCGGCCGTTTTCGTTTGCGCGGTTGCGCCTTCTGGCTGACGGATGACCACTCAAACAAATTTTCCCTGTCGGCGTGTTCACTTGTAAGGTCTGCGTGCCCGTATGTTCCTTTTCGAGAAAGATCCGAGGAAGTCTATGTCTCTCAAACTCTTTGACCTGACCGGGAAAACAGCGCTTGTCACCGGGTCCTCCAGGGGGCTCGGCCGCGCCTTTGCCGAAGGGCTGGGACAAGCCGGTGCCAGGATCGTGCTTAACGGCACCGACGAGGACAGGCTCTCCACAGCAGCGGATACATTGGCTGCAAGCGGTCTTGACGTAACCTGTGCAGCCTTCGACGTTTCCGACGATAGCGCGGTCAGGGCCGCCTTTGACCGGTTCGACGCCGACGGCGTCTCGATCGACATTCTCGTCAATAATGCAGGGATCCAGTTTCGCAAACCGATGCTCGACCTTGAAACGGCAGACTGGCAGCGCGTGCTCGACGTCAACCTGACGGCAGCCTTTGTTGTCGGCCGCGAAGCCGCACGCCGGATGAGCCAACGGGGCTCCGGAAAGATCATCAACATCGGCTCGGTCATGTCCATGGTCGCCCGCGCAACGATCGCGCCCTACTCGGTTTCCAAGGGGGGTATCAAGTTGTTGACCCAGTCCATGGCAGCCGAATGGAGCCCGCTGGGGATACAGGCCAACGCCATCGGTCCCGGCTACATGGAGACCGACATGAACGAAGCGCTGATCGCGGACCGGGACTTCAACGCCTGGGTCGTGGGGCGGACCCCTTCGCGCCGTTGGGGAGCGCCGGACGAACTGGCCGGCACGGCCATCTACCTGGCTTCGGATGCGTCGAATTATGTGTCGGGGCAGATCATCTATGTTGACGGAGGGATGACCTCGGTCCTGTGATCGGGTCAGGAACTGCGCACCCGAACCCGCGGGTGCTCAACCTGCCTTGGCGGGTTGGCCCATCAAGGCAGGCACCACCTGGTCCGGTGTTCCCATCATTGCAATCTGGCCGGATTTCATCACCACCACCCTGTCCGCCAGTTTCATGTGGCTTGGGCGCTGGGTGTTGATGATGACCGTTGACTTGCCCTTCAGTGCCTCGATCATGGCCATGAATTTCTTGTCCCCTTCGAAATCGAGGTGAGTGCCAGGATTGTCGAACAGATAGAGCGGCACGGTTTTTACGAAGGCCCTGGCAAGGACGATCCGCTGTTTCATGTTGTCGGGGATCTGTTTGAGGACTTCACCGTTCAGGCGGGTTTCCAGCCCGTCGAAATGATCTTCCAGATAGGACAGCAGGCCGAGCTGGCCGGTGACTTCGATCAGCCGGGAATCGCTCACGCCCGGGTCCGCCATGAGCAAGTTCTGCTTCACCGTTCCATAGAAAAAGTCGAGATCGTCAGGGGCATAGCCTATGGAGGCGCGCCATTCGGCCGCGTCTAGCTGGCGCACGTCGAGACCGTCGAACAGGATAGAGCCGACTTGCGGCTGAAACAGACCGATGATGGACTGGAAGAGTGCTGTCTTGCCGGATCCGCTCGGACCTGTGATGGCAACCAGCTCGCCCTGTTTGACGGTCAGTTCCAGGCCCTTCAACGATGCTTCGGTTGCCCCCGGATAGCGCAGGACCAGCGAGGTCATTTTCAAGTCACCCTTGATATCGCGGGCGATTTTCGGCAAATGGCCGGGCTCCCGCTCAAGCGGAACCTGCATCAGATTGTTGATCTGCTCGATGACCGTCCGGCTCTGTGCCAGCTGGGTGATGCTCAGGAAGGCCTGGTTCATCGGGTTCAGCACGCGCCAGCTCAGTGCCATGGTTGCGATCAGGGCGCCAAGGCTCATCTCGCCTTCCATGACCCGCATGGCACCGATGCCCAGAACAAGCACGCCGCACACCGTCATCAGTGTTTGTGACACAGTTTGCAGCACGTGGGTTATGTTGCGGGCGTGGATGTTGAGTTTGTTGAATTGGGTCGAGAGCTGTGAAAAGCGGTCAAGCCAGATGCCCTCCACCGACAGGTTCCTGAGCGCGCGCTGGTTGCGGAACGTCTCGATCATGAAGCTGTTGAGTTTCGATTTCTGTTCTCCCACCGCCGCAACTTCGCGCTGGACCTTGGGCAGGACGTAGACGGCCATCAGTACATAGATCGCCAGCAGGGCCAGCGGCGGATAGGCGACCGGACCGCCGATCAGGAAAATCGCCAGGATGAAGATCATCGTGAACGGAATATCGACAATCGCGTTGAACAGCGAGCTCTGGAAAATGTCGCGTACGCTGTCGAAATAGCGCAGGCGCATCACCTGGGTCCCGATCGGCGCTTCTGACAACATGGAATACGGCAGATGCAGGATCCGCTCGAAGGTCTTGTTGCCCACGATCGCGTCGATCCGTCCACCCAGATAGGACTGCAGCCAGGTCTTTGTCCGCCGGAGTGCGGTTTCGCAAACGAGAATGATACCGATGCCCACTGCCATGGTAATCAGCACTTCCGTGGACTTGGCCCCCATTGCCTTGTCATAGATCGCCATGATGAACAGCGGGGGGCCAAGCGCAAGAATGTTGAGTACGAAACCGAGCGCGAGAATGGAAAAGATGCTTGTCCGGAAACGTTGGGTAACCGAGGAAAACCAGCTTCGGTTGCTCTGGGTCTGGCCGGTTTCGTCCTTGTCTTCAAACGCCAGGTAGATTTCGCTGACGGATACCTTAGCGGGAGCAAGGATGATCGCCTCGTTGTCTTTGCCGGAATAGGCTCGCAGATCACCTGTTTCCGCCCTTCCGGCGATGACCTGAACATCATCCTCGGTGACGCGCAGACACGGGAAGTGCGCCTGATTGAGCTCCGCCACGCGTCCGTGAAAGGCTTCCGTCCGGACGTTGAGACGGGTCAGGACGGTCCTGAGCTGCTGCAGGGTTTCAACCCGATCGAAATGCGGCATGGCTTCAAACAGCAGCCGATCGTTGCCTTGCCAGCGCATTTCCCGCAGCAACGGTACGAGGCATCGCTCGGCGGCCGCCATGTCGCCGGCGCCCTGACCAGAAGAACTGTCCTGGTCAGTCCCCGGCTCGAGTTCCTCGGAAAGGTCCTGCCATTGGCGGTGAACCGCATTTTCACCGATGTGGACACCATCGAGATTGAAGAGAGGCCTGCTCACGCCGACTGCCCCGCTTTGCGGTCATTGCCGGGTCTGGAGGCATCGTCAAGGGCGCAAAGCCGCCCGTCTTTCAATTCGAACTGGCGATCGGCGACGGCGAGCATGGAAGGTCTATGCGAAATGATCACAACCGTCAGATAGCCTTTCAGTCGCATCAGGGCATCGATCAGCCCCTTCTCCGCCTGCTGGTCGAGCTGGGCATTGGCTTCGTCCAGGATCAGGATCTTGGGTTCGCCGGCCAGCGCCCGGGCAATGCTAATCCGTTGCAGGGTTGCCGTCGGCACCTTGCCGCCGAGATCGGAGCCAAGCTGCGTTTCATAGCCGCGTGGCAGAAGGTGGATCTCCTTTTCCAGCCCGATCAGCTTGGCCGCCATGCGGGCATGGTTGATATCCGACACCGCGCCGAACATGGTGATGTTTTCGAGAATTGTGCCGTTGAAGATGGCGGTTTGATTGTCAACGTAGGCGATGCTCTTGCGCAAATCTTGCTGGTGGTCCTCGTCGTATTGCTGGCCCCCGATGGTGACCAAACCGGACGTGGGGGTAAGTTCGCCCGTCAGCAGCTTCATGAGTGTGGATTTTCCACTGCCGTCCGCTCCACGGAAGCCTACGAACTGTCCGGGTTCGATGGACAGGTTGATGTCCTGGAGCACGCGACGTCCGTTGTCGCCAACTTCGACGGTCACGTTGTCGAGGTGGATCGACCCGTCCGTTTCAAACGGCAGGGGCTTCTGGACAGGCACCTCCGGCAGTTCGAACAGGTCCTCGACCTGGCTGTAATCGTGTTTCAGGCGCTGCATGTCGGTCAGCTGGTTGATGGCGCGCAGAAACGGTTGCACGAACTGCCCCGAAAGCAAGGTGCTGGCGGCAACGCCGCCGATGCTGAAGTTGCCATTGATCGTCATCAGGGCACCGAAAAGGACGACGAAAACGGTGGTGAGGGTTCCAAACAACGAGGAAGCATCACGGGCCTGACCGGACAGGCGCATGTATCTGGCACTGAGATCGGCGGTCACTCTCTGCAAGCGTTCGAAACGCCGCATGATCAAGGCTTCCATCGCCTGTGACTTGACGGTCTTGGCGCCCGAAAGCACTTCCAGAACAAAATCGGATTTGCGGTCGTCCTGATCCGCACGATCCGAAACGACCTGCTGCAGCTCCCGGTTCCGGTTCAGGGCAAACAGCATGAAGACTGCCAGGAGGCATACAGGGACAAGCGCAAGCGGACCGGCAATGAATATCAGCACCGCGAGAAAGATCCCGCCGGCCGGCAGGTCGATCGCAAGCAGGCGACCCTGGTCGCCATAGTGATCGGCGATCGATTGCAGCGACCGAAGCTGATGGACCTGCACGGACACCGGGGTTTTGGAGAACTGGGACGGTTCGGCATTGAGCACGCGCCGGAACAGTTCCGTATGCGCCTGGTGATTGAACCCGGCGCCCAGACGTCCAACAACTGCCGCGCGCGCGATCTTGATACAGGCGTCCGCGATCAGCACTCCGGAAACACCGAGTGTGAGCACCAGGAGCGTGTCGGTTGAAGCGTTGGGAAGCACCCTGTCATAGACCTGAAGAATGGCGAGCGGCATCGCCAGGCTCATGACGTTCGCGACGACGGAGCCAATGACAACATCACGCGGCAATCCGGGAGAGGAAATCCACTTTCCGCTCGGCGAGTGCCTTACCCGCATTCGGGGCAGGAAGAAGGATGAAAAAACCGAACTCAGCATCAATTGGCCAGAATCAAGTAGCTACTCGTTCAAACTGTTCGGTTCGGGTTTAAAAAGCGTTTACCCTACAGTGTAAATTCAGAATTTTATTAGAACTAACATCCAGATTCTAAGAGGAATTTTTCGCTTTGTTAAGGACGGTGGCATTCAGTGGCACGATCGGAAATTTTGCGGATAAGCGACCGAGATGGCAAGCGATACTGAAACCCGTGAAGACAAAAACGGCGGTCCGAGTGACGGTGGTTCGACGGAAACGAGAACAACCCTGAATTCGGACAGCGCCCTTCATTCCGGATTGCTCGACAACAGGGACCAGCATCTCGACAAGGCGCACGATTACCATCTTGACCAGGACATGGGTGAATCCATGGAACAGGTCAATTCGAACCTGCATCTTGGAAGCCAGTCGGAAGAGCAGCATTTCGGGCTTGAGGAGGAACCGGGCAACGGTGCTTATGAGGCCGATGTTGTCGACTTGGCCCCTGCCCTTGCCGATGTCTCCGGCGATGAACCGCAGCTTGATCAGGACACAGAACTTCCGGTTTCTGCCGCCGGCGACCTCCCTGTCGAGGAAACATCTTCCGGTGGCGCCCAGTCCTTCACGGGTTCCTTTGGCGGTGCAACTGAGCGCCTGACCGGTTCTGAGCCGAAAATTTCAGGAGCCTCCGATCTCGATACGAGCGCGGACAACGGCGCCGTCGCACAGGACAGCCAGCCCCGGACCGTGGCCGCCTCGGAAACGGACGACGTTGACCCTGGCGAAAGTGTTGTCGCTTCCGACCTGTCCGCAGTAACCGATATCGATACTGCGGTCGATGCTGTTGACGAGGATGCCGGTATCGGTGCGGCAACCGGCCTTCGGGCTTCCGCCGAAGCCTCGGACGGCACATCCGTCACCTACAGCTTGCTTGATGATGCAGGTGGACTTTTCAGCATCGACCCGGAAACGGGCATTGTCACCGTGGCTGGCGCGCTCGATGCGGAAGCCGCCGGCAGCCACGATATCGTTGTGCTTGCGACAGCGTCTGACGGCGACACGCAGACCGAGACCTTCACGATCGCCATTCGTGATGTCAACGAACATGACGTCAGCCCGATCAGCACGATTGGCTCTATTTCGGACGAGATCTCCGAACATGTCGAAGGTGGCAGTCTCGCCGGCATCGAAGTCTCCGCCTATGATCTCGATGTTTCGGATACGGTGAGTTATTCGATCGATGATCCCCGCTTCGTCATTGACGACCAGGGTGTCGTCAGCATCGCGGAAAATGCATCCTTTGACGCTGAAACCGAGGGTTCTGTTTCTTTCACGGTGACAGCAACCTCGACAGACGGCTCCCAGTCCGAACGGACCTTCACTCTCCAGATTGCGGATGAAAACGAATACGCGGTGTCGGACCTGACCGACACCGACGCTTCGGACAACACGATTGCCGAGGACGCGTCGGCCGGCACGCAGGTCGGTGTCACGGCCCTCGCGACCGACGCCGATGCAACGGACAGCGTCTCCTACTCTGTTGACGACGCCCGTTTCACCGTGGATGAGAACGGTGTGGTGACCGTCGTCGACGGCGCGTCGTTCGATGCAGAGACCGAAGGCTCCATCGATGTCACGGTGACCGCGACGTCCACGGATGGCTCGACCTCGACGGAAACCTTCTCGATTGCCGTCTCGGATGTGAACGAGAGCGCTGTGTCTACTGTCACCGACACCGACGCTTCGGACAACACCATTGCCGAAGACGCGACGGCCGGCACCCAGGTCGGTGTCACCGCCCTGGCAACCGATGCCGATGCTACCGACAGTGTCAGCTATTCCGTCGACGACGCCCGTTTCTCCGTCGATGAGAACGGTGTGGTCACGGTTGCCGACGGTGCCTCGTTCGATGCGGAGACCGAAGGCTCCATCGACGTCACTGTGACGGCAACGTCCACGGATGGCTCGACCTCGACCGAGACCTTCTCGATTGCCGTCTCCGATGTAAACGAGAGCACCGTTTCTGCAGTTACAGACACGGATGCATCGGCCAACACGATTGCTGAAGACGCGACGGCCGGTACCCAGGTCGGAGTGACTGCTCTGGCAACCGATGCCGATGCCACCGACAGTGTCTCCTACTCCGTCGACGATGCCCGCTTCACCGTCGATGAGAACGGTGTGGTCACGATTGCCGACGGCGCAAGCTTCGATGCCGAGACCGAAGGTTCCATCGACGTCACCGTGACGGCAACGTCCACGGATGGCTCGACCTCGACCGAGACCTTCTCGATTGCGGTTTCCGACGTGAATGAGAGCACCGTTTCTGCCGTCACCGACACCGACGCCTCCGACAACACCATTGCCGAGGACGCAACCGCCGGAACCCAGGTTGGTGTCACGGCGCTCGCGACCGATGCCGATGCCACCGACAGTGTCTCCTATTCCGTCGATGACGCCCGCTTCACCGTCGATGAAAACGGTGTCGTCACCGTCGCCGACGGCGCAAGTTTTGACGCCGAGACCGAAGGTTCCATCGACATCACCGTGACGGCAACGTCTACAGACGGATCCACGTCCAACGAGACGTTCTCGATTGCTGTTTCCGACGTCAACGAATCAAGCGTCTCTGCCGTCACCGACACCGACGCTTCGGACAACACCATCGCCGAAGACGCGACGGCCGGCACGCAGGTCGGTGTCACTGCGCTCGCGACCGACGCCGACGCGACCGACAGCGTCAGCTACTCCGTCGATGATGCCCGCTTCACCGTAAATGAAAATGGGGTGGTCACCGTCGCCGATGGTGCAAGATTCGATGCGGAAACCGAAGGATCCATCGACATCACCGTAACCGCAACGTCCACGGACGGCTCGACCTCCAACGAGACTTTCTCGATTGCCGTCTCGGATGTGAACGAGAGCGCTGTTTCTGCCGTCACCGACACGGATGCCTCGGACAACACCATCGCCGAGGACGCGACGGCCGGCACGCAGGTCGGTGTCACGGCCCTGGCGACCGACGCCGACGCGACCGACAGCGTCAGCTACTCTGTTAACGACGCCCGTTTCACCGTTGACGAGAATGGTGTTGTCACCGTCGCCGACGGTGCAAGCTTTGACGCGGAAACCGAAGGTTCCATCGATGTCACGGTGACCGCTACATCCACAGATGGGTCGACCTCCACCGAAACCTTCTCGATCGCCGTTTCTGACGTCAACGAGAGTGCCGTGTCTGCCGTCACCGACACGGATGCCTCGGACAACACCATCGCCGAGGACGCGACGGCCGGCACCCAGGTCGGTGTCACGGCCCTCGCGACCGACGCCGATGCGACCGACAGTGTCAGCTACTCCGTCAATGATGCCCGTTTCACCGTTGACGAGAACGGTGTTGTCACCGTCGCCGACGGTGCAAGCTTCGATGCGGAAACCGAAGGTTCCATCGACATCACCGTAACGGCAACGTCCACGGACGGGTCGACCTCGACGGAAACCTTCACCATCGCCGTTTCTGACGTCAATGAAACTGCCGTGTCCGCCGTCACTGACACCGATGCCTCGGACAACACGATCGCCGAGGACGCGACGGCCGGCACGCAGGTCGGTGTCACTGCGCTCGCGACCGACGCCGACGCCACCGACAGTGTCAGCTATTCCGTCGATGATACCCGCTTCACCGTGGATGAGAATGGTGTTGTCACCATCGCTGACGGGGCCTCGTTCGATGCCGAGGCCGAAGGCTCTATAGACATCACAGTGACGGCAACGTCCACGGATGGCTCGACCTCGACCGAGACATTCTCGATTGCCGTCTCCGATGTGAATGAAAGCGCTGTCTCTGCCGTTACAGATACGGATGCTTCGGACAACACCATCGCCGAAGATGCAACGGCGGGCACCCAGGTCGGCGTTACCGCTCTGGCGACCGACGCCGATGCAACGGACAGCGTCTCCTACTCGGTTGACGACAGCCGCTTCACGGTAAATGAAAACGGTGTTGTCACCGTCGCTGATGGTGCAAGCTTCGATGCGGAAACCGAAGGATCCATCGACATCACCGTGACCGCAACGTCCACGGACGGGTCGACCTCCACCGAGATTTTCTCGATCGCCGTTTCTGACGTCAATGAAACTGCCGTCTCTGCCGTTACAGATACGGATGCTTCGGACAACACCATTGCCGAGGACGCAACGGCCGGCACGCAGGTCGGCGTTACCGCTCTGGCGACCGACGCCGATGCGACCGACAGCGTCTCCTACTCGGTTGACGACAGCCGCTTCACCGTGGATGAGAACGGTGTGGTGACCGTCGCCGACGGCGCGTCGTTCGATGCAGAGACCGAAGGCTCCATCGACGTCACCGTGTCCGCAAGTTCCACGGATGGGTCGACCTCCACGGAAACCTTCTCGATTGCCGTCTCGGATGTGAACGAGAGCGCTGTGTCTACCGTCACCGACACCGACGCTTCGGACAACACCATTGCCGAGGACGCGACGGCCGGCACCCAGGTCGGTGTCACGGCCCTCGCGACCGACGCCGATGCGACCGACAGTGTCAGCTACTCGGTTGACGACAACCGCTTCACCGTGAATGAGAACGGTGTGGTGACCGTCGCCGACGGTGCAAGCTTCGATGCGGAAACCGAAGGTTCCATCGACGTCACGGTGACCGCGACGTCCACGGATGGGTCGACCTCCACCGAAACCTTCTCGATTGCCGTCTCGGATGTGAACGAGAGCGCTGTCTCTGCCGTCACCGACACCGACGCTTCGGACAACACCATCGCCGAGGACGCGACGGCCGGCACCCAGGTCGGTGTCACCGCCCTGGCGACCGACGCCGATGCCACCGACAGCGTCTCCTACTCGGTTGACGACGCCCGCTTCACCGTTGACGAGAATGGTGTTGTCACCGTGGCCGACGGCGCAAGCTTTGACGCGGAAACCGAAGGTTCCATCGACATCACCGTGACCGCAACGTCCACGGATGGGTCGACCTCCACGGAAACCTTCAGCATCGCCGTTTCCGACGTCAACGAGAGCGCTGTCTCTGCCGTCACCGACAGCGACGCTTCGGACAACACGATTGCCGAGGACGCGACGGCCGGCACGGAGGTCGGTGTCACTGCGCTCGCGACCGACGCCGACGCGACCGACAGTGTCTCCTACTCGGTTGACGACAGCCGCTTCACGGTTGACGAAAATGGTGTTGTGACCGTCGCCGATGGGGCCTCGTTCGATGCGGAAACCGAAGGTTCCATCGACGTCACCGTGACGGCGACGTCCACGGATGGGTCGACCTCCACCGAGACCTTCTCGATTGCCGTCTCGGATGTTGATGAGTACGACGTTTCTGCCGTCACCGACATTGACGCCGCGGCGAACGGCCTTGCCGAAAACGCGGCCGAGGGTACCAGCATCGGCGTGACTGCGTCCGCAGGCGACGATGATGTCACGGACGATGTCACCTTCTCCATTTCCGACAATCGGTTCACGATTGACGAGAACGGAGAGGTCACCGTCGCGGCCAATGCTTCGTTCGACTATGAAAACGAACCGACCATCTACCTGACCGTCACAGCGACATCGACTGACGGATCGACTTCCCAGGAAACCTTTGAAGTGTCCGTTGCCGACGTGGCGGAAGCCTATCAAATGGAGTTGGGCCAGACGACCTTCACGGATACGGGTGTCGCAGAAACATCCATCACCGGGAATGACAGCGCGGATACCATCACGGCCCATGACGACGGCAGCACGATCTACAGTGGCGCCGGAGACGACACCGTCTACGGCGGTGCCGGCGATGACGCCATTCTCTACGGCGAAGGCGCCGACGTGGTTTATGGCGGCGCAGGCAATGATTTCATCGACGATGAAATCGGCACGCAGCCCAACAGCGACGCCAACTACCTGGACGGGGGTGACGGCAACGACACCATCTATGGCGGCGGCGGCAACGACGCGCTGGTCGGCGGTGACGGCAGTGACCGCCTGTACGGTGAAAATGACGACGACACGATCGAGGGCGGCGCCGGCTCGGACAAGCTCTATGGCGGGTCGGGCAATGACACGCTGGAAGGCGGCGCCGGCAACGACTACATCGACGGTGGCAGCGGCACCGATACCGCTGTCTATTCCGGCAACCGGGCCGACTATTCGATCACCAAAAACAGCGACGGCTCCTTCACCGTGATCGATTTGCGAGACGGATCGCCCGAAGGGACCGACACTGTCTACAATGTCGAGAATTTCCGTTTCTCTGACGGCGATGTTCTGGCGGGCGACCTAGTAGCGCAAGATGTAAGTGCGGTAACGGACGCTGACAGTTCCGCCGACGGCATGGCGGAAGACGCAGGCGCTGGAAGCAGCGTTGGCATCACGGCATTTGCATCCGACGGCAATGCGTCGGACACCGTCAGCTACACCGTTGACGACAACCGGTTCAGTGTCGACGACAATGGCGCGGTCACCGTCGCCGACGGCGCAAGCTTCGACTACGAAACCGAGCCTGAAGTGTCGATAACCGTCACGGCCACCTCTTCGGACGGCTCGACGTCACAGGAAACCTTCACACTTGATGTTGCGGACGTGGCCGAGGATCTTCAGCTTTCTGACGGTGGTGCCACGTTCACGGATTCAGGCGTGTCGGAAACGTCGATCACCGGTGGATCGGGCAACGATACGATCACGGCCCATGATGATGGCGGCAACCTGTCCGGCGGCGAAGGTGATGACACACTGATCGGCGGAGCAGGCAACGACACGCTGTCTGGCGGCGCGGGAACCGACACTCTCCAGGGCGGCGACGGCGACGATACGCTGATTGCCGGGAGCGGTGCGACAGACGCCATTGGCGGAACCGGCACGGTCGGCTCGACATATTCGTTCATTCATCTTGGCACCATGGCGGACATCGACACGGATGAAAGCAACGGCGTGAGCGAGAATGCGTCCAGTCTGCTTGGCGCCTATGGTAACGCGAATTCCCCGCTTTACACCCAAACCGTGAGCGTCACCGCCAATGACACCAATGGTGACGGTGTGCTGGCGGACAACGACTACTCGGGGACGGCGGAAACCTTCACAATCGGTGGTGCCGATCATGCGCTCGATTCCCTGCAGGTTTTTGATGCCACGGTGACGTTCACGGACGGAACCACCGGGACGTTCTCGGCGGTTGTCATCCAGTTGGACAATGGCGACGTCTACATGGCGCCGGAATACATGTCGAACGCTGATTCCGACCTGTTGGCAAGCAAGCCGATCCAGGGCATCTCGCTGGATTCGATCAGTGTCGACGACGCGAGCATGTACGCAAACAGGCTGGACACCGATTACCAGGTGCCGGGCGATACACTCGAAGGCGGTGCCGGAAACGACACGCTTGTCGGTGGTGAGGCGGCTGACCTGCTTGAAGGCGGCGCCGGCAACGATTCCATCGATGGCGGCGCCGGAGCGGACACGGCCGTCTATTCCGGCAACTGGGAAGACTATGACATCGTCGAAAACGTGGATGGCAGCTACACGGTCACAGACCTGCGCGCCGGTGCGCCGGACGGTGTCGATACGGTTGCCAATGTCGAGAATTTCCGGTTTGCCGATGGCGATGTCGCGGCCACAGACCTGATCCAAACCGACGTCGGCGCCGTGACGGATTCGGACGGCTCCACCAACAGCATTCATGAGACGGACGGAGCCGGCACCCAGGTCGGCATCACAGCGACGGCGACCGATCCGAATGGCGATGCAGTCAACTATTCTCTCAGCGACGACCGGTTCGAGATCGGTGCAGACGGTGTTGTTACCGTCGCTGATCACGCCTTCTTCGACAGCCAGGTGGAAAGTTCGATCGACCTTGTCGTGACGGCCATCTCCGCGGACGGTTCGGAAAGTTCCGAGACATTCAGCATTTCCGTGAATGGCAACTACGACAGCCAGTTCACGGGTGGTACCGAAAGCGGCAGTTTCAGCGGTTCCGGCCAGTCCTACTACGTCAATGGCGTAGGTGGTGACGACAACATCACGACCGGTGAATACGACGACCGGATCGATGGCGGCACCTATGGTGGCAACGACAATCTGAACGGCGGTGGCGGTGACGACCTGATCTTCGGCCGTGGCGGCGTTGACAACATATTCGGGGGTTCGGGCGACGACACGATCATCGGCGGCACCGGAAACGACAGCCTGAATGGCGGAGACGGCTCGGACCTGTTCATGCATGGTCTCGGCGACGGCAGCGATACGATCAATGCCGGCACCGGCGCGGCCTGGACCGACGTCATAGATCTCGGCGGCGGCCCCGGCGTGACGTCGGCGGGCGAATTCGGCACCGACTGGACGGTGACCATCACAAACGGTTCCATCGAGACCACCGACACGGAAAACGGCATCATGGAACTGTCGCAGGATGCCGACGGCTACATCGATTTCTCGGATGGCAGCCGCGTCAACTTCAACGATGTCGAGGAAATCCGCTGGTAGCTGATGTCACCGGACAGCGGCAACTGACAGAAGGCCCCATCGGAAACGGTGGGGCCTTTGCTCCGTTCAGGACGTCTTTTGCCGTTTGTCGTTTGTGTGGCTTGCGAGAGCAGTCGCCGGCTCACCGTTCGCTGAGGGGATCCCCGATTGCGCGGGTGACGGGCTTCAGCATGTACTGAAGCACGGATTTTGAACCGGTCACGATCTTGGCGTCCACGACCATACCGGGCGAGATCGTTTCCGCGCTGGCTCCCTGGCCGATCGAATTGGACGCCAGCGGAATGATCGCCTTGAAATAGTAGTTGCCGTACTCGTCGCGGAAACTGGAGGCGGAGATGACCGACACTTCGCCCTTCAGCGTGCCTTCGATGTTCGGGTCGAAGGTGGTCACGGCGATTTCCGCTTCATCGCCGACCTCGACATGACCGATGTCGCGCGGCGAGACGCGCACCTCGGCAACGAGGTCGCTGTTGCTCGGCACAATTTCGGCAACAACATCGCCCGGCGCCAGGACACTTCCGGCGCCTTTCAGATAAAGCGCCTTGATGTGGCCGCTCACCGGGGCACGTACGAACAGCCTGTCGACCCGGTCGCGCTGTTTCTCCGCCTCGAAAGCCAGTTCACTGCGTTCCTGAACAACCCGGCTGCGCTCTTCGGCAAGTTCTTCCTGAGCCACCGCGAGGGATCGTTCCAGTCCCGCCTGCGCTTCGGCCAATTGCGCCTGGGTGCGGCCGCGCATGCCCTTCAGCTCGCTCATTTCGCTTTGTGCGTTTTGAAGGGAGGATTTCGCGTCCAGATACCGTCGTTTTGACGTATAGCCCTGGTCATAGAGGGATTGCTGGATATTGAATTTTTCCTGCTCTATCTCGAGCTGGGTTTCCTGCAGTTCGATGCGTTCCAGAATGCTGGTCAGTTCAGCCTGTTTCTCATTGATCCGGGCTTTCAGCGCCTGCTGCTCGGTTTCCAAAGCCTTGCGCTGCGCGTCGAAAGCAGCCTGCTGGGCTTCGCTGAAGTCCGCGCCACCACTCAGCCTCAGGCCGTTGGGATCCGTCGAGGGTGTTCTGCTGCCTGCAAGGCGTTGTTCTTCCGTTGCCAGGAACCTCAAGCGCGTCTGCACGCGTTCCAGGTCGCTCGACGTGGCCGTTTCCTGCAACCGGACCAGTGGTGTTCCCTTGTCGACCAACTGTCCCTCAAGGACCAGAACTTCGGCAACGATACCGCCTTCAAGATGCCCCACGGCCTGAACCTTTCCGGCCGGTACGATTTCTCCGGTGGCATTGGCCACCTCACGCACCTGGCCGAATGCTGCCCAGACCAGAAAGGACACGGCGCTCAGGGACAGGATCTGCAGAACCCGGCGATAGGCAACGGGCGGAGGCCCCTCCTCCAGTTCCAGAGGGACATCCAGAGAAAAATTCTCGATGGTGGATTTACGAATGAACATTGCGCCCTGACGCCGACCTTACCCGGGCTAACTATCCGCGATTAAAGTAAATATCAGCTGAATCACCAAACTGGTTTTTATCCATGTTTTCCCGGATGATCCGAAACCCCTGGCTGATGCCCGCTGTTATGGCCGGCAAAGCCGGACTGCGTACCCGATTGACAAAATCCGGCTTTGACCGGGACCTGATGTCGTGCATTAATGTCACAAATTTCAGAGCTTTTGAAGAAAAGCGTGATGCTTTGGGAGGAGCGCATGGCGGACGCCGAACCTGTTCTCGCTGAACGGCGGGACGGTTATCTGATGATTACCCTGAATCGGCCCGAAAGGCTCAATGCCTTTAATGAATCCATGCACCTGGCCCTGCGGGCCCGACTGGAAGACGCAGCGACAAGCGCCGATATCCGGGCTGTTCTGCTGACGGGCGCCGGGCGGGCTTTCTGCGCGGGACAGGACCTGTCCGACCGGGACATGCGCGGCGGCGGTGAAGCCCCCGATCTCGGCGTGACACTGGAGACGCTTTACAATCCCCTTGTCCGTCAGATCCGGTCGCTGAAAAAACCGGTTGTCTGTGCCGTCAACGGGGTCGCGGCCGGCGCCGGTGCCAATCTCGCGCTTGCCTGCGATATCGTGCTTGCCGCGCAGTCTGCCCGGTTCATCCAGGCCTTTTCCAAGATCGGGCTTGTGCCCGATTCCGGCGGCACCTGGTTGCTGCCGCGGCTGATCGGGGAAGTTCGGGCCAAGGCACTCGCAATGACCGGCGAGCCGCTCCAGGCGGAAACAGCAGCAGACTGGGGCCTGATCTGGAAGGCAATACCGGATGAAGACCTTATGGCGGAAGCCGGCAAGCTGGCCGCACAGCTCGCCGCCGGTGCGACCAGGGGGCTTTCGCTTACCAAACAACTGATCCAGGCAGCCGCTGACCAGGGTCTCGACCCGCATCTCGATGCGGAGCGGGACGCGCAGCGCCTGGCCGGGAGGAGCGACGACTATCGCGAAGGCGTGACAGCCTTTCTTGAAAAACGCCCTGCCCGTTTCACCGGAGCCTGACATGAAAATGACCCCGGACGAACTCGCCAAGGCCTGTGCCGAGCGCATGTGGTCACAGGACACCGCCACCCAGCATCTGGACATGAAACTGGCACATGTGCGGGCCGGTCACTCGACCATGTCCATGACGGTGACCAAGGCAATGACCAATGGTCACGGCATTTGCCACGGCGGTTATATCTTCACGCTGGCGGACAGTGCTTTCGCCTTTGCCTGCAACACCTACAATAACGTGACAGTTGCCCAGCATTGTGACATCTCGTTTCTGGCTCCCGCTCATCTGGGCGACCGGCTGACGGCCACGGCGCGGGAAGTGAGCCGGAAAGGACGGTCCGGCCTCTATGATGTGACGGTCAGCAACCAGACTGGCGACGTGATCGCGGAATTCCGCGGCAATTCAAGAACAACAAAGGGCACTATACTGCCGGAATGATGGTGGCGGCCAACCGGACGCCAAGGGAGGAAACAATGGAAAATCTGGCTCCGCTTCCCGGAGATCTCGAGCCGATCGAAACCGCCAGCCGGGACGAACTGTCGGCGCTGCAACTGGAACGGCTGAAATGGTCGCTCAACCATGCCTATGAAAACGTGCCGTTATTCAAGAAACGTTTCGACGACAAGGGCGTGCATCCGTCCGACCTGAAGACGCTCTCCGACCTTTCAAAGTTTCCGTTCACGACCAAGGGGGACCTGCGCGACCATTATCCGTTCGGCCTGTTCGCCGTGCCCCGCGACAAGATCGTGCGCGTTCATGCCTCCTCCGGCACCACGGGCAAACCGACGGTCGTCGGTTATACCGCCAATGACATCGAGATGTGGGCGCATCTGGTGGCGCGGTCGATCCGGGCTTCCGGCGGCCGTCCGGGCGATATCATCCACGTCGCCTATGGATACGGTCTCTTCACCGGTGGCCTCGGCGCCCATTACGGCGCGGAAAAAATGGGCTGCACGGTGGTGCCGGTCTCGGGCGGAATGACAGAGCGCCAGGTAACGCTGATCCAGGATTTCAAACCGCGGGTCATCATGGTGACACCGTCCTATCTCCTGTCGATCCTCGACGAATTCCGCCGTCAGGGCATCGATCCGCGCGAGAGCTCCCTGGCGACCGGCATCTTCGGCGCGGAACCCTGGACGAATGCCATGCGCCAGGAAATCGAACAGGCCTTCGACATGCACGCGGTCGACATCTACGGCCTTTCGGAAGTGATGGGCCCCGGTGTCGCCAATGAATGCGTCGAGACCAAGGACGGTCTGCACATCTGGGAGGATCACTTCTATCCGGAGATCATCGATCCGCAGTCCGGCGAGGTCCTGCCTGACGGCGAGATCGGTGAGCTGGTGTTCACCACGCTCACCAAGGAAGGTTTGCCGATGATCCGCTACCGCACGCGTGATCTGACCCGGCTTTTGCCCGGCACCGCCCGGAGCATGCGCCGGATGGAAAAGATCACCGGCCGGTCCGACGACATGATCATTCTGCGTGGTGTCAATGTGTTCCCGACCCAGATCGAGGAGCAGATCCTGAAATGCGAAGGCCTGTCGCCGCATTTCCAGATCGAGCTGGCCAAGAAAGACCGGCTGGACGTGATGACGGTTCACGTCGAAGCCCTTCCTGCGGCCGCGTCCTCCGAGGCACGTCAGGCTTCAGCCAGGGAACTTGCGCATCACATCAAGAGCGTGGTTGGTGTCTCTTCGGTGATCGATGTGACCGAACCCGGCCAGGTGGAGCGGTCCGCCGGCAAAGCCAAGCGAGTCGTCGACAACAGGTCCCGGTAGGAGTGTGATGGAGGAAGCCGGGGTGACTGTGTTCCCGTCACCCTGGTGCTCCCGGCATTTCCGTCCCCTCCGCACCGCCGCACGATTGCTCTGCTCCGGGGCGGGTTATTCGCCCAGGACGCGACGCCGTTCCTCGAACTCTTCCTTGTCGATTTCACCCCGGGCATAGCGCTCCTTCAGGATGTCGACGGATTTGTGGGTTTGAGGCTGGTGATGCCCGGGCGACGCATGCCATGCGCCGCCAAGCCAGCGCACGAGGAGCACAGCTATGGCGATCACCAGAGCGAGTACCAGGATCATGAAGATCGGGCCGAAGACCATACCGTACCAGGCGCCACCCCATCCCGACATGTGGTGGCCCCAGCCATAACGGTCGAAATCCTGGGTGGACTGTGCCAGGGCGGTGCCCGGCAGCACAAACGCGATGGCACCTTGCAGGCGCAAACACCAGACCGCGACAGTGTTCATCAACTTACTCCCTTCAGGTTCCGTGGAGCATCGTGCCAGTCAGATCAGCGGAAATGCAGCGCGACCTGGCTGGCGCTTGAGTCCGGCCTTTTGGCGGCGGAATACGCCACGCCTGACCGTGAACACGTCTATACTATCCGGTTCGATCCTGAATGCTCTGATCTCGATCAAGAGTTCCCAGTTTCATGCGGCTGGCGGGAACCTGCCGCAGACCGCCGCGACGGGCGCTGATTGTTTCTCTGATCAGCGGCGTTGCCGACGTTCTTTTGGCACCGGGACCTAGGTCTTCGGTTGCCATTCCTTGGCGACGAGGGTCAGCACATCATATTGTGCCACCGGCTCGTCGTTCTGGTTGGTGACAAGGCAGTCCCAGCGAACCTCGCCATAGTCGGCTGTGATCCGGGGCGAGATTTCCTTTGCCGTCAGCTGGACCTTCAGCGCGTCACCGGCATTGACGGGCGTCAGGAAACGCAGATTGTCGACACCGTAATTCGCCAGGACCGGACCTTCGTCCGGGTCGACAAAGAGACCGGCGGCAAATGACACAATCAGGTAGCCATGGGCCACCCTGCCCTCGAAAAAGGGATTTCTCTCGGCCGCGGCCGCGTCCATGTGGGCATAGAAGGTGTCGCCGGTGAATTCCGCAAAATGTTCAATATCCTGCAGGGTTACGTCTCGCGACCTAGTGACCAGCCTGTCGCCAATCTTGAGTTCCGCCAGGGACTTGCGGAACGGGTGGCGCTTGTCTTCGTGGCCCGGCGCCCCGGAAATCCAGCGCCCGGTCACGGCGCCGAGAAGGTTCGGAGCCCCCTGCACCGCGGTGCGCTGCATGTAATGCTTGATCGAGCGCAATCCGCCGAGTTCTTCGCCGCCTCCGGCCCGTCCGGGTCCACCATGGACGAGCATCGGTAGTGGCGAGCCATGTCCGGTCGATGATTTGGCGCTTCGCCGATTGCCGATCAGGATGCGCCCGTGGAACGGCGCCATGCCGAGCACGGCTTCCTCGGCGACCTGCGGATCATTGGTGAAGACCGAAGCCACCAGGGACCCCTTGCCCTTTTGAGTCAGTTCGACCGCATCTTCCACGGTGTCGTAGGGCATGATCGTCGCGACCGGCCCAAAGGCCTCCACGGAATGCACCGCCTCGCCCTTCAGCGGATTGGCACAATGAAGCAGCACGGGTCCGGCAAAAGCGCCTTCCAAAGCCAGGTCGCGCGTTGGTGCCGACACGATCTCCGCTTCCGATGTCAGGTCCTCTATGCGTGCGTGCACTTCCTCTACCTGGCCTTTCGAGGCCAACGGGCCCATCGTGACCGCCTCGTCGCGCGGGTCGCCGACCACCGCCTTGCCAAGGCGCTGCCCCAGCGCGTCCGCAACGGCATCCACCATAGGACCCGGAACGATCACGCGGCGGATCGCCGTACATTTCTGTCCGGCCTTCACAGTCATTTCTCCAGCAACTTCCCTGATGAAGAGCTGGAATTCCGGGTCTTCCGGTGACACATCTGGCCCGAGAACGGCCGCGTTCAGGCTGTCCGCCTCCATGGTAAAGCGTGTGGAATTTCGAACGATCGCCTTGTTCTGGCGGAGCATCTGGCCGGTTGCCGCCGAGCCTGTAAAGGTGACCACGTCCTGGCCGGTGACATGGTCGACAAGATCTCCGGCCGAACCGCACAGGAGCTGCAGGGAGCCTTCAGGTAGGATCCCGGTTGCCAGGATGTGACGGACCATCAGCTCCGTCAGGTAGGCGGTCTGGCTGGCAGGCTTGACCAGGCATGGCACGCCCGCGATCAGAGCGGGCGCGATCTTTTCAAGCATGCCCCAGCAGGGAAAGTTGAAGGCATTGATGTGTATGGCGATTCCACGCAAGGGGGTCAGAACGTGCTGACCTGAGAAACTGTTGTCGCGCGAGAGCGGCTCGACCGCACCTTCGACAAACACTTTCGTGTTCGGCATTTCGCGGCGTGCCTTGGAGGAATAGGCGAACATGGTGCCGATGCCGCCCTCGATGTCGATCCAGCCGTCCTTGCGGGTCGCACCGGTGGCAAAACTTTCCTGGTAGAAGAGTTCCTTCTTGTCCATCAGTGCCTGGGCAAGCGTCTTCAGCATCAGGGCGCGCTCGTGATAGGTCATCTTGCGCAGGGCGCTGCCACCCGTTGCACGCCCCCATTCGAGCGCTTCCGCCAGATCCAGGCCCGATGCATCTATGGTGGCGACAGGTGCGCCGGTCGACGCATCGAGTAGAGGCTTGCCGTCTCCCTTTCCGGGGCGCCAGCTTCCGGCCAGATAACTTTCCAGAATACGGGTTTTCTGCGGATGAACGGTCATGAAATGGCTTTCGGATTTGAGGTTCAGGCGTCGTAGGTGACCACGAGGTGCTTGCTCAGCGGTCGCGACTGGCAGGTGAGCACGTAGCCGTCCCGGATCTCGTCGTCTTCCAGGGCATGGTTGGCGGCCATCTCGACTTCGCCCTCCAATACCTTGCCGCGGCAGGTGGAGCAGACCCCGGCACAACAGGAATACGGCGCATCGATGTTGTTTCGGTGGGCAGATTCCAGAATGGTTTCGCCCGGCTCCATGTGAATGTCGCGGGTGGTACCGTCGATGGTCAGTTTCAGATCGGCATCCTTGGCGGACCCGTCGACGACCTCCGGCCGAAGCTTGGGCGGAAGGCGGCCGGGCTGGTCGGACTTGAAGAGTTCCTGCTTGATCCGGTCGGCGTCCACACCGCGCGCTTCGAGACTTTTGCGCACCGTTTCCATCATGCCGTGCGGACCGCACAGGAAGGCGAGATCAATGTCCTGCGGGTCGATCAGCGTGTCGAAAAGGTCGGCAAGTTTCTCCTCGTCGATGCGGCCGGAAAAGAGTTCGGTGTCCTGGGCATCGCTCTTGAGAATATGGATCACTTGCAGACGGCCGAGATAACGGTTCTTGAGGTCCTCCAACTCCTCCCGGAACATGATCGAGGAGATCTGCCGGTTGGCATAGACCAGTGTAAACTGGGCATTGGGCTCACGCGCCAGAACGGTTTTCAGGATCGACAGGACCGGCGTAATGCCGGAGCCGCCTGCAAAGCCAACATAAAACCGTGCCTGGTCAGGTGCGATCGGCGCATTGAAGCTTCCACGCGGCGGCATGGCTTCCACCGTGTCGCCAACTGCAAGGCTTTCATGGGCCCAGCAGGAAAAAGCGCCGCCGTCCACACGCTTGATACCGACCTTCAGTGCGCCCTCTTCCGTGCCTGCGCAGATCGAATAGCAGCGGCGCACTTCATGGCCGTCGAAGTCTCGGCGGAATGTCAGGTATTGGCCCTGGTCGAAGCGGAACAGATCCTCGTCTTCCGGCCGCGGTTTCAGTGTCACAACGACCGAATCCCGTGTTTCCGGCGAAACGCCGGTCACCGTCAGGGCGTGAAACCGTGACATGCTAGTCCTCCCAAGTGCTCTTCAAGGCGTGTTTAATGGCATTTGAAATAGTCGAACGGCTCCAGGCAGGACCGGCACCGATAAGCCGCCTTACAGGGGGTGGAGCCGAACTGGCTTATTTTTTCCGTGTCTTCAGACCCGCACCGTGGACAGGCAACCGCGAAGTCACCACCTCCGGTGAGGCGGGCAAGGCGCCCCTCTGCCGCATTCGTGCTTCCCGTTCCCGTCACCGGCGGCGCGATGCCGTATTTGCGCAGTTTTTCGCGGCCCTTTTCGCTCAACCAATCCGTCGTCCATGGCGGGCTGAGCTGCTGTTCGAGGCGCAGTTTTTCGATGCCGCAGGACCGCAGCTTGGTTTCGATGTCCAGATTTATCACCGCCGTTGCGGGGCAGCCCGAATAGGTCGGCGTGACCGTGACCACGAGCGTCTCGTCCTGCCAGTGGACGTCACGGATCACGCCGAGATCGGTCAGCGACAGGACAGGAATTTCAGGATCCGGAACATCGGCGAGCCATTTCCAGACCGTCTCAGTCGGTACAGGCATGGTGTCACCAGGTGGCGCCGGGATAGGCCCGCTGCAGGAACTGCATTTCGGCCAACAGATGTCCCAGATGTTCCGAATGTCGCCCTGTCAGGCCGCCCAGATGGGCAAAATCGGAGTCCGGCGGTGTCAGTGTTGCCTCGGACAGAACCTCGTCGACCGTTTTCCGCCAGTCTTCCCTCAGCTCCTTGGCGTCGGGAGCCAGACCGGCCGCGCACATCGCGGCATCGACCTCGTCGGAAGCAAACAGCTCGCCGGTATAAGACCAGAGTTGGTCAAGCGCGTCCTGCATGCGCCGGTGACTTTCCGGCGTGCCGTCCCCGAGGCGGATGACCAGATCAGCGGACCGGTCCAGGTGGTAGGCCGCTTCCTTGCCGGCCTTCGCGGCAATCGCTGCGATCCTTGTGTCCGCTGAACCTTCCAGCGCTTTCAGCATCAGGACCTGGAACGCGTCGATCAGGAACTGGCGCATCAGGGTCTTGCCGAAATCGCCATTGGGCTGCTCGGCCAGGAGCACGTTTCGGAAATCCCAGGCGTCGCGCAGATAGGCGAGTTCGTTTTCGCCGCGCCCCTTGCCTTCGACCTCACCGGCCAGGCTGAGCCACATGCGCGCCTGCCCGATCAAGTCGAGCGCGACATTAGCGAGCGCGATATCCTCTTCGAGCACAGGCGAGTGCCCGCACCACTCCGAGACCCGATGGCCGAGTACCAGAGCGGTGTCACCCCTTCGCAGGAGCCATTCGAACAGAATATCGTTCGCGATCTTATCGGTCGTGTCGGCCATCACATTTTCCCGACGTCTTCGGGAATGTCATAAAAACTCGGATGTCTGTAGATCTTGTCCATCGACGGCTCGAACAGGCTGTCCTTCGCGCCCGGGTCCGACGCGGAAATCTGTGCGGACGGCACCACCCATATGGAGACACCTTCCTTGCGGCGCGTATAGACGTCGCGGGCATTCTTGATCGCCATTTCGGCGTCCGGTGCATGCAGGGATCCGACATGCCGGTGGTTCAAGCCATGCTGCCCCCGGATGAAGACCTCCCAAAGCGGCCATTCCTTTTTCATTCTTGAATTCTCCCGAAGTTTAGGCGGCTGAGCCGGAGCAGCGCGCCGAGCGCCATAAAACGGCTTCAGGCACATGGTCCCAGCCAATGGCCTGATCAGTCGATCCGTCAGTGTTGTACCGGTCCAGCATCCGCCGGGCTTCCTTCCAGTGTCGGCTCGTGGCCGACGGCCACCGGCCACATCACGAAATGCATCCTGTCCATGATCTCGAACCATTCCGCCAGTCGGTCATGGAAACGCTTGTGCACCGTCTTGAAGACGAAGTTTTCCAGCGAGGACACGCCACGCCACACCGACAGGTTCTGGATCACCATAGGCTCGGTCTCAGCGGTCATTGAAACAGAGGACCCCGCCTCGTCCCTCAGGCGCCAGACAAACCCCTCGCTGCGGTCCACCGCGGCGTTTACCCGTGTGTGATTCTTGACGAAATCCGCAATGCACGGATCTTTGATGTCATGCTTGAGACGGGCAACATTCAATTCGGCAATATGACATTCGCTCATGTCCGCCCTACTCCGCTGCAACCCGGGCCGCAGCCCTCTTGTCGGCATGGGCCATCAGGCCGTCACGCACCCAGGTGCCGTCTTCCCAGGCCTTGACCCGTGCTTCCATGCGTTCCCGGTTGCATGGGCCGTTGCCCTTCAGCACCTCGAAAAATTCGCTCCAGTCCGGTTCGGAGAAATCGTAGCCGCCCTTTTCCTCATTCCACGCGAGATGTTCATCCGGGATGCTCAAACCGAGATATTCGGCCTGGGGCACTGTCTGATCGACAAATTTCTGGCGGAGTTCGTCATTGGTGTTGATCTTGATCTTCCAGGCCATGGACTGGGCGGAATGAACAGAGTCCCTGTCCGACGGACCGAACATCATGAGCGACGGATACCAGAACCGGTTAAGCGCATCCTGTGCCATGCGGCGTTGCGCTTCCGTCCCTTTGGCCATCTTCATCATGATGTCGAAGCCCTGGCGCTGGTGGAAGCTCTCCTCCTTGCAGATACGGATCATGGCGCGCGAATAAGGCCCGAAGGATGTCCGCTGAAGCGGCACCTGATTCATGATCGCCGCACCGTCCACCAGCCAGCCAACCGCACCAATATCGGCCCAGGTCAGCGTCGGGTAATTGAAGATCGATGAGTATTTCATCTTGCCTTCGTGCAGCAGGTCGATCAGCTCGTCCCTGCTGACCCCGAGCGTCTCGGCAGCACAATAGAGATAAAGACCGTGGCCGGCCTCGTCCTGAACCTTGGCCAGAAGGATGGCCTTGCGCTCAAGCGTCGGCGCCCGGGTGATCCAGTTGCCTTCCGGAAGCTGGCCGACAATCTCTGAATGGGCGTGCTGGCCAATCTGGCGGATCAGCGTCTTACGGTAGCCTTCGGGCATCCAGTCGGTCGGTTCGATCTTCTCGCCCCGGTCGATGCGTTCCTGAAACGCGCGCTCCTCTGCGGACATCTCGGAAATGTCACGCACCTTGTCCGCGTCTGTTTTCACCATCTGTGCGTACATGACGCCTCCTCTCGTCATGTGGACTTTCGAAGAAGATACCGTACAACACGTCACAGAAGAAGTCTGTTTTTCAAAAATATTGTGATGCTTTTAAAGCGCGCGTGTTCCAGCCCTGTTTTTATCATGAAATCAAGGGGTTGGCGTCAGGGATGCTATGCGCTTGCGGACGGCCTCGGGTGTCGCCGGCAAAGGACCGTGCCTTGCGAGCAGATGGTCACCGATATAGACATCGGCCGGAGCGGACAGTTGACGGTAGAGGTCCGCGAACAGGTCTCTTGCGGCAAAGCCCGGCCAGCGTTCCGGCAGCGCGGCGAGCGGCAGCCTCGGATCGCGCAGGCGAATTTCACGATAGGAATGAACAAGAGCCAGACGGCAGAGCAGCGCCGCCTTGGGCGGCAGATCGCTTCCCGCCAAACCTCGCATCGCGTCGAACCGATCCAGAAAGCCGGCATAGTCCCTGGAAAGATCCTCCAGCTGGAAGGCGGCCGCCATCAAATTCCGGAGCTCGTCCGCATCCGGTTCCAGTGCTTTTGCACGGAAAGCCGTACCCAGTCGAGGCCGGGCCGGCCTGTCGGCGCCCGCGAAGACAGCACCGCCGAGCTGAACAAACCCGTTCCGGAGCAGGATCACCTGTTCATCCGGGTCCGGACATATCGTCAGCAACCAGCCGCAATCGCCATCTGCCGGGCCAAAAAACAACTCGGCGGCAAGGTGGTACTCTTCCCGTGCGGCGGCGGTCAGGCCGTAATAGCTGCGCCGCCCTTCCCGCTCACCGGCTAGCTGCCCCTTTGAGACAAGTCGGGAAACAGCGGTGCGCACGAGGGATTCATTGACACCGAACCCCTCGCACAAGCTGATGAGATCGCCCATCCAGAGCACGCCGCCGCGTGGTTCGACGATATCGCCATATATGGTGACGATAAGCTGGGCGGCCCTCGGCGGACCTGAGCGCAGGAAACTGACTGCCATGTTGTCGGCGCTGGAGAGCATGCGGGTATTGATCCAGTTGTTTTCGCAGGACCTTACCTGTCCGCTAGCCTCAAACCAAGTGGCCCGTTGATCGTGCTTGTCAACACGCCCTCATGCTCCCTTGCGCTTCTCAATTGGAAACGTTATATAGTTACGCGTTATAAAGTAACATCATGTTGGACACGCTCAATGACATTCCAGTTTTCCCGGCACCTGGCCGGGTTCGGCAAACGCGGCCTGTTGTCAGCCGCTTTCTGCAGCAGCCTTGCCGCGACCTCATTTGACGCCATGGCTGAAGCGCCGTCCGTCGTCACCACGATCAAGCCGTTGCATTCCATTGCCGCGGCCGTGATGGAAGGCGTGGGCGAGCCTCACATCCTGATCGACGGCGCCGCGTCTCCGCACGGCTTTGCCCTGAAGCCGTCCCAGGCGTTTCTGCTGCAGGGCGCGGACGTGGTGTTCTGGATCGGGCCGGATTTGACCGCGTCCCTTGCCAAGCCGATCTCCTCCATGGCCACCGGTGCTGAAGTGGTCGAAATGATGGATGTACCCGGCATTTCCCATCTCGGCCTGCGGGAAGGCGCCAATTTCGAGGCGCATGATCACGAGGACGGTGAGCATCACGCCGAAGAGGAACACGGACACGATGACCATGGGCATGACGAACATTCCGATTCAGATCATGACGATGATCAGGAGGGGCATGTTGAAACGGAACATGACCACGGCAACGACCATGCGGGTGAGGTTCGGGACCCCCATATCTGGCTGAATCCAGACAACGGCATCGCCATCGCGGCACAAATGGCCGAAACACTTGCCGCTGCCGATCCGGACAATGCCGGAACCTACCGGGAAAATGCCGAGGCCTTCCGCAACCGGATCGAAGCGCTGGAACGGGATATCGAAGACAGCCTCCAGGCAGTAAAAGACGGGAAATTCATCGTCTTCCACGATGCCTATCATCATTTCGAACATCATTTTGAGTTCGAGGCCAGCGGCGCGATCTCCGTGTCTCCGGAAACCTTGTCGAGCGCGGAGCGCATCGGTCAGGTTCGCAACCGGATCAAGGAACTCGATGTGTCATGTGTTTTCCAGGAGCCCCAGTTCGAGGCGAAGCTGGTTGATGTGGTCATGGAAGGTAGCAATGCCCGGACCGGCGTTCTGGATCCGCTGGGAACCCGGCTCAACAATGGCAAGGATCTGTACCCGGATCTGCTCAAGACCCTGTCTGATGCCCTGACGGACTGTCTTGAGCAATCGAGCTGACAAAAAAACCGCCGGCGAATGCCGGCGGTTGTTTCTTGGTGACAAGCGATCAGCTCAGGACGGTCGTGCCTTGGCCCGCACCGCTTCGGTCTTTTCCAGAGCCTTCAGGAGGTGCCGGTCGCGGTCGTAGACATCGGAGTAGAAACCGATCGACCCGTCGAGGTCCGGCCAGGCCGTGAAATAGGAAACATAGACCGGAATGTCGCCGTTGACCTGTTCCTGCTCGTTCTGCCCCTGGGCGATGCGGGAGGTCACATAGTCCTTGGACTTGCCGAGCACGGCGGCTGCCATGGCCTTCGGGTCGTGCAGTCGGATGCAGCCATGGCTGAAGGCGCGCATGTCTTTGTTGAAGAGGTTCTTCGAAGGCGTGTCGTGCATGTAGATGTGGTGTTTGTTCGGGAACAGGATCTTGACTTCACCAAGCGCGTTCGAACGGCCGGGATACTGCCTCACATTGATGGATTGCTGCTTGGCGGCCACTGCATACCAGTTGACGGATGCCGACGACACCTTGCGTCCTCCCGGCGTGGAGACCTCATAACCCGCGCGGTCCAGGTAACTTGGATCGTTGGCGAGTTTCGGCAGCATTTCGTTGACAATGATCGAATACGGCACGCCCCAATAGGGATTGTACTCAACGATCTCGATCTTGTCGTAGAAGAAGTTGGTCTGGTTGGACTTCTTGCCGACGACAACACGCATCTGCAACGGCACTTCGCCCGGCGCAAAATAGGTTGCGGTGAATGCGGCCTGGTTGATGAACACCTTGCGTTCGCCGAGTTCTTCCGGAATCCAGCGGCTGCGCTCCATGGCCAGTTCGACCTTTGCAATCTTCGCCGCGTTGGTTTCGCCGACCATGGCCTTGATGGTGTTTTTACCCACGATCCCGTCTGGTGTCAGCTTGGCTTCCTTCTGGAAGGCCTTGACCAGGGCGACCAGTTCCGGCGTGTAGACCTCGCCATCGTCATAGGCTTCCAGGGTCTCGGCATGGGCAGTCCGCAGCTCGTCAGACCCGTTCTTTGCGATCGCCGCGACGATATTCTTCATTTCGGGGCTGGACTTGCCCGCCTTCAGGAATGTGCCGGGAGCGATGACGATCTGGTCCGCTTCCTCGTCCTCCGCCTTCAGGCGCTTCAGTTCCGCGGTCAGTTTTTTGAAGTGCTCGTTCTGGGGCTGGTGCCCGGAAAGCGCGGTTGCGACATCGCTTGCGCCTTCAAGCTGTTCCAGCGCGGCCACGAGATCGACCTCGTGGCGCGGAAGGTCGTGATATTGCGAGATCCGGTTCGGATCGACCCGGCCGCGCGTCGCGTCGAGCACATAGGTGAGTGCAGCGGCACTCAGTTCCATTTCGAAACGCATCAGGGCGGCGTCGCGTTCCGCGCCTTCCAGGCCGGAGGCCGCCGGCAGGGCGACAAAATAGTCGTCCGGGTTCAGCGCGAAAGTGCCCGCTTCCGCGAGCGCCCGGCGCAGCTGTGCGGCTTTGACGGTCGCCTTGCCGTCCTCAAGCCAGAGGAAGTCCGGGTGTTCCCGATAATAGGCAATCAGGGCGTCGCCGACTTCCGGCAGGACGGTCAGGGACATTTCCTTCAGCGCCGGTCGGGCCTCATCAAAGGCGGTCAGCACAACCGGTGCCGCAGGCGCGGTGTCCGCCTGCGTGGTGGGGACGGGCTGACCGGCTTCGTCCACGGCTGCCTCAGGCTGAACTTCGGCGGTTTTCTTCTCCGACAGTTCCTCGAGCGATACCTGCTTCCAGCTGTCCGGCACGTAGTTCAGATAGCGTGGCGCGGATACCCTCGCCTTGCTGGCCTTTTGCCGGAGCTGCTCCTGCCGCAGACGTTCCTGTTCCCTGCGCTGATGTTCCGGATTGAACAGGCGTTGGAAAAAATTCTGGGCGCTGGCCGTTTCAACGGCGGTGAAACTGAAGCCGGTCGCCAGCACCGATGCCATAAGGCCGGCCTTCAGCGAATTTCCAAGGAACAATTTCGTTCGTCCTGCCAGCGCATGGCCCCGGACCCGCACGCCATGTTTGACTTCATCTGCTCGCATTGTCTCAACCCGAAATGTTTAAATCTTCTGGGGCCGGCCGCAGCGCCCGATGCAACCGGCTTTGTTCGTTCCCTGCCAGGAAAACCGTAGCCCGAACCACTTAGCCGGGCAATGTGTCACGCTGGTGCCGGCAAATTGGTTTCGTTGTCTGAAACCACGCCAACGCCCCGTTTGCAACTGGTTAATACTACATCAGGCCTGTGCAGTCGGTTAAGGGCACGTGTCTTGCACAGGTTTTGAATTCACTTTGGTGTGACGATAATGCCGCGCCTGTATAAGCCTATGGTAGAGACGAGGCAAACCCCTCCATCCTGAATTGCGCCTGGGCAGAAGCGCGCGCCGTGCCGGCTCGAAACAGTCGGATAAATGACCTGTTATTAGTGCCAATCCGCAACGCTGTGACGCGCATCACTCAGCAAGGTCAAAAGGCTTCCTAAACCGGTCTCTCGAAATGGTGAAACACCACCGGAGACCTTAATGCCGTTCCAATTCAATGTCGGAGACCATGTATCTCCGGTCCTGAAATACAAGAATTTCGACATCTCCCAATATACCCAGCTGAAATGGGCGCGCGGCAAGCTTTTCCGCATGGTCGGGAACAACCCGTCCTGCAACGCCTACTTCCGGACGCTGCCCATGGGGCGCAGCCTCACAAGCCTCATCAAAGACAGCGGCATCTGGGTGAATTACGGCCCGACCATTTCGCCGCTTCACGGCGAAATCCATATGCCGAGTGGCGAAATCGCGGTTGGTGACAGGGCCTTCAACATGGGCCGCTGGATGGTTTTGGCAACCATCATTCACGAACTGGCGCACTACAACGGCGCACCCATATCGGGCGGCGACACCAGTGCCGAGGAAGCCGTCTATCACTGCGGGCTCGGAACGTCCGAAGAGTATTTGCAAGGGATCGACGATCCACGCACGCCCTACGATCCGACGATCGGCGGGTGAAATGCACTCCGTGCGGTGGCGATTCCAGCCACCGCACCAATCAGGTAAAGTCCGATCAGAACGGAATTTCGTCGTCCATCGGCCCGCTGCCGCCACCGCCGGAAGGTCCGCCGAAGCCGCCGCTGCTTGATCCGCCGCCATAGCCTCCACCGCTGCTGCCTCCGCTGAATCCGCCACCGGATCCACCGCCGAAGCCGCCACCGCCCTGGCCTTCGTTGCCGTAGTCGGGCAGACCGCCACCGCCGCCGGCGCCCTCACCGCGGCCGTCCAGCATGGTCAGGTTGGAGTTGAACCCCTGCAAGACCACTTCGGTGGAGTACCGGTCCTGGCCGCTCTGGTCCTGCCATTTGCGGGTCTGCAACTGTCCCTCGAGATAGACCTTGGACCCTTTGCGCAGATAGCTTTCGGCAACCTTGCAGAGGCCTTCGTTGAAGATCACCACACGGTGCCATTCGGTTTTTTCCCGGCGCTCGCCGGTGTTGCGGTCGCGCCAGGATTCTGACGTTGCAATACGCAGGTTGGCGATGGGACGCCCGTCCTGCGTGCGGCGGATTTCCGGATCGGCACCCAGATTGCCGACCAAAATGACTTTGTTGACGCTGCCCGCCATTCTGCACTCCTGTTGTTCACGCGCGATGCTGCCATTGTTGAGACATCGGCCTTGCTTGGCCGTTCCATCGCGCTTCAAGCCATGCTGCTAGAAACCAGAACCCTAGCGGCCAGCCAACAGCTGCGCCTGCATTTTTCTGGCCCGGCACCCATTTTCCACAAGGCAGCGGGCCTGCTGCGGCCTATTGCCATGCATATTTTCCGCTCAAGCTGCACGACCTCCACCCGTGATTGCATCCGGTTACATTTTGCGCCGCTTTTGTTCCGACCGCCTGCACCGGCCTTGTCAGGAACGGGAGCCGGTCATTGCGGCGCGTTCCGGCGTCTCCGGCACTTTCCTACTGACGTATCGCAGCTTACCGTACTTGTTTTGTTCTTATCATTTCTGTAAAACCGATTCAATCAGCCAGAGCAGCCAGTGCCGTATTTTGAAGGCTACCGGAAAACGCCTTACTGGAAGCGGCGCGCTAAACTGCTATATCGGGGCAAACGGACAGATACGTGACGGGAAACTGCGCGCACGGCGTCGCGCGACCGGCAGCACGCGCATGAGGTCAGGAAGAACTGCAATGAACACATCCAAGGGCGCAATGCCGGATGAATCCTGGAAGGACGACCCCACCAAGATGCTCAGCATCCGCGGTGCGCGGGAACACAATCTGAAGGGCGTCGATCTCGACCTGCCCCGGAACAAGCTGATCGTGATGACGGGTCTTTCCGGGTCAGGCAAGTCCTCGCTTGCCTTCGACACGATCTATGCCGAGGGCCAGCGTCGCTACGTCGAGAGCCTGTCCGCTTATGCCCGCCAGTTCCTGGAGATGATGCAAAAGCCGGATGTCGACCAGATTGACGGTCTGTCTCCGGCGATCTCCATCGAGCAGAAGACAACCTCGCGCAACCCGCGTTCGACCGTCGGTACGGTGACCGAGATCTATGACTACATGCGGCTGCTGTTCGCGCGTGTCGGTATCCCCTATTCCCCGGCGACCGACCTGCCGATCGAAAGCCAGACCGTCAGCCAGATGGTCGACCGTGTTCTCGGCCTTGAGGATGGCGCCAGGCTCTATCTGCTCGCCCCGATGGTGCGCGGCCGCAAGGGAGAATATCGCAAGGAACTCGCCGAGCTCATGAAAAAGGGCTTCCAGCGCGTCAAGATCGACGGAACGTTCTACGAAATCGCGGACGCCCCTGCCCTCGACAAGAAATTCAAACACGACATCGATGTGGTCGTGGACCGTCTGGTCGTGCGCGACGATATCGCCGGCAGACTGGCGGATTCCCTGGAGACAGCACTCAAGCTGGCCGATGGCATCGCGATCGCGGAATTTGCCGACAAGACGGACGAGAACGGGGATCCGGAACGCCTGATCTTCTCGGAGAAATTTGCCTGTCCGGTGTCGGGTTTCACCATTGCGGAAATCGAACCCAGGCTGTTTTCCTTCAACAATCCGTTCGGCGCCTGCCCGACCTGCGACGGGCTCGGCACCACGCTTGCGTTCGAGGAGGACCTTGTCGTCCCGGATCATTCCCTGTCGCTGCGCGAAGGCGCCGTGTTGCCCTGGGCCAAGACAGGATCAACCTCGCCCTATTACGCCCAGACGCTCGAAGCCCTGTGCAGCCATTTCGACATTTCCATGGCAACGCCCTGGAAGGATCTTCCGTCGGAGGTTCAGGATGCGATCCTGCACGGTACCGGCAAGGCCAAGATCGAGTTCGTCTATGACGACGGCGTTCGCTCCTACCGGACGGAAAAGACCTTTGAAGGTGTCATCGGCAATATCGAGCGCCGCTGGCGTGAAACCGAATCCACCTGGGTGCGCGAGGAACTGGCGCGGTTCCAGTCCGACCATGCCTGTCCGGCCTGTAACGGCTTCCGCCTGAAACCCGAAGCCCTTGCCGTCAAGATCGCCAAGCATCACATCGGCCAGGTGACGGAATTCTCCATTCGCCAGGCCAGCGACTGGTTCGAGGCCCTTCCGGCCCAGCTGAACGACAAGCAGAGCGAGATCGCCGGACGGATCCTGAAGGAAATTCGCGAACGGCTCAAATTCCTCAACGATGTCGGTCTGGAATATCTGACGCTGTCTCGCGCCTCCGGAACGCTGTCGGGCGGTGAAAGCCAGCGCATCCGGCTGGCCTCCCAGATCGGGTCCGGCCTGACAGGCGTACTTTACGTTCTGGACGAGCCGTCTATCGGCCTACACCAGCGCGACAATGCCAGGCTGCTCGAAACGCTCAAGCACCTGCGCGATCTCGGCAACACGGTCATTGTGGTCGAACATGACGAGGATGCCGTCCTGACCGCCGACTACGTGGTGGATGTCGGTCCGGGCGCGGGTGTGCACGGCGGCGAAGTCATCGCCAAAGGCACGCCGTCGGAGATCATGGCCACGCCCGCATCGCTGACCGGGCAATACCTGTCGGGTGCCATGATGATTTCGCGCGCGGACGGCCGCCGCAAGATCAACAAGAAACGCCGGATTTCGGTCAAGGGCGCACGCGGCAACAACCTGAAGGACATTGACGTCGACGTGCCGCTGAGCACGTTCACCTGCGTGACAGGGGTGTCCGGTGGCGGCAAGTCCACCTTCCTGATCGACACGCTCTACAAGGCGGCGGCGCGCAGACTCAACGGTGCGCGCGACAATCCGGCACCGCACGACCGGATCGAGGGACTGGAAGTTCTCGACAAGGTGATTGACATCGACCAGTCGCCGATCGGGCGCACGCCGCGCTCCAACCCGGCCACCTATACCGGCGCCTTCACGCCGATCCGTGAATGGTTCGCAGGCATGCCGGAGGCCAAGGCGCGTGGGTATCAGCCGGGCCGGTTCTCGTTCAACGTCAAGGGCGGACGCTGCGAAGCCTGTCAGGGCGACGGTGTCATCAAGATCGAGATGCACTTCCTGCCCGACGTCTATGTCACCTGCGACGTCTGCAAGGGCAAGCGCTACAATCGTGAAACCCTGGAAGTCGAATTCAAGGGCAAGTCGATTGCCGATGTTCTCGACATGACGGTGGAAGAAGCCGCTGACTTCTTCTCCGCGGTACCGGCGGTGCGCGACAAGATGGAAACGCTGGCGCGCGTCGGGCTCGGCTATATCAAGGTCGGGCAGCAGGCCACGACCTTGTCCGGTGGCGAGGCGCAGCGGGTCAAGCTCGCCAAGGAACTGTCCAAGCGCTCGACGGGACGCACGCTCTATATCCTGGATGAACCAACCACCGGTCTGCATTTCCATGACGTGGCCAAGTTGCTCGACGTGCTGCATGAACTCGTCGACCAGGGCAACACGGTGCTGGTGATCGAGCACAATCTTGAAGTCATCAAGACGGCGGACTGGATTGTCGATCTCGGCCCGGAAGGCGGCGACGGCGGCGGAACAGTCGTCGCGGCCGGGCGTCCGGAGGATGTTGCCGAGGTGGCGGAAAGCTACACCGGCCAATTTCTGCAGGAACTTCTGCAGCGGCGTCCTCAGCGCACACCGGACGCGGCGGAATAGCACAAAGCAGCAGGCGCTTTCCCCAACGGCAGCATTCTATGTGCAGTGCACACTGAATGCTGCTGTTTGTTTTTACGGGTGTTTTTCGAATCACCTCGACCAGTCTGGATTTTCTTTGCTGCATTGCACCACGTGCATGACAGGCATGCAGAGATGGCACTTCTTTTAATTCGAGCGGTGAAATATATAGGTATCAACAACGGCGCGGAACGCTGAGGCGTTTCGGTTAATAAGGAAAACAAAATGTTTGACACAGTGCGCCAACGCTACAGCAACTGGGTAAGCTACCGCCGCGCGGTCGACGAACTGTCCCGCCTGTCCTCGCGTGAGCTTGCCGACCTCGGCATCAGCCGGAGCGATATCAAGTTTATCGCTCGCCGTCAGATCGGCTAACACATTTAGAGATCGCGTCCCTAGGCATCCTCCTCCCAGCCGACGGGCGTGTGACACGCAGGGCATCCTCCTCCCAGCCCTGTCACGTCGAAACGACGCCCGCCAGTACCTCCTCCCACTGGCGGGCGTTCGTTTGTCTGGCGCTTGATTTTCATTTGAACAGCACTTTCAGTCATGTCTCTAATCTACAGATGTATTCATCTGCTGATGGAGACCTTCAATGTCCATTGATTCCAACAAGATCGACGACGCCGTTCTGGCTCTTCTGACCCTGACGCTGCATGACGGACAAAGAGCCTGGAAAGGCCATGACTGGGACGTGCTGGGACGTTTGCATGAAAAAGGCTATATCAGCGACCCGGTTGGCAAGACCAAATCCGTGTGGTTGACGGAGGATGGGCTCAAGCGGTCCAAAGAACTTTTCGAACAGCTCTTTTCCACATAGGCCCCTGGAGCAACAACTTTGCCCGGCCTTGTCGCCGGGCTGAGGACACCCGGTGCAGCCTCGCCAACTCAAACCCGCCCGGTCTTTCGAAAGACCGGCCCTGGCCAGCTGTTCGAAAACGGGCTTTCTGGAGAACATTTTATCTCGCACATGCGAGATGAATATTTCGCCTGTTATGCGTTTGATGCGGGCAATTGTGGCATTTCAAGCCCTTTAACCGGTTATTAATCTGCAAAAAATGCATACCTGCTTCGCGATTTGCCCTCTACCTCGCACTGCACAAAGTCCCTATCTTCCAATCATCAACGATGAACGGGCCAGACGCCGATCCGCGGTGCCATGGCCAAGAGATAAAGCGAAAGGCCTAAACCATGATCGATAACGTTGTTCGCAAATTCAACAACTGGAAACGCTTCCGTCAGACCTATGACGAGCTGTCCAACCTGTCCAACCGCGAACTGAACGACCTGGGCATTGCCCGTGCCGACATCGCCCGTTACGCGCGCATGTCCGCAAAGTAAGTCAGTTTCGCGATCCCGCGGCATCCTCCTCCCAGCCAACGGATCGCACCATCTGCACCTTCGGGCGCAGACTTCAAAAAGCGCCTGCCGGATCCTCCTCCCACCGGCAGGCGTTTTTTTGTGTTCGGGGTGATCTCCCGGAAGTCCGCGTGCCCCACCAGTGGCCAGACGTCGGTTGCCCGTTGCGGAAATGGACCGGACTCTGTATCAGGTCACTCAATACAGAGGATCGGCAATCGCGTGCCAGGTGGCATCCATTGACTTGCCGGCTTGTCCCAGGGACGAATAATGACCCCCATCCATATCATCGGCGGCGGCCTTGCCGGATCGGAAGCGGCATGGCAGATCGCGCAAGCGGGCCTGGACGTTGTGCTCCATGAAATGCGGCCGGTGCGCAAAACCGATGCGCACCAGACCGACGGACTCGCGGAGCTGGTCTGTTCCAATTCTTTCCGCTCCGACGATTCGGAGCAGAATGCCGTCGGCCTGATTCATCACGAATTGCGCCAGCTCGGTTCGCTGATCATGACCTGTGCCGACGCGCACCAGGTGCCGGCCGGCAGTGCGCTTGCTGTTGACCGGGACGGATTTTCCAATGCCGTGACACATGCGCTGGAAAGCCATCCGCGTATTTCGATCGAGCGCCAGGAAATAGCCGGTCTTCCCCCGGAAGACTGGGACAAGGTCATCATCGCCACCGGGCCGCTGACGTCGCCTGCCCTGTCCGAGGCAGTCCTGGAAAAAAGCGGTGAGGACGCGCTCGCCTTCTTCGACGCCATCGCCCCGATCGTGCATTTCGACAGCGTTGACCTGTCAAAGGCCTGGTTCCAGTCGCGCTATGACAAGGTCGGACCGGGGGGAACGGGCAAGGATTACCTCAACTGCCCGATGGACCGGGACCAGTACGAGGCCTTTATCGATGCCTTGCTGGCCGGGGAAACGGCCGACTTCAAGGAATGGGAGGGCACACCCTATTTCGACGGTTGCCTGCCCATCGAGGTCATGGCGTCCCGCGGCCGGGAAACCCTGCGCCATGGGCCGATGAAACCGATGGGGCTGACCAACGCCCACAATCCGGACGTCAAGGCCTATGCCGTCGTGCAGCTGCGCCAGGACAACGCGCTCGGCACGCTCTACAACATGGTCGGGTTCCAGACGAAGCTGAAATACGGCGCGCAAGCGGATATCTTCCGCATGATCCCGGGTCTCGAAGACGCACAGTTCGCGCGGCTCGGCGGTCTGCACCGCAACACCTTTCTGAATTCGCCGAAAGTGCTGGATCACGGCCTTCGTCTGAAGGCCGACCCGCGTCTTCGTTTCGCCGGCCAGATCACCGGTTGCGAGGGCTATGTGGAATCGGCCAGCGTCGGCTGTCTCGCCGGCCTGTTCGAGGTGATGGAAGCGCGCGGCCAGGACATCGTGCCGCCACCCGAAACCTCCGCCATGGGCGCCCTGCTCGGCCACATCACCGGCGGGCATATTACGCGCGAGGACGGGGCCGGAAAGCCGGGGTCGTTTCAGCCGATGAATGTCAATTTTGGTCTTTTTCCGCCGATCGAGGCGCCGACCAGGGACGCTGACGGCAATCGGTTGAAGGGCAAGGACAAGGCGCGCGCCAAGAAACTCGCCATGACCAGACGCGCCAAGGAAGACTTTTCCGTGTGGCGGGCATCTGTGGGCCTGCGGAACCAGGCTGCCGAATAACGCCGCCTGCAGTTCACCTGAAAATGAAAAACGCCGGGACGGTCAGATCCGTTTCATGACAGACCCGGACGCCCGCCAGAGCAGCCACTGGCGGCGCAACTGCGACACTTCCGCGACCTGTTTCAGCGGGTCGAATTCAGGCGCTTCGAGCTTTTTCAAAAACGGCTCGACAAGGACCAGCGGCAGGAAAGCCGGTTCGCAATCTTCTGGAACCTCCGCAGCGACCTGACGTACGCGCCCAAGGTGATGGCGAACATGGCCACGCAACTCGGCCAACACGGCGTTGAGTTCCGGGGTGGTTTCCCCACGGAAGACGGTTTCCTGATCGAGATTGTGCCTGGAACAGATATCCTGTGGCAGGTACATCTGCCGGCGGGAAGCGTGCCATGGCAACGCACGCATCAATCCCGTCAGAGCATAGGCGACACCTGCATGCCCCGCCGCTGTCGCGGTTCCCGGGTCTTCCCCGCCGTTCAGGACCAGGCAGGCGAGCTGGATCAGTCCCGAGACGGTTTCTCCGGCATAGCCCTCCAGATCGTTCAGGCTGGGCATCTGGTCGTTGTAGAGATCGAACACCCGCGCTTCGGTCATGGCGACCAGGCCCTGCTTGGGAAGGTTATAGGTGTCGATGGTCCGAAGCAGCGCGTTGGCAACCGGGTTCGAGGCAACCGCTCCGTGCTCGGTTCCCGCCAGAAGATCACGCCACCACTGCAGCCGGACCTCGCCCGGCAGCGGCTCTGAAACCAGTTCGCGGATCCGGGCGATCTCGGTGTTGAACGCATAAAGCGCCATCAATCCGGGGCGGTGCGCTTCGGGTGCCAGGAGCGCGCTCAGATAACGATCCTTGTCATACTGGCGCACAACGTCGGCCGCGAGGTCGAAATCAGTGGTCATAACCGCACATATGGCATTCCGGAGACCTCAGTCCACTGCCAGGAGAGCGGTGGCAACCGCGCGGTCTTCTGAAAGGAGCACGTTGTAGGTGCGCACCGCTGCGCCTGTCGACATCGGATCCGCCAGGATCCCCGCCTCGCGGAACCGTTCCTTCAAAAACGCCGGTAGCGGACACAGTTCCCGGCCGGTTCCCACCAGCAGCACTTCGATATCCGCCTGTTCCTCAAAGACCTTCTGAAAGGCGTCTTCGGAAAAGTCGGCCGGTTCGGTAACCGCCCAGCCGTAAATCCCGCTCGGGATGCAAAGCAGGGAGCCTCGATGGGACATGTCCGCGAACCGGAAGCCGCCGTTGCCATAGGCATCCAGCGGCGCCCGGCCGGGAAAATGCGCGTCTCGAATTTCCATTCGCAGCGGTTCCTAGACAGACGCCTTGGCTTCTGTCCCCTCCTTGCCGTCGTCGTCCTTCTTGTCGAGTGCGTCGGGCCTGAGGTTGAAAAGGATCAGGAACGGTGCCGCCAGGAAGATCGACGAGTAGGTGCCGATCACGATGCCGAAGATCATGGCAAGCGTGAAGGACTGGATCACTTCGCCGCCGAAAATGTAGAGCGCAAACAGCGCCAGCAGCGTGGTGACGGAAGTCATGGTCGTGCGCGAGAGCGTCTCGTTGATCGACTGGTCAAGAATGTCCTGCAAGGGGCGCTTCTTGTATTTTCGCAGGTTCTCTCGAATACGGTCATACACCACGACGGTATCGTTGAGCGAATAACCGATGATCGTCAGCACGGCCGCAATACTGGACAGCGAGAAGTCGAGTTGCAACAGGACGAACAATCCGACCGTGATGACGACGTCATTGGCGGTGGTCAGGATCGCTCCGAGCGCGAACTGCCATTCGAACCGGAACCAGATGTAGAACAGGATCGCCAGCAGAGACGCGATCACGGCAATTGCCCCGGCCTGGGCCAGTTCGCCGGAAACACGCGGGCCAACCACTTCCACACGGCGGAAGTCGACATTCTGGCCTTCGAAGATGGTACGCACCCGGCTGACAACCGATTGCTGGGCCAACTCGCCGCCCGGCTGTTCCTCGACACGGATCAGGATGTCATCCGAGGCACCGAATTCCTGGACCTGAACGTCACCCAGATTGAGCTCGGAAAGCTGAGCGCGGATGGAGCCGACATCGGCGGGGCCGTCGGTCTTGATTTCAATGATCGTGCCGCCCTTGAAATCGATGCCGTAATTCAGGCCGACCATGAAGAAGCCGGCGAGCGATGCAACCACCAACAGGATGGACAGCGGAAAACTGACTTTCCGCAGCCACATGAATTTGATTTTGGTGTTGTCCGGAACGAGTCTCAGCAACATTTGATTGTCTCCCGGATCAGATCGGCAATTTGGACGGACGGCGCTGGCGGATCCAAAGAGCCACAAGCAGCCGGCTGAACGTGAAGGCCGAGAACACGGTGGTAAAGATACCGATTGCCAGCGTCACTGCGAAGCCGCGCACCGGACCGGAACCGAGCTGGAACAGGATCACAGCCGCGATCAGCGTCGTGATGTTGGCATCGAGGATCGTCCCGAGCGCCCGGCTGTAACCGGCGTCGATGGCCGAGATCACCGATCTTCCTGCCCTGGCTTCCTCGCGTATGCGCTCGAAGATCAGGACGTTGGCATCCACCGCCATACCGATGGTCAGCACGATGCCCGCGATGCCCGGCAACGTGAGCGTCGCCTGCAGGAAGGTCAGCGCCCCGAAGATCAGGAAGATGTTCGCCAGAAGCGCCAGGTCGGCAATGATACCGAACCTGCCATAGGCCAGGATCATGAACACGATCACGGCAATGCCGCCGATGATCGAGGCCAGTTTGCCGGCTTCGATGGAATCGGCGCCAAGACCCGGACCGATGGAACGTTCCTCGATGACCGTCAATTTGGCGGGAAGCGCACCGGCGCGCAGCAGAACCGCCAGATTGTTGGCGCTGTCGACGGTGAAGTTGCCCGAGATCTGTCCCGAACCGCCGGTAATGGGCTCGCGAATGACCGGTGCCGAAATGACTTCCTCGTCGAGGACAATCGCGAACGGCCTGTTGACGTTCTGCTGCGTGATCAGCGCAAACTTGCGCGCACCGGACTGGTTGAAGCGGAAATTCACAACGGGTTCGTTTGACCGCTGATCAAAGGCCACCTGTGCATCGACGAGATCCTCTCCCGACAGAAGCGGAGCTTCTTCCAGCAAATACGGGAAAGGCGGATCGTCGACCGACATCATGACTACTGTTCCGACCGGCGGTCGGGTCTGCATGGCCTGTTCACCGGTCATCGACGTGTCGACCATGTGGAATGTCAGCACGGCGGTCGTCCCGATGACATCCTTGAGAAGTTCCGGATCATCCTCACCCGGTGCTTCCACCAGGATCCTGTCCGCTCCCTGCCGCTGGATGCTCGGTTCGGTCGTGCCAAGTTCGTCGACGCGGCGGCGGATGACCTCGATGGACTGCTGGACAATGTTGGTCATCCGGTCCTCGAGGCCCTGCTCCGAATAGGTGAAGCGAACCAGTCCGTTTTCGTTGACGCTGATGTCAAATTCGTTGACGGGCTGCCCACCGAACAGGTTGGTGACCAGCGGATTGACCAGCGGCTGCAACCGTTCCTCTGCTTCCTGGAGGCGGGTCAGGTCGCGGATACGCACCTGGGCCGCTTCGCCCTGCACGCCAAGGCCTGTGTAACCGATCCGGGGATCTTCCCGCAGAGCCGTGCGGATCTCTCCTTCCAGTTGCTTCATGCGCTTCTGGATGTAGTCCTTCTGATCGATCTCGTAGAGCAGATAGGCACCGCCCCGAAGGTCAAGGCCGAGAACCATCTGGCTTTTGGGAAGGAAATCCGGCCAGCTTTCAAGCTGTTTGGCGGAGAAGAAATTCGGCAGAGTCGTTATGATGCCTGCGGCAACCACAAGCAGGATCAGCACGATCTTCCAGCGGGCGAAATAGAGCATGGTCAAGCCTTAAAAGCGGCCAGGCCGATCTGGAACCGGCCCGGCATAATCATCAAAGCGGCGCGTTGGAAATCAGCCGTTGTCCTTGGCCGGTTCGGTCTTGGAGCGCACTTCCGATACCATGGAGCGGACCACGCGTACCTTCACACCCTCACCGAGTTCCACCTGGATCTCGCCGTCATCGACGACCTTGGCGACCTTGCCGATGAGACCGCCGGTGGTCACGATGGTGTCGCCGCGGCGCAGGTTGGCCACAAGTTCCTGGTGCTGTTTCATCCGCTGGCGCTGCGGCCGGATGATCAGGAAATACATGATGGCGAAAATTGCCACGAACGGCAGAATCTGGATCAGGAAACCGGAGGTCCCTGCCGGACCGGCTGCCTGTGCATAGGCTGGGGTGATGAACATTTACTACTCCTAAGGGGGCGCCTTCGTCATCCGGTCCTCCATTTTCTGGCAACCGGGAAAAACGCTCTCGTTCTGGTCGCGCGGACTATAACGGCGGCGCGTCTCATTTCAAGCTTTGCAAGCAGTTTCCAGCGTACCGGTATGGGAATAACTGGCGTTTTCGCGATTCCTTGACCGTGTTACTCCTGCCTCCACTTAACTCAGGGCCTGACATGGGCCTTTTTGACAGGGCTTGCAAGAAGAATGAGCGCGCAAAACGACATCGCCACCTTGAATGCCAAACTCGATTCCCTGATCGAGCTGATCGGCCGGGCCGTGCCCGCCGCCGCCAAGGCTCCGGACTGGCGGGCCGCCGAGGCGTTCGTCTGGGTGCCCGAGCCGGGCGAACTCCAGGCAGTCGAGAAGGTGAACCGCGTCGATATCACGCTGCTTTGCGCGGTCGGCCATGTCCGCGATCTCCTGCTCGACAACACAAGACGCTTCGCAAAGGGGCTGCCTGCCAACAATGCGCTCTTGTGGGGCGCGCGCGGCATGGGAAAATCGTCGCTGGTCAAGGCGGCCCATGCCGCCGTCAACCTGGAAGCCGGTACGAGTGACGTGAAGCTGATCGAAATTCACCGCGAAGATATCGAGTCCCTGCCAAAACTGATGGCAGCCATCCGGTCCGCTCCCTTCCGGTTCATCGTCTTTTGCGACGACCTCAGCTTCGACAATGACGACACGTCCTACAAATCGTTGAAAGCGGTCCTGGAAGGTGGGATTGAAGGACGGCCGGAGAATGTCATCTTCTATGCGACCTCCAACCGGCGCCACCTTTTGCCCCGGGACATGATCGAGAACGAACGCTCGACCGCGATCAATCCGGCGGAAGCTGTGGAGGAAAAGGTCTCCCTTTCAGACCGGTTCGGCCTCTGGCTCGGCTTTCACAAATGCAGCCAGGACGACTATCTCGACATGGTGCGTGGCTACACTGCCCATTTCGGGCTCGCTATCCCGGAAGAAGACTTGCGCGCGCAGGCTCTGGAATGGGCAACCACCCGCGGCAGCCGCTCGGGCCGCGTGGCCTATCAGTTCATCCAGGACCTTGCGGGGCGTCTCGGCAAGCAACTTCCCTGAACAAGAAAACCCGGCACGAGGCCGGGTTTTCTTTCATACACTTAATAGGCTGGATCAGCGCTGCGGCAGGTGTTTCAGCGGATCGACCGGCTTGTTGCCCTTGCGCAGCTCGAAATGAACCTGGGGCTGGTTGACGGAGCCGGTCGCACCCGCGAGTGCAACGACGTCGCCCCTCCGGATCGTGTCCCCGCGCTTGACCTTCAACTCGCTGTTATGCGCATAGGCGGACACCCAGCCGTCGCTGTGGCGCACGAGAATGAGGTTGCCGTAGCCTTTCAGCTCGTTTCCGGAATAGATGACCGTGCCATCATCCGCGGCATGAACCGCCGTTCCTTCCGGCACCGCCAGGTTGACACCTTCGTTTCGGCCGCCGCCAGGCTTGGCGCCGAAGTCGGAAATGATGCGGCCGCGGACCGGCCAGCGGAACTGTTCGGTGCTGACGTCGTCTTCGCGCACGCTCGCGACAGTGGTCGGGGTCTTGATCGGTGCTGTCGGACGGGCCTCCTTGGTCAGGGCCGGCTGAGGCAAGCTGCCCTTTTCAACCGTTCCGGACGGAGCTGCGGCGACCTGGGCAGCCGGCGCCTTCGGTTGCCGGCGCGGCGCCGGCACGTCGGACGAAGGTGTGCCGGAAGAGATCGACGCCGTGGTCAGCGGGCGCGAAGAGGTGCCGGGCTTGCGTTTCGGCAAGGTGCTGACACGCGCGATCCTGACAGTGTCCGATGCGACCTCGCCGCGGCTGATGTCGGCAAAACTGGGCTGCCCGGCAGGTTTGGCATCCGGGCGCGGCATGTTGCGGGCCGATGACGGGATCGAGCCGGTGACCACCCTGTCGCCTGCCGAAACCCTGGGAAGCTTGACCCGTCCGTTCTCGCCTTCGGTCGTGCTGGCATGCCCGTTCCGGTCCGAATAAACGTAGGTCGGAATAACGACGCTTTGACCTGGGCGGACCTTTGACGGGTCGTCTATTCCGTTTACCGCGACCAATGCCTGAATAGGAACGCCATAGCGGCGGGCAACGGAATTGAGGTTGTCACCCTGGCGGAGTTGTACGCGTGTCCCGCCAGCCGAGGTCCAGCCTTTCCAGCTTCGGGCCTCCTGAGACACTTCAGGTGCCGGCAATGTCGCAACCGGGGACGCCTTCACCGGCGCGGCACTCGCGGCCGGGACCGCGGGCAATGGCGCCGACTGGATCCGGGGCGTCGACTTGGGAACAGAGGCGGTGGTCAACGGTTCCGATGAGGACGGAGGCAATCCGGCCGGAGTCCCTCCCGGACCGTTGGCAATATCCTGATAGGTCGGCTGCCGCACGGAGCCGTTCAGTATATCGCGCTGATTCTGGGTGTTGCCGGTATAATAGGGAGGTTCCCCAAACCGTTCCGTCGCGCTGGAACATCCTGCAAGGGCCGCAGCTACAAGTGCTACCGTGGCCACCTTGCCCATCAGATCCCTGCGGAGGGTACGCATCCGCTTTTTCATCGCCTTAACTCTAACCGCTAACTATGGCTGATATGGTTAAGAGTAGACGGCAGTAAGGTTTATAAAGGCTAAAGGCGGTGAAACGAATTCCCGAAAAACCCGGATTTTTCAGTATTGAAGGTCGCGGCTTAACCCGCCTGCCGGCTGATTATAGTAAATAAGCGCCCATATCGCCCTGGTCGCGCAACAATTCGATTCTCATGACAGAATCGGTCAAATGGCCGGATTCAAAGCTTCTTTGCAAGACCTGCCTGCAGCATCACCGTGCGCACCTGCATCAGCGTTTCGGCGGTCATGATACCTTCTGTCTTTTGGAATTTGATCAGGGATTGCACCTGATTCATTTGGCCAACGGGCGCGATCAGCAGGCCGCCGGGCTTTAGCTGCTGAACCCAGCAGTCCGGAATCGACTCAACCGCAGCGGTGACGATGATCCGGTCGAACGGCCCCTTCTGCTTGAACCCCTCGAGGCCGTCCGACTGACGGGCCCTGACACTTTCAAGCCTGAGCGCCTCGAAACGCCGGGTCGCCAGGGTCGTGAGCGTTGAAAACCTGTCGAGCGTTTCCACCCGCGCAGCAAGATGCCCCATGATCGCGGCCTGGTACCCTGAACCCGTTCCAATTTCCAGAACCGCATGGTCTTTCGAAAGCCCGAGGGCCTGAACCGCAAAAGCGACAAGGGACGGCGCCGTGATCGTCTGCCCGCACTCGATGGGCAGCGCCGTATCTTCGTAGGCAAGCCCATGATGTCTTGCCGGCAGGAACAAGCGCCTCGGCACGCGCTCAATGGCTGCGAGAACATCGCGCGCTCCGACCCCCCGCCGCCTCAGCGCCAGCACCAGTGCCGCGCGTGCTTCGGCTTCGTCCGGCAATCCTGTGGATCCTGCCCCGTCGTCTCCTTCGGGCGTCTGGCCGGCCATCTGTTGCTCCCCGCTCGGGATTACTGAAGCGCCCCCGCCAGTTGTGTTACCAGATCGTGGGCCGTCAGATCTATGCGTAGCGGTGAAACAGAGACATATCCATCGGCAATCGCCTGCAGGTCCGAATTATCAAGCACCGATTTTCCGCGGTCCTGAAAGCGCAGCCAGTAATACGGATAACCGCGTCCGTCCTGCCGCTCATCGATCGAGAGCCCGCTTTGCTCATGATGGCCTTGAACCGTGACTTTCACGCCCTTGACCTCTTCCGCCGAACAGGCCGGAAAATTGACATTCAGGAGTGTGTAGGGAGGCAAGTCGAAGCCAATCAGTTTCCTGAACAAGTCCGGAGCATGTGTTTCTGCTGTCGAGAAGTCCGGCTCCGCTCTGACATCCCAGTTATAGGCCTGGGAAACGGCGATTGACCGGATGCCGAGTATCGCCGCCTCCATCGCCCCGGCGACGGTTCCGGAATAGGTGACGTCCTCTGCCAGGTTCTGGCCCCTGTTGATCCCCGACAGAACAAGGTCCGGCAAGTCCGGAAGAACCTTGCGAACTCCCATGATCACGCAATCGGTCGGCGTCCCCTTCAGCGCGAAGTGACGTTCGTCTATGCGCCTCAGGCGAAGCGGATCGCTCAACGTGAGGGAATGGGCGACGCCGCTCTGGTCGGTTTCCGGTGCAATCACCCAGACGTCTTCGGACAACGTCCTGGCGATGGATTCAAGGACAGCAAGACCCGGCGAATGAATGCCGTCGTCATTGGTAATCAGAATGCGCATGTTCGGCCTGCTCCAAGAAAATTGGGACGATGGTTCGGTGCTGCGGTGTGCACACAATCGTCAAAGCTGAAGAAAAAAGGGCGGCAAGTTTTTCGGATCGCCGCCCTTAGCAACCGGGTTGTCCGACCTGGAGCCGGGCGCCGGCGCGCCCGGCAGTGGTCAGCCGATCTTTTCCCGACCGCCCATGTAGGGCCGCAGGACTTCCGGCACGGTGATGGTGCCATCGCCGTTCTGGTAGTTCTCAAGGACCGCGATCAGGGCACGGCCAACGGCAATTCCCGATCCGTTGAGCGTGTGAACGTGAACCGGGTTCTTTGCGTCGGCCGGGCGGTAACGCGCATTCATGCGCCGAGCCTGGAAGTCGCCGCAGACCGAACAGGACGAGATTTCCCGGTAGGTGTCCTGCCCCGGCAACCAGACCTCGATGTCATAGGTCTTGCGCGCGCCAAAGCCCATGTCACCGGTACACAGCGTCATGACACGATAATGCAGGCCGAGTTTTTGCAGCACCAGTTCCGCGCATCCAAGCATGCGTTCCAGTTCACCAAGCGAGTCCTCGGGCTTCGTGACAGACACCAGCTCACATTTCAGGAACTGGTGCTGGCGCAGCATGCCGCGCGTGTCCCGCCCGGCGGACCCGGCCTCGGACCGGAAACAATACGTCAGGGCGGTGACCCGCATGGGCAACTGGTCCTCGCCCAGCATTTCGCCGGCGACCAGATTGGTCAGGGGAACTTCCGCGGTCGGGATCAGATAGTGATCCGTGGTTGTCTTGAACAGGTCCTCGCCGAATTTTGGCAGCTGGCCGGTGCCGTAGAGCGGATCGCCATGCACCAGCAGAGGCGGCGACACTTCCGTGTAGCCGTTTTCCTGTGTGTGCAGGTCGACCATGAACTGGCCAAGTGCCCGCTCAAGCCGCGCGATCTGGCCCTTCAGCACGACAAAGCGCGAACCGGATAGCCTGGCGGCGGCCGCGAAATCCATGTCGCCGAGGGCTTCACCGAGTTCGAAATGCTCCTTCGGCGCCTCATTGAAGGTGAATGCGGGCTTGTCTCCATGGGTCTTCAGAAGCACGTTGTCGGCCTCGTCCGCCCCTTCCGGCACATCGTCATGCGGCAGGTTGGGGATCACGGCCATGGCCGATTCAAGATCGGCGATCAGCTTGCGCTCTTGCTCTTCGCCCGACTGGATGAAGGCCTTGATCTGGGCGACTTCGTCAATCAGTTCCTGGGCGCGCGCATCGTCGCCCGCGCCCTTGGCCTTGCCGATTTCCTTGGAGGCGGCATTGCGCCGTTCCTGGGCTTCCTGAAGTCTGGTGATATGGGAGCGGCGGGAATCGTCGAGCGCAATCAGCTTGGCCGCGGAGGCTTCAAAGCCCCGCTTTGCCAGGGCCTGGTCAAAAGCGTCGGGGTTTTCCCGGATCCATCTAATATCAAACATCTTCGCTTCCCGAACGACGGTCGTTGCTGTTGCATTCGTCTGTCGTCCGGAGAGCGATTGCTTGCCGCGATCAGGCCGCCGCGTCTTCCGCTTCGCGCGCGGCTTCCCGCTCGGCGCGCTGCCGCTCCACCAGTCTGACAGACAGAATGGAGACTTCGTAGAGAAGCAGCGTTGGCAGCGCAAGACCGATCTGCGAGATCGGGTCCGGGGGTGTCAAAATTGCAGCAGCGGCGAAGGCCCCGACAATCGCATATTTGCGCTTGGACTTCAGCCCGTCCGCTGACACCAGGCCGGCACGGCCCAGAAGGGTCAGAACGACCGGCAACTGGAAAACGAGGCCGAAGGCGAAGATCAGGATCATGATCAGGCCGAGATATTCGCTCACCTTGGCAAGGTGCTGAATCGCGACCTTGCCCTGCCCGGCCAGCTGTTCCTGGGACAGGAAAAAGCCCATCGCCATCGGCATGACCAGGAAATAGACCAGGCAGGCACCGATCAGGAACAGGATCGGCGTCGCAACCAGAAACGGCAGGAAAGCCCCGCGTTCGTTCTTGTAGAGGCCCGGCGCCACGAACATGTAGATCTGGCTGGCAACAACCGGGAAAGCCAGGAACAGGGCGCCAAAAAGCGCCAGTTTCAGCTGGGTGAAGAACCATTCCTGTGGCGCTGTGAAGATCATCTGCACCGCGTCGGGATCCGGCGCGGCCCTGAGATAGGGCACGGTGAGGATGTTGTAGATGTCGGTTGCGAAGTAGAAACACACGACAAACATCACCAGAATCGCGGCAATCGACCACATCAGCCTCTGGCGCAATTCGATCAGGTGTTCGATCAGGGGCGCCTTGGAGGCGTCGATTTCATCCTGACTCATGCTTTTGCTTCTTCCGTCACGGGCCGGGTGTCCGGTCTGGTTTCTGGATCGGCCGGTACTGCGTCAGCATCAGGCGCCCTTTCCGGGGCGCTTGTCTCGTTCTTTTCAGGTTCCGGAGACGCTTCGGCCTCGGATTCCTTGGCCGGTTTGGACGGAAGCGGCCGCTCCGGCTTCTTGCCGACGACCTTCTTCTTTTCCCCATCCTCCTCGATCGACTTCTTCAGATCGCCGAGAGGATTGAAGTTGCCGACATCTTCAACCTGCTTCTTCATGTCGGCAATGTCGGCCTGCTGCTCCGCTTCGCGCAGGGCATCATTGAAGGTCGACTGGAATTCCCGCGACATGCGCCGCATCTTTCCCATCGTCTGCCCAAGCGTGCGCAGCATGCGCGGCAGGTCTTTTGGCCCCACAACGATGATCGCCACCGAGGCGATCACCAAGAGTTCGGTCCAGCCGATATCGAACATGTGATGTTCCGTCCCTTAAGGAGACGCGATGCAGATTGAGATCAGCTCGCTTTGGTCTGATCTTCAGCTTTTGCGGACGGTGCCGATTCGCTTGCCTGATGATCGATCGTCTTCGCGGAGTCGGCTGTGTCGTCTTCGGCCATGCCCTTCTTGAAGCTCTTGATTCCCTTGGCAACGTCACCCATGAGGTCGGAAATCTTGCCACGTCCGAACAGCAGAACCACCACCACTGCGATGATCAAGATCTGCCAGATACTAATGCCCATACGCCAAACTCCTGATAATTGGCTTTAAAGCCGTTGAGCCCTTCTAACAAAAAGGGCTTCCTCCCTGCAACATGCCTGACATCATCATTTCGAACCTTTCGTCCGGAATGATGAACGGGCCGTTCTAACCTAAAACTGGGCCTCGTGCCTCGGAAAAACAAGCACGTCTTTCGGATCAGTCGTTACCGCAACGTCCATTCCGCGTTCCCACGGGCTTCCGGCACGCACCCTCGCCTGCAGCGGCGTGTCGAGACCGTCGATTGCGATGGAGAGCAGATCGACCTCTCCGACAAACCGTTTGGAACGAACCCGTCCCGGTACGCCACACAGCCCGGCCGTGTTCACGATCACGCCCTGGGGGCGGACACAGACATCGACCGGCTGACCGGGCGCAAGACCCGCGGCATCCAGCACACCGACCGGTGTTTCAACGCCGGCTCCCGTGACCAGACCTTCAAGCTGGTTCAGTTCGGAGAAGAACCGTGCCGCGAACAGGTCGACCGGTTCCTTGTACAGGTCGGCCGCGGTGCCATGCTGCAAGAGCCTGCCGCGCCGCATCAGGGCGATCCGGTCGCCCATGCGCATCGCCTCCTCCGGGTCATGGGTCACTATGATGCATGTGGCCCGCGTTTCGCGGATCACGGCCAGGGTCTCGTCGCGCACATTGTCTCGCAGGCGCTTGTCGAGACCGGAAAAGGGCTCGTCCATCAAAAGAATTCCCGGCCGGGGAACCAGCGCACGTGCCAGCGCGACCCGCTGCTGTTCGCCGCCGGACAGGGCATGGGGATAGTCCGCCGCATAATCTGCAAGACCCACGCGACCGAGCGCGCTGAGCGCCGCCGCCCTCGCTTCCTTTTTCGGCATGCCGGTCAGACCGAACATGACATTGGACAGAATGCTCATATGCGGAAACAGGGCATAGTCCTGAAACATCAGGCCGACACCGCGCTTTTCCGGCGGAAGGAAGGTGGTGTCGTCGGCAATGTTCCGGCCGTTGATCAGCACCCGGCCGCGCCTCTGCCGCTCAACGCCCGCCGCAATGCGCATGAGCGTTGTCTTGCCGCAGCCCGAATGACCGAGCAGGCACAGGATCTCACCGGGAGCAATCGACAGACTCAGATCCCGGACGGATGCGACGCCGTCATAATCGTGCGAAACATTTTCAAAAACGAGACCGGCAGCGATCGTCGCACCGGCGGTTCCCGGCGCGCCCCAGCGCAACGGATGACCGGAGCCATCGGAATTGCTCATCTTGTCGTGGTCTGGCATCAGGCTCCGGCGGGATCGTCCGCATCTTCGTCAAACAGAGAACCGTCTTCTAGAGGATCCTCCTCCTCCGTCAATGCCGAGTCGTCATTTGGTGTCGGCACAAGGAAGGACGCCGGAACGGCACTGTCGAGCAATCCGGCACCTTTCAGCTCCTCCAGCCCGGGCAGATCCTTGATGCTGTCCAGCCCGAAATGGACCATGAACTGCTCCGTCGTTCCATAGGTGACGGGCCGACCCGGCGTTCGCCGGCGGCCCCGCATCCGGATCCATGTCGTTTCCAGCAGGACATCGAGGGTACCCTTCGAGGTCGACACACCGCGAATTTCCTCGATTTCAGCCCTGGTCACCGGCTGGTGATAGGCAATGATCGCCAAGGTCTCCAGCGCCGCACGGGACAGCTTGCGCTGCTCCTCGACATTGCGCTGCATCAGAAACGCCAGATCTTCCGCCGTGCGGAAACACCATTTTCCCGCAACCCGCACCAGATTGACGCCGCGCGGCGCATACATCCGCTGCAGTTCTTCCAGCAGTCCCAGGACATCCGTGTTGTCCGGCAGCCGAAGGGTCAGTTCCTCAAGAGACAGGGGATCGGCCGAGGCAAACAACAGGGCTTCGACCATTCGCAGCCCCGACAAGTCCGTTCCTGCGGTGCGTTCGTGCATTTCATCCGGCACGTCTTCATAAAGATCCATCTCAGACACCCTGGTCCTGCTCCTTGGCTATCGAGCGGATATAGACCGGCGAGAACGGTTCACCCTGCCGGATCTCGACCTGGCCCTCGCGTACCATTTCCAGGCTTGCGGAAAATGTGCTGGCAACGATCGTTGCCCAGTCCTTGTTGTCGTAAAGGTAGTCCCGGAGATAGGCGTTCAAAGGGGCCCACTCGCTCACCCGCCCGACCAGTTTGGTCAGAAGCTCGCGTGCCTCCTGCAGAGACCAGACCGTTCGCCTGAGCACCCTGACGGATGTCACCGACTGGCGTTGTCTCTGGGTCGCATACGCCGACAGGAGATCATAGACGGATGCTTCCCAGATGCTCTTGTGCTCCACGGACATGGTTTCCGGCTCCCCACGGTGGAACACGTCCCTGCCCTGCCTGTTTCGAGCCAGCAGTCTTTCGGAAACCTCGCGCATTGCTTCCAGGCGGCGGAGCCTGAACGCCAGCGCAGCGGCCAGTTCCTCGCCCGTCGGCTCGTCCTCGTCCCTTTGCTCGGGCAGGAGAAGCTTCGATTTGAGGAATGCCAGCCAAGCCGCCATGACAAGGTAATCCGCCGCCAGTTCCAGGCGCATGCGACGGGCCTCGGCCACGAATTCAAGATATTGTTCAACAAGTTCCAGAATGGATATCCGGGCCAGATCGACCTTCTGGGTCCGCGCCAGGCCGAGCAACAGGTCAAGAGGCCCCTCGAACCCCTCCACATCGACAACAAGTTGCGGATCGGAGCTGGTACGGTCCTCCATGGAACTGACCGAGGTCAGCAGGTCAAAGGAGCTTTCCTCGGTGATCTGTTTGTTCCCTTCCAGTTCGCTCATGAACGCTCCGGTCAAACACCTTGCCAACCGGTCAGGGTCCGGAATTCCTCCCAGGCCGCCTGACCGTCAAAGTCCCCATTCGGCGTCTGCAACCCTTGCAGCGCCCTGTCGCAGCGGCTTTTTGCCTTGCCGGACAGCTCAGGCACGGCTGCGGCGACAGCGCGCATTTCCGCCATGTCGCCATTGCAGTGCAGGACAATGTCGCAGCCGGCCTCGATGATCTTGTGCGCCCGCTCCCCGAAACCGCCGCCAAGTGCCTTCATCGAGATATCATCGCTCATCAGGCACCCCTCGAAGCCTATCTCGCCTCTTATGATCTCTCCGATGACCTTCGTGCTCTGGGTGCATGCCGTTTGCGCATCGATCCCTTCGTATACAATATGGGCTGTCATCCCCAATGACACGTGGGAAAGCGCCTTGAATGGGCGGAAATCCACGCTTTCCAGAGAAGAATGGTCTGCTTCGACCCTCGGAAGCACCAGATGGCTGTCGACGCGCGCCCTTCCGTGGCCCGGAATGTGCTTGATCACCGGCAGCACACCACCGGCAAGGGCACCGTCCACCATGGCCTGCCCAAGTTGGGCGACCGTGTCCGGGTTCTGTGAGAAGGCACGGTCGCCGATGGCATCTACCGTATCGGGAAACCGGACATCAAGGCATGGCAGGCAATCAATGGTGATTCCCACGCAACGCAAGTCTTCCGCAATCAGGCGTGCCCCCAGCCATGCTGCCCGTTTCCCCGCATCGGGTTCCCTGTCATGAAGGTCGCCATATAGCCCAGGCGCAGGGTATTTGCGCCATTGTGGCGGTCTGAGCCTCTGGACCCTGCCTCCCTCCTGGTCGACCAGAACGGGCGCATCATCGCGGCCCACGGCGTCGCGGAAGGTGTTTGTCAGGTCGACGACCTGGTCCGGAGTTTCGATATTCCTGGCAAACAGGATCAATCCCCAGGGTCTTTCTGCCCTCATGAAGGAAAATTCGTCTGCGCTCAGGCGCGGTCCGGCACAACCGGTGACAAAGGCTTTGGTCATGAAACCGGCTTAGCCGCCACGTGGTGACCCGTCAAGAAAGTCAGACCCGGACACTTGCGCCTGGGCTGTGAACTTGCTTTCTAATTGCCTCAAGACCCAGACCTGATCGGAGCCTTCCATGCGTGCGCGTCTCGACATTCCCACCGGAAGCCTGCACAGGTTCTCCCACCGGTCCGAAATACTCGGTCGCAACCGGCTCGGTGACACGGCAACGCGCGAGATCGTCGTCTATACGCCTCACGGTCATGACGGCAGCGGTCTGCCGCTCCTGGTGGACATCGTCGGTTTCACGGCCGGTGGCCCCGCACATGTCAACTGGAAGAATTTCGGCGAAAATATCCCCGAAAGACTGGACCGTCTCATTCATGACGGCGAATTGCCGCCGGTCGTCGTCGCCTTTCCGGACTGTTTCACGCGTCTCGGCGGCAACCAGTATGTCGACAGCGACGTGATGGGTCCCTGGGCGACATGGCTGACCACCGAGATGCTGGAAGATGTGGAAAGCCGCTTCAAATGCGGCGGCAACGGCAAACGCGGCATCTTTGGCAAATCCTCCGGCGGCTACGGCGCCCTCATACATGCCATGCAACACTCCGACATCTGGTCGGCAGCCGCGTGTCATTCCGGCGACATGGCATTCGAACTCTGCTACCTGCCGGAAATGCCGAGCGCCTTGCGCTCGATTGAGAAGGCAGGTTCGATCGAGGCCTTCGTCAAGGATTTCGAACGAGGACCGAAATACCCCGGCAACGCCCTTCACGACCTGATGACCTTCGCCATGGCCGCGACCTATGACCCTGACCCGGATCCCGATGTGTTCTGCGGCATCAGGCTGCCCGTCGACCCCCAGACGTGCGAAATCATCGAGGAACGCTGGGATGCGTGGCTTGCCTGGGACCCGGTACGGATCGTCGACGACCATGTCGACGCGCTCAAGAGCCTCAAGGGACTGTGGATCGAGTGCGGCGACGTCGACCAGTACAACCTGGTCTACGGCGCGCGCCGCATGCACGGAAAGCTGGAGGCGGCCGGTGTCGCGCATATTTACAGGGAATTTCCGGACAATCATTCGTCCATCGATTACCGGCTGGACGAGAGCCTTCCCTTTCTCGTCAACCGGCTCCTGTCCGAAGACTGACAGTTAGTCAACAGGTCCGTCGTGTCCTGCGAAACGGGTTTGGAATGGTCAGGACAGCGCCGCCGGCGATGATCAGGAGCGCTCCCGCCACGGCGATGGGTGCCGGGACTTCGCTCCAGACGACGTATCCGAAAAGTGCCGAAAAAATCACTGACCCATAGTAAACCGGCGCCAAGGTCGCGGCTCCGGCGCGGCGGTAGGCCGACAGGTTGAGTGACTGTCCGACGATCGCCAGCGGGCCCATCCAGGCAAAGAGCATGAGGTCTGACCAGGATATCTCCTGAGAAACGATCAGCCAGAGCACCGGCCCGGTCAGGATGACCGCCGCGAACAGGTTCACGCAGGCGAGGATTGTGATCGTGTCTTCCCTTTGTGCGACATAGCGCATGATCAGCGCCTCGCAGGCCATGAACAACGCGCCCATCAGGGCTGCAGCAACACCCGCAACGGCAAGATCACCGTAACCTGTTCCGCTTTCTGCGGCGCGCACGACCAGATAGGCCCCAAGCGCGCACAGTCCGCCGGCGACCCAGTGGCGCCCGGTGACCACCTCCTTCAGGACCAGGCCGGCCAGGACGATCGCGAAAATGCCCTTGATCAGGCCGATGGCCGTCGCATCGGCCAGCGGCAAAACGCTGGCGGCGTAAATGGAACAGCCGAGCCCCCCAACACCGCAAAAGGCGCGCAAGAGGTGCAACTTCCACAGGGCGCTCGCCCGCAGGAAAACGGGCACGCGTCGGACCGCGGCAACAGACAGAATTGTCACGGCCCCGCCGACGAACCTCAGCCACACGAGCACGGCAACCGGCAGCACGCCGTCGGCAATCTTTCCTGCGGCGAATATCGGCGTGAAGGCAGACATCCCGGCAAGAGCGAGAACAAGCGCCAATGCCACGTTCTCGGTTTTTTGATGTGCGGCGTTGATTTTCATGAGGCAAGGTTCCTTTGGGGACGGTCCTCATAACAGCTTGAAGAGGCTGCCGGCAGTCCGGAAATTCCCATGAGGGGCATGCAAATACGCATAGCATTGCGGGTTTTCCTGCATTTCGGTATATGAAACATCATGAATTGGGATGATCTGAAACTGGTCGATGCTGCCGCGCGCATGCGCTCCCTTTCCGGAGCCGCACGGGCGCTGGATATCAGCCAGCCTCAACTCAGCCGCAGGCTCAAGGCCTTCGAGGACAGGATTGGTGCCCGCCTGTTCGATCGAACGCCGAGCGGGCTGAAACCGACCGAGGCCGGTCTGCGTCTCATTCCGCTCGCGAACGACATGCGCAAAAACGCCGAGGCGGCCGCAAGGGTGCTGCCCGACTTGCCGAGCTCGGCGCTGAAGGTTGTCAGGGTTGCCGTGGATGAGGTTCGCGCGCGTGTGCTGACCGACCGGTTTTCCGAATTGACTAACCTGTTGGGCGGCGTTGAACTGGAATTGATTTCCAGCCACCAGCACGTCAATCACCAGTCCCGCAGCATTGAACTGCAAATCCGGAACTGCCTGCCGGAAACCGACACGCTGATTGCCAGGAAGATCGGCGATCTTGCCTACGCCGTCTATGGATCGGCGGCCTATGTCAGGGACAACCCGGCCGCCCGCACGGCGGAACGCTACACGTGCTGCTCGTGGCTCGGCTTCGCCCCCGACGATCTCTGGTATCCATCGCACATGCGCTGGCTGGAGACCCGGTTGCCCGCGCAACCGCGGTTGCGTTCAAACACCATGACCACCTTGATGAACATGACGGCATCCGGCGCCGGATTGGCACTGCTGCCGGTGTTCATGGGCGTTCAGAACCCGGATCTGGTTCAGCTAACCTCTCCGCTGGCAGAGCTGACCAATGCAGAGCACATCATTGTTCACAGGGATTTGCGACGCGAACCCGCCGTACGCACCGCCATGGATGCGATCGCCTGCGTCTACCGGTCGATGGCGCCCCTGCTCACCGGACTGCCAGAGGAAGGCCCGGCAGTTGCCGCAGAGTAGCCGTCGGGACCGCCGCCCGAGAGGCGACGGCCTTTTCAGGACTTGCGGATGTCAGGGCTGCCGACGGACGAAACAGTCGCCACCTGCGGCCTGGAGGTTTTCACACAGCGATATGGCTTCGTCGCGCGATGTGGTCGGAATCCGCGCCCGGTAAAACACGCCGCGGTCCTCGACATTTGCAGAGACGATTACGGCGTTGCGGTTCCCGAGAATGGACGGGTAACGACGTTGCAGGCCCGAATAAGCATCGGAGGCGGCGGCCGCCGATCGCTGTGACGTCACCTGAACGATATAGGTTCCCGATGCGATGGTTCCGGTCGCCCCCGTAGCGGTCTGCGCGGGCACGCTCGGCTGCTGGGTCAGGTTCAACGGCCCATCATTGCGGGTCGTCGTTGCCGGAGCCGTTGCGGCCGGTGGCGTGCTGGCGACCCGGACCGGCGCCTCCGGTTTCTTGCGTGGCAGAACGGTCGGCACCGGAGGCGCCGGTTCGCTGACAGCCGGATCCTCGGTCGCGGCCACAACAGCCGGTGTCTCGGTTATAGCCGGCTCCGGAGTGGTTGGCTGCTGGTTTCCCGCATCGGGCACGACAGGCGTCGTCGTTACTGTACGCGCCCCATCAGTATCCGTGGCCGGCGCCGGAGCCGCTGGAACCGGGCTCGCCGGCGCAGGGGCCTCCGTGACAGGCGCAGAAGGTGCGCTCGCCGCGGGCGGAGCAGGATCATCTTCCGTTACAAAACTCCCGTCGGGACGGACAATCACGGTCCGCACCTGCTTGGGCGCGCCGGGCACGAGATCGGCGCCGCCACTGGTGCCGGCGGGTGCAGGCGGCAATTCGGCGGGTTGCGGAGATTCAGGCAAGACCAGCCTGTCGGGTCCGGAGGTGCCCGAGCCATCGACCCTGGAATAATCCAGCTTGGCAGTCTGGTTGTCCGCCGGTGCCTGGCTCTGTTCCGGATAGATCTTCAGAGGTTCCTGGAGCCCGCTGATCACCGGAGGCGGACCACTGGGGACAACGACCCCGTCACCGTCGATCAGGAAGAACCCCGCAGCGCCGAGCACCGCGACACCCATGACGCCGGCTGCGACGTAAAGGCCACGACGCGACCTGTTTCCGGCATGCGGAACGGCCTTTTTCTCGGCGGTCGAATGTGGCGGCAAGACACCGGCCCCGGTCAGGCTCGGGTCGCTCTCCTGCATGGCCCGGGCAACCGCGTCGAGATCGTAGCCCTCGGGCGGCGGAGGCGTTTCCTCTTCCTCCGTGCGCGGCACTTCGGCGGCCGCTGCAGGCCAGGTCATGTCATCAATATCTGCAGCACCAGATGGGTCACTGATTTCCGCAGTTTGCGTATCGTCCGGAGCCGCCTTGCGATCTCCAGGTGGCGGAAAATCCAGATCGGCAAACAGGGCATCGATGCCTGCGGGGTCGCCGGTCTGCTCCGGCTGCATGTGGCTCTGGTTCGAAACAGGCTTTTCCCGTACCGGGTTCAACGCTGCAAAGAGATCGTTTTCGTCAATTTTCGGACGCTGCACAGGTGCAGTCCGGGCCGGTTCCAACGGTTGATCCGGATGTCCGTCTCCAGGCTGGGCCGATGCAACAGGGATCGCACCTGAAGCAGGCGCAGCCGAACGGTCCGGAGCAGAGATAACCGGGCCGACCGGCGACGTATCCCTGCCAAAACTTTCCACGGCGGGAGACGAAACGCCATAACGAAGATCGTTCTCTGAAGGTGTTTCCGGTTCGACCCGGTAGGGTGCAGGAGCCGAAACGGACGGTTGCTCCCGGACCGGTTCGCTAAAGTCCCGGGTAAAAACGTCGTCGACCGTCACATCCGGGACAGGCGCAGCCGGCTGGTTTTCGTCGACCGACTGACGCAAGGCCCCGATCAACTCGTCTTCCAGTTCAGCTGTCAGGTTCTGTTCAAGGTCAACCGAAAGCTCGGGAGCCCGTTCGGTCGCGTCGTTGGCCGCAACCGGTTCGAAAGTCCTCGACACCTCATCGCGGATTGCAGCTGATAGGTCCGGTTCGTTCGTGCTCGGTCCGGCAGGGGCCGCCGCCTCTCCCCGCGTCCCGATTTCGGTTGCAGGTGTCTGTATGTCCGGCCAAAGGGATGACACATGCGAGGACCTGCCCGCTCCGCCCGGCTTCAGGACGCTTGTGCTTTCTGCGAGAGGCTGGACAGACGGTGCGGCCGCTGTGACAGACGTTTCCGGCGCATCATCGCCAAGCCTTGCTTCCGCCGGAGCGGTTTCTACCGGTGCAGGTGTGAAGGCGGGCTCCCGGCGAGCGGGTTCGCCAACCGGTTCCGCCGAATCTCCGGCGACATCTTCCAATCCCGCGAAATAGTCCGTGCTGCCGACGCGGCCACTGCTCACATTTGCCCCCGATTGCTTGTTCTTGTGGACAATTCGCGCCAGTTCCACAAGCGGATCTTCCGCGGCAGGTGAACCGTTGCCCGGCCCGTCCCGGGTGGCACTCAAATCAGGTCTTTTCGTTTCGTAGTCTTGTGACATGAGCTTTACGAAAACCGGTCCACTTCGGCCTTTAGGAAACCAAAACTGTGTTTCTTGCAGCCACGAAAAATCTAGCGCATTTCTTCAGGAGCATTCACACCGAGAATCGATAGTCCTGAAACAAGCACCAAAGATACTGCACGAACCAAAGCAAGACGCGCTAGGGTTAATTTCAAGTTACCGGACTGAATAAAGTGTAAATGAGGCAGATCTTTGCCTCGGTTCCATTGCCGGCTCAGCGCTGTTGCTAGTTCATAGAGATAAAAGGCAACGCGGTGCGGTTCGTGCGTTTCGGCCGCAACAGCGACGGTCTTGGGCCACTCGGCCAGCTTGGCCATCAACTCGATCTCTCCGCTGTCGGAAAGCTGCGACAGGTCCGCGCCCTGCAGGTCCGTGTCCTCGAATCCTTCCCCGGCGAACTTTTCCTTCGCCTTGCGCAGGTTGGAACGAAGCCGCGCGTGGCAGTACTGCACGTAATAGACGGGATTGTCCTTCGATTCCTCGGTGACCTTCTTGAAATCGAAGTCGAGCGGGGCATCGTTCTTGCGATACAGCATCATGTAACGAACGACATCGCTTCCCACCTCGTCCACGACATCGCGCAACGTGATAAAATCACCGGACCGCTTGGACATCTTGACCGGCTCGCCGTCGCGCATCAGTTTCACCAATTGGCAAAACCTGACGATGACATCCGTCTTTCCGTCGGAAATGGCCTTGCCGACCGCCTGCAGGCGCTTGGCATATCCGCCGTGGTCGGCGCCGAGCACATAGATGGTTTCGTCGAAGCCACGCTCGAACTTGTCCTGGAAATAGGCAACGTCGGCGGCAAAATAGGTATAGGACCCGTCCGACTTCTTCAGGGCACGGTCGGTGTCATCGCCAAAATCGCTGGCCTTGAACAGGGTCTGTTCCCGGTCTTCCCAGTCTTCCGGCATCTGTCCCTTGGGAGGCGGCAGCGTGCCCTGGTAGACAAGGCCCTTTTCCCTGAGCGTGTCGAGCATGTGGTCGATCTTGGAGCCGTTCGCGCCGTCACGCGCATGCAGCGTTTTCTCCGAATAAAACACTTCATGCTTGACGCCGAGTGCGGCCAGATCCTCGCGGATCAGGTCGAGCATGGCGGCGATGGCCCGCTCCTTGACGACCGGCAGCCAGTCGGTTTCGTCCTTGTCCTTCAGGCTCTCGCCGAATTCCGCCTTGAGCTGCGCGCCGACCGGTTTGAGGTAGTCGCCCGGATAGAGCCCCGACGGGATTTCCCCGATGTCTTCGCCAAGTGCTTCCCTGTATCTCAGGAACGCACTGCGGGCGAGCGTATCGATCTGGGACCCGGCATCGTTGATGTAATATTCCTTGACCACCTCGTTGCCGGCGAATTCCAGCAGATTGGCCAGGGCGTCGCCGACAACGGCTCCGCGGATGTGCCCGACATGCATCGGACCAGTCGGGTTGGCGGACACATATTCGACGTTGACCCTGGGCGCAGGGCTCTGCTTGATCGAACCGAATTCGGCGCCCTGCTCCAGCACGGCCAGCACAACCCTTTGCCAGACGGCCGGCGCCACGCGCATGTTGATGAAACCCGGCCCGGCAATCGTTGTTTCGGTGATGTCCCCGTCTTCATTCAGGCGAGCCGCCAGCTTTTCGGCAAGGTCCCTGGGCTTCACGCCGAGCGGCTTCGCCAGAACCATTGCCGCGTTGGTGGCCAGATCCCCATGGGCCGGATCGCGCGGGGCTTCGACAACGACGCGTGAAAGGTCGGGAGCATTTCCGCCAGAGTCTTTAAGATCAAGATCTTGAAGGATATTTTTAACGCGCTGCGTAAAGTCCGCGAAGATATTCATCGAGCACCGATCGGGTTTGGCTATTCAAACACAAAGCTCCCGTGCGCTGCGAGGGACTTCCCCCGGCGCCACGGGACCAGAAAGTTGCCCATGCGCCTACCCTAAATCGGGAGTGTCGTCAAACAGTCTGCGGTGTTCCTCAATGGCATAGCGGTCCGTCATGCCGGCAATATAGTCACAGACCCTGCGCGCAATTTGCGCCTCATCCAACGCGCCCAGACCGACATTCCATGGCTTGGGCATGAGGTCAGGCTCTTTCAGGAACTTCCCGAACAGGTCCCTCACAACCCTTGCCACCAAGCGGCGGACCGCGAGAACGTCTTCATGACGATAGACCCTCGCGAACAGGAACCGCTTCACTTCCTTTTCCGCCGTTGACATTTCGGGCGAAAACCCGACCAGGCAGCGCCCGGCCATTCGGATGTCATGGGCGGATTTCGGCGCCAGTTCCTCCAGGTTCCCGATGGCGTGCCGGATGACATCTTCCACCATGCGGGTGATGGAACGCCGCACGATTTCATGGATGCGCCGGCTTTCTTCGAGCCCGGGATACTTGCGATCCACTTCGCTCAAGATGTCGGCAAGGAAGGGCACCTCCCGCATATCTTCGATGTCGATGAGACCGGCCCTCATACCGTCATCCAGATCGTGCGCGTCATAGGCGATATCGTCCGCGATCGCGGCGGCCTGCGCCTCTGCGCCAGGCCATGTGTCCAGCAGCAGGTCCTGACGGGTGGCGTAGTCCCGGATTGCGAACGGCAGCTGGCTGCCCCTGAACTTGCCGAGCGGTAGGCCGTCAGCGTCAACGAGCGGTCCGTTGTGCTTGACGAGGCCCTCCAATGTTTCCCAGGCAAGGTTCAACCCATCGAATTCCGCGTAGCGCTGCTCCAGATGCGTGACGACCCTGAGCGACTGGGCGTTGTGATCGAACCCGCCGAAAGGGGCCATGCAGTCATGCATCACGTCTTCCCCTTCGTGACCGAAGGGCGTATGGCCGAGATCGTGTGACAGTGCGAGACATTCGGCAAGGTCCTCGTCAAGGCGCAGCGCGCGGGCAAGCGACCGTGCAATCTGGGACACTTCGATCGTGTGGGTCAGCCGCGTCCTGAAATGGTCGCCTTCGTGATAGACGAATACCTGGGTCTTGTGCTTCAGCCGACGGAACGCCGAAGAATGGATGATCCGGTCCCTGTCCCGCTGAAACGGTGTCCGAGTCGGACTTTCAGGCTCCGGAAAAAGGCGTCCTCTGCTCTCAACGGGATTTTCCGCGTATACAGCCCGTGCCTGTGCGCCAAATCCGATATCCGCGTTCATCTCACCTGCCATCCATGTTGGCGTTTCCCGTGTCCGTCGCCCCTGCGACCAGTCGGCCAGCATTGACGCGGGCGGTTGCAAAACATACTTATCTGAACAAATCAGGTTTAACGGTTCCCGCCTGGACGGGAGATGAGCGAGTCGGCTGAACATGACCGAAACACTTGAAAATCGAGTAACAGTCAGCGACCGCGCTGCCAAGCGCATTGCCGCCATTTTGTCGAAAGAACCCTCTGGCAGCATGCTGCGGGTCAGCGTCGAGGGCGGCGGTTGTTCCGGACTGCAGTATAAATATGACGTGGTCGATGCCAGCGAGGACGACGATCTTGTGATTGAAAAGCCGGGCGCGACCGTGCTGATCGATGCGGTGTCTCTTCAGTATATGGGCGGATCCGAGATCGATTTTGTCGACGACCTCATCGGCCAGTCCTTCCAGATCAACAACCCCAACGCGGTTGCCGGATGCGGCTGCGGCACCAGCTTCACGATCTGAGTTCTTTTTTTCCCTCTCCCGGCCGGTTGCCCCGGCACTTTCCTGCTAACCGAGGCAACCGTCATGAAAATCGCGACCTGGAACATCAACGGCATCAAGGCTCGCATCGAGGTGGTGCAACAGTGGCTGAAAGAAGCCGCGCCGGATATCGCCTGCCTTCAGGAAATCAAGTCGGTGGACGAGAACTTCCCGCGGTCAGTGTTCGAGGATCTCGGCTACAATGTCGAGACCCACGGACAGAAGGGCTTCAACGGCGTCGCCCTCCTCTCCAAGTTGCCTCTCGAGGACGTTCTGCGCGGTCTTCCCGGCAATGACGAGGATGAACAGGCCCGGTATATCGAGGCAAGTGTTTCCGCCGAACGCGGCGCACTCCGCTTCGGTTGCCTTTATCTGCCCAACGGCAATCCTCTTGGAACGGAAAAGTTTCCCTACAAGCTCGGCTGGATGGACCGCCTGATCGCCCATGCCGAGCAGCGCCTTGCCGAGGAAACCCCGTTCCTCCTGCTGGGCGACTATAACGTCATTCCCGATCCGGTCGATGCGAGGAACCCTGACAACTGGCGTGACGATGCCCTGTTTCAGCCCGAAAGCCGTCAACGTTTCCGCGCCCTCACCCACCTCGGCCTGACCGAAGCCGTCCGCGCAACGACGGAGGCCCCCGACACCTACACATTCTGGGACTATCAGGCCGGCGCCTGGCAAAAGAACAACGGCATCCGGATCGATCACATTCTCCTGTCACCGCAGGCTACCGACAAAATGGAAGGCTGCGGCATCGACAAGCATGTGCGCGGCTGGGAAAAACCCTCCGATCATGTGCCCGTATGGGTGCAACTGGCCGCCTGACATAAATCGGCGCCGGACACGCGCAGCCACCGGACTTGCGGTTGCTTGCCGTCATGGTAAGCTTTCACGGTCATGGGATAACGCACCGGCGCCTATTGTCCGCGCGCGCAACTTGCGGACCTCGTCTGACGGCACATCGCAAATGCGCCGAATTCCGGCCTCTTGCATCCTTGCGAAATGTTTTTCAGCTGGTTGTGTTCGCTGGCCTCATTATGGGCAGTGCGGCCGCGCAAGCTCAAAACGTCTCCTGCACCTGCCGGTACAAGGGTCAGGATTACGGCTTGGGTGAGTCCATTTGCCTGAAAGGGTCGGACGGCATGCGCATGGCAACTTGCGCCATGGTTCTCAACAACACGTCCTGGAAATTCAGCAGCGCGCCTTGTCCACTATCGATGCGGGAACGGCGCCTCGGTCCGTTCAAGGCGTCTCCATTTCCGCCCGAAAGCATGCAGCCGGCGTCCGGGAACGCCCTCTCCCGCCCTTCGTGACGCGTCTTTTCCGTGTGAAACAAACTTGCGAGGGTAAAAGGGTAACGCGTTTCACCAACTACTGCGATGGCACCTGCGCCGTCAGAACGTCCGGCCGATTCTGCTGCAGCCAGCCGTCAGCGAGGGAGCGCGCCATCTGACGCACGGGTTCCGGCGAGACCGCGAAATACTGCTCGTGCATGGCGTTGATCCAGGCGGCATCCGACCCCTGGACCTGCTGACGCGCAATCGTCATCCACATCAGGCCACGCGCCTTTTTCTTGTCCGACGTTCCCAGCGCATAGAGGGTTTCCCCGAGCCGGGCCTGTGCCCCGACATGCCCCTTCAGGGCCGCGAGATTGTACCAGCGCACCGCCATGCGGTGATTGCTGTCCTGATACATCCGGCCAAGTTCATACTGGGCGTCCGCGTCCCCGAAATAGGACGCTGCATGGGTAAAGATCTGTCGGGCGCGCGTTTCGCTTTTCGGAACCGCGCCATCAATGCCGTTCAGGTAATAGGACCCGAGTGCCACAAAGGCGCTGGCCACAAAAGGCGCATCCGGAGCATCAGGCCGGTCTTCGCCATGTTCGCGCACAATCTGGCTGTAATATTCGAAAGCCTTGAGGTCGTCTTCCTGGACACCGTCGCCCTTCGCGTACATCTCACCGAGCTTCCAGGCAGCCATGGGCTGTCCGTTTTCAGCCGCATATTGCAGCGAGCTGAGCGCAGCGGCCTTGTCTCCGGAATAATATTGACGTGCGCCCGCACGCAAGGCTTCGGTCGGCGACAGGTCCTCCGGACCAATCGACCTGTTCGGTGCAGCGGGTTGGCCGTCAAAGGCCACCGCGGGCCCGGCCAATCCAATGAAGATCAACGCGCCGAGCACAGTCCCGGCTTTTCCCAGGCGTTGAAGCATTGTGCTGTTCTTTTGCATCCCAGTCACACAATTTACCATCGGAAACGGCTTTTCCTTCCGACGGACTCTCTTGTTTTTTGTCCGCGCGATGCGCATTTGTATTCTCGACACCCGGTCAGACCGCGTCTTCGGGGCGCCCTCTTTCCGCTAAGGCACAAGATGGCCAATCAATTCGTCTTAAGTTGGGCCACATTGCGCTCAATTAAGACAATTCCGGCTCCAAAGCTTGCATCCTGCCGATCTGCAGGATCCTTTCATCTCGACCGTTTCTTGAACATAAACCACGGGTGGCCGTGAAAAATGGCCGAACATGGGCAACAGCAGGCATTCGCCACGCTACAGGTGACTCTGTCGTCAAGTGTTGCTGAATTGGCACAATCCCGTCCCCTGCCGTCGTCGCTCGAAGGCATCTCAGCACATGGGGGTTGATGATGTGTTGCCAGCACCTCAAAAACGGGTGCCGGGCTGTTGAAAACGGGGGCTTCTGGCCAAAAGCCTTTGCCGTTCTATCTTTGTCCTTCAAACTTGTCGGTGATTCGGTGTAGGTAACGGCGCTGAACGTTCGACAACTGTGATCACACACCCATCAGGCGATACGGAATGAGTGCAAAAGACGATTTGTTTGCTGGCAATGCGGCGGTCTCCGCGCCCCTTTCAGAAGACCCACCCGCTCCCATGCCGCAAAAAGCACGTCCGGTCGCACCCGTCGCCGTTTCGGAGGATTACTCGGCCGCCGACATCGAGGTTCTGGAAGGCCTCGAACCGGTCCGGCGCCGTCCGGGCATGTATATCGGCGGCACGGATGAAAAGGCGTTGCACCACCTTTTCGCCGAAGTCATCGACAATTCCATGGACGAGGCGGTTGCCGGCCATGCGACCTGGATCGACGTCTGCCTGACCGGCGACGGATTTCTCACGATCACGGACAATGGCCGCGGCATTCCCGTCGACCCGCATCCGAAGTTCAAGGACAAGTCGGCCCTCGAGGTGATCATGACCACCCTGCATGCGGGCGGAAAGTTCGACAGCAAGGTCTACGAGACTTCAGGCGGCCTGCATGGCGTCGGTGTTTCCGTGGTCAATGCGCTGTCCGAGGAACTCGTGGTCGAGGTGGCGCGCAGCCGCAAGCTATACCGTCAGGTTTTCCGGCGCGGGCACCCGCAAGGCGGGCTTGAACTGGTCGGTGACACGCAGAACCGGCGCGGCACCCAGGTCCGGTTCAAGCCGGATGAGCAGATCTTCGGCAAAGGCGCCAGCTTCAAACCTGGCCGCCTGCTCAAGATGGCCCGTTCGAAGGCCTATCTTTTCGGCGGTGTCGAAATTCGCTGGCACTGCGATCCGGACCTTATTCCGGAAAAGGACGAAACGCCGGCAGAAGCCGTTTTCCATTTCCCCGGTGGGCTGCGTGACTTTCTCGGGGAACGGCTCAAGAGCGAACGCCGTGTCGTCGACGAAGTCTTTTCCGGCCGCACCGACAATGCAGGCAAACACGGATCGGTGGAATGGGCCGTTAGCTGGTTCGCCGGTGACGGCTTTGTCAATTCCTACTGTAACACCGTCCCGACCCCGGAGGGCGGCACCCACGAAGCCGGCTTCCGCTATGCCCTGTTGCGCGGCCTGAAGGCCTATGGCGAACTCACCAACAACAAGAAGGCCGCCATCATCACCGGTGACGACGTCATGACATCCGCAGGCGGGATGTTGTCTGTGTTCATCCGCGAACCGGAATTCGTCGGCCAGACCAAGGACAAGCTGGCAACCAACGAAGCGACGCGCATCACGGAAGCAGCGGTGCGGGATGCCTTCGACCACTGGCTGACGGCGTCCCCCAACCAGGCAAACAAGTTGCTGGAGTGGGTGATCGACCGCGCCGACGAACGCCTGCGCCGTCGCCAGGAAAAGGACGTTGCCCGCAAGACCGCCGTCCGCAAGCTGCGCCTGCCGGGCAAGCTCGCGGATTGTTCCGCCAACCAGGCGGATGGCACCGAACTGTTCATCGTCGAGGGCGACTCGGCCGGCGGATCCGCAAAGCAGGCACGTAACCGGTCCAACCAGGCTGTCCTGCCTTTGCGCGGCAAGATCCTCAACGTTGCCAATGCGGGCCGGGACAAGCTCGTTGCCAACCAGCAGCTGGCCGACCTGATCCAGGCGCTCGGCTGCGGCACGCGGTCTCAGTACAAGGACAGCGACCTGCGTTACGAGAAAATCGTCATCATGACCGATGCCGATGTTGACGGCGCGCACATCGCGTCTTTGCTGATCACGTTCTTCTACCGGGAGATGCCCGAACTGATCCGCACCGGACACCTTTTCCTCGCCGTGCCGCCGCTTTACCGGTTGAGCCAGGGAGGCAAAACCCTCTATGCCCGGGATGATGCCCACAAGGACGAGCTTCTGGACAGCGTATTCAAGGGAAGGTCAAAGGTCGAGATCGGACGGTTCAAGGGCCTCGGCGAAATGTTGCCGGCACAGCTCAAGGAAACGACCATGGATCCGTCCAAACGGACCATGCTGAAGGTCGTGGTCGATGAGGAGGCAATCGCCGACACCAACGATACGGTCGAGCGCCTGATGGGCAACAAGCCCGAAGCGCGCTTCCGGTTCATTCAGGAAAATGCCGAATTCGCGGAAGATCTTGATATTTGACCACTTTGACGAGTAGTTTATAAAGAGTTGATCCCTTCAGCGGGTCGGGGTTCCTTCAGACTAGAATTGCTCAACTCGTCCGGTCGGAAAAGTAAAATGTTAAACCGGGTCTACTCCATTTTCGACAAGCGGATCCGTCCGCTGCGCAATCATGTGTTCCTGGCATTTCCCAAACACGGCATCGCCTATGCGCGCATCGCGGAACCGGCGTTCCAGTTGCTGCGCCCCGTTCTGCACAGGCTTGCTGGAACCGAAGACCTGCTGCCGGACAACGGCCACGTCGCCTGTCAGTCTCCGGGCACCGAACGGCTTCTGTTTCACGGCGACGTGGAATTGTTGACGGCACGCGAACTCAAGCGACGTTATCCGGAAATGAAGGTGGTTGCCTGGGTGCAGGATCCCGCGCACCGGCTCGCCTATTGTTACGACAGGATTATCCTGAACTCGGAAGAACTGCCCGCCTATTACGAAGAACGCCATTTCACGAAGGACATGTCCCCCAGGGAATTCGTTGCGCAGGTGGCCGGCATCTCAGACCTTGAAGCCGACAACCTGTTCCGGAGCCAGACGGCGTCTCTCTCCTACAAGGGGATGATGACGGCTGATGTGGTTCTAAGGCTTGAAAATTTCGAACAGTCCCTGGCAAGGTTCTTTGCCGAGAGCGCATTGAACATCCGCCCGCTTCCGGCGGTGTCCTATCGCCTGTCGAATTTTGTCACCCAGACCACGCTTCGCGCCTTCAGCGACGCGGCTCTGGTGCAGAAACTCAAGCGGCGCTATCGCGCTGATTACGCCGTGCTCTATTCCCGGGAAGCACTCACGGCCTGATCGAAATGCATTTCGTCGCCGGCCCTGCGCACAACAAAAATTCCCCAGTGTTTTTTCCGCCCGGGCCAAAATTGCAGGTCACCTGCTGGCAATCGACAACGACTTCGTAAAGCACGGTCGCCGCAATATTAACTGAGATGGCAAATCAAACGCAGAAATACTCTATTTTCTTGCCATTTTACCTCGACGGTGCATTGACACCTGAGCGCATGAATGTAGGGTGTGCGCACGTTGGCACCGGTGGTTCCATAGGTGCCGCCATTGAACAATCACAACATCCGGGCAACACGCTCCATGGCATTTGATACTCTCGGTCTTAGCGAGAAGGTCCTCGCTGCAGTTGAGGCAGCAGGTTATAAAGATCCGACAGCGATCCAGGCGGGAGCAATCCCCCAGGTACTGGAACGCCGGGACGTACTGGGCATCGCCCAGACGGGAACCGGCAAGACCGCAAGTTTCACCCTGCCGATGTTGACGCTGCTTGAAAAAGGCCGCGCAAGGGCGCGCATGCCGCGGACGCTCATCCTGGAGCCCACCCGCGAACTTGCCGCGCAGGTCGAGGAAAATTTCGAGAAATACGGCACAAATCACAAGCTCAATGTCGCCTTGCTGATCGGCGGTGTTTCATTCTCCGAACAGGACAAGAAACTCGACCGGGGCACCGACGTGCTCATTGCGACGCCCGGACGCCTGCTCGACCATTTCGAGCGTGGCAAGCTGCTGCTTCAGGGCGTGGAAATCCTGGTGATCGATGAAGCCGACCGCATGCTCGACATGGGGTTCATTCCCGATATCGAGCGGATCTGCAAGCTGATCCCCTTCACCCGCCAAACCCTGTTTTTCTCGGCCACGATGCCGCCGGAAATTCAGCGTCTTACCGAAGCGTTTTTGCAGAACCCGGCCCGTATCGAGGTCGCACCGACGTCATCGACCGCGGACAATGTTGCTCTGTACCTGAAGGCCAGCCCTTCCAAGGATTATGACAAGCGCGCCACGCTGCGGGAACTTCTCGAAGGTGCGGAAGATCTTCAGAATGCGATCGTGTTCTGCAACCGGAAGCGCGATGTCACGACGCTGTTCCGGTCGCTTGAACGGCACGAATACAATGTCGGCGCGCTGCATGGCGACATGGACCAGCGCACGCGCATGATGATGCTGGACAATTTCCGGAAGGGAAATATCAAGCTGTTGGTGGCGAGCGATGTCGCCGCGCGTGGACTTGATATTCCGGAAGTCAGCCACGTGTTCAATTTCGACGTGCCGATCAATGCCGAGGACTACGTTCACAGGATCGGCCGCACCGGCCGTGCCGGTCGCTCGGGAACCGCTTACACGCTGGTGACCGGAGAAGACCAGAAATATCTGGACGCAATCGAGAGCCTGATCAAGAAAAACATTGATTGGCTCGGTGATCCGATCGATTTCGAAGCTGCGGCCCAGGAGCGCAAGGCGCGCCGCAAGGGTGGCGGCAAGACCGCGAAGACATCGCGATCCAGCAACGACAACGAGGCAGAGCAGCCAAAACCGGCGTCTCGCCGCCGTTCGCAGAGCAAGTCCCGCGAAAGCAGCAACACCACATCGCCCGAGGAGCAGACCAACCCCGTGACGGTTCCCAGCCCAGTTTCAAACCTGCCACAGAGATCCGCCGGGAAGAAGTCCCGCAGCGACAAAATGGAACCTGCCTTCGGCGCAGGTGTACACATCCCGGCATTCCTGCTGCGCGAACCACGGCCCAAAAAGGCTTCATAACCATAAAATGTCTCAAGGTTTCCGCGTAGACTTAACGGCTCCTTAAACCTTCCATCAGAGTTTTAGAAACAGATCTTGCAGCCGTGTGGGGCGGACTTGCGAGTGTGTGTTGAGAGAACCCTGATGGCGGATGAAGACGACCATAAGCGGACGATCCAATATGGAGAGTCCGCTATCAGCTACATCAAGAAGAATACCTTGCCGGCGTACCCGCGTTCCTATGAACTCTGGTACACATATGCGGCCGGCTATAATCAGGGGCTGAACCGGGCAGTCAACGAAACCATCAAGACGAACGGCCGAATCAGCACGGATGAAATGCTGACGCTTTATGGGCGTTTCCTGTCTCCGACACGCCTGGGCGACAGGTTGGACGAAGTTGGCACCAAGGTGTCACAGGAAGTCGAGGATCTGGTCGATACGCTCAAACTGAGCGCCGACGCCACATCGGATTACGGCACGGCACTGGAACAGGCCGGCGAAAAGATCAAGAGCATTTCCGATCCGGAGAAGCTGCAGATTTACGTGACGCATCTGGTGAAATCGACACAAAATGCCGTGTCCTCCAATCGCAGGCTTGAAAGCCAGTTGCTCGAATCCAAGAAGCATATCGAGAACCTTCAGTCCTCGCTGGAGGCCATTCGGTACGAAAGCCTGACCGACGAGCTCACGACGCTCAACAACCGGAAGCATTTCGAGAATTCAATCGAGCGGGTGATTGATCATTCCATCGAGAGCGGTCGCGGCTTCTCCCTGCTGATGACCGATATCGATCACTTCAAGAAATTCAACGACACCTTCGGACACCAGACCGGTGACCAGGTACTCAGGCTTGTCGCTCTTGCGGTCAAGCAGAACATCAAGGCACAGGACATCGCCTGTCGCTATGGCGGCGAGGAATTTGCGATCATCCTGCCCCATACGAGCCTTGAAGATGCCGCGGCCATTGGCGAACTCATCCGTACGGCCGTCATGTCCAAGGAACTGGTGAAACGGTCGACCGGTGAGAATCTCGGTCGCGTCACCATCTCGGTCGGTGTCGCCACGTTTGACAAGCTCGACACCACCCACAGCATTGTCGCTCGCGCTGACGAGGCTCTCTATCTTGCCAAGAATGCGGGCCGAAACCTGGTCAAGACGGAAAAGGACCAGCCCCTTGCGCAGAGGCAGGAAAACGTCGCCTGATACGTCATCCGCACAAGCAAATGCAAGACAAATTGAGGTATGGCTGCGCGGGACCGCTGCTCAGTTTTTTGCGTTCAAGCCCATCTGCCAGAAATCACTTTCCAGGCGGCAGGCCTTTTCAAACAATGACAGGACGCGCGGATACCGTTTTTCCGTCAGGACCTGGGACGCCGTGTTGTCCAGCCAGCGGGTAAAATCGGCCGCCAGTTCCTGATAGGTATCGCCGCCGTATTCCCGGATCCATCTCCGGTAGGGGTTGTCGTCGCGATCAAGGCCCTCGGCGACAAGGCGTGCGCCGATTTCCGCGTAACCGATGACACACGGCGCAAGGGCGGCCTGCAGATCCAGGAGATCGCCGGACATTCCGGCATCGAGCACAAAGCGCGTATAGGCCATGGTCGGTGTGTCTTCCGGCGCGTCTTCGATAGCCGACCGGTTCATGCCCCAGTTGCCGCACAATTCCAGGTGCAGGTCCAGTTCGACATCAAGAATGGCTTTCACGCCCTCCAGCGACAGACGCATGTCGGCGACGCTGTGGCTCTTGTACACCCCGAGCGCATAGGCACGCGCAAACTGGATCAGAAACAGGTAGTCCTGGACGAGGTAGTGCCTGAAACACGCCATCGGCAGGCTGCCCCTGCCCAGCTGATCGACAAAGTCATGGCGGGTATAGTCGGCCCATTGCGGAGCCGCGTCGGCCTTGAGCCGGTCGAACAGGGTCATGAAAACGCTCTTTTGGAACAGTCGGGAAGCGGCGCTGTCAGCGCGCCAGGGCGTTCAGGTCCGCGGCCTGGAGAGAAACGGATTCACCGCAGCCGCAGGCCGAGACTTCGTTGGGATTCTTGAAAACGAATCCGGACCTGAACTTGGTGACTTCAAAGTCCATTTCCGTTCCCAGAAGGAACAGAACCGCGGACGGGTCGACAAAAAGCTTCGCGCCCTTGTCTTCGATCACGTCGTCGCCCGCCTTGGGCTCCTCGACAAGGTCCATGGTGTATTCCATGCCGGCGCAGCCGCCCTTCTTGATGCCGACACGCAAACCGACGGCATTCTTGTCGGAATTGCCGACAAGTTCCTTCACGCGGTCTGCAGCGGCATCGGTCAGGGTCATGACCTGGAATTTTCCGGCGGAAGCCATATTGTCCTCAATCAGTTCCGGGTATCAAAGCTGATATGGTTATTCAGCTTATCGGAAAAAAGCCCCTCGCCTCAATACCAGTTGAGCGCGACCTTGGCTTCGTCGGACATCCGGTCCGGTGTCCAGGGGGGATCGAAGACCATGTCGACATTGACCGGACCGACACCGGCCACGGAGGCGACAGCGTTTTCGACCCAGCCCGGCATTTCACCGGCCACGGGGCAGCCGGGCGCTGTCAGGGTCATGTCGATGTTGATCGACCGGTCATCCTCGATATCGACCTTGTAGATCAGGCCGAGCTCATAGATATCGCACGGGATCTCAGGATCGTAGACCGTCTTCAGCGCCCCGACGATGTCGGTGGTCAGCCTGTCCAGCTCATCGGCGGGAATCGCACTCCTGGCGGAGACTTCCGCCTGGAGCTCTTCGCCGTCGGCTGCGGTATCAATCGTGGTAGCGTTTTCCATGGGGTCCGTCCTTACCCGAAAAAGCTCTGTGCTTTCAACAGGGCTTCATAGAGAGCGTCCACCTCGGAACGCGTGTTGTAAAGCCCGAAACTTGCCCGACATGTAGAGGTCACGCCGTATCTTGCCAAGAGCGGCTGCGCACAATGGGTGCCGGCTCGTACCGCGACTCCAGCCCGGTCGATGATGGTCGCCACGTCATGGGCGTGGGCGCCCTCCAGTTCGAAGGACACGATCGCGCCCTTGCCCGGCGCGTCTCCGAAGATCCGCAGCGAATTGATTTCGCGCAGCTTCTGGTGGGCATAGTCCTTGAGGTCGGCCTCGTGCCTGGCAATGTTCTCCCGACCGAGCGCCTCCATGTAGTCGAGCGCCGCGCCCAGTCCGATCGCCTGGACGATCGGCGGTGTGCCGGCCTCGAAACGATGCGGCGGATCATTGTAGGTGACGACGTCCTCGGTGACATCGAGGATCATCTCGCCGCCGCCATTGAACGGGCGCAATGCCTTCAGGCGCTCCGGCTTGCCCCACAGGACGCCGATTCCGGACGGGCCGTAGACCTTGTGCCCGGTGAAGACGTAATAGTCGCAATCGAGATCCTGCACATCCACCGGCAGATGGACAGCCGCCTGGCTGCCATCGACCAGCACCGGAATGCCGCGTTCATGCGCGATCCGGCAGACTTCCTTGACCGGCACCACCGTGCCGAGGACGTTGGACATGTGCGTGATCGCCACGAGCTTGGTCTTGTCGCTGAGAGCGTCCTCGAAGGCATCCAGGTCAAAAGACCCGTCCTCGCGCACGTAGACCCATTTCAGCGCGGCGCCATGGCGTTCGCGGTGAAAATGCCAGGGCACGATGTTGGAATGATGCTCCATGATGGAGAGCACGATTTCGCCGCCATCGGCGAAATGGTCCGGGCCGAGGCCATAGGACACAAGGTTGATCGCTTCGGTGGTCGATTTGGTGAAGACCACATCGTCGACCGACTTGGCATTCAGGAACCGGCGCACCTTCTCGCGCGCCGCTTCGTAGTTGTCCGTGGCCGTGTTGGAGAGAAAATGCAGGCCGCGATGCACATTGGCATATTCATGCGAATACGCTTTGGTCACCGCGTCGATGACCGCCTGCGGTTTCTGCGCGGAGGCGCCATTGTCCAGATAGACCAGCGGCTTGCCGTAGACCTCCCGCGCCAGGATCGGGAAATCCCCGCGGATGGCCTCGACGTCGTAACCGGCTGAGCCGGTCGTCTGTTCTGCGGTGGCGACCGTCATGCGGCGCACTCCTCGTTTTAACCCAGGTCCGGATGTCTTCAGTGGCCGGCAAGCCAGTCGCGCACGCGCGCTTCCAGGCCTTCGGTCACATCATCCTCGCCATATTCTTCAATTGCTTCGGACAGGAAAGCCAGAACCAGCAAGGTCCGGGCTTCATCCTCTGGAATGCCGCGGGCGCGCAGGTAGAACAGCAGGTCCTCGTCGATCTGTCCGCTGGTCGCTCCATGGGCGCACAGAACGTCATCGGCGAAGATCTCCAGTTCCGGCTTGTTGGCCATTTCCGCTTCTTCTGACAGAAGCAGCGCCTGGGTCATCATCTCGCCGTCGGTCTTCTGGGCATGCGGCGCGACGTTGATCCGGCCCTGATAGACCCCACGGGCACGTCCGTCGAGCACGGTCTTGAAGAATTCCCGGCTGTTGCAATGCGGCACGGCATGGTCGACGATCAGGGTCTGATCGGCCAGCGCGTCTCCGCCTGCCATGGTCACGCCGTAGATTTTGGCCTCGGAATTCTCGCCGGTGAAGTTGATGAATTGCTGGTTCCGGGTGAAGCGCGGACCGGCAATGAACCCCAGGGTCTTGAACTCTGTCTCGGCCCCCAATGTCGCGATGGTGGTGAACAGGCGCGGCGCAGCGGCGTTGCCGACGACCAGTCGGGTCGAAGCGAGTGCTGCCTTGTCGGCCAGCGTGCAATCGAAAACCGTGTTGAGTTCACCCTCGCCGGTATCGCCGACAAAGGTCTCCAGAAGACGCAGTTTGGCACCTTCGCCGAGAGAGACCTTGTTGCGGGTCACCTGGGCACCGGCGGACGTTGCCACCTGGACCAGTTCGACCGGCTTGGAGATTTCGGCTTCCGCCTTGACCTCGATCACGACACCGCCCTGCACGAAGGCCGTGTTGAGTGCGACCACGCCATCATTCGGGCCGGTCTTGGGCGACGCCAGAAGCCGGGCACCGTTCTCACCGTTCAGTGCGTCGGTCAACGCGGTCAGCGTCACGCCTTCGGCTGCGAGAGCCTCGGTGTCAGACAGCTCCGCCATATAGGTGCCATTGGCAACGACGATCCGGTACCGGTCCAGGTCGCCATAGCTGTCCTGACCGTCCAGCAGCGCCTTGGCCACGGCTGCGTCGGCGGCGGCTGCCAGCGGAGCAGCGGATTTCAGGAAGGCGCGCAGATCGGAATACTTGTATTCCTCGACGCGGCGATGCGGCAGACCGCGATCACGGATCTGGCCGAGCGCGGCCTCGCGGAGCGCCGAGACGGCTACCGAACCGGACAGTGCCCCCTTTGAAGCATCAAAGCGCTCCAGCAGGTCGCTTTCGGCCTGGGTGTGTTTGATGGGTACGCTTGCGTTCATGTCGCGTTGCTCCCTCAGGCGGCCGTGTCGATGTAGTCGGCGTAGCCGTTCTTTTCCAGCTCGAGCGCCAGGTCCTTGTCGCCGGTCTTGACGATGCGGCCCTTGGACAGGACATGCACGACATCCGGCACAATGTGGTCGAGCAGGCGCTGGTAGTGGGTGATCACCACCATCGCCCGGTCCGGACCGCGCAGCTTGTTGACGCCTTCGGAGACGATGCGCAGGGCGTCGATGTCGAGGCCGGAATCGGTCTCGTCGAGCACGCAGAGCTTCGGCTCCAGCAGCGACATCTGCAGGATTTCCGCACGCTTCTTTTCACCGCCGGAGAAGCCGACATTGAGCGGACGCTTGAGCATGTCCATGGAGACGTTCAAGTGGCTGGCAGCCGCCTTGACGCGCTTCATGAAGTCCGGAATCGACAGCGTGTCCTCGCCACGGGCCTTGCGCTGCGCGTTCATTGCCGTCTTCAGGAATTCCATAGTGGCAACGCCCGGGATCTCGATCGGGTACTGGAAGGCCAGGAACATGCCGGCGGCGGCACGTTCGTCCGGTTCCATCTCCAGCATGTTCTCGCCGTTGAAAAGCACCTCGCCCTCGGTGACTTCATAGTCGTCCTTGCCGGCCAGGATATAGGACAGGGTCGACTTGCCGGAGCCGTTCGGGCCCATGATGGCATGGACTTCGCCGGCATTGACGGTCAGGTTGACGCCGCGCAGGATCTCGGTTTCGTCTTCCGCGATGCGGGCATGCAGGTTCTTGATCTCAAGCATTGAGATATTTCCTCGTCATTCAGCGGACCTCGCGGCCCAAATCAAATTCAAATTGCGTCAGGGCCTCAGCCCACGGAGCCTTCCAGGCTGATCGAGATCAGCTTCTGGGCCTCGACGGCGAATTCCATCGGCAGCTGCTGGATCACGTCCTTGACAAAGCCGTTGACGATCAGCGCCACGGCTTCTTCTTCCGACAGGCCGCGCTGCAGGCAGTAGAACATCTGGTCGTCCGAGATCTTCGAGGTGGTCGCCTCGTGCTCGAACTGGGCCGAGGCGTTCTTGCTCTCGATGTAAGGCACCGTGTGGGCACCACATTCCTGGCCGATCAGCAGCGAATCGCACTGGGTGAAGTTGCGGGCGTTCGATGCCTTGCGGTGCGCGGAGATCAGGCCGCGATAGGTGTTTTCCGACTTGCCGGCGGAGATGCCCTTGGAGATCACCCGGCTGGACGTGTTCTTGCCCAGGTGGATCATCTTGGTGCCGCTGTCGATCTGCTGGTGGCCGTTGGAAACGGCGATGGAATAGAACTCGCCGCGGGAATTGTCGCCCCGCAGGATGCAGGACGGGTATTTCCAGGTGATCGCGGAACCGGTCTCGACCTGGGTCCAGGAGATCTTGGAGTTCTTGCCGCGGCAGTCGCCGCGCTTGGTGACGAAGTTGTAGATGCCGCCCTTGCCGTCCTTGTCGCCCGGGAACCAGTTCTGGACGGTGGAATACTTGATCTCGGCATCGTCCAGCGCGATCAGTTCGACCACGGCCGCGTGCAGCTGGTTCTCGTCGCGCTGCGGAGCGGTACAGCCTTCCAGGTAGGAAACGTAGGAACCCTTGTCGGCGATGATCAGCGTGCGCTCGAACTGGCCGGTGTTCTGCTCGTTGATGCGGAAATAGGTCGACAGTTCCATCGGGCAGCGCACGCCCTCGGGAATGTAGACGAAGGATCCGTCGGAGAAGACCGCCGAATTGAGCGTTGCGTAGAAGTTGTCGGTGACCGGCACGACCGAGCCGAGATACTTCTTCACCAGGTCCGGATATTCGCGGAGCGCTTCCGAGATGGAGCAGAAGATGACGCCGGCCTTCTTCAGCTCTTCCTTGAAGGTGGTGACCACGGAGACCGAGTCGAAGACGGCATCGACGGCAACCCGGTTCTTCGGTTCGACACCGGCCAGGATTTCCTGCTCCGCCAGTGGAATGCCGAGTTTCGCGTAGGTCGCCAGCAGTTCCGGGTCGACTTCATCAAGGCTTTTCGGGCCTTCGACGGATTTCGGCGAGGCCCAGTAATAAAGGTCGTCGAAGTCGATCTTCGGATAGGAAACACGTGCCCAGCTCGGCTCTACCATCTGCTGGAAACGGCGCAGGGCATCAAGCCGCCACTCCGTCATCCATTCCGGTTCGTTCTTCTTTGCCGACAAAAACCGCACCGTCTCCTCGGAAAGACCCTTGGCGCCTTTTTCCGATTCGATGTCCGTTACGAAGCCGTATTTATACTGGTCAACATCGATGGCTTTCACCGTGTCGATGGTTTCCTGTACAGCTGGCATACCTTGCCTCCATTCAGCGGGCCCCGTGCCCGCATTTCATATCCTGTTGCAGGGAGCAGCCCTCGCCTGCCTGTTGCTGGCGGACGCACCGCCGAATTCTCCTGGTCAAGCCGCCTGGTGGCGTGCCTGCGGATTGAGCCTGTCAACGATCCCCGGCCAGAGCTCGAGGAACCTGTCGATGTCTTCTGCGCGCGTGTCCCAGCCCATGCTGACACGCAAGGCGCAACGCGCGAGATCCTCGGCGCCCCCCATGGCGGTCAGAACGTGGGACACGGACACCTTGCCGGAAGAACAGGCCGACCCGGACGACACGGATACGCGCTCCAGATCGAAAGCGATCAATGCCGTTTCCGCCGGAATTCCGGGAACGGCAAAACAGCTTGTGTTGGCCAGGCGGTCTGCACCCTCGCCGAAGATGACGGTCGCTGGACAAACGGCACGCAGTCCCGTTTCAAGCCTGGCTTTCAAGTCTTCCAGATGGCGCGTGTCGGACGCCTCTTCAAGGGCAGCTGTACCCGCGACACCGAAGCCTGCAATCGCGGCCACGTTTTCCGTGCCGCCACGGCGCCAGTTTTCCTGGCCACCGCCGATCATCAGCGGAGATGGCAGCCTGGCCGTGGAACGGACAACAACAGCGCCGATGCCTTGCGGACCGCCGAACTTGTGTGCCGACAGGGTCGCTACATCTGCCTGCCATGCGTCCAGGTCAATCGCCATCCGGCCTGCGGCCTGCACCGCATCTACATGGAAAAAGTGACCATACTTGCCTGCAATTTCACCGATCCGCGCCAATGGCTGGATCACGCCTGTTTCATTGTTGGCCGCCATCACGGAAATCAGGCTCGGGGACGCATCCCGCACCGCCGCTTCCAGGTCTTCCAGACGCACCGCCCCCTGTTCGTCGACCGGAAGCACAACCTGGTCCGCAGCGGCGAAACGGCCCCCCGTGACGACGGAGGGATGTTCAACCGCGCTGCGGAACAGCTTGTCGAGATAGACCGGCGCTCCCTGGTCCTGCCAGACGGGCGTCAATGCGGTCATGTTGGCTTCCGTACCGCCGGACACGAAGGTCACCGCACGGGTCCTTGCCTTGCACAGACGCGCAACCTGCTCGCGCGCGGCCTCGATACGGCCGCGTGCCTTGCGGCCATGGCCGTGAACGGAAGAGGCATTTCCGGCATCACCCAGGACATCGATCATGATCTCGCGCACTGCCGGACGCAGCGGTGCTCCGGCGTTGTGGTCAAGATAGATCGGGTCAGACTGACGCGGCATGACACCTCGGGCCCATGATGCTGTTGTATCCAGACTCGAAATTTCGCTTGTTTGTCAGACACATGTGCGAAATTCCTTGAAATTTTCCGCTGTGACGACGATAACACCCCCAACCGGTCGAACCGAGCATTGCTGCCTTCCGGACTGCCTCTGGGTGGTGATGCGAAGTTTCGAATAATTCTAAACAGGGTTCTAAAAACTTGGAGCTTGAGAGTCAAGTTTAGACTTACGGGAAACCACGTAACCGGCACCCTAATTTCACGCGCCAGTTTCCCTGCGCGACATTATGACAAGGACTTAGTTCTTCATGCCTGAGGTGATCTTCAACGGTCCCGCCGGCCGGCTCGAGGGCCGGTTCCATCCCGCCAAGAAACGGAATGCGCCCATCGCGCTGGTTCTGCATCTGCATCCGCAATTCGGCGGAACGATGAACAACCAGATCGTCTACCAGATGTATTACATGTTCGCCCGGCGCGGTTTTGCCGTTCTGCGGTTCAATTTCCGTGGCGTCGGCCGTTCCCAGGGCTCCTTCGATCACGGCCAGGGCGAGTTGTCCGATGCGGCTGCGGCTCTTGACTGGGTGCAGACCGTCCATACCGACGCGCGTGCCTGCTGGATTGCCGGCTTCTCGTTCGGTGCCTGGATCGGCATGCAGCTCCTGATGCGCCGTCCGGAAGTGGAAGGCTTCATTTCCGTGGCGCCGCCCGCCAACCTCCACGACTTCTCGTTCCTGGCCCCCTGCCCGTCTTCCGGCCTGATCGTTCACGGCGACAACGACAAGGTCGTGCCGCAGAAGGACGTGCAGACGCTGGTCGACAAGCTGAAAACCCAGAAGGGCATCGTCATCGACCACGAGACCATTCCGGGCGCGAACCACTTCTTCGAGAACGACATGGACGACCTGATCGAGCGCTGCGGCACCTATGTCGACAAGCGGCTCGGCCTGACCCCTGCCGATTACGTCGATATCGACTGACCAGACGGATCCGAAAGGCCCGCCACCCGGCGGGCCTTTTTTGCTTTATGTAGGCATATGACCAATTCAACGGATGACCTGGCGATAAGGGCTGCCGGTTCCGGCGATTTTGAAGGCCTTCGGGATCTCTACCGCCACCTCGTCACCGATGACCTGCCGGCGGCGGACGCATTGCAGCGGCAGACTTTCGCGGAAATGATGCAACACCCCCGCCTCACCATCCTCTTGGCGCAGAAAGACAGACGGCTGGTGGCCTCCTGTACTCTTGTGATTGTTCCTAACATGACGCGCGGCTGTGCTCCGTACGCGCTGGTCGAAAACGTCGTGACCCATGAAAACTGGCGTGGCCTGGGGATAGGCCGCCGCCTCATGGAAACAGCCCTCGAGCGGGCCTTCGACGAAGGCTGTTTCAAGATCATGCTGCTTTCCGGCGCCGACAACACGGCGGCACACAGGTTTTACAAGCGACTCGGCTTTGCCAACACCAAGACCGGTTTTGAACTTCGCGCACCTGGGTATCCGGCACGGTTGACCCGTTGACATCCTGTGCCTGGAGCACATCTTTTGAATTCCGTCAGCAGATGTCCAATCGGGGGGCGCATGTCAGGATACGTCGGTTCGCCAAAGCAGATTGCGCTCCAGAAACGCGCGGAAGACATGTATGGCTGGACAATGTCCACGCCCGGTGCCTGCAACAACGCGCGCATGCTCGGGTCTGACGATCCCGACCGCCTTGGCTTTCCCACGATCCGGCAATACCTGCAGGAAGATGGAATTTTCGGTTTCCGCCTGCTGCCGAAATCCGACCTGGGCCGGTTGAAAGAGGAAATGGCGAGGTCCGATGCCAGGGTGGACACCTGGGATGTTTTTTGCGGCGATGCCGAAGCCGTCGCAAACACGACCGCCGGCATTCTCTCAAGCGGACTTCCCTCCGGTTTCCACGAGATGCCTCCCCTCGACGGTGTCGAGGGGGCACGCACAAGGCTGTTTCAGGAGTTCATTGCCTCAGCGGGGATAGCCCCGTTTTCCGCAGGATTTTTGAACGGCCGGTTCGGCAAGGTGGTCAATGTCGGACTTGTCGACACTGACGGTGCCCTGGCGGCCTGTGCCCATGCCTACCTGCCCCACAACGCGCATAGTCCCTACCATGCCTGGGCCTGGGGTGGGCTTGTTGCCGTTGCACCCGATCATCGCGGCAAGGGGCTCGGCAGCATCGTCAACGCGCTCATGGCCAGGGCGGCACTGGACACGTTGTCGGCAACACATGTCTACGAACTGGTTTCCGCGTCCAATACCGCGTCTCGAAAGATGGTCGAAAACTCCGGGCTCCGTCTCTCGAGCGACCTGTTTTCAGGGCTGGCGACCTGTTCTGAAGACCGGTTCACACGCTGAGTCGTTGAAACCGGCGACCGCCCCACAAGGTCAGCCCTGGAACGGTTTCGGCCGGGGAACGCCCGGCCCCGCATCGACACCATCATCCGGGCCGGCCAGCGGATCCTCGCCATCGGCCACAACGCCCTTGATTGGAGGACCGGTATAGTCCTCCGGCGGCGGCACCTTGGAGGCAAGCTTGCAGTTGGTCAGCCAGATGTCATAGACGGGATGCTCAACCGCATGCAAACCGGGGCTGGCGGCGTACATCCAGCCGGAAAAGATCCTGCGGACCTCATTGTTGAGCGTGATTTCGTCAACCTGGACAAAACCGGTTGTCAGCGGCGATTCCGTTTGCGGCCGCGTGTGGCAGACCCTCGGGGTCACCTGCAGAGCCCCGAACTGAACCGTCTCGCCGATATAGACGTCGAAGGAAATGATACGTCCGGTGATCTTGTCCAGGCCGGAAAAGACGGCGACAGGATTCTCGATCTTCTCGGCAAGGGCCAGCGACGGGATCGAGGCCGCAATCGCGGCAAATCCGATTACCCTGCAGGCGCGTTTTGCCGCTTTCATCGTTTCAAACACGTGAGCCATCAGCTTCGAAGTGATTCCCTGGTGCCTAGCATACTGAGGTTCCTGAGCGCCGCGCTAGCACCGAATTGCGGCCCGGAAAAGACAAAACCGCATTCCCGGGCCGCTTGATCGGTTTTAACCGATTTCTTCCAGACGCTTTTGCGCGATCTGAACCTTTTCCAGCTTTTCCCTGGCCTCCGTGACCTTTTCCCGTTCACCCTCGACAATCTCGTCCGGGGCCTTGTCGAGAAATTTCGGATTTGACAGCTTTTTCTCGATCTTGGTGATCTCACCATCCAGCTTGGCGGCTTCTTTCTTGAGGCGTGCGGTCTCCGCTCCCAGATCGATCACGCCGGCCAGGGGCAGGCAGACCGTCGCTTCGCCGACAATGATCTGCGCCGAGCCGCGTGGGGCGGCGTCGGCGAGATCGACCGTCTCCGCGCGCGCCAGACGCATGATGGCGGATTCGTGGGTTTTCAGCCTTGTCACGGTATCTTCATTGGCGCCCGTGATGACAATGGACACCTTGGCGCCGGCCGGAACGTTCATCTCCGCGCGCACCGAGCGGATCTCGGAAATCAGCGATACCAGCCAGTTGATTTCCGCTGCCGCGGCGTCGTCTTCCACTCTGGCTTCCGGCCATGCGCTCAGCATCAGCAGTTCGCCTGTCTTTCCGAGACGCTCCCAGAGTTCCTCGGTCAGGAACGGCATGATCGGGTGGAGAACCTTCAGGATCTCGTCCAGCGCCCAGGATGCCGTTGCACGGGTCTCGGCATTCGCGGCTTCGTCGTTGCCGTTGAAGATCGGCTTGGCCAGTTCCAGGAACCAGTCACAGAAAGTGTTCCAGGTGAATCTGTAGACCGCGTTGGCAGCGTCATTGAAGCGGAAGTCCTCCAGGGCGGTCGTGACTTCCCTGATGCAACGGCCCGTCTCGGTTGCGATCCAACGGTTCAACGTGTGCTTCGCGGCAGCCGGATCGAAACCGTCGACGCGGGCGCATTCGTTCATTTCAATGAATTTTGCCGCATTCCAGATCTTGGTTGCGAAGCGCTGACCACCCTCGGCCGCCTGGTCGGACATGCGAAGCGTCCGGCGGGACTGGACCTCCTGGCTCGCCAGCGCGAAACGGGTGGCGTCGGCCCCGAACGTGTCGAACAGTTCGAGCGGGTCGAGAACATTGCCGAGCGATTTCGACATCTTCTTCCCGTTCTTGTCGACCACGATCGAGTTGATATAGACCGTGTGGAACGGGACCTCGTCCATGAAATGCAGACCCTGCATCATCATCCGGGCGACCCAGAAGAAGATGATGTCAAAGCCGGTGATCAGGACATCGGTCTTGTAATACCGCTCCAGTTCCGGCGTCCTGTGCGGCCAGCCGAGCGTGGAGAAGGGCCAGAGCGCGGAGGAGAACCAGGTGTCGAGCACGTCCTCGTCCCTGGTGAGCGCCTTGCCCCCGGCCTTCGCGACGGCTTCTTCCTCGGTCTGGGCGCAGTATTCGTTGCCGTCCTCATCGTACCAGACCGGGATCTGGTGCCCCCACCAGAGCTGGCGCGAGATGCACCAGGGCTGGATGTCGTTCAGCCAGTTGTAATAGGTCTTGTCCCAGTTTTCGGGAACGAACCTGGTATCGCCGTCCTGAACAGCCTTCAGGGCGGGACCGGCAAGGGTCTTGGCATCGACGAACCACTGGTCCGTCATCATCGGTTCGATGACGACCTTGGAGCGGTCACCGAACGGCTGCATGATCTTCTTGGATTCCACCAGCGGCAACTCGGCCGGTGCTTCGGCACCTTCTTCCAGCGGGCGGACAATCGCCTTGCCGAGCGGGCTCCATTCAGGCGCCTGCCCCTTCATCCAGGCAATGTCCGGGTGATCGGAGGCCACCGTGACAGCCAAGCCTTCCGCGGTGATCTGGTCGATGACCCGCTTGCGCGCCTCGAACCGGTCGAGACCACGCAGGTCATCGGGAACGATGTTGATCTCATCGATCTCGTTGATCGTCATCTGCGCACCGTCGATGATCGCCTGTGCCTTGGCCGCTTCCACGGCATATGGCTCACCGTCGGCGCGCATGGCGCCCTTGGTGTCCATCAGGCGGTACATCGGGATCTTGTTGCGCTGCGCGACGCCATAGTCGTTGAAGTCGTGCGCGCCGGTGATCTTGACGGCGCCGGAACCGAAATCCGGATCCGGATACTCGTCCGTGATGATCGGGATCAGTCGGCGCTGTTCCTTCGGCCCGACCGGGATTTCACAGAGCTTGCCGACAATCGGCCGGTAGCGCTCGTCCCCCGGATGCACGGCAACCGCACCGTCACCGAGCATGGTTTCCGGACGGGTCGTGGCGATGGAGATATAGTCGCGGATCTCGCGGAGGGTGATGTTCCCGTCCTCGTCCTTCTCGACATATTCGTAGGTTTCGCCGCCGGCCAGCGGATACTTGAAATGCCACATGTGGCCGTCGGTCTCGATGTTCTCGACCTCGAGGTCGGAAATCGCCGTCTCGAATTTCGGATCCCAGTTGACGAGCCGCTTGGACCGGTAGATCAGGCCCTCGTTGTAAAGATCGACAAAGACCTTGAGGACCGCGTCGGACAGGTTCGGCGACATGGTGAACTCGGTCCGGCTCCAGTCGCAGGAGGCTCCCAGGCGCTTCAGCTGGCCGAGGATGGTGCCTTCGGACTTGCGCTTCTGTTCCCAGACCCGCTCGACAAAGGACTCACGCCCCATTTCGCGGCGGCCAGGCTGCTGGTGTTCCATCAGCTCGCGCTCGACGACCATCTGGGTGGCGATGCCGGCGTGGTCCGTGCCCGGTTGCCAGAGAACGTCAAATCCCTGCATGCGCTTCCAGCGGACAAGGATGTCCTGGAGCGTGTTGTTCAGCGCGTGGCCCATATGCAGCGAGCCCGTTACATTCGGCGGCGGAATTACGATGGAAAAGGCAGGCGCGCCGTCCTTGGCGCCAGCTCCGGCCTTGAAGGCCTCCGCCTTTTCCCAGGTTTCGTATATCCGCGGCTCAACGCTGGCCGCATCGTAGGTCTTTTCCAGCATCAGGGTCACTCAATGGGAGGAATATTGTCGAATTGCGTGAAGCACCGTGTAAATCGGAAGCGCTTGCGCAAGTCAACCGGCAAGAACGGCGAATTCGTGCCCTTTGCCATGGCTGGTGCCGGGAAAACACAACTCGCCGGCACGCCGCTTGGGTTCTCCGGCGAATGCTGTCATAAGCGACGCATGACCGTTTCCATCCGCCCGCATCATCTGCTGTGCATGCTGACCTATCTCGGCAAGGGCTATACACCGGACTTTGTCGCCAACTACGGCACCGTGATCGACCGGCTGAATGCCGGCGAAGACATCCGCATCGTCGACGGGCCGGACGAGATCTGCCAGCCCATGCTGCAGGAAGCGAATTGCCATTGTCACAACGACAGTGTGCGTTCAAGGGACGCACAGGCGCTTGAGGCCCTGGGCAGGCTCCTTGGACACCCCCTGACGGGCGTCAACTGTCTTGTTCTTGACGCGGACACTACCGAAAAGCTGCGACACGCCTTTGCCGCTTCAAAAATCCGGGAAGCCTGCGATTCCTGCGAATGGCAGGACCTTTGCTCGCGCATTGCCCAAAACAAGTTCAGGGGATGCCATCTGGCACCCCCTGACTGACTGTATCGCCGAGGTGGAAATCAGCGCCGGCGAATGACCCGCTGGACCTCGCGCTTGACCATCTCCTCCACCATCGGCGGCAGGTTCTTGTCCAGCCAGGCTTTCAGCATCGGCCGCAGCATGTCCTTGACCAGTTCCTCGACGGTCTGCGCCTGGGACCCGATGAACATGTCGGTAAAATTGTCGAGCGCGGCATGAACCGCCTGTCCGGTTTCCGGTGAGGTCAGCGGTGTCTCGGCCGTCATGTCCGGAAGATCGTCCGGGATCGGCATGGAAGACATGGCCGGTTCCGGCTCGAATACCGGTTCCGGCTCCGGTTCGGGTGCTTCGGAGAAAGAAATGTCGCCGGCGTCGCCTTCAAGGTCTTCGGCCATGCCTTCGACGATATCCATCGACTCTTCCGGAACAGCCAGTTCCTCGGTCAGTTCCAGGACATCCTCGGATTCATCCGCCTCGGCATCGGCCGCCATGGCCGCAGCCATATCGTCAGCGCTTTCGTCGTCTTCCGTTTCAATTTCCTCGTCATCGCCGGCCATGTCGAACAGCTTGTCGAGATCGTCCTGGGACATTTCGGAGGCATCGCCCATATCGTCCGCCGCCTCTTCTTTTGCTGGTGTTTCTACTTTCTCGCCTGTGCTGGCGTCTTCCGCGTCGGCTCCCTGGGAGTCCTCATCGGATATGATGCGGCGGATCGATGCGAGGATTTCCTCCATCGACGGCTCTTCAGCCTTTTTCGCCTGTGCCATGACTTCCCCCGTACTTCGGCTACGCAAAGGAACACTCAGTGCAGTCTGAATGATTCGTTAACCGAAATTATGCGGGTCCGTATGATACGCGCAAAGCAAGCGCGGTCCTTACCAACGCCTTTTCCCCTTTTAAGTCGGAATTTGCCGCCTCAATGTGGAGATTCAGGCTCATTTTGCGCGTCTGCGCCCGCAGTCAACGTCACGGCAGGCCAGCAAATGACAAGGCTGGCCAAGCTTCTGCGCCTATCGTGAAGGCATTAAGTTACCGGTTTCTTACCGGCCATCCGGCGTGCGCAGACCGATCCATTTGTCGCGGACGGCCTTGTAATGCTGCCGGGGATTGTACCGGGCGACGTTCAGGCCGAGCGATTCCGCATCCAGCCGTCCAACCGCCGCAACGAGCTGATAGCCCCCCACGATGCGATTGCGCTGCGCCGTCACAAGATTGGATTGCTGTGTAACCAGTTCCCGTTGCGCGTCGAGCACGTCCAGGGTCGTGCGCTGGCCGACGCGTTGTTCCTCGATCACGCCTTCCAGCGCCAGTTGCTGCGCTTCCACGGCGGCCTGTGCGGCGACGATGGACGCCTCCGCTGCCTGATAGTTGCCCCAGGCGGAAATCACGTTGGCGCGGATCTGGTCGCGCGTGACATCCAGCTGCAGCCGGGTCTGGCCGAGTTCTTCCTTGGCCTGGCGGACGCGTGAGGAAACGCCGCCGCCCTGATAGATCGGAATGCTGACATTGCCGAAGATCTGGGCGTTGTCCGTGTAGTCCGTGGCTGCTGTCTGGTTCCAGGATCGCGAGACGCTGCCATCCAGGGTCACAGTGGGCAGAAGCTCACCCTCGATGGCCTTGATGTTGAACATCGCCGCATCGACGAGATGCTGCGCCTGGCGGATCAAAGGCTGATTCGCCTCGCTCTGTTGCAGGGCTTCATCGATGGATTTGGGCACGAACCGGCTGATGGTCGTGTCAGCGGACAGGCTGCGCGCCTCGATACCGATGATCTGGCGGTAGATCGCGCGGCTGGTGTTCAGGTTCGCGAGTGCCGTGTTGAGGCTGGCGCGCGCCTCCGCGGCACGGGCTTCCGCCTGGCTCACATCGGTGCGTGTGCCTTCACCGACGTCGAACCGGTCACGGGCGGCACGGACCTGTTCCTGGAGGAAGGCAAGATCGCTGCGCTGAAGCGAGACCAGGGCCGTATCACGGATCACATCGACATAGGCCGTGGATGCGTCCAGCAGCGTGTCCTGTTCCGTGGACATCAGGCTTTCGCGCTGCGCCCGCACGACTGCCTCAGCCTGCCGGGTGGAATTGATGGTTCTGAATCCGCGAAACAGGGTCTGGCTGACCGTCAGCGAGATCGAGGCGTTGTTCCTGTAGTCGATATTCGCGTCCGAACCGGTCGCAAGCCGTCCCAGAGAGGCGGCTGCCGAAACCGTAGGACGCCAGCCCGACAGCGCCTGCGGCACGTTTTCGTCCACGCCGCGCAGCTGGGCGCGGGCAGCATTCAGGGTCGGATTGTTCGCATAAGCAAGTGCGAGCGATTCCCGGATGGTTTCGGCTTGAGCCGCTGACGAGAATGCCCCGGTCAACGTTCCGGCGGATACGCCCCCCATGAGGGCCACTGCAAAGGCCACCGTTTTCAACGTTGAACGACCAGACACCCCACACTCCTTCCAGGTCAGACTACACGATCATGTTGAGTAAACTGACCGGTTTTATTCTTCAACCTTTTGAGGGTGATATGGGCCGAATTTCCATGAGTGCGGCTTAATGGCAACAAGTTGCCGGAACGTTGCCTTGCCACAAATCAAAAAGCCCGCCGGAGTGCGACGGGCTCTTGCAAAGGAACATGACACAAGCGCCTGTCAAAACACGAAGGCTTCTTCCCTGGCAAAGCCCGGCAGAAGTGCAACGGACGCATTGAATCCGAACCGGCTGCTGACCGCGTCGCCCGATTTCTGGTAGAGCCGTGCGACACCGGCGCCGCCCTGGCCCTCGACGACAGCGAGGCGTCCATCCGGCTTGACCTGATCAAGCAGCGCTTCCGGAAGAACCTCAACCGCACCATCGACCAGGATGACGTCATAGGGACCCTCCGAAGGATAGCCGCCCGTGAGCGGACCTTCGACAACCACCGCGTTTTCGATCCCGAGATCCACGAGCACTTCGGTCGCGGTTTTTGCCAGATCCGAATTTTCTTCAAGCGCGACAACCGACGCCGCGAGGTTCGAGAGCACGGCCGCGCTGTAGCCCGTTCCGGCGCCGACCACGAGCACGACATCGTTCTCGCGGATTTCCGCCAGCTGAACCAGCTTGCCGAAGATGTGAGGCTTCATCAGGAAGCGGCCGGTATCAGCGGATCCGACCGGCAGGTCCTCGTCGATATACGCAACCGCCCGTTTTGAAGCCGGTACGAAACGCTCGCGGGGAACCAGTTCCATGGCATCCAGAATGCGGTGGTCGGTCACATCATTGGTGCGCAGCTGGTTGTCCACCATCTTGCGGCGGGACTGGCTAAAGTCCGTCATATCGGCCCTCACTTTGACTTGCCGGCTGCCCGGCACCTCTTGGCACCGTTCATTAGCGATGCGAAGCCGCCGTGACAAGTATCAGCATCTACGGATCTTCCGGACAGGCCCTGAAATCCGCGAAAAATTGCACCGGCCATTTGCAGGCACCGGTTATTGAAATCGGAGACGGTGGAAAATATCAACTCCCTGCATTCAGGACTTGACCAAATCGCGCAACTGATCGATAAGGCGCGGCACACCACCTTGGGGCCCTGTGGCGGAGTGGTGACGCAGCGGATTGCAAATCCGTGTACACCGGTTCGATTCCGGTCGGGGCCTCCAGACTTTCCTGACATTTGGCTTTCCGGCACCCGGTCGCGCGCGATGCGGCTACCTCTTTCCCATGCGGCATGCTAGCGTTTTGGCGTAGCCGAAAAACGCGGGGAAAGATCATGAAAACACCTGGAGCGACGGCGCCGGTTTCCAAGAAGCCCGTCACGACATCAACCATGAAACGTGTCGGACCACCGCGTCCACGCAAGACGCCCCAATTGGTGTCGCCAAGCGACAACACCGAGGCCCTGATCGAGGCCCTCAGGGAGCGTGTCAACGATCTGGAATCCAGGATTTCCGAACTGGAAAGCATGATTTCGCTCCAGAATCAGGACGTGATCATAAGCGCACCGAAAAGCGTGCTGATCCAGGGCCAGGACACGGTCGAACTCTCGGCAAGCAGCAAGTTGATCATGTCGGCCGCCGTCTGCGAGACGAATGCGCCTACCGCAAAATTTTCAACGATTCTTCAGTGCGATATCCTGCAGGCCAACACCGTCATCGGTGCCACCTATACGCCGGCGGCAGGCAATATCTGGTAACGTCCGCCGCCCGCGTCCGCAATTGTCCTGCCTTGACGACCCGCAAAGGAATCCCGGATGTTTCGTGGATGAAAGAACCAAGTTTCAGCATCGGCGTGGAAGAGGAGTATCTTCTCGTCGACAAGACGACCCGCCTGCTGGCGAGTTCTCCGCCACCCGAATTGTTCAAGGCCTGTGAAAGCGCGCTCGAGGGCCGGGTCAGTCCCGAATTCCTGCGCTGCCAGATCGAGGTCGGCACGCCCGTCTGCATGACACTGGCAGAAGTGCGCGCGGAGCTCAGCTACTTCCGCAAAACGATCGCACGGGAAGCCGCCGCCCATAACCTTGCGCCGCTCGCCGCCTCGACCCACCCGTTCGCGGAATGGACGGAACAGCCCCATACCGACAAGGAACGCTACAACGAACTCGCACGGTCGATGCAGGTGGTCGCCAAGCGCCTGCTGATTTGCGGCATGCATGTTCATATCGGCATCGAAGACGAGGAACTCAGGATCGAGCTCTTCAACCAGCTCGCCTATTTCCTGCCCCATCTGCTGGCGCTCAGCACCTCGTCGCCTTTCTGGCGCGGGCGCAAGTCCGGACTGAAGTCCTACCGCCTCGCCGTCTTCAACGAATTGCCCCGAACCGGCCTGCCGCCGAGCTTCGAGAGCTTTTACGAATACCGTCATACGGTGGACATCCTGGCCCATGCCGGCGTCATCGAGGATGCCACCAAGATCTGGTGGGACCTGCGTCCTTCCGACCGGTTTCCAACGCTTGAAATGCGGATCACCGACGTGTGCCCGCGTCTGGACGATGCCGTGGCGATCGCCGCCCTGTTCCGCTGCCTGTGCCGGATGCTCTATCGTCTCCGGTGCATGAACCAGGGCTGGCGGCAATATTCCAGGTTCCTCATCGCCGAGAACCGGTGGCAGGCGCAAAGACATGGAACAGAAGCGCACCTGATCGATTTCGGACAGAATGAAACCGCGCCGTTTCGGGATCTCGTCGAGGAGATCATCGAGCTGGTCACCCCGGACGCCAAGCATTTCGGCTGTGAAGCGGACATCGCCCATCTGCGCGATATCGCCGCGCGCGGCACCTCTGCGGACAAGCAACTGGCGCTCGCGGGCGACTTTCCCGAAGACAGTCACCTGCCGGACGACAGGCTGGTCGCGATTGTCGATCACCTGATCGAGGAAACACTGGCCGGTCTCTGATCCGGAAGCGTCCCCGTCACAGCTAGTCGGGTAATCCTGATCGTCTGGGCGGCGTTCCGTGCGCCCGCGAATGGAAATGCCCCTCGACACCGGTCAGCACAAAGGCAAATTCGTCGATCTCTGCAATCACCGCCGCCGCTGACCGGGCAAGGCCCGATTTCGGCCGGAGGCCGCGCTGGGCGTCAATCAGCGCATGACGCGCGAGTGCCAACCGTTCCAGGAGAACTTCACGGTCGATATCCGGAGATGGGGGTTTTCGTCTGCGGTCGGTCACGTGCTGCTCCAATGTCTACATGTTCTTCTTTTGTTCTTTTTAGCGCAGCTCATGCCGCTGTCAATGTGGTCCGGGTTGCCGATCCGCAGAGGTCCCGTTCTGGTTACAGGCCGGGCCGTTAGCCTTGTCTTTCGAAGACGATTGCCGCAAGCGACGGACTTGCGGCACCGCATGTCGCGTTCCGCCTGTACTTTCATGGTCTCTGACGGCTACAAAGCCTTTCTGATTCATGCGCATAGCAAAGAAAGAACGAGGCAAGCCCGATGGAACACGGTGGGGATCTGAGCGTCGCCATGGAACGCTTCGGCGGTGAGCCGGGGGACTGGCTCGACCTGTCGACCGGCATCAATCCCTACAGCTATCCCCTGCCCGCCAGTCTTCCGCTTTCAACCTGGACAGCCTTGCCGGCAAAGTCCGCGCTGGAACGGCTTGTTGCCGCCGCACGGCAGACTTACCGCGTTCCGGACCAACTCGGCCTCGTGGCCGCGCCGGGCACGCAGATCCTGCTGTCGCTGCTGCCGAACCTGCTGCCTGATGGTCCGGTCGCCATCGCCTCTCCAACCTATTCGAGCCACAAGAAGGTGTGGGCGCGCGAAGGCCGTGAACCGGTCGAACTCTCCAGCATTTATGCCCTGCCCGCGGACGCCCGGATCGTGCTGCTGGTCAATCCGAACAATCCGGACGGGCAGCTGGTCGACGTCAAGAGCCTTCTTGAAATCGCCCGGACGCTGACGGAGCGTGGCGGCTATCTGGTGCTGGACGAGGCCTTCGCCGATGTCGTTCCGGGTGCCAGCATTCTGCCGCATCTGGGAGGCGAGAATGTTCTCGTGCTCAGGTCCTTCGGCAAGTTTTTCGGACTGGCCGGCCTGAGACTGGGCTTTCTGGCCGGACCGAAGGAAGCCACGTCACGGCTGTCCGGGGTTCTCGAAAGCTGGTGTCTCAGCGGTCCGGCGCTGGAGATTGGCACAGCGGCCCTGAAGGACAGCTCGTGGCAGGAGGCCATGACCCGGCAGCTCGTCGATGAAATGGCAGACCTGACGCTGACGCTCTCCCAGCACGGTCTCAGTGTCTTCGGTGGCACGCCGCTTTATGCCCTTGCAGGTCTCAGGAACGCGAAAGGTCTGCACGAGGCCCTCGCCCGCCGCAGGATCTGGACACGTGTCTTTGACTATGCCCCGACCTGGATGCGCCTTGGACTGCCCGGCGGCGCGGACAAACTGGAACGCCTGTCGGAAGCGCTTGCGGATGCCCAAAAGGAGCTCTAGCCAGAATCCATGATCCTTTATGAACATGCGCTCTGGTTGCTGCTCGCCGCCCTGATCGTCGATGTCCTGATCGGTGATCCCGACTGGCTGTGGCAGCGCTTGCCGCACCCGGTTGTGTGGATCGGCAAGCTGATTGCCCTGTTCGACCGAGTCTTCAACAAGACCGACTATGCTCCGGGCACATGCAAACTCGGTGGTGTTCTGACGCTGATGGCCCTGGTCGCAGCCGCGGTTCTTTTCGGCGCCGGCATTCAGGCGGTCGCAGGCCTGCTGCCATTTGGCAATATCCTGATCGTCCTGATCGCCGCCGTGTTCCTGGCTCAGAACAGCCTTTACCGTCACGTGGCCGCCGTTCGGGATGGCTTGTTGACGGAGGGACTGGAGGGAGGCCGCAGGGCGGTTTCGATGATTGTCGGCCGGGATCCCAAGCAGCTCGATGAAGCCGGTGTGTCACGGGCGGCGATCGAATCCTGCGCCGAAAACTATTCCGACGGCATCGTCGCGCCGTTGGTCTGGTTCGCGCTTCTGGGCCTGCCGGGACTGATCGCCTACAAGGCGGTCAACACCGCCGACAGCATGATCGGTCACAAAAACGAGGTCTATGCCGATTTCGGCTGGGCCTCGGCCCGGTTCGACGACCTCGTCAACCTGCCCGCCTCGCGCCTCGCAGGACTGCTGATCGCGATCAGCGCGCCGCTCGCCGGAGGGTCCCCGCGCAAGAGCCTTGCCTGCATCCTTGCCGATGCCCGCAAGCACCGTTCGCCCAATGCCGGCTGGCCGGAAGCGGCTATGGCCGGCGCACTTGGCCTTGCCCTCGCCGGCCCCCGCATCTATCCCGGCTACACGGTCAATGACCGGTACCTGAACGCCTCCGGGCGGAAAGACGCCCGGGCGCTGGATATTTCGAGGGCCTTGCGGATTCTGTTGGGGGCTTATGGCCTGCAGGCGCTTCTGGTCACAGGCCTTGGTGTCCTGACCAGCCTTTAATTCGAAGCGAGAAGCGAGAAGCCAGAAGCCAGACGTCAGGGTTCACGATCGCCGGCGATTTTCAGGACAGTTTCCACATCCATCACCCGTTCCAGATGCGCCGCCAGATCGTCCAGGATCCGGTCGATGTCGCGGTCATAGGAAAGACTTGAGCCTGCTCCAAATCCGCTCAGATAAGCGTCCCGGAAGGCATCGCCGGTGAAGAGGCCGTGCATGTAGGTTCCCGCCACGCGCCGGTCACCAGAGACCGCGCCGTCTGGCCGGTCACCGGCGAGACGCATGAGCGGCCGGGCACAATCCGGACCGTCCGTGCGGCCGACATGGATTTCATAGCCTGATACAGGCGCGCCGCTGGCAACGTGGGTTCCGCTTGCCGCAACCGTCGATTTTTCCGCCGTCAGCACCGTTTCCACATTGAGGTATCCGAGGCCTTCTACCGTTCCGGGCGCTCCCTCGATGCCGTCCGGATCGGAGATGGACCGGCCGAGCATCTGGTAGCCGCCACAGACACCCAGGATATGACCGCCGCGGCGGTGATGCGCCTTCAGGTCGATGTCCCAGCCCTGCGCGCGGAAAAATGCGAGGTCGCCGATGGTCGACTTGGATCCCGGCAGCAGAACAAGATCGGCATCGCCGGGAAGCGGTGTCCCCGGCTGGACCAGTTCGAGCGTCACACCCGGTTCCAGGCGCAGGGGGTCGAGATCGTCGAAATTGGCGATCCGGGAAATCACCGGAACGGCAATCTTCATGCCGCCGTCGCCGAAGCCGTCGGCGAGGCCGAGCGCATCCTCGGCCGGCAGTTTTGCCGCATCTGCAAACCAGGGCACGACTCCGAGGCCACGCCAGTTCGTACGCGCTTCAATTTCGCGCATTCCATCATCGAAAGGGCTCGGGTCGCCGCGGAACCGGTTGATGAAAAAGCCCTTGATACGGTGACGCTCCGCCTCTTCCAGCACCGCATGGGTGCCGACGACGGAAGCGATGACGCCGCCCCGGTCGATATCCGCGCACAGGATCACCGGCAGGTCCGCCGCCTCGGCAAAGCCCATATTGGCGATGTCGCCGGCACGCAGATTGATCTCCGCCGGACTTCCGGCACCTTCGACAATCACCAGATCCGCACCTGATGCATTGATTGAAAAACTTTCCAGAACCTTTGGTAATAATTCGGATTTCTGTTTTCCGTATTCCCGCGCACGCATGGTACCGAAGCGCTTACCCTGGACAATCACCTGGGCGCCGGTGTCCGTTTCCGGTTTTAAAAGCACCGGGTTCATGTGCACGCTGAGCGGCACCCGGCAGCCCATCGCCTGCAGCGCCTGCGCGCGGCCGATCTCACCGCCGTCGGCGGTCACCGCGGCATTGTTCGACATGTTCTGAGGCTTGAACGGGCGAACCTTCAGGCCCCGGTTGGCAAAAAGGCGGCAAAGACCGGCGACGATCAGGCTCTTGCCGACATTGGAGCCGGTCCCCTGCACCATGATCGCGGCCGCGCGTTTCCCGGAAGGTTCGGACACGTCTTAAAACTCGATGCCTTCCTGCGGCTTCACGCCGGAGCGGAACGGGTGCTTGATCTGGGTCATGTCTGTGACGAGATCGGCAATGTCGATGAGTTCATCCTTGGCATTGCGGCCGGTGATGACGACATGGACATCGTCCGGTTTCTCGTTCTTCAGGAAGTCCACCACCTCGGCAATATCCAGATAGTCGTAGCGCAGCACGATATTGAGCTCATCGCACAGGATCAGGCGGTAGTCGCCGGAGGTGATCATCTGCTTCGCCGCTTCCCAGGCCTCCTGGGCGGCGTCGATGTCGCGCTGGCGGTCCTGGGTTTCCCAGGTAAAGCCCTCGCCCATGCGCTTGATGGTCACCAGATCGGAGAAACGTTCAAGCGCCATGCGTTCGCCGGTCTCGATCCGGCCCTTGACGAATTGCACCACGCCGACCTTGTGGCCGTGGCCGAGCGAACGGAACACCATGCCGAACCCTGCCGTCGACTTGCCCTTGCCCTTGCCGGTATGGACGATCAGCAAGCCCTTCTCGATGGTCTTGGTGGCCATGATCTTGTCGCGCGCAGCCTTTTTCTTGCGCATTTTTTCCGCGTGGCGTGCGTTCAGTTCCTCTTCGGAAAGTTCCGGCTTGTCCTTGTCGGCGGTCACGATGCGTCCGTCCCTTCTCGTGTTGTTCTCAATTCGCTGAGTGCAGCATGTGTCGAATTGCGCCGCGGCGTCCAGAGCCCGCGGTCGATTGCTTCCTGGAACCGGGCCAGCATCTCGTTGAGGCCCGCCGGATTGGCGTCCCTGAGGAACTCCAGAACCTCCGTATTGTCCAGATAGGCCTCGTAAAGCTGATCGAAATGATGGTCGCCGACGGCGCGCGTGGTCGCGGCAAAGGCAAACAGGTAATCGAGCGTCGCCACCATTTCGAACGCACCCTTGTAACCATGGCGCATGACACCGTTGATCCATTTCGGATTGGCGGCCCGGCCACGAACCACACGGCCGATTTCCTCCGAAAGGCTGCGCACCACGGGGCGCTCGGGCCTTGAATGATCGTTGTGATAGACCTTGGGCGCCTCGCCCTTCAGGCTCTCGACGGTCGCCGCCAGACCGCCCTCGAACTGGTAGTAGTCGTCACTGTCGAGCAGGTCGTGTTCGCGGTTGTCCTGGTTGTGCAGGACCGCGTCGACCGCGCGCAGCCGGCTTTCCAGATCACCGCGCGCACCGGTCCCCTCGGCACCCCCGCCATAGGCATAGCCGCCCCACGTCAGGAAGGTGTCGGCGAAATCACCGCGCTCTTGCCAGATACCCTCGTCGATCAGGGCCTGCAGGCCGGCGCCATAGGCCCCCGGCTTCGACCCGAACACCCGGTATCCGGCACGTCGGGAAGCTTCCTGCGGTTCAAGGCCATCGGCCAGCAATCTTGCGGTTTCCTGGCGCATGCGCGCTGCGACCGGATTGGCGTCGTCCGGCTCATCCAGCGCGCCGACGGCCCGGACGGCGCTGTCGAACAGGTCCATCTGGTGCGGGAAGGCATCGCGGAAGAACCCGGAGACCCGCAAGGTGACATCGATGCGCGGACGGCCGAGCTCGGACAGTTTCAGGATTTCAAAGCCGGTTACCCGGCCCGAGCCCTGTTCCCAAACAGGTTTTGCACCGATCAAGGCCAGAGCCTGGGCAATGTCGTCGCCGCCGGTGCGCATGTTGGCCGTGCCCCAGCAGGTCAGCACGAGGGCCGTCGGCCATTCGCCTTCCTCCTGGAAATAGCGGTCTGCAACAAGCGCGGCAGATTGCCAGCCGAGCCGCCACGCGGTCTCGGTCGGGACCGCGCGCACATCCACGGAATAGAAGTTCCTGCCCGTCGGCAGGACATCGGGCCGGCCGCGTGACGGCGCACCGGACGGTCCCGGTGCGACGAAACCGCCCTTGAGAGCCGTCAGCACCGCTTCCGTTTCCGCCGGCCCCGATCCGGTCACCGCCGGGCGCAACGTGTCCCGGATTTCATCGAGAACGGCCGTAACGGCCTGCCACTCTTCCGGCACCTCTCGTGTTCCGGCAATCAGGTCATGTGCCAGCAGTTCGATCCGCTCGACCGTGTCACCGTTGGATCGCCACGGTGCCTCGCTGACTGACTGCAGGATTTCAGGTCTGTCACCCGCCCAGGCCGCTGAAAAATCGCAATCGAGCGGATCAAAGCCGTCAAATCCGAGATCTGCGGCAATGACCCGCTGCAGGCTTTGCTGCCCGGGTGAGCTTCCGCGCGGCACACGGGCAAGCGCGGCCAGCAGATCGGTCAGGAGATCGCCGTCCGGACTGTCGCCCAGGATGTGCAGGCCATCGCGGATCTGGAGTTCCTTGAGGTCGCACAAATGGGCGTCGAGACGCGCCAGGCGGGTTTCCTCGTCCATGTCGTCGGTAAGGCCGATGTCCCTGTCCAGCCCGTTTCGGGCGGCGACGTCGAGGATATCACGTGTCAGGGCCTTGAGCCGCCGGGGATCGACACCGCTCGCCAGATAGTATTCGTCGAGCAGGGTTTCCAGTTCACCGGCAACGCCGTGGCTCTCGGCGCGCGCCAGCGGCGGGGTCAGGTGGTCGACAATGACGGCGGCCGTGCGCCGCTTCGCCTGGGCGCCCTCGCCCGGGTCGTTGACGATGAAGGGATAGATGTTCGGCACCGGACCGAGCACGGCTTCGGGGAAACAGCTTTCGGACAAGGCCAGCGCCTTGCCGGGAAGCCATTCCAGATTGCCGTGTTTTCCGAGATGGATGACCGCATCGACACCGAGTGTTCCGCGAAGCCAGGCATAAAACGCGAAATAATGATGCGGCGGCACCAGCGCCGGGTCGTGGTAGGTGTCCTTCGGATCGATGTTGTAGCCGCGCGCCGGCTGGATGCCGACCACCTGGTTGCCGAACCGGTGAAGTGCCAGGCGGAACGCACCGTCCGTGACATGGGGGTCGTCTTCGGGACGGCCCCATCGTTCGATGACGGCGCTCTGCACGTCCTCCGGCAGCCTGGCAAATGCTTCCTTGTAGTCACTCATCCCGAACGACTGGAAGCGCTGGCGTATAGCGCGGTCATCCCGGGCATTGGTGACACCTGAAGTCAGGTGTTCCATCAGCCCGGCGGATGTGTCCGGCGCCCCGCCGGCATCATACCCCTCCCGGGCCATCGCCTTCAGCACGTTGACGCAGGAGGCCGGCGTGTCGAGACCGACACCATTGGCAAGGCGCCCGTCCCGGTTCGGATAATTGGCCAGGATCAGCGCGGTTTTCTTGTCCTTGGCGGGTGTCCGGCCGAGTTTCGCCCAGCCAGCAGCCAGGTTTGCAACGAATTGGATCCGGTCAGGAACCGGTGTGAAGGCAACCGGGGTCGACTGGGTCGACTCGTCGTAGCCCCCCTCTTCCTTGAAGGAAACCGCCCGGGTCAGCAGCCTGCCGTCGATCTCCGGCAGCACGACATGCATGGCGAGATCACGGATCGACAGGCCCTGGTCGCTGTCTTCCCAGCCTTCCTTGGAGGACGAGGAAAACACCACCTGCAGAACCGGCTTGCCGGGCCGGTCAAGCGGCGTCGGCTGATGGGCGACGCCCGCCTTCGACACGGCAAAGGCCGTGCCGTTTAAAATCACGTCCGGCCTGGCGCCGTCAAACAGGCCGTCCAGGACGGCAATGGATTCGGCCTCCTTGAGACTGGAAACATAGACCGGCAACGCATTGACACCCGCCGCGTCAAGCGCCTTTACCAGCGCATCGACAGGAGCCGTCTGGGCGCCCTGGACCAGAGCCCGGTAGAAGGTGATGGCGGCGACCGGCCGTGAGGGATCGGGCCAGCCTTTGGTCAGTGCGGCAAGATCCGGTGCGGGTTGCCCGGGCCGATAAATCCCGGCTCGCGGCAGCGGGACCGGATGGGCCGGTTCCTCGTCCCCGTTCAGCAGGAAAGCCGCGTAGAGCAGCGCATTGGCATAGTTTTCCGCGCCGCCCTCGACGCAATACCGCCAGAAACGATGGACTTCCTCTGTGCTGCGGGTCGAGCGGGCCGTAAGCTCCTCGTCCCACTTGTCATCGCCCGGCAGGACGATCAGCTCAACGCCGCTGGCCCGTGCCTCTTCCTCGAACCGCTCCAGTCCGTAGCGCCAGTACTCGACTCCGCCGAGAATGCGCAGGATCACAAGCTTTGAGCCGCGCATGGTCTGTTCGGCATAAAGATCGACCGAATAGGGATGAGACAGCGCCATCAGGTTGGCGAGCCTGAGGCTTGCCGCGCGTTCTCCCAGTTGCTTGCGGGCGGCGGCAAAACTGCCCAGCTCCGTGTCTGCTGCAGACAGGAACAGGATGTCCGCGGGCGACTGGCCGAGATCGACCGCGTCTCCACCGTCATCGATCCGGCGCGTCTGGCTGGCGAGAATGTGCATTCAGTGCCTTCTTGTTGGTCTCAAGCGTCTGTCGGTATCCGGTGGCCGCGATCAGGCAGCTTCACTCACCTGACCGAGCAGCCCACGTGTCGCGTCGAGATCGAGGCCCTTGAGGCCGATCACCACCAGCCGGCCGGCACTTTCCGCCCCCGCCGCGAACCAGGTTTCGACACGCGGGCCGACGGCCTGGACCATGGCCGGCGCCGCCTTGCCCTCGATGCGCACGGCGCCCTTGATCCGGAGCACGCCCTTCAGGGCCATCGCCTCCAGGACCTTCGCCTCGGCATCCTTTAGGCTGTCGAAGGAACCGACTTCCAGAACATGACTTTCGAAATCGTCGTGGTGATGGTGGTCATGATGGTGATGATCATGGTCGCCCTCATGATGATGGTCGTCGTCATGGTCATCGTGGTGATGGTGGTGGTGTTCATGGCGACCGTCCATGTCGTCCTCGGCAGCGGACCCGCGGCCGAGCAGCACCTCGATCGGCAGCGTTCCCTTTTCCGAAGAGACGATGTGGACCGCCTGGCGCACGTCCGCGGCGATTTTCTTCCGAACGGTTTCGAGCAGGTCGGCAGCCACAAGATCAGCCTTGTTGAGCACGACCAGGTCGGCACAGCGCAGCTGGTCCTGGAAGAGTTCCTCAACCGGGCTTTCATGGTCGAGCGCCTCGTCCGCAGCGCGTTGGGCTTCAAGCGCGGCTTCGTCGAGCGCGATCCGTCCTTCGGCAAGCGCGGCGGCATCCAGCACCGTGACAACGCCGTCGACGGTCACCTTTGGCTTGACGCTCGGCCAGGAAAAGGCACGCACCAGCGGCTGGGGCAGCGCAAGGCCGGAGGTCTCGATGACGATATGCTCCGGCGGGGTCTCGCGGGCGAGCAGCATTTCCATGGTCGGCAGGAAATCATCGGCAACCGTGCAGCAGATGCAGCCATTGGTCAGCTCAACCACTTCCTCCGCGGCGCAGTCCGGGTCGGCGCAGCCATTCACCAGCGAACCATCGAAACCCATGTCGCCGAATTCATTGACAATCAACGCAATGCGCTTGCCGTTGGCATTCGTCAAAAGGTTGCGGATCAGCGTGGTCTTGCCCGCGCCCAGGAACCCGGTGACGATCGTTGCCGGAATTTTCCGGCCCGGTTGCGAGATGGAAGTGGTCATAGCGTGATATCCGGTTGAAAAGTGGGTTTCATGAGGAGCGGCAGGCCCGCGCCGACAAAGACGACCTTCTGGCAGACCCCGGCCATAGCCTGGTTGAGCCTGCCCTGCGCATCGCGGAACGACCTCGACAGACGGTTCTCCGGCACGATGCCCATGCCGACTTCGTTGGAGACAAGGACACAGGGACCTGCAAGCCCGGCGACACGCGCGCACAGGCGCTCGGTTTCCAGGGTTACATCCTTGTCCGCAAAGAGAATGTTTGAGAGCCACAGGGTGAGACAATCGACCAGAACCACCCGGTCCGGGCGGCATTCGTGGTCAAGCACGCCGGCGAGATCGAACTGTTCCTCAATCGTTTCCCAGGACGATCCGCGCTGCGCGCGATGCGCCGCAATGCGCTCGGCCATTTCATCGTCATGGGCCGCGCCCGTGGCAACATAGAGTTTGTGGAGACCGCAGTCTTCGGCGAGCCGTTCGGCAAACCGGCTCTTGCCGGAGCGGGCACCGCCAAACACGAGGGCGGTTCGCGGCAGGGTCTGATCCGTCATGTCCGTCTCCCGGCCGTCCACCCGACAGCGTTCGAGGTTGAAGGGATGACGGCCGGTCTCCTGGCTTGCGGCTCACCGCGGTCTGCACCCCTTCCCGGCCGGTCTGGACCAGTGGTTTTCGTGCAGCCGCTCACCGCTCACAGTTGCGGGGGCAGCTCCGGATCAGGGCCATCTTGGCCCGCACCGGATTCCCGTTTCATCCGGACCGAGCAACACTCAATCCGGAACCGTCGCAAACTACCTAACCGGATCCTGGGCGGGACACAAGCGGCACGACGGATTTCGCTCTGCGCGTCCTTCATTGCCGCCCGGAACGGGCCGTTCGACCACCTGACGATCCCGATCCCTTCCCATGACTGGTTGCGGCAGTCCGTGACGCCACGCGGGCGCAGCTTTTTCCAAGCCGTCCTTAACGCCTAGTCATCTGAAAAATATATAGTTTTCCACACCCGCCACAAAAAAATGACGGCTTGATGAAAAAAACGCCACGAAGGGCTTGGCAAACGGATCAAGCCTTTGATATACGCATCTCCATCGACGGGGCGGCGACGCGTTGACCCCGAGCGTGGTGATCCCCAGTAGCTCAGTTGGTAGAGCAAGCGACTGTTAATCGCTGGGTCGCTGGTTCGAGTCCGGCCTGGGGAGCCATCACCACCCTCCTAAAAATCCGCAGAAACCCACCGCGCATCGCATGTGCGCTTGACTTCGCTGCGGAAAAATCGGCCAAAACGGCTACACAAATGAGCCGATATGGGAAAGGCTAGAGAGCCCAAACCACACGACCGAGACGGTGTCTGCTACCTGCGAAGGCGGATTCTAATTGCCTCTTAACACCGACCTGAAGCGGAACAACTTTGAATTTTAGATCACGAGGAATATTTCATCGGGAAGTTAAACCACACTCTAAATAACTCTAACCAACACTCACTCGCTGGAACTAAGGTTCGCCTTAATTGAATCTACTAAACCCTTAAGCTTATCAAACTCACTAGCCGTCGTTACCCGTTTTCCAATGCTCTGACTATAATCTGGGAAACCTTCAGGATTATTCCTCGAAGCACTCAAAGCCCTATCGAAGGCTTCATCAAAAGAAGCTGCTGAGTCGATCCAATTTTTTAAGACGTTATTGTCGACGATTACACCGCGCTCAGTAAGTGCATCGAGAATCTCCATAAAGTCTCTATCTTGGCTTCCCTTTGCTGTCACAGATAACAAGATATTTGTTGGAATTACACTAGACCGCACGGATTCCATCAAACGTAAAACAACATGTGCAGATGAACAGAATTTTTGTATATTTTCAAAGAAATCCTTGGATAAAAGAGAGCCTTCGGACAGGTTTATTTCTTTATCAAATTGGTCTAAAAAATCTATCAATTCGTAATATGACTTTATTTTCTTTGAATTTTCATCGATAAATGCGCTTGTTAAACCACAATATTTTCCTACTACTATTTGCGTACGCTCCATAGCTTCACGGAAGCCATTGGCATCGCCTATGTAGGCGACAAAATAGTCAGGAGCGTACTTTGACACACCAAATTCAGGAATCTTAGATTGGGAAAGGGACCAGTAGCCGATGCGAGTTAGCAGCTCATAAATTCTTCGATCAGCGATCGCATTTTTTCGGTACATTAAAAAACTTAAGAAATGAAAACTCGCTATATTAAAACTTCTCGCTGCAATCGCTTTAACTGCAGAAAGATGCCAATCAGGACTAAAGTCCCAGAGTTTATTCACTTCCTCTTCAAGAATATTTTTGTTGTATTCCAAAACAGAAAACTGAGGAAACTTACTCTCCCAACTGTGGAAGTGTGATGAAAAACTATCCTCTTCGATATTTTTTGTAAAAGCCTCAGGTTCTTCTGAATATGCAAGGCGAATTGTATTAATTTGTTCTTGACTTAAATGAGCTGAGGAAAGCTGTGCGCCTGTAAGGTCTATGCCGGACAAATCCTGGTCAGATAAATCTGCATCGCGAAAATTAACCCCGCGATACATGGTAGCAGGATCGCAATTTACTAGTCTAGCAAGGTATCGAAGGTCATGCTGATCTGATGTGAGAATAAGCTCAAGTTGCGAAAATATTTCATTCACGGTTTCACCTCTAAGAGGTACTCTGCCAGCAACAAGTCAGAAAAAACATCTGACAAATTTCCAACCTGCAATCCTTCTTGAAACATCACAGTTTTCAAATAGGCTTCTGCCGCGGCTACACGAACAGAGTGTTTTGGACTACCCAAAAGTAACGAGTTTCTCTCCTGATCTTTTAAGCTGATCTCGAGCAACTCAATGTCTTCCCGTTTGCAACGTAGAGAAACACGTACAAACGGCTGAAACCCCTTCTCTGTGTCAGACTTGCGTCTCGCTGGGCTTCTTCGATCGACAACCGTAAATCGCGGTTCATCTTTGGCATTCCAAACAGGCCCTTGCAGAAATTCAGTAGTTTCGGGCCGCAGCTTCCAACACAGCTGTCTGGGCCCTGTAGGTTTATACTCTGAGGAAATAATTGGAACAGTGAAACCCTTCTCACTGCCAGCATTTTCTGAATTTCGCCCTCTATAGCTGTCATTAAACTTTGCCCCGAAATCCTGTGCGGTGATGGGTTCACGCGGTTCAGATCTTTCGGCTTTTGCCTCTTGCAACGCTCTCATTATCTGAGCTTGCATTGGTACGTCCATATCTACAGAGGCTTGATCATAAGTAATTCCTTCTCTAGCGGGTATCTCAACCTCGACATGGCAGCGCTTGACCACAAGCTTGAAATTGACACTTGCATTCGATCCACCACCTATTCTCGCTTGATCAAACGACAAATGAAGGTGAAGAGTAAAACGAGAAACATCGTTGGTTTTTTGTACCCATCCTTGCATAGCGACAAGATCACCAACTGTGCGAAGGTTGTTTGAGCCACTCATATCAATCTCCTCAATTTCAGATTTCCCGCTATGAGGGAGGATGCCAAGGATACAAGGCTTGTCCGCTAGGTACATCTGATACCGATATTAAATACCAGAGAAACACCTCAATATGTTAGTAACAAAGCGACAACATCTCCAAAGCCGTAACTTCAAGGAAAAAAAGCTATTTTAAGCTGCAGAGAAATGTAACTATTCGAAAACTTAACTAGGCCTCCTAGGACGGACAAACTGGTTTGTACTTTCAGGCTGGCAGAACACTTAACAATCGAACCGTAGGGTAAATTTATATAGAAAAACCCATTGAATAAACCCATATTGCTATTATAGCGTGTTAGCAACTAACTTTATTGATTGAACTTAGGATGAGCAAATGAGCATTAAAATTGAAATCATCGGCGAGAACGCCCTTGAAGAGACTGCACATCTTAAGAATTGGCTGGAGAGTGCACGCATATCGGGCGTTGAAACAGTAGAACAGGAAGAGATCCCGCCGGATTCAGATAAAGGTGAAATGGGTCCCACACTACTTGCTGTATTGACGGTGGTCCTTGGTTCGGCGGCGATGGTAAAACTTGCAGAATCTGTACACGTCTGGATCTCTGCCAAATATGACCCCATCATCGTGAAATTTACAAACGGCGACGAGGAAGTGTTGCTTAAGGCTCAAAACCCCGAAGATTTGGAAACAGTCGTCGCGGCGATCAATAGACTCAGGGTATAACGCGATGCACAGCGTCAACAATAAACTGTCCTATGGTGACAGCGTAAAGGTGGTGCTTATCGGAACCAGCCATTCAGAGGGTTATGATGGGCCTCTTGCGTTAGAAACTGTTGACAAGGATGTACGAAATGAGAGCGGTGACCCGACCCTGAAACCGGCATTGGAGCCGCTACCGCATGTGCGTGAGAATATCAATCGGCTTCAGCGGGTTTTCACGGATCCCGATATTGTTGGCCTAGACCGCAAGGATATTGAGCCAATCGTCGACGTCTCATCTGCAGACAAGATCCTTACGCGGATCGCCAAAGCTGGCGCCGCCGCCCGCGACACTTTCATTGTTTACTACGCCGGTCACGGGCTACAGGGAGACGCCGATGAAAGCCTTTACCTCTGCTCTACGAGCACTTCTCCCCGTGAACGCAACTTCAACGGCGTTCCAATCTCCAAAGTCCGTTCTGCTATTGCCAAGTCCAAGGCACCGCGCCGCATCCTTATATTGGATTGCTGCTTTGCAGGAGCAGGCGTTGATGGCTTCATGAACAGCAGTGAAATTTATTCCACGGTTGAAACCCAAATTGACCTAAAAGGCACCTTTGCGATAGCCGCGGTCCCCTCCGACAAAAAGGCGTTAGCCCCGCCAGGTGAAAAAGTTACGCAATTCACTGGCCAATTGCTCGACGTACTCGAAAACGGTGTGGAAGATGCGGCGGAACTACTAACCATCAACCAGATCTTCGAAGAACTCGAGGTTCGAATGCATCGCGCGGCTATGCCTTTGCCGAGGAGGGCCAATACAGATGACGGCAGCGCTTTTTTCCTCGCCCGAAATCGGTTTTTTTCCCTCGATGACATCAGCCGACTGAAAGCAAGCGTCGAAGGTCTACAAAACACGGTTGTTGATTACGGTGCACGCATTGTCAGTATTGAGGAGTCAACGGGAATTAACGACGAAATGCTAAATGAAATCCGGGTAGAGCTCGAAGAGTTAAAGGAGCGCCCGGCAGATGAGAACCCCGACGGTGAAAGCACTACGAATAACAATGAGGCCGGCACCTGGTCTCAGTTCGGCGCTACAAAAAGAGATTGGCAGGCCTGGCCGAATGATGTGCGTACGCTATTGATAGACTACCGTTCCGCACGCCTAAATTCCTTGATATTAATCTGCTCGACTTCTATTTTTGCTGCATTGTCGCTTGGGCTTCTTTTTGTTTTACTCAAGAGTGAGGCAACCGCGGTGCAACTTAGTAGCGTATGGCGTTATCAGTTTTTTGGCGGTAGTTTACCGGATTTAGAGCCGTCATCGTCTGTGGATACGGGCAATACGCTTAGAGCGCTTGCATTCCTCTCAATCATCCAAGCCGTAATCGTTTTTCTTTCGCTCTACGCCGTCAGTCCGATGAATAGGATCCGGAGCATTACTGCACTGTCCGAGGATTACGAGCCCGAGAAACAGAACGAAACAAACAATACGATGCAACGCCGAAGTTACAAACACCACATCTCGTATCTTAATGCCGAGAGAACAACATTCACCTGGATCTTTGGGATCATCTTAGTCAAACCGTTCGCTGCTATGTCCTTACTTATAGCCATGTTTGGTCTCTTGCCAGCAGCGCTTTTGACAATGGGCAACTTCTGAAAATAGAGGCCCAAACGATCCGACAACGTAATACTCGCCTCGGCGATTCACAGTATCGGTAAACCGTACAGCGCTCCAATGCTCGATTACAAGGACTCAAGCACGTCTGACCTGAGACCCGAGTTTCTTCCGGTTTAGCGCAGAGTCCTTTGGTTGATGGAGTGCTACCCAACGTGCCCCCAGGAAGGGCTAGAGTTTTCCGGACCAAATCAGGAACACGGGCTGGCTGCGTGTTCTGATTTCATGAGATCCACCGGCACTTTGTTGCCGATGGCACCGTGAGGTCTGTGTTCATTGTAGTCCTTGCGCCAATCCTCCAACTTTTCGGTCGCATCCGCAAGGCTCAGGAACCAGTGTGCATTCAGGCACTCCGCCCTGAAACGGCCGTTGAAGGCCTCAATGAAGGCGTTGTCCGTCGGTTTCCCAGGCCTGGAGAAGTCAAGCGTGACGCCCCTTCTATAGGCCCACAGATCGAGATCCCGAGAGATGAACTCGGAGCCCTGATCGACCCGGATCGTCTTCGGATAGCCAATCCGGGTGCAGACAGTTTCCAGCGTTCTCACCACATCCTCGCCACGGTAACTGAAGCGCGGATCAAGCGCCGGCACATAGCGGGAGAACGTGTCGATCACCGTCAGAACGCGGATCTTCCGACCGGTTGCGAGCTGATCATGCACGAAATCCATGGCCCAGACATCATTCGGACCCACGGCTTCCTGGCGATCTTCCCGAAGCTTCGCCTTCACTCGGCGCTTGGGATGCTTGTTCCTCAGTTGCAGGCCCAACTCGTTGTAGATCCGCCGTGTTTTCTTCATGTTGATCACCCAGCCTTCCCGAAGCAGCAATACATGCACCCGCCGGTAACCGAACCGGACGCGCGTCTGGCAAATCTCCCTGATACGCTGTTCCAAAGCGGCCTGGCCGGGCCGACGGGATCTGTAACGGTAGGTCGTCGGGTCAAGCCGGATCACCGCGCACGCACGGCGAATGGACACCGACCAGTCCGACCGCATCTCGTCGACCAGCGTTCTCTTCCGGGCAGGCCTCAGAGCTTTCGTTTGACAATGTCCTGAAGCATCTCCTTGTCGAGCGACAGGTCCGCGACGATCTTCTTCAGCCGGGCATTCTCCTGCTCAAGCTCCCGAAGACGCTTCATCTCCGACGGCATCAAACCCGCGTATTTCTTCCGCCAGTTGAAATAGGTCGCCTGGCTGATGCCAGCTTCACGGCAGATCTCCGCAACCGGAACACCTTCTTCCCCACGCTTGACGATGAACGCCTTCTGCGCATCAGAAAACTTCGATGCCTTCATCAATTCCGCTCCTTCCTCAGCCAGGAAAATCGTCGCGGAAAACTCTAACCCAAATCGAGGGAATTTAGCGGGGGCACATCACGTCTAATAAAGCCTCTCTGCGCACCGACTACTTACATCTCTCGGCACCTCGTCTCAGTGATACATATTTGGTACCGAATATGGTAGACAGCTACCAACTACATTGTCTCCAGTGAAAGCCATAGCCATTTGACATTCTTGGTCTATAGAACCTCTGGAACCAGCCATGAAATTACCAGACCTTCTCGCCTTGGGAACAATCACCACTCAACCTTTCCATTAGAATCTGCGTAGAAAAAGTCGCTGCGTAAAGCATGTGAGTAGTCGATGACGCACTCTGACTGATAAAACGAACCAAACAGCGTGTTCCGTCACACACCACCTTAGATCACTAAATTCACGTGTCTATGCTGTAGTGGCATGATCGGTACGTCTACTACTTCCTTATCCCACCAGAGCCTGCCCGTTCAACCAGACACTGGAAACCCCAAGCGCCTCATCAAACAGGACAAAATCCGCCGCATTGCCTTCCGCTAAGCGCCCCATGGGTCGGCCAAGCACAGACGCCGGAATGCTCGTCGCCATCCCGAGAGCGGTCTCCAGCGGAATTTCCAGTGTCTGCGTCAGGTATCTCAACGACGCCGGCAGGTCGATGTCGGCACCGGCCAGCGTACCGTCTGCGAGTGTCAGCGTGCCGTCGCGGCGGAAGATCTCGCGCCCGCCAAGGGTGAAGGAGGTTACATCGGTGCCGGTCTGGGACATGGCGTCGGTGACCAGGAAAATCCGTCCCGGGCCGGTCTTGGCCTTCAGTGCGATCTTCATCGCGACCGGATCCACATGCACACCGTCGGCGATCAGGCCGACACTGAGCGCGCCCAGGTCGAGCGCGGCGCCGACCAGTCCGGGTTCCCGGTGTTGCAGCGGGCTCATGGCGTTGAACAAGTGCGTGACGCAGGACGCCCCGCCCTCCGTTGCCGCCCTGCATTCCTCGTAAGTGGCGCCGCTATGTCCAAGGCTGACATGAATGCCGGCATCGGCAAGGACGCCTATTTGGTCAGGTGTCACAGTTTCCGGCGCCAGCGTGATGATCAGGCTCGGCAACTGCCTGGCGGCATACAGGTAGAGTTCGACATCGTCCCCGGTCATCGGCCGGATCAGATCCGGGTCATGCGCGCCCTTGCGACCCTTGAAGAGATGCGGTCCCTCAAGATGCAGCCCGTGAAACCCGCGCACCCCTCTCGCCCAGGCCTCGATGCCGAGCGTGACAACCCTGCGGGTTGTTTCGGGCGTGTCGGTGATCAGGGTCGGGACAAGCGCCGTGGTGCCAAGTTGCAGATGCGCGTGACAGATCCGGGCAATGTCCTCGACGCTTTCCACATCGCCGAGCATCAGCCCTCCGCCCCCATTGACCTGAAGGTCGATCAGTCCGGGCGACAGAATGCCATCACCGAGATCGACCTGCGAGGCCGTCGCGGGGACCTGCGACGGCCCGCAAAGGTCCACAACGGCGCCCCCCTCCAGCAGGAGTACGGCATCCCGGTGAATCTTCTCACCATCGAAGATCCGGCTGCACCGATAGGCTGTCTGGGTGGTCATACCGTCTGGGTGACCTTTTTCAGATGCCTGGGAATGTCGGGATTGAAGCCCCGGCGACGCGCGAACCACTCGATGAAGGCATAGAAGGAAACAATCTGGACCAGCGCATCGGTAAGCGGATGGCGCGTGGAAACAAAGGGCAGCCTTTCAGCGCGCCTGACCTTGTCCGTGGTGGCGAACACCCTGCCCCCCTGGTCGGCCATCCGATCGGCGGCCTGGGCCAGTCCATCCTCGGCGGCGTCACGGACACCGAGCGCCAGGATCGGATAACCGTTCTCGACGATCGAAACCGGCCCGTGCATGACCTCGGCGGAGGAATAGGCCTCCGCGTGCACCTGACAGGTTTCCTTGAATTTCAGGGCAGCTTCGTGGGCGATTGCAAGACCCGGCCCGCGCCCGATCACGTAAAGTGAGCCCCGCTGCTCGATCGGCTCAGCAAGGGCCTGCCAGTTCATGGAGATGGCCTTCTCGAACTGGTCGGGAAGATCGGCGAGCGCATCGAGCAAGGCCTTGTCGCCACCGATCTCGCCCAGCAGCAGCAGGCCGGCCACAACGGAATTGACGAATGTCTTGGTCGCGGCGACGCTGCGCTCCGGTCCGGCGCAGATATCTACGGCGGCTGCCGACAGGCGTGCCAGCTCGCTGCCGGTGGTGTTCGTCAGTCCAACCGTGAAGGCTCCCTGCCCGGCTGCGCTTTCCACCACGGACAGGATGTCCGGGCTGGCACCGGACTGGGAAATGGCGATCACCAGCGCCTGGTTCAGCCTTACCCGGCCATGATAGACCGAGGACACCGACGGGCCGAGCGAGGCCATTGCCAGCCCCAGATAGATTTCGGCCGCATATTTCAGGAATGTTGCCGCGTGATCCGAGGACCCGCGCGCCACGCTTGCCAGGAATACCGGCGCCCCGGCCTCTTTCGCGATCCGGCGGATCCCGGGCGTTCCTTCTGCCAGAAGACGTCGGGACGCTTCCGGAATTTCCTCGATTTCCCGCCGCATATGCGTCGGAGCGGTCAGGTCTTGTGCGTCTGTCATGGGGTCTAGTCTTCCGAAATTTGCAGTTCGGCAATGAAGTCATAGGCATCGCCGCGATAGACGGATCGCGTGAATTCGACGACATTGCCGGAGGCGAGATAGGACACGCGCTCGATTTTCAGCCCGGCGGACCCGGCCGGCACACCCAGAATGTCGGCGTCGATGGGCTCGAGATTGCGCGCGGATATCCTCTGGATCGCGCGGACCGGCTGCATGCCGGATGCGCGCAGGACCGCATAAAGCGACGTCGTCACCTTTTCCGGGTTGGGCAGGATCTTGCTGGACAGGGACGCCCGCTCGATCGCCATCGCCGTGCCATCCGCCTTGCGGAGCCGGTCGACCCGGGCAACCTGTTCTCCGGAAGTCAGGCCAAGGGTGAACATTTCCTCGGGCGATGCCGGGAACAAGCCGCGCCGCAGCCACTCGCTGCTGGCACTCAGCCCCCGCCGGGCCATGTCCTCGCTGAAGGAGGTCAAACTGGAAAGCCGTTGCTCCACCTTGTGGACCTTCGGCGCGACAAAGGATCCGCTCCCCCGCTTCTGCACCACGATCTGGTCCTCGACCAGCCCGGCGACTGCCTTGCGGACCGTTACCCGCGACAAGTCGGTGATCGAGGCGATCTCCCGCTCGGACGGCAACGGCTCGTTCTCCTTGAGAACACCTTCGTCGATCGCCTTCTGGATGCGCCGCCGCAACTGCAAATACCGTGGGCCACTGGAATTCGCCAACCAGTCGCCATCTTCCAGCATCGTGATAAAATCTGTCATGAAACGGAGCGCCTCAAGGGTAAGAATAATACCTTTCAGATACCAATTTAAACTCTATCGGAACCGAAAATCAAGTGTTAAAAGACCAGAGCCCTCACCGGCCAGCACCAGAAACCGCCCGTCCGCGGCAAGACATGCGCTTGTCTCCCGGAGTGATTTTCGAGTTGTGAGCCAGACCCCATCCATGTTCATGGACCCATGAAATTGCCGACGACCGAAGACCGGGACCCTCTCTCGATTGGCCTTTCAAACAAGTCGGACGACGATGTCCTGTCCCTGCTCCTGCACCGCCAGCGGGAAGCTCTTACCGCCGTGGAAGACGCCATTCCCCGCATTGCGCAGGCCGCGAATGCCCTGCAACGGGCGGCCCAGGCACAGGGCAAGATCGGCTATGCGGGCGCCGGCAGCGCAGGCCTGACCGCCCTGGCCGATTGCCTGGAATTGCCGGGAACATTCGGTTTTCCGCCGGAACGGATGCGGATGCTGTATGCGGGCGGGGCCAAGAATCTCCTGCATCTTGCGGGCACCTATGAAGACGATGAAGAGGCCGGTCAGCGGGATTTCAGGGACTCCGACCTTGGAGAAGGCGATATTCTGATCGCTGTTTCCGCCAGCGGTTCAACACCTTACACGCTTGGCACCTTCCACGCGGCGCGCGCGGCCGGCACCGAAACCATCGCCCTTGCCAACAATCCGGATACGCCGCTGCTCGAACTCGCCGATCACCCGATCCTTCTGAGGACACCACCGGAAATCATTGCCGGATCCACACGGCTCGGCGCCGCCAGTGCCCAGAAAGCCGCCCTGAACATGATCTCCACGCTTGTCGCACTCAGGCTCGGGCACGCTGTGCGGGGGCACATGGTCAATCTCGTGGCCGACAACGAAAAACTGCGCCAGCGCGCCCGCAGAATTCTCCAGGACCTGACAGGCTGCCCGGCGGATGCGGCGGCGACCACGCTTGAGAAAGCCGGCGGACGCGTGAAGATTGCGGCCCTCATGATATTGCGGGATATCGACGCCGCCTCGGCGGAACACCTCCTTGACGGCAAGGACGGCAATATCCGCCCCTTCCTCTGACGCCCTCCCCGGCGTGACAAATTGATCAATGGCCGCGGCCGCTCGCCCGGTCGCCCTTGGACCGCCTGCGTCAAACGCCTGCATATCTACCCGGCCGGGATACCCGCTGTCCGGCCGGCGTCCAATTTATTAAAAAAACCATGCCAATCATCTTTTTTGGTTTACGAACCACTTAATTGGTTGCATATTGGTATTGTGAATGGATCGTAACAAATCTAATCCGGGGGTTGAAGACAGGCGATGATCACCTGTTTCGATATTGGCGGCTCCTTTATCCGTCACGGCTTTCTTCAAGAAGATGGATCCGTCGAGGAACATGGGCGCGTCGCGACACCCGGCAATGACTGGTCCGCCTTTGTCGATGCCGTCGCAGCCGGCGCAAGCCCCGACAAGGGTCCCATATCGATTTCGCTGGCCGGTGCCTTCGACGACCGGACCGGCCTTGCCGATGTCGCCAACATCCCCTGCCTTCACAAACGTCCGGTCCGCGATGACCTTGAAGCAGCGCTGAACCGGCCGGTGCTCGTAACCAACGATGCCAATGCCTTTGCGCTTGCCGAGGCGGTTCAGGGGACCGGCATCGGCAAACCCGTCGTTTTCGGCATCATTCTGGGAACGGGTGTCGGTGGTGGACTGGTCGTCAATGGCCAGCTGGTCAAGGGATATGGCGGGATCGCCGGCGAATGGGGGCATGGCCCGATTGTCGACCCGACGGCAGGCGGTCAACTCAAGGGCCTCAGTCATTATCCTTGCGGCTGCGGGCAGACCGGGTGTGTCGACGCGGTGTGCTCGGCGCGCGGCATGGAAAAGATCCACAAGAGCCTGCATGGCGAAGCCCTGTCCAGCACGGAAATCACCACGGGCTGGCACCAGAAAGACGCGCAGGCGACAGACACGATCAACGCCTACACCACCCTGCTCTCCCGCGCCCTTTCCGTTTTGGTGAACACGCTCGGTCCGGACGTCATTCCGGTCAGCGGCGGACTGTCCGGCGATCTGCTCCTGCTGCAACAGATCGACCGGAAAACCCGCGATCTCGTTCTGGCGTCCTATCCGGACCCTCTGGTTATCCGCGGACAACATGCCGAGAACGGCGGCCTGCGCGGCGCCGGGATCGCTGCCAGCACACTTTTCGGCGGGACGTCGGCATGACGCGCCCTCCGCTCGAAGTCTGTGTGGATACGCTCGAAGGTGCCTGGATCGCGGCCGAAAACGGGGCAGACCGGATTGAACTCTGTGCAGCTCTTTCCGAAGGCGGCCTCACCCCGTCCGCCGGCGTCATGGTCGCTGCCGCAAAACTGCCTGTTCCGGTCTTCGCGATGGTACGGCCGCGCAGGGGGGGCTTTGCCTATTCAGACCTGGAAAAGACCGCAATGCTGCGGGATATAGAGGCCGTTGAACGCGCCGGCCTGGCCGGCATCGTCCTTGGAGCGGTCAACGACCAACGCGATCTGGACATCGATTTCTTGTCAGCTGCCCTGACCGGCACAGACCTGCCGGCCACGCTACACCGCGCCATAGACACGGTTCGCGACTATGGCCGCGCCGTCGAGGACGCGATCGAAATCGGCTTCGAGCGCATCCTGACATCCGGCCAGGCGGACAAGGCCGAATTCGGGATGGAGCGGCTCGCACAGGCGGTGACGATCGCAGCCGGACGCCTTTCGGTAATGGCCGGGTCCGGTGTCAATGCCTCGAACGCAAAGCGCATCCTGAAGCATGGCGGCGTCGGCGAACTGCACGCTTCGTGTTCCGCGCCGCGGCGTGACCATGCCGACCCGAAAACCGCTGAAACACGCCTCGGGTTCGTTGCCGCGTCCGGCCTGCGCGACACCGATGCCAACCTTGTCCAGTCGCTTCGCCACGTCATGGATTTGTACGCGGAGGCCGCGGCATGAAAACCGGTTATGTCGGTCTCGGGGCAAGAATCGCGAATGTCAGCAATTGCCTGCAGACCGTCACACCTGACATCGCGCCCTGCGCCTATGTCGATCCGACACCGGCGGGCCTGAAACAGGTCGAGACCAGAAGCGGCGTCAGGCTGACCGCCTATGACGACCTGGCCGCGATGCTGCGTTCGGAAAAGCTCGATCTCCTGATGATCGGCTCGCCCAATTTCATGCATCTGGACCACTTGAGGACGGCTCTGCAGTCGGATGTGAAATACATCTTCTGCGAAAAGCCGGTGGTTACAACGGAAGCGGAAACCTTCGAGCTGCTTTCCCTCATGAAGGTCCATGGCGGCGCCCATCGGGTGATTGTCGGGCTGGTCCTGCGCTATTCGCCGCTCTACACGGAACTGCAGAAGAGCCTCAGGTCCGGGCAGATCGGCAAGGTTGTCTCCATAGAGGCAGCCGAGCATATCGGTCCCTATCACGGCTCCTTTTTCATGCGCGACTGGCGGCGCTACGAGAAGAATTCCGGCGGATTCATGCTGGAAAAATGCTGCCACGACCTGGATCTCTACCAGGGTGTCACGGGGTGCCGCCCGCGCTACGTTTCAAGCTTCGGCGGCCGCAAGAGTTTCGTTCCCGAAAACCGGCCGGACCAGGACCACAGTTTCCCGGCACCGGTCTACCAGGACCGGGTCGACCCGTTCACGCCGCGCTGGGGTGGCGGCAATGCCGATTTCGACAGCGACGGCGACATCATCGACTACCAGACCGCGCTGATCGAATACGAAGACGGTGCCAATCTGTGCTTCCACACCAACCTCTTTGTCCCCGACGAATTCCGCCGTTTCGCGGTCATGGGCACCAAGGGCATGGCCGAAGGCGACTTCATCCGCAACTACTACCGGGTCCATGACGCACTGACCTCGGCCTGCCTCGTTGACAGACCGCAGCTGGTCGACGCCGGGCGGGACGGCCACTACGGCGCCGACGATGCCATGGCGCGCGACCTTGCCCACTACTTCAGGAACGGCGGTGATTTGCCCGTCGGGGTGCTGGATGCCCTCGAAGCCGGGCTCACCGCGATCAAGCTGGACGAGGCGCGCCGCGCGCGCACCGTCCTTGATCTGAGCGACACCTGGCAGCAATTCGACAGCTACGGCCTGGCATAGGAGGCTCCATGGCGCAGACGGCAAAGAACCGCGACTACTTTCCGTACCTCCTGCTGGTACCGGCCTCGCTCGTCATGCTGGCAATCGTCGCCTACCCGCTCTACGAGACCTTCCGGCTGTCCTTCACCAACACCAGCATGAGCCCGAAATTCGAGTATGTCGGGCTCGACAATTACGAAAAGCTGATGTCCCGCCGCTTTCCGGAGGTGATCGCGCGCACCTTCTACTGGATGAGCCTGTCCGTCGCGCTCAAGATGCTGATCGGCACACTCGGTGCCGTGCTGCTCAACGCCATGGTGCCCGGGCGCACCCTGTTCCGCATCCTGGTGATGCCGCCCTGGGTGATCCCGATCGCCATCGGCGTCTTCATCTGGGGCTGGATGTATAATGGCCAGTTCGGCATGATTTCCGGCCTTGCGCAACGGGTCGGCATTCTCGACGCGCCCTTCGAGTTCCTGGCCTACAAGAAATCCGCCTTCATGGCGACCATCGTGACGGATGTGTGGATCGGCGTGCCGATGGTGACGCTCTACCTGCTTGCCTCGATGCAGTCGATTCCGAAGGACCTCTATGAAGCCGCCTGGGTCGACGGTGCTTCGCGTCTTTACCGGTTCCGCCGGATCACGCTGCCGCTGATCATCCCCTCGATCGCCACCATGGCGCTCCTGTCGGCGATCGCGACCTTCAATTCCTTCGACATCATCTGGATCCTGACGGAGGGCGGTCCGCGCGGTGCGACCACCACCATGATCATCGACACCTACAAGACCGCGATCAGCCGTTTCAAATACGGCGAAGGGGCCGCCAGGACCGTCATGATCGTGCTGTTCCTGGGATCCTTCACGCTGGTCTACTTCCTGCTGCTGTCGCGCCTTGCAAAGAGGAGCCCGAACAATGCTGCATAAGTATCGCTGGTACGAATATGCGCTGATCTATGTCGGCCTCGCGGTGTTCCTCACCTTCGTCCTGGCGCCGTTCGTCGAGGCCTTCGTGGTGTCGTTGAGGCCGCTCAGCAGCCTGTTCTCGATTCCCTACCGGTTCATCACCGACGAAATGAGCTTCGATGCCTATTTCACCATGTGGGAGAACGTGCCGCTCCTGTGGAGGTACATGCTCAACTCGTTCTTCATCGCGACGGTTGTCACCATCCTCGGCCTCGTCTGCATCATACCGGCCGCCTACGCGTTTGCCCGTTTCGAGTTCCCCGCGCGCAATTCCCTTCTGGGCATCTTCATCGCGGTGAACATGTTCTCCGGTGCCGTGCTGATCATCCCGCTGTTCAAGCTGATGCAGCAATACGGCCTGCTCAACACCTATTTCGCGATGATCGCGCCGGGCACCGCCTTCGTGATCCCGACCGGCATCTGGCTGCTGCGGTCCTACCTCGTGCGCATTCCGAAGGAACTGGAAGAGGCGGCCTGGGTGGACGGTGCCGGAAAGATCTACACGCTCTGGCGCGTGATCATTCCGGTCGCTCTCCCAGGCATCGTCGTGGTGACCATCACCGCCTTCATCACCGCCTATGCCCAGCAATTCATCTATGCGCTGACCTTCAATTCCGTGAACGAACTGAACCCGCTTCCGGTCGGCCTGTTCCAATTCTTCGGTCGCCAGTCGGTCGTCTGGAACGAACTCATGGCCGCCAGCCTCGTCGGCATTCTGCCAGTGCTGTTCGTCTATGTGTTCCTGCAACGCTACATCGTCGCCGGCCTCACGGCAGGCGCCGTCAAAGAATAACAAAAACAATAATCTAACCAGAAAGGGAAAGCAGATGACTTACAAATCACTTCTGTTGGGCGGTGCATTTGCCCTCAGCATTGCCGCTGCCGCGCAAGCGGAAGACAAGAACATTCACATGATCGTTTGCGGCGACAACACGGGTGCCGGTATTCCGAAGCAGGCTGCCCTGATCGAGGGCTGGGAGGCGGACAACCCCGGCTACAAGGTCGACGTGGAATTCGTGCCCTGGGGCCAGTGCCAGGAAAAGTCCACGACCCTTGCTTCCGCCGGCAACCCGCCCGCGATCGCCTATATGGGCTCGCGCACGCTGAAACAGCTTGCCGCCAACGACCTGATCATTCCGGTCAACATGAGCGATGAAGAAAAGGCGACCTATGCCGCGCCGATCCTCGGCACGATCACCGCCAACGGCCAGCAATGGGGCCTGCCGCGTGCCTTCTCTACCAAGGCGCTCTACTGGAACAAGGACCTCTTCAGGGAAGCAGGGCTCGATCCGGAAACGCCGCCCAAGACCTGGGACGAGATGTATGAAGCCGCAAAGGCGATCAAGGAAAAGACCGAGGCCGACGGCTTCGGCCTCGCGGCCGCCTCCTTCGACAACACCATGCACCAATTCATGAACTACGTTTACACGAACGGTGGTGAAGTCATCAGCGAGGACGGCGAAATCGTCTTCAACTCGCCGAACAATGTCGAGGCGCTGGATTTCTACGGCAAGATGGCAACGGTCTCCCAGCCGGGACCGGTCGCCTATGACCGCGCCAAGCTGCGTCCGCTGTTCTCCGAAGGAAAGATCGGCATGTTCATCTCCGGCCCGTGGGAGCGTACCCGCGTCACCGACGTGAACTGGGGCGTGGCACCGATCCCGCACGGTCCGAGCGGCGGTCCGGGCACGTTGCTGATCACCGACTCCCTGGCCGTTTTCAAGGGCTCTGGGGTCGAGGACCAGGCGCTCGATCTCGCCAAGCTGCTGACCAACCCGCAAAACCAGATGGAATTCGAACTGGGTGAAGGCTTCACGCCGCTGCGCGACCTGCCCGAGGTCAAGGCCCTGGTCGAGAAGGACCCGACCTGGGCAGCGTTCCTTGAAGCGATCCCGACCGGTGGTCCGGAGCCGTTCGTCACCGACTATGTCGGCCTTCAGGATGCGATCAACGAAGCTGTCCAGGGGGTCGTTCTGGGTGAAATCGGCGCCGCCGAGGCCGTCGAGATCGCCGCTGAGCAGCTTGAAGACTACAAGTAAGCCGGCGCGCTGACCGGGCCCCTGTCAAACCCACATCCGGGGGCCCGGCCAACTCTTTTGAAAAAGGGAATGACCATGGGCGAGTTGCAGCTGCGCGACGTACGCAAGAGCTATGGCCAGATGGAAGTCATCAAGGGTGTCGAACTTGATGTGAAGCATGGCGAATTCATCGTGTTTGTCGGCCCGTCGGGATGCGGCAAGTCGACCCTTCTGCGCATGATTGCGGGGCTCGAGGAAATCACGGGCGGCGACATCACCATCGAAAAGAAGGTCGTCAATACCCTTCCGCCGGTCAAGCGCGGTATTGCCATGGTGTTCCAGTCCTATGCGCTTTATCCGCATATGTCCGTCTACGAGAACATCGCCTTTCCCCTGCGCGTCGAGCGCCTGGCCAAGGACAAGGTCGAGGAGAAAGTCCGGGCAGCAGCCGGGATCCTGCAACTGACCGAACGTCTGCAGCACAAACCCGGGGAACTCTCAGGCGGGCAGCGCCAGCGTGTCGCCATTGGCCGGGCCATTGTCCGTGAACCGTCCGTCTTCCTGTTCGACGAGCCTCTGTCCAACCTGGATGCCGCGCTCCGCGCCGAAATGCGAGTCGAACTTGCCAAGCTTCATTCGGAACTTGACGCAACCATGATCTATGTCACGCACGACCAGGTCGAGGCCATGACCATGGCCGACCGGATCGTGGTCCTGGATCAGGGCGTCATTTCGCAGGTCGGTACGCCACTGGAGCTTTATCACAAGCCGCAGAATGTTTTCGTGGCCGGTTTCATCGGCAACCCGAAGATGAATTTCATCGACGTCACCGGAAAGGCCGCGGACGCAAACGGCATCACTGTGACGCTACCGTCCGGAGCGGACCTCACGGTACAGGTGTCGGCCGTGTCCGATGTTGCCGGCAAACCTCTTACCCTCGGAATCCGCCCCGAGCACCTGACGCTGGGCAAGGCAGACGCGGCCCTCGAGACCGTTCCCAATGTGGTCGAGCACCTGGGAATCCATACAGTTACCTACAGCGCCGTTGACGGGGCCAAGGCCATCTTCTGCAGCGTGCTCCCGGGCTCCGCGCCGGCCAGGGTCGGCAAACCGGTGGCGATGGGCCTCAACGGGAGCGACTGTCACCTGTTCGACGCGGACGGGAACGCCTTCGAACGCCTGCTTTCGCTTAAGGAACTCGATGCGGCGGACATGCATTTCTAGGACTGTTCGCCGGAACGCGCCCCCGCCAAGACGGCCGCATCCACATCAGGGAAAGGCGGGCAAGCCGCCTGGAGGACCAGGCTGTAGTGACACATTAACGATTGGCAGCGCCGCCCGAAAATAGGGTCATTTCAAGGAGCATGGAGGACGGACATGCGGGGCATATTCGACGACATGCGACGCAGAAAGGACCCGATTTTCGGGCGGCCCCTTCGGGGTTGGTCCAGGATCGTCCCTGAAGGTGTTGGAAATGCTCGAAAGTGCACTGCACTTCCTTGCGCTTTCCGCCTGTTCAGCAACGATCCTGACCCCAACGATGCCAGTCGTTAATGTGTCACTACAGCCTAGACGACTTGCCCACGGGCGGCGACAGGCTCGATGCGAGTCACCACGCCGTTCCGGTGAAACACCAGTTTGTCGAAAAGATTGGACACGACGCAGGTGTGGTTGGGAATGATCCTGACCCGCTCGCCGATGTCCGGCTTTCTGTCCGACCGGCTCAGGTCCACCACCGCATGCTCCTCGCTGAGCGCGGCAATCGAGGCGTCCGGATAGCCGACCAGGAGACCATGGTCGGAAAACCCGAGCAGATCGGAGGTCAGGGCCTTTGATCCCGCATCCAGAACCGCTCTTGTCTCTGTCGGCCGTGAAACAACCGTGGCCAGCACGTGCATGGCGCAATCGTCGAAATCGCACATGCCGGCTCGGACCATGGACCGGTCGTTGAAAATGTAGGTCCCGGCCCGATGCTCTGTCGCGCTCGGCACCAGGTCGCTGTCATAGAGGCTCGGCGAGCCGCCGTGGGAGACGACCGGGCACTCGATTCCCGCCTCGGTGAGCAACGCCAGCGTTTCGGAAAAGAACGCCTCGACCGCGGCTTCCGTCGACGGCTTCGGATAGGTCATCAAACCCTGGAACCGCAATCCGGGCGCATCGGCGATGCGGCGGGCAAGGTCAGCCGCCGCTGCCGGTGTCTGCACCCCGTTCCTGCCGGCCCCTGTGTCGCATTCCACCAGCACCTTCAGCATCTGGGTGTCCTGAAAGGCCTGTGACAAGCCGTCGACGACGATGTCGTTGTCCGCGACCACCTTCAGGTCGGTCCTGGTGTTGAGGATCTTGAGCCGATCAAGCCGGGCACGGCCGAGCATGTTGAACGTGATCAGGATGTCGTTGAACCCGGCTTCGGCGAAGACCTCCGCTTCGCTGATCTTCTGGCAATTGATGCCCTTCGCGCCTGCGGCCACCTGCGCCATCGCCAGGGCCGGGATCTTGTGGGTCTTGATATGCGGCCGGAAATCCCTGCCGATCCGGTCGAAATATTCCTGGGCGACCTTGATGTTGGTCGCCATGACATCTTCGTCGATCACCGCCACCGGCGTCAGAAGCTCGTGAATGGAATGTCCGACACACATGGCCTAGCCTCCCTGCCTGGCTGCAGCACGCCCGCCGGATACCGTGCCGAATTCCTCCGGCGAATGGATCGGCCAGATATCCCTTGGCGCTTTCTTGTATGGGGTCACGCGCGGATCGTTCGGATAGGGCCGCCCGGCGGCGCAATAGAGGATCAACGGGCTTACCCGCGCGAAGGATTCGTGGAAATGGTTCGTCGACTTGACAACCAGCATCTTTCGGCTGGCCGGATCGATACCGAAATTCGAGAACAGGCTGGTGTCGAAACACTGCGCACGCGTCGAATTCAGGATCACCTCGATGCCGCCGATCCGGATCAGGCTGGCGTCGCCGATCGGGACAATGCTCTGGCCGAAACACTGTTCCGCATTCCTGATATTGCGCAGGATTTCGACGTCCGCGTCGATCGGATCCCCTGTGTTCGGCGCCGATTTCGCGCCGAGGCGCAGCATCATGCGCGCGCCCTCGCCCGCCACGTGGCAGAGCTGCACCGCGATCGGGTCCCAGATCGTGCCAAAGGCAATGCTCTCCAGGTTGCGGGCGATGGCTTCCGCCAGAAGGACCGTCGCATCCCCGGCAGTTCCTCCACCCGGGTTGTCCCACATATCCGCAATGGTGACGGGGCCGCCATCGAAGGCTCCCGCGCGCTCGAAGGCTTCGGCCGGAGACAGTTCCTCGCTGCGCACCTTGCCGCGCAGACGATAGAGCGCTTCCCCCATTTCCCGCGCGACTTCGCCCCCCAGCTCCGGCTTGTTGTCGGTGACCGCCAGCAGTTTGGTGCCCATTTCAGGGACATCACCGGCCATGAAGCCGTGTATGACCGACAGCGACAGGATATCCGGGTTTTCACGCTCGCGCCGGATCATGTCGTCGACAAACCGGCGCATCGGCTCCGACGTGGTCGGAAAAACGTCGATCATCTTCGGGTCGTAGACGCTCATGACCGGCCGGATCTCTCCCGCGACGGTGCGGCCGGCGATTTCCCATGCGTCCACCGCACGGTCAACAAAATCGATATGCGGAAATTCCTTGAAGGCGATCAGGGCGTTGGCGGCAGCGACCCGCTTGTCGGTCAGGTGGCTGTGCGGATCGAACGTCGCAATCAACGGCGTGTCCGGACCGATCAGGGCCCGGATTCGCGCCAGCAGATCCCCTTCCGGATCATCATAGCCTTCAGCGACCATGGCACCGTGAAGGCCGATCACGACAACGTCGAACGGCGCCTGATCCCTGATCTGGCCGAGTATTTCGTCTCGCAGCGTCTCGAAAGTCTGCCGGGCCACCAGTCCGGCTGGATCGGCCCAGGCGGCCGTTCCCTCGACCAGGTCCCATCCATGCTCGCGTGCGAACCGGCGACCGACCGTCACCACCGCCGAACACAGGGTCGGGGTTTCAGGATGTTCACCCGGCCGGGCCAGGAGTGACGCCCTGAAGGCGTCGATGTCGATGCGGATCGGAGAGAAGGTGTTCGTCTCGGTCGCCAGAACGGCGGTGAATGCGCGGGGTGTCTTCATGATCAGGACGCCACGACCAGGGGATTCGGCAGGTAGCCGGCAAAACCGCAGATCTTCCAGCGCCCCTCCTTGTGCACGCAGAAATAAAGGGTCTGCCAGAGCAGCCTGTCTTCGCTGCCGTCTGCCTTCCTGATCGCACCGTCGAATTTCTTGTGCGCGATGGCCCGTCCGCCGCTGATCTCGATCTGGGTCAGACGCGTGGCATCAAAGATCGCCGCCCTGGCATCTTCCGCGAACTCCGTCTCGGCGAATTCCCGGGCCTGGCGCAGCCATTCCGAGCGGTAAGTTGCAAGGTCCGGAAACCCCAAGGTCCAGTCATCCGGATTGGCGGCCTTTCCGCCGTCCACCCCGAAAAACGCGGCTTCGTCGAAATCATCGGCTACCTGGCTCCAGTCAGCGGAAACGAAGGCGTTGATATCTCGCTGAACCAGCATGTCCCAGATTTCCGCGCGGTCCGCGTCTGTCCCTGAAAAAGGGTTGCTCTGATTGTCTGAAAGCGCCTGCATGCCGGAAACCATTTTCATTTTGATGGTTGATTTTTGAAAAATATACGGATGAAATAGAACCAATGTCAAACCACTATGTAAATCATTTTCATTTTGGAGCCTGAAATGTCGATCAAACGCTATGGTGCTGAAAAATCAGGAGCAGGCGGCCAGAACCTTCCCTTTGCGCGCGCTGTGGAAGCCGACGGCTGGCTTTATGTATCCGGCCAGGTGCCGATGAAGGACGGTGAGATTGTCGGCACAGGCATCGTCGAGCAGACACACGTGACCATCAAGAACGTCATCGCCATTCTGGAAGAAGCCGGATATGGGCTGGAACATGTCGTGCGGGTCGGTGTCTGGCTGGACGATCCACGTGATTTCTGGTCCTTCAACGGCGTCTACAAGACCTATTTCGGTGAGCATTCCCCAGCGCGCGCCTGCGTACAGGCAACGATGATGGTCGACTGCAAGGTCGAGATCGATTGTGTCGCCTACAAGAAGCCGGACTGACACGATGCGGGACATCCTGTCCGTCTTGCAACAGGTTGAACCGGACCTGTCCAAGTCCGAGCGCATTCTGGCTGCCTTGCTACGCAATGACGCCGAGTTCATCGTCAATGCCGGCATCACGGAAGTGGCGGAACGCGCGGGTGTGTCTCCTCCGACGGTCACCCGGTTCTGCCGCCGCCTCGGCTGCGAAAGCTATACGGCTTTCAAGGTCCAGGTTGCCCAGATCACGTTTGCCGGAACCCGCTACCTGACCGCCAACGCGGCCTCCGCCGCCCCGCATGATGTTGCCGACAGCCTGCTGCACCAGTTGCAGGAAGCCGCCGTCACGACGCGGCAGGCACTGGACATGGATGCCGTCGTCAACGCCGCGGATGCCATTTGCAATGCCGGGCTTCTGACCGCCTTCGGCGCGGGCGGCACGTCGTCGATGATATCGGATGAAATGCAGAACAGGTTCTTCCGGCTCGGGTTGCGGACGGTCAGCATCACCGATCACGCGATGCAACTGATGCAGGCCGCCACGCTCAAGCCCGGCGATGTCGTGCTGGCCCTGTCGGTTTCCGGCCGAAACCTGCAGATGGTGCGCGCATTGGAAGCCGCGCGAACCTATGGTGCCACCGTGATCGCCCTGACGCGGCCGGGCCGGCCTGTTGCCGAACTTGCCGACATCACCATCGGTATCGACCTGCCGGAAGGCGACAACATTCTCAGGCCCAGTTCCAGCCGGTTCGCGTTCCTGTACGTGACCGACCTGCTTGCGACCCTGGTTGCCATGAAGCGGGGCGACGAAGCACGCGAAAGCCTCCGACGGGTCAAATACCAGCTCAGCAATACAAGGGACCCGGATGACAAGGAGGCCCTCGGTGACTGACGAAACCCGCAAGCCGGTCGCAGTTGTCACAGGCGCAGCCGGTGATATCGGTGCGGCCATTGCCAGGCAACTTGCGCATACCCATCACATTGCGGCCGTGGACATCGATGCGGCCGCTCTTGAACACGTCGTCGCGGCTTTGAAAGCGGCCGGTTTCGAGGCCACGGCCCTCACCTGCGATCTCACGGATCCTGACGAGTTGTCTGCCATGGCGACGGCGGCGATTGCGCTTGGCCCCGTGACCGTGCTGGTCAACAATGCGGGGGCGGCGGCGGCCCTGACCCTGCACGCCATGACTTCCGACAGCCTTTCCAGGGACCTGTCCCTCAATCTGGAAGCAGCTCTCAACACCTTCAAGGCCCTGGAACCGTCCTTGACCGGATGCGGCACCGGCTGTGTCGTCAACATAGCCTCCGTCAACGGCCTGGGCACATTCGGCCATCCGGCCTACAGCGCCGCCAAGGCAGGACTGATTCACGCCACCAGGGCCATTGCCGTCGAATATGGCAAATACGGAGTAAGGGCCAACGCCGTCGCCCCGGGCACCGTCAGGACACGCGCCTGGAAGGACCGCGCGCTGGCCAACCCGGGTGTTTTCGACGAAGCGCTCGGCTGGTATCCGCTGAAACAACTGCCGGAGCCGGACGACATTGCCGGGGCCGTGACCTTTCTCGCCGGGCCTGCGGCGCGCTGTATCACCGGCGTATGCCTGCCTGTCGACAGCGGCCTGACCGCGGGCTCGACGGCCCTGCCCCGCACCTTCACGCAATCTCGCGATTTTGATGGATCGTCCCATGAGTGATTTTGTTCTCGACAGCTATTTCCACCCCTCCGATGACCACAAGACCGCGCGTCTCGACCTGGTATTGACCAATACGGGTTCCAAGCCACTGTCCGCATTCACGCTCGCCTACACGTCTCTTGTCCGGGCCAGGGCAGACGCTCAGCTCCACAACGCCGTTTCGTTCTCGCGCATTGCGAATTTCCACGAGATCACACCTCCGGACGGACTTGACCTGAAACCCGGCGATAGCTGGCGCTTTTCCGTGGAAGGTCTGACCAATCCGGCCCGCCACCGCCTGGATGGGCCGAAGTCGGCTTATCTGACCTCAGCGGGCCGGATCGTCGATGTGCTATGCACGGACCTTGCAGCCCCACGGGATCTGGACAGCGGCGAACGCCGAACCGTGCCGGAAGGAACTGTCGGTACACCACTCCACATCGTTCCCTGGCCGCAATCGGTGACGATGGAAGCTTACGCCGAAGACATAGCGGCATTCCTTGTAACCGGCAAAAACGTGCAAGACAGGGCCGCCGCGGCCAGGATCAACGCCCTGTCCAGGCGCCTCTTCTCCGGGGCCCCCTACCCGTTCCGTTTCACAGAGAGCCAGGGTCTGATGGCTCTGAAGTTCCAGGCAGCTGACGACCTGCCGACGGAGGGGTACAGGCTGACTTTCGTGGCCGGAGGCGTGACGTTGTGCTTTGGCGGAGCCGCCGGGCGCGACTACGGCCTCACGGTTCTGGCGCAGATCGCCCATGGCCTCTACTGCGCGCCGCAAATCTACAAGATCCCGGCGGAAGGCGTCATCGAGGATGCCCCCCGCTTTTCCTGGCGCGGCACCCATCTCGACGTCTCCCGGCATTTCCGCGGCCCCAAGGAGATCTTGCGCCTGCTCGATATCCTTGCCTGGGCGCGCATGAATGTCTTCCAGTGGCACCTGACCGATGACGAAGGCTGGCGCCTGGAGATCAAGGCCTATCCCGAACTGACCGTCAGCGGAGCGAAGCGCGGGCCGGGCTGCAAGCAGGTCGCCCAGCTCGGTTTTGCCGGTGAAGTCTACCAGGGCGCCTATTCCCAGGACGATGTCCGTGAGATCGTCGCACACGCGACCAGTCTCAACATCGATGTGCTTCCGGAAATCGATGTCCCCGGTCATTCCACCGCGGTGCTCAAGACCTACCCCCATCTGGCGGACCAGGCAGAAACTCCGGAAAGCTACCACTCGGTTCAGGGTTACCCAAACAACGCGCTGAATCCCGCGATGGACGAGACCTACACGTTCCTCGAAAAGGTCTTTACCGAAGTCGCCGGCCTGTTTCCCTGTGACTTTGTCCACATAGGCGGCGACGAGGTCGACATGCAGTCCTGGCTCGCCTCCCCGAAAACACAGCGTCTGATGGTGGAACGCGGCCTCAGGGACACGATGGAAGTGCAGGCCTATTTCATGGGGCGTGTCCGCGACATTCTGAAACGGCTGGGCAAGAAACTTGCCGGTTGGGACGAGGTCTCCCACGGTGGCGGCATTGACCCGGACGGTGTTCTGCTGATGGCCTGGCAGAAACCGGAGGTCACCAGGGACCTGATCGACCAGGGTTACGATGTCATCTGCACGCCGGGTCAATTCTACTATCTCGATATGGCGCAGGCATCCGGCTGGCAGGAACCCGGGGCAAGCTGGGCAGGCGTTTCCTCGCCGGAAGACACCTATGGATATGAACCGAGTGACGGTCTCAGCGATACCGGCGAAGGGGCGCTCAAGGGAGTTCAAGCCTGTATCTGGTGTGAGCACCTGGTCGACAACACCTTGTTCAATCACATGGTGTTTCCGCGGCTTTACGCGATTGCCGAGGCGGGCTGGACCCAGCCCGAGAACAAGGACTGGCAACGCTTTGCCGCCCGTTGCCCCCTGTTTCCCGCTCTATAGCGCCGTCGGGGGACCCACGCCATGAAGATTGCCGTCGGGGGCATTCACACAGAATGCAGCACCTATTCCCCGCTTTGTCAGGTGACAGACGATTTCAAGGTCGTACGCGGTGAGGCCTTGATCAGGCAATGCGGTCTTGACGGTGATGAATTCACGCCTGTCTCCTTCCGTCCGCTGTTCCATGCCCGCTCAATTCCCGGCGGTCCGGTGACGCCTGACTGCCACACCGCATTCAGGGACCAATTCATCGCGGAATTGCAGGCGGCGCTGCCGGTGGATGGCGTGCTGCTCATCATGCACGGCGCCATGCATGTGCCGGATCTTCCGGATCCGGAGGGCGACTGGATCACCGCGGTACGCCGTGTGGTCGGACCGGAAGTGCCGGTTGCGGTCAGCTATGACCTTCACGGCAATGTCACCCAGGAAATTGTCGACCAAATCGACATCTTCTGCGCTTACCGCACCGCGCCGCATGTCGATGTTGTCGAGACCCATCTGCGAGCCGCCCGTCATCTCGTCGACCAGTTGAACGGCGGACCACGCCGCCTGGTCGCCTGGGCACCCGTGCCGGTGCTGCTTCCGGGCGAAAAGACCAGCACCGAAGACGAACCGGCGAAGTCGCTCTATGCACGGCTTCACGGGTTCAACAACAGGCGTGGTGTCTGCGACGCCAACCTGATGGTTGGATACGTTTGGGCCGACACCGCCCGTGCGACAGCCGCAGCGGTTGTCACCGGGACCGAGGCCAAGGCAACACTTGAGACCGCTGCCGAGATTGCGAACGGCTACTGGGACGCACGCAATCATTTCGACTTCGGTGTCCCGACAATGTGTCTTGAACACTGTCTCGACGACGCCGCGCGAACATCGACCGGTCCCTTCATTCTCGCCGACAGTGGCGATAATCCGACTGGTGGCGGTGTCGGCGACCGCAGTGACGTGCTCAAGGCCTGGATCGGCCGCGGTCTCACGGGTGCCGTTTTTGCCGGGATCGCAGATCCCGGCTCGGTAACCCGCGCCTGGCCGATCGCCAAAGGATCCACTGTCAGGATCACCATAGGCGGTGCGCTTGGAAGCACCTGCCCGCGCGTTGATGTTGAGGCGATTGTATTGGCCCAACATGGGTGTGCCTCCTGTTCCGATCGGGAAGTTCTCGTCGAAATTGGAGGAAATCTTGTCATTCTGACAGAACGGCGCCGTCCCTTTCATCATCTGGAGGATTTTCGGAAGTACGGCGTGAACCCGGAACAGGCCAAGTTCCTCATCGTCAAATCCGGGTATCTGTCACCGGACCTCGCACGGATCGCAAACCCGGCCCGGATGGCGTTGACCGACGGCGCTGTCAATCAGGATATTTCGTCCCTTGCGAACCTGGTTCGCCCGAGACCCCGTTTTCCTTTTCAGAAACCTGCGAATTGGCAACCTCGGCCCCGTCTCTCCGAACGCGCGCGCGCCGGAACCGCTGCTCCTGCAGATGGCAATTAAACTTCAGAATTTCTCGATAATTTGACGGGATTACTGACCATTATTGCAGGCGGTCAATTGGCCATACCATGAAGATAACGTTTGGATAGATTCTTCATGCATAAAACAACACTGCCATACCAGTGTCGCATAAGATTTGTCCGAATTTAATTAGGAGAACGAAATAAGGCAACATGGATAAACTGCTGGTTCATTCCTGCTTATTTTCAACAACTTAGACTTCAATGCATGCATTATACTTTCGTCTAATGATGTATCACTGTTATTTTTAACAAGGTTGAAAGTGACTTACCACTCGGTATCAATTTCCAAAGTGCCTTGGCAGACAAGAGGGCAAATGCCCGACCTGCCTGGAGCTCGGTTCGATCAAACGGCAAGACAAGACCGGATTGAACCGCTCTTCGAGACCAGGCACGGACAGACCGGGATTTCATCACGTTGCCCCATCGACCGTGCTGAACCCGACAACGCCTCACCAGTCCACTGGTGGGGCGTTTCCTTTTGGTCTCCGCTGGAAAGCCCGGTTTGAAATGGGTGCCTGATCAGGGTTGCCCGCTGCCTTTGGTCCAGATTGCTCCAAATAACCGCGAATTCGGTTGCAAAAACATCACAGTCAAGCAACTTGCTGCGCATCATTGGTATTTCTGACAGGGAGGAAGTGATCACAGGCCCGTGAGGGGGCTTGAAGATCGGGCGGGTCACCACACTTATTACCGAAATATCACCGCTTTCGGCATAATTTGTGATCTTTATTACATCTCTTTGCGAGATTGTGGTGCGATAATGGCAAAATCGTGACCGCGCAAAATCGGGGCGCAAGGCACAAGTCATTGAAAAAGGTCCAAAAAGGACAAGCCTAGAGACCCCAGATGCGGTGAAGGAAGTTGTATTAGCCTTGGGAGGCGTACATGCAACGGAATAGCAAAGCTGGAATTTATGCGCTTGGCCTCATCCTTGCCTTGGCAGGCGGCGCAGCTGCGGCCCCATTGCCTCAGGAAACGATTACGTTGCCGGAGGACCGACTTGCGGTCACAGTTGCCTCCTCGTCCCAGGACCAGGCTGACCCGCTGGAAAGCGAACTGACCATTTGGGTCGGAGAAATCGAAATCGACGGCCGCAAGGCGGTGTGGGTCGAATTGATCGATTCCTATGGTGAAGTGATCTACGATTCCGAAGTCAGCACAAATGAGACGCATCTTCTGCCCGATGGACGCGCAGTGGTGGTCCGCTCGATGGACCAGGAAAACCTGATCGCGGCCAAGGACGAGTCGAGGCTTGTCAACGAAGGCACTCTTATGGTGACCCGGCGGGTCGTCAATGAAGGAGCCGACGCAACCACGGTCGAATTGATCGAGACAGCTGACGAACCGGTTCAAAAGCGTGGCACCATGCTGCAAGTTGCCGATTTCGGCGAGTTGGTCTGGGAGAAGATCGTCGCCTTCTTCGATGCAGCCGGAACCCGCATGAAAGTTGCCTGGAACTGGCTCGTCGATACAATTCAGGCCTAATCCCTGCACCTGACCTCCATCGCGTGTGAGCCCCCTGCCCGGTTTTTCGGACAGGGGGTTTCGCGCTGTCCGCGGTACCAGCACCGCGGGCGCTCATCTGTGCGCTGTCTCCAAAAAGATCCGGGAAAGCGAAAAAATTTATAGAATTCATTGGCCTGCGTGATCCGGATGATTTTCTTGGGCGTAACCGTTCCGGAACAATTGTTTCATACACCCAACAAGAGGCGGCCACCCCGGACCGTCCTGACAGGCCGAAGGATACAACATGCGGATTGCCGTTATCGGCTCCGGAATTTCCGGAAACAGTGCAGCTTGGGCCCTCAGCGCTACTCACGACGTCGTCCTTTACGAAAAACGCCTGAGGCCCGGAGGCCACAGCGCGACCGCCGACATAGACTATGAAGGCACGCGGCTCTCCGTCGACACCGGCTTCATCGTTTACAACGAGCTCAACTATCCGAATTTCACCGCATTGCTCGATCACCTTGGCGTTGCCAGTGAAATCAGCGACATGAGCTTTGCGCTCTCTGCGGATGACGGGAAACTGGAATGGTCGGGGGACAGCCTGAATTCCGTCTTCGCACAGCGAAAAAACCTTTTGTCGCCGCGTTTCCTTCGCATGCTGCGCGATATCTTCCGGTTCAACAGCAACGCCGTAAAGGACCTGCACAATGGGTGCCTTGCCGGCGTCTCTCTGGGCGATTACCTCGACAAGGAACGTTACTCGACCGGTTTCATCAACGACTATCTCCTTGCAATGGGGGCAGCGATCTGGTCCACACCCATCAACGAAATGCGCGCGTATCCGGCGGAAAGTTTCGTTGCCTTTTTCGAAAATCACAGGTTGCTCTCCTTCGACCAGCCCCTCTGGCGCACCGTTTCCGGCGGCAGCCGGAACTACGTCCGGCGCTTGCTGGAACCGCTCCGGGACAAGGTCCGCCTGGGAACGCCGGTCACGCAGATCCTGCGGGAAAACGGAAAAGTCACGGTCGTGGACGGATCCGGCAATTCGGATGTCTTCGACCATGTCGTTCTCGCGGCTCACACCGACCAGAGCCTGGCAATGCTCGGAGATGCCAGTCAGCAGGAACGGGACATCCTGGGTGCAATCCGGTATCGTCCAAACGAGGTTTATCTGCACCGGGATGAAAATCTGATGCCGCGGAGCAAACGGGTCTGGTCCTCCTGGAATTACATGTCCGACCGGGAAGCCGGTGAGACCCGTGACGTTACCGTGAGCTACTGGATGAACCGGCTCCAGAACATCGATCGCTCAAAACCGGTGTTTGTTACCCTCAACCCGTTCCTGGCACCCAGAGAGGACCTGACCTTCGCCAGGTATGTCTATGACCATCCGCAATTCGATACCGCAGCCATTGCCGCAAAAAACAGGCTTGCGGAGATACAGGGTGTCAACAACACCTGGTTCTGCGGTGCCTGGCGCGGTCACGGGTTCCACGAGGACGGCCTGGCGTCCGGCCTCGATGTCGCCCGTGCTCTTGGCGCCCGGTTGCCCTGGGACCGAAACGAACCGGAGCAGCAGTTTCTGGATGCCGCCGAATGAAACCGCGTGCGAGCAACCGTGTCAGCGACAATGGGGCGCTTCCCCGGGAGGCGGCCACGCTTTATTGCGGATCGGTCATGCATCATCGCATGAAGCCGCGCGAACACCGCTTCAGCTACGCGGTGTTTACCGTTTTGATCGATCTGGACAGGCTGGACAGTGCCGCGGGACAAAGTCCGGTCTTTTCGGTCAACCGTTTCAACCTGATGTCCTTTCATGAGAAGGATCATGGTCCCCGCGACGGCACCGACCTGCGGCGCCACGTCAACGACCTCTTGACGAACGAAGGGGTTGAGACGCCGAACCGTGTTCTTCTGCTCGCCTACCCGAGATTGCTTGGCTACGGCTTCAACCCGCTGAGCGTCTACTACGCCTATGACCGGCATGACCGTCTTCTGGCCCTCGTTTACGAGGTCCGCAACACCTTCGGCGGCCTTCACACCTATGTCGCCCCAGTCCGTCCCGGCCAGTCCAGCGACGCCGGCATTCGCCAGGATCAGCGCAAGGAATTCTACGTTTCACCCTTTATCAGCATGGATCAGCACTATCATTTCCGAATGCTACCTCCCGGAGAAACGGTCCGGGTCCGCATTCTGGAAAAGGATCCGTCCGGCCCCTTGCTGGCGGCCACATTTTCGGGCGGCCAGGTCCCCATGCGAACCGGTTCGATATTGAAGGCCTGCCTGCGTGTGCCTTTCCTGACGCTCAAGGTCATTGGCGCCATTCACTGGGAAGCCTTTAAAATTTGGCGCAAGCGTGTACCATTTCATCGCAAGCCGGTTCAGACCGCTTCGGACGCGTCGACGCAACGGGGTGGACGGGACACTGTGCTGGTTTCCAACGATTGACATATCAAGAGGTTCTGCCATGAGTGAGCCTATTGTTCTGACCCAGGAAAATCTTCGCAAAGAGCTGAAGGGCATGCCGCGCCTTGCGCGGATGGCTGCCAGCCTGGCCCTAAAGATCCGTTACGGGTCCCTGGAAGTTCAGTTTCCTGACGGCCGGACGTTTCTGATAAACGGGAGAGAATCCGGGCCCCACGGTGTGCTGAAGATCCACAACTGGCGTTTTTTCCGGATGGTTGTCCAGGGAGGCGACGTCGGCGTGGGTGAGGCCTTCATGGCCGGCTACTGGTCTTCCCCTGATGTGACAACCTTTCTCGAGGTCTTCTGCATCAATCAGGAATCGACCCTCGAGGCGCTGCAGGGAAGGCCGTTCTCGCGGTTTCTGCTGTCGATGCGTCACTGGCTCAACACCAACACGAAGCGTGGCTCGAAGCGAAACATTTCCGCCCATTACGACCTCGGCAACGCTTTCTACCGGGAATGGCTCGATGCATCGATGACCTACTCCTCGGCCATCTACAGCAACGAAACCAACAATCTGGAACAGGCACAGGCCGAGAAATACGCCTCTCTTGTGCGCCAGACCGGTATCGCCCCGGATCACAAGGTTCTTGAGATCGGCTGTGGCTGGGGCGGCTTCGCGGAACATGTCGCCAAGACAGTCGGCGCCCACGTGCGGGCCCTGACCATCTCCCGGGAACAATTCGACTACGCGCGCGAACGGATGTTCAATGCCGGCCTGAGCGAAAAGGTCGATGTGGTGTTCCAGGACTACCGCGATGAAAAAGGTGTCTACGACCGGATCGCTTCCATCGAGATGTTCGAGGCTGTCGGGGAAAAATACTGGCCGACCTATTTCCAGCAATTGTCCCGTTGCCTGAAGCCCGGCGGCAGGGCCGGCCTGCAGATCATCACGATCCAGGACAAGATGTTCGATGATTACCGGCGCGGCACGGATTTCATTCAGCGCTATATCTTTCCAGGAGGTATGCTGCCGCCACCCGAACGCCTGAGGGAGATCAGCAAGTCCCTCGGCCTCGACCTGGAAGACCAGAAGATATTTGGCCAGGATTATGCCCGCACGCTGGTGGAATGGCGCGAACGCTTTCGCCAGGCTTGGCCGCAAATCCGTCCGCTCGGTTTCGACGAACGCTTCAAGAGGCTTTGGGAATTCTACCTGCACTACTGCGAAGCCGGCTTCCGGTCGGGCAACATCGATGTGCGCCAGATGATTTACGTAAAACCGGGTTGAGAGTGTCGCCCCCTTGCTGGAGGAGTGAGCGGGCCGGGTTCTATCCGGCCCGTTTCCGGTTCCAGCCCGTGGTCCTTTTCAGAACGGCAAAATAGGCGCCATATGGCAGCAACCGCAACGCCTTCAACTGCCGCACAAACGTTTTGGGAAAGGCGATCTCGAACCCTGTGGACCGTTGCAGGCCGCGGATGATTTCGCGCGCGGCGTCTTCCACGGAAAGCAGATGTGGCATTGGAAACGGATTTGATCGTGTTGCCGGCGTATCGACGAAGCCCGGATTGACCAGCTGGATGCGAATGCCTGCACGGTCGAGATCGAATTTGAGCGATTCAGCAAGGTTGATCAGTCCGGCCTTGGTCGCACCATAGGCCGCGGACGTCGGCAGCCCGCCGTAGCCGGCCACCGATGACACCACGGCAATCTGCCCCCTGCCCGCCTGCTTCATGCTCTCAATGACGGGCAGCAGCACATTGACCGTCCCCATCAGATTGACGTCAAAGCTCTTCCGGAAGGCTTCCGGATCGCCTTTCAGGCCGTCCTGGGGACAATAGATGCCTGCATTTGCAACAAGCAGGGCGATCGGGCCCAACCGTTCCTCGATCGCCGTGCACTGCCGGACCATCAGGGAGGTGTCGCCGACATCACCCGGGAACGGGAGGATCGTGCCACGGCTTCCGCTCGCAGCGCGCGCGAGATCTTCGAGGGCCTCGCCGGATCGCGCCGTCACGGCCACGGACCAGCCGGCCCGGGCAAGTTCAAGTGCGAGCTGACGACCGATCCCCGAGCTCGCACCTGTGATCCAGGCGCAACCGTCGGCCGGTGTTGCTACGAATTCTTTTGCGGACAAAGTGTTCTCCCGGGGCTTTTGACTGCTTACGCAAGCGCCCGGGGGTTCGGATTTGCGATCAGCGCATAAAGGGGGCGAACCAGCGACCGACCGGACCCGTCAATTCCAGGCGCCCGGCTGTAACCGCGAAACAGATACAATCCTCGCCCTCGTCGGCGATCGGCTTGTGATCCACGTCGCCATCGGCAAAAGCAAGATCACCGGTCTCGTAGTGGCCGTCCTCGTCCCTGAATCCTCCCTGAAGAACCAGGGTCAATTCGGTGCCATGGTGGGTGTGGGACGGCATTGCGCGCCCGGCGCGCACCCACAGAAGACTGCTGTCGCAGCCATCGATCTCGCCGAATTTGCATTCCTTGACGCCTGGCAGCAGGGTTTTCCAGGGCAAGGTGTCCATCGAACTTCCGATGATGGCATGCAATGAGTCCGGGACACGGGTCTGCTCGGGCGCGGTCTCCACCAAAACGGGCTGGTTGTCGTTCAAGTCGGCCGGATCTGCGCTGAGGATCGCAGAAAGTGCACTGTCACGGTCCGACAAGGCGACGGGTTCCGAGTCTTCGAGACCAACCCCGGCAAGTGTTTCAAGTGAAGACACATAACCTCGGTTCCGGTCGCTCAGTTCCAGATGCGCTCCGACCAGTGCCTGCGCCGGATAGGTCAAGGTCCCGGCCGCGTATCCGGCCAGCAACTCATCCATTCCGGTCACATTCTTTTCCATTGCGGATCTCATAAAACTCATTTTGTCCCAAGTTGCCTTAACCGCGATACGCGAAGCAACAGCGCCCGGATCATCGTTTACACCATAAATATTTGAAATTGAATTTCAGAATGGGACGAAGAAAGAATAAATCCCGGCTCACCTTTTATGCTCTGGAGAAAAGTCATTGCGTCTTCACGGACTGCGCTGGTAATCCGGGAGCCGCACCTTACATTGCGACCTTGATCAAGATGCCGCTGACCTTTAGCGTCCGGTGCTCATCAGTTTCATCTGTCCGGACAACACAACCGGGTCAGATCAGCCAGGATAAAAAGAATGTCTGTGTCCGCTTCTGTTGTCGATGCGATCGGGAACACGCCCCTCATCCGCCTGAAGGCTCTGTCCGAGGAAACAGGTTGTGAAATCCTTGGAAAAGCGGAGTTCATGAACCCCGGACAGTCGGTCAAGGACCGGCCGGCCCGTCAGATGATCCTGGAAGCCGAAGCCCGCGGCGACCTGAAACCCGGCGGCGTCATCGTGGAAGGTACGGCCGGAAACACGGGCATCGGACTTGCCCTTGTTGCCAGCGCTCGCGGCTACAGGACCGTCATCGTCATTCCCGAGACACAGAGCCAGGAAAAGAAGGACATGCTGCGCCTGTGCGGCGCGGAACTGGTTGAAGTGCCGGCAAAACCCTTCAAAGATCCCAACAACTACCAGCACGTCGCCCGCCGCCTGGCCGAGGAGATGGCCAAGACGGAACCCAACGGTGTCCTGTTTGCCGACCAGTGGAACAATCTCGACAATCGCAAGGCTCATTTCACCACAACCGGCCCGGAAATCCTGGCCCAGACCGGTGGCCGGGTCGACGGCTTCATCTGTGCGGTCGGATCCGGAGGCACGCTTGCGGGGGTCTCGACCTATCTGCAGCAAAACAAACCCGGTGTCGTGATCGGCTGCGCGGATCCGCGCGGTGCGGCCATGCAATCGCTGTTTACCAGCGGGGAAGCCGTGGCATCGGAAGGCGGATCCATCTCGGAAGGGATCGGACTTGGCCGAAGCACCGTGATCGTCGAGGACCTCAAGGTCGACCATGCCTACACGATCCCCGACGAGGAAGCCCTGCCACTGGTCTTCGACCTTGCCCAGAACGAAGGCCTGCTCCTGGGGGGCTCTACCGCGATCAACCTCGCCGGCGCGCGCAGACTTGCCCGCGAACTCGGTCCGGGCAAGACGATCGTGACCATCTTGTGCGACCATGGCACCCGCTCTCAGTCCAAGCTCTACAATCCGGATTTCCTGAGGTCGAAAAACCTGCCGGTCCCGGCCTGGCTGGAACGGGAAATAACCATCACGCCTCCCTATGTCTGACGGCACACCAAAAAGACGCTGACACCCCATGGATCCGGAAACAGCCACACTTGCGCATGACGGAGCCGCCGCCGACGCGGTGATCCGCGATGCCGTGACTGATGCCGGGATCCTCGACACGGTGGCCAACAATCTGGGCCTGGTCGCGGCTTTTGTCGCGGCCATGTATATCACCGCGGGCATCTGCGCCGTGCGCGAAGTGATGAATTCCAGGACGTCGCAGGGCTCGGTCGCCTGGCTCCTGTCCCTCTTCTTCATGCCCTATCTGACGGTGCCGCTCTATTTCGTGTTCGGCTGGAGGTCATTTTCCGACTACGCCAAGATACAAGCAACGCTCGGCCGCCAGGAAAGGGCCCGCCGGGCTGATGAACTCGGCCTCACCGATCACGAAGAGACACGCGACTGGCCGGTGCTCTCGCGGGTTGCCGGTGTGCCCTTTCTGGCCGGCAACAGGGCGGAGCTCCTGATTGACGGCGACGCAACGTTCAGCGCCATCAAGGACGCCATCTCACGGGCGCAGAACGTTATCCTGTTCCAGTTTTTCGCCATCCATGACGACGCTCTCGGCCGCGAGATGGCCGATGCACTGATTGCGCGGGCACAGGAAGGCATCGATGTCTATTTTCTTTATGACGACGTCGGCAGTCATTCCCTATCACGGGACTTTCTGAAAAAGCTGACCGACGCCGGGGTCAGGGTTTGCGGTTTCAACGAGAACCACAAGTTCCTGCGCCTGCTCGGACCGATGCGCCTCAACTACCGCAACCATCGCAAGCTTGTCGTTGTCGACTACAGTGAAGCCTTTGTCGGTGGTCACAATGTTGCCGATCAGTATGTCGGCCGGGACAACTGGTTCGGCCACTGGCGGGACACCCACGTGCGTGTTTCGGGTCCCGCAGCCGTTGCCTGCGCGCTTTCCTTTGTCGAGGACTGGCTCTGGGCCAGCGGCACGCAGATCCATATTCCGCAAGTGACCGAGATACCCATGCCCGGCGACGAGTCGGTTCTTGTCATGCCGACGGGGCCCGCCGACAAACTGGAAGAATGCGCCATCGCATTCGTTGAGGCGGCTGCGCGAGCGAAGAAACGGTTCTGGGTTACCACGCCCTATCTCGTCCCGTCACTGGATGTGCAGACGGCTCTGTGCGCGGCGGCGATGCGCGGCGTGGATGTGCGTGTCCTCCTGCCTGAAAAACGGGACCACTGGACCGTCTGGCTCGCCAGCCACGCCTATGAAGACATGCTGGTTCAACGCGGGGTGAAGGTCTATCGCTATACGGACGGCTTCCTGCATCAGAAGGTGACGTTGCTCGACGACGACCTGGTTTCCATCGGCACGGTCAATTTCGACAACCGGTCGTTCCAGATCAATTTCGAGCTGACACTGTGGTTCACACATGAACGCATGATCCGGAACGTCGAAGCCATGCTGGACGCAGATTTTCAAAATGCCCGGCTGACCTGGCCGGATGCGTTCCAGTCCCGCAGCTACGTTTTCCAGGTCCTTGCCCAAGGGGCTCGGCTGCTGTCGCCCATTCTTTGAGCTTCCTGGGTTGTGCGGAGTTTTATTACAGCCGATAGACGGCATTTGCAGCATCGGTTTAATGCAATTTTAGGTCGTAATTCTCATAGTCGCCCTAACGATTTTTGACAGGGGCATTTCATGAGATTGATTTTCAGCTTCATCGTTCTGCTGGCTATCGGGCCGGCCTTCTTCTTTCTGGACGGCGCGATCCTCAAGGACTTCCGGCTCAGGTTCGACTCGCTTGCACCGGCCTATGTCGCGACCACCGACCGCGAATGCCGTTCGAGACTTTTTCTGTTTCACCATTGCAGCTACGATTATGTCTACAACCACGATGACCAAAGCCAGACCTATTTCTTCGTTTCTCTCGGCGCCCCGGATACACTTTCACTTCTGAGAAGCAACACCACAGGGGAGCTGACTTCGGATGTCGGCCAGGACTATCTCTGGAACAGGATCCTGACCGTCCTGTTGTTCCCCGCCCTTTTACTCTGGTTTCTGGCCAAATACTTTTCGGCCAGACGCCCGGCCACCGCCGTGGAGGGACCGGCACCGCGGCAAGCGCCACAACCCCGTCCGAGCTCTCCCCCAGGTGCAGGCCAAAGGCGTCAGGCCTTCGGTAAGCGTCGCTGAAAGTCAGATCCGTATAATCTGGTTTTGGATGACGGGATGTTCTACCTTGAGCAAAGTACCAAAGCTCCTGAAATGAAACTTCATGACCTTCCTGCCTGACTATGCGACCCTGCTCGCCTTCACCGCCGCCGCCCTGGTCCTGACGATCACGCCCGGGCCGGACATGACGTTGTTCATGAGCAAGACGCTCACCCAGGGACGGCTCGCCGGATTTGCGGCCGTGCTGGGAGCAACGGCGGGCCTCATCGTGCACACGATCCTGGCGGCGGTCGGCGTTTCCGCGCTGCTGGCGGCCTCTGCGCTGGCTTTCACGCTCTTGAAAATCGTTGGTGCGGTCTATCTGATTTGGCTTGCCTACCAGGCGATCCGGAACGGAACCAGCTTTTCGCTCGAGGCGGCCAAGGCCCCGAAACAGCCTTTCCACCGGGTCTGGCTACAAGCGCTCGGCGTCAACATCCTCAATCCGAAGATCGTGCTGTTCTTCGTGACGTTCCTGCCTCAGTTTGTCAGTGCGAGCGACCCCAGCGCGGTCGGGAAACTGCTCTTCCTGGGGTTCTATTTTGTGCTGCTCGGCATGCCTATTTGTGCTCTGATGGTGATCGGCGCAAGCGCGTTTGCCAGGTTCCTTAAGTCGTCGCCCGGGTTCATGCGCGCCTTCGACTGGGCCTTTGCCGGCATCATGGGAACATTTGCCCTGAAGCTTCTGGTGGCCAAGGCCAACAGTTGAGGCAATGGCTGTTTGTCGTGCCGTGTCTCCATTGCCGATGCGTGACCGGCGGAATGGAAGTCTGCGGCGGTCCAGCCTTGCTGCGGACGGCGTCAGCGTGCCAGCAGATCACGCAGGCCGGACGGCGTTATCTGTGCCATGCTTCTGAAGTCACGGGACATGTGATGCCTGTCCGAATAGGCGGCCCTGTAGGCAATGTCTTCAAGAGACGTTTCCCCCGCCAGCAACAGCCGGGACGCCTTGCGCAACCGGACAAAGCGCGCCAGCCTTCCATAACCGATGCCCGTTTCAGCCAGCCGTCGCGACAGGCTGCGCGAAGACAGTCCCAGGCGCGCCGCCGTATCTGGCAATGCGGCATGGTCTCCTTCGGATTGCTCCAGAGTGTCAACCAGACGCTTGACCAGCCTGAGCTGGACCGGGCCAACACCTGGATCAAGAAGGTGCCTGAAGCCGAGTGAAGGCGGAAAACCGGGCGTCCGTTTCAGGGCGTTCGCTCCCCCGGACAGCATGAGGACTATGTCGCTGTCAAATTCCATGGTTTCACCGAGAAAGGTGCCGAACCTGAACACAGGCTTCGCGGCCCCTCCCCGCGGCACCGACCAGATGCCGCGAAGGGACAGTCCGGCGCTTTCCAGGGTGCCTGTGACGACCCCGGCGAGCATGGCCGGTCCGAAAGGCTTCCTGTTCGCCGGTCGCACCTTGTGAGGCGACAATACGAGGGAGCTGTCCTTTTCGCTCATGACGAAGCCGTGGCCCGCATTGCGTTCCTGGTACCGCAGGGACGCCTGCAGCGACAGGAGCCCGCTCCAGCGCCGGACAAGGTCCTGAACGGATAGGGCACTGGTCAGGACAAGACTGACCACGTCGAAGCCGGATGGACTGCCCATGGCACGGGCCAGTCCGAACACGGCATCGCAGCCGCGCAGACGGTACAACCGTTCAATGGTCGCCATCGGATCGCACGATCCACCCGCTGGTTCGTGCCCGGATTCGCTCAGGTCCGGAAACCGCAAGCCGATCTGCCGGGCATATTCCCGCAGCCACCAATTCCAGTAGGCCTCGTAAGCTTCCCCCATCGGGGCATTGACCGAGGTTGGTACCCTTCCGGTGCCGGCCGGCCCCAATCCGGACCCTGAAATTTTGGCGCTGATATTCACAATGTTCCCGGTCCCCTCGGGCACGATGCCGGCACCCTGGACGAAACCAGGGGTCGAGTTCGAATGCAAGCGTCGAGAACGAGGGTAACATGAGTATTTTCATCAAGGGTCTAAAGCCGGCCGGAATAGCTGTCGTGGCGGGTCTTGCTTTCTTCGCAAACGGCAGCGCCGGATTCGCCGAACCCGCAAATCTGACAGTGTCGCAAATCGAGGCAATGATGGCCGGAAATTCCATCTTCGGCTTCTTTCCCGACGGTGTTACGGAATACCGGCAGAACAATCATGACGATGGCATCGCCGTGGTTGTGATCAAGGGCGACAAGATCCGAAACATCCCCTGGGAGGCTGTCGAGATCGACGGAACCGGTCACTATTGCGAGGACTGGAGTGCGGATGGCTGGGGCAAACTGTGTTTTACAGTGACGCGGGAAGATCCCGCCAAACCCGTTTTCACAAATGCCAAGGGCACGTCCAACAGCCAGAACTGGGCGGAAGGATTCGTTGACCTGAATTTCCCAGAGTAACGCTCCTGTACCAGGTGCATTCCAAGGTCCGCGGATCATCCGGTCCGCGGGCCCCGTTTGTATTGAACACTTCTCGCGATCGTCAAATTTCTCCTTGCGCACACCATGGATCATTGTTCAATTCTGGAAAGCACAACAACGGAGAGCCAGATGACCACGCCCTTGTTTCGCGAAGACGCCTATCTTCGAACATGCGAAGCAGAAGTGGTGGGCGTGAATGACCGGGGCGGTATCGTTCTCGACCGGACCGTGTTCTATGCGACCGGCGGTGGCCAGCCGGGCGACAATGGGTCCCTGGAAATGCAGGATGGCAATCGAATCGCTGTTGCCACTACGGTCTACGACGAGGACAGAACCACCATTGTGCACGTCCCCTGCGAAGGAGAGCCCCTGCCAGCGGTCGGAACCCGGCTGACCGTTCATTTGGACTGGGCACGCCGCTACCGGCTGATGCGCATGCACACGGCGCTGCATCTTCTGTCCGTTGCCCTGCCCTATCCCGTTACCGGCGGGCAGATCGGCGATCCGGAGGGACGGCTGGACTTCGACATGGGCGACGAAACGATCGACAAGGAGGCGCTCGTCGAGAAGATCAACGCCCTTGCCGGTGGCGATCACGAAATCAGCACCGAATGGATCACCGACGAGGAGCTCGACGCCAATCCGGGCCTGGTCAAGACCATGTCGGTGAAACCGCCTCGCGGCGCCGGCAGGGTCAGGCTCGTCAGGATCGGCGACAATGTCGATTTGCAGCCCTGCGGCGGAACACATGTTACCCGGACGTCGGAGATCGGCGAACTCGCGCTCGGCAAGATAGAAAAAAAGGGCAAACAGAACAGGCGCGTGCGCATTCGCCTTGCCGATTGATGCCCTGGCGGACATGCTTGCCAAAGGGAGGCGGGAGATGAAACTTTCAGGTGGTTGTCACTGTGGTGCCGTAACTTTTGAGCTCGAGAGCAAGGCACCCTATCCCTATATGCGATGCTACTGTTCGATTTGCCGAAAAATCGGCGGCAGCGGCGGTTACGCCATAAACCTCATGGCAGACGCCGGCAGCCTCATGGTCCGCGGGGCGGAAACAAAAGGCGTCTACAATGCGGTCATCGATGGCAATACCAGTCCAGCCGAACGGCATTTCTGCAAATCCTGCGGGTCGCATCTGTGGGTCTGGGACCCGCGTTGGCCCGAACTGATCCATCCCCATGCGGGGGCGGTTGACAGCCCCTTGCCAACGCCGCCGGAGACGGTCCATATCATGCTGGCGTTCAAGCCGGACTGGATCACCGTGCCCGACGGTCCGGGACATGTGCATTTTCAAAACTACCCGGACAAGTCCATTGAAGACTGGCACCGATCCAAGGGACTTTTCGAGGCTTAAGGAGACACCATGACCGACCATCCGCTTGTATCCACCCAATGGCTGGCCGACCATCTGTCGTCTCCCGACCTGGTCGTGATCAACGCCTGGATGCCGCCCGTGACCCATCCGGACGCCCCTGCAGTGTTTCCGAACGCGCATATTCCCGGCGCCGTCTTCTTTGATGTCAACGAGATCTGCGACAAGTCGAGCGACCTGCCGCACATGTTGCCGGCACCGCATGTTTTTTCGTCCGCCATGCGAAAACTCGGCATCGGCGACGGGCAGACGATTGTGGTCTATGACGATTTCGGTTTCTACTCCGCCCCGCGCGTGTGGTGGACCCTGAAAAGCATGGGTGCCGAGCGTGTCCATGTCCTCGATGGCGGTTTTCCGAAATGGCGCGCCGAAAGCCGTCCCTTTGTCGATGAGGCCCCGAGAAGGGTACAGAGCCATTTTTCCGCACGCCTCAACAACGGTGCGGTAGCGGACCTGGAAGACATTCGCACGGCGATCGCCAGCGGTGACCGGCAGATCCTGGATGCCCGCTCGTCCGAACGCTTTGCCGGCGATGCGCCCGAGCCCAGGGCCGGGCTCAAGAAGGGACACATGCCGACCGCGCTGAACCTGCCATTCACGGAACTCATCCATGACGACGGCACGTTTTGTACCAGGGAAGAACTGGCGGAGGCCTTCAAGCGGGCCGGCGTCGATCTGGACCGACCCGTCACGACGACCTGTGGCTCGGGTGTGACCGCCGCAATCCTGACACTTGCCCTTACCATTCTGGGGGCTCGCGACCTGGCGCTTTACGACGGCTCCTGGGCGGAATGGGGCAGCCGTGACGACACGGAGATCGCTACCGGCACGGACTAATCGATTGCGATCCCGCTCCAGGGACAGACCAGGCATCGTCCTGGTCTTTGTCCGGCTGCACCGGCAAGCAACAACGCCGCGAGTACAGGCTGACACGCAGGCTCGGGGCACCGTCGTCACACGTCATCTCGTCGGCCTGTTCTCAGGTCCTTGACGACGTCAGGCCCGCAATCGTTTTGATGCGTTTTCCGGCGGTGAAGATTGCATCGCCCTCTCCTTCTTGCCGCGTTTGCCACCCAGCTTGATCAGCACATCGGCGCGCGTGCCTTCAAGATGATGCCCGGGCCAGATCTCGAGCGCGTTCACCAGGTCTCCCCTTGGGTAGGTCGTGCTGACTTCATTGCGCAAGGCAGGCGAAATCCGCATGCGGCCCATACCGAAGACATCGCACATGGCACCTCTGGACAGCAGGTGCGCTTCAGCGCCATGGAGACGCTCCGAGACGTAGCCATTGAGATGAAGGCCAATGGCGTCGGCTATCTTGCGGATTTTCGCGCGGTCGTGCCCCTTGCCGACAAGGTGTCTCTTGCACCGTTCGGCTCCGTGGACGACGAAGCAGCAGTCTCCCGGCTCTCTGGTTCGTCCGCCGGCGAGCCCCACATCGTGAAGTATGGCGGCCGAAAACAGGAGCTCACGGTCTGCCGGCAGCTTTTTGTACTCCCCCAATGCCACAGCCCAATAGTAGGTTCGCCAGCTATGGCGCATCAATTCGGTGCTCTGGACGTCGTCGGCAAAATCCAGCGCGTCGCGCACCAGTGCGGTGTCCGGTGGCTGCATGCCGTCGAGATCTGTCCCGAAGGCATTCATGAGGCCTGTCCTGACCTTGAGGCCGTCCATTGCCTCAAGGGCCGTCATGCGGCCGAGGTTGAGCACCAGTTTCAGTTTCTCGACCCGGGTCAAACGTCCGTCCGCATAGGCTCCCTGCCGCCGTCCCCACGCCACGGTTCCCATGTCTGCCTGTACGTCGGCCATCTCCCACCACCTTTCCATAATCGGCTCCTTTTTTTGTACTGTATCGTACAAAAATAGACAGGTCGATGTTTTTGTGCGAACTGGTATAAAATGAAAACGGGAGCGAAACGCGGACGGCCGCGAAAATTCAGTGAAGACGAAGCTCTGGACCAGATCATGCACGTGTTCTGGCGACATGGCTTTGCTGCGACCAGTCTTGACCAGATAGCGGCAGCGGCGGGCATGAACCGGCCCAGCCTCTACGCAGCTTTTGGCAGCAAGAAGGACATGTATCTCAGGGTCATCTTCCGTTTTGCCGACCAGATGCAAACCTACCTGCGCGCAGCTGGAGGCGACGAGACCGGTGCACCTGGCCGGCTGAAAGCCATCATGTCGGCGGCCGTTGATCTTTATGCCGGAAAATCGAAATTGAGCGATGCGGCGCTTGGCTGCCTGGCTGTTTCCACCTTGCCTTCTGAAGTGATGGACGATCCCGATTTTCGGGATGCATTGACGGATGTGGTCTCCCGCATGGACAGGGGATTTGCCAACCTGATCCGTCAGGATGCGACCGGTGGCATGGATGAAGAGGAAGTCGTGCTTGCCGCTCAGCACCTCTCCCTGGTCCTGCACGGGCTTTCTGTTCGGGCCAGAGCGGGCGAACCGCCTGAAGCCTTGAAGCGACTGGCAACGACAGCAGTCGACAAGCTGCTGCCACGCGCCTTTGCTGCGTGATGTGTAGTTCCAGGCGCCAAGCGGAAAACAGCAAATGACGTCAGGTACCGATCCAGCTGCGGCAGGGTCCGGACAGCAAAAGGCCCCGGAATGATGTTTCCGGGGCCCATGGCAGTTCGGGGTCCGAGGCAATGCGGGACGTCCCGCAAGAGACCTTCGGGGGAAATGTCTTCCCCCGAAACGCGCCGACCTCAGTGGTGCAGGATCTGGCTGAGGAACAGCTTGGTCCGCTCGTGCTGAGGATTGGTGAAGAAGTCTTCCGGCTCGTTCTGCTCGACGATCTGGCCGGCATCCATGAAGATCACGCGGTTGGCCACCTTGCGGGCGAAGCCCATTTCGTGGGTCACGCAAAGCATGGTCATGCCTTCTTCCGCGAGACCGACCATCACGTCGAGAACTTCCTTGATCATTTCCGGGTCAAGCGCCGAGGTCGGCTCATCGAAAAGCATGATCTTCGGGTTCATGCACAACGAGCGCGCAATCGCAACACGCTGCTGCTGGCCACCGGAAAGCTGCCCGGGATATTTCAGGGCCTGCTCCGGAATCTTGACGCGCTCCAGGTAGTGCATCGCGATGTCTTCGGCTTCCTTTTTCGGCATCTTGCGCACCCAGATCGGGGCCAGTGTGCAGTTTTCCAGAATGGTCAGATGCGGAAACAGGTTGAAGTGCTGGAAGCACATGCCGACTTCACGGCGGATCTCGTCGATCTTTTTCAGGTCGTCCGTCAATTCGATGCCGTCGACCAGGATCTGGCCGGCCTGGTGTTCTTCAAGACGGTTGATGCAGCGGATCATGGTCGACTTGCCTGACCCGGAGGGTCCACAGATGACAATCCGCTCACCGCGCATAACCTTCAGGTTGATGTCGCGCAGTACGTGGAAATCACCATACCACTTGTTCATGTTCTTGATTTCGATCGCCACATCCGTGTCGGAGATCGTCATCTTCGTGCGGTCGGCTGCGATGTCTTCTTCGCGTGCTACGTTTTCGCTCATTTCAAGACTCCAAGAGTTTCTTTGGCCGGGGCGCTGCGGTGTGTCGCGCGCCCCGGAGACCTCGTGCTAGCGTTTGTGTCCCGTGTGCAGCTTCTTCTCCATGAAGATGGAGTACCGCGACATGCCGAAGCAGAAGCAGAAGAACACCATTGCCGCAAAGAGATAGCCGGTGTGCCCGGTGCTGGGCGTCGACCAGGTCGGATCGGTAAAGGACGACTGGATCTGCCCGAGAAGGTCGAACATGCCGACGATCAGGACCAGGGTCGTGTCCTTGAACAGACCGATGAAGGTGTTGACGATACCGGGGATCACGAGTTTGAGCGCCTGCGGCAGAATGATGAGATACATCATCGGCCAGAACCGCAACCCGAGTGCCATTGCGCCTTCATACTGCCCCTTGGGGATCGCCTGCAGGCCGCCGCGCACCACTTCCGCCATATAGGCCGCGGAGAACAGCGTCACCCCGATCAGGACCCGCAGCAGCTTGTCGAAGGTCACGCCCTCCGGCAGGAACAGCGGCAGCATCACCGAGGACATGAACAGGACGGTAATCAGTGGAACACCGCGCCAGAACTCGATGAAGATGATCGAAACCATCTTGATGATCGGCATCTTGGAGCGCCGGCCCAGGGCCAGGGCAATACCCAGCGGCAAAGAGGCCACGATACCGGTTACCGCAATAACGAGCGTGACCAGCAAACCACCCCAGACCGCAGTTTCCACGATCGGCAGGATGACCGTATCGCCGAAGACCAGACCGGTCAGGAGGAAGTAGGCAACAATCGGGAAGACCACCAGAAACAGGATTGCATTGGTCTTCTTGAACGGAGCACTCGGAATTGCCAGGGGCACGAGCAAGATCAGGAACAGCGCGTAGACGACATTCACACGCCAGATCTCTTCCGTCGGATACCGGCCATAGATGAATTGCGGAAAATAGGCTTCCACATAGGCCCAGCAGGCACCGGCGTGTCCGCCATCCTGAGCGAGACAGGCTTCACGGTTGTCCCCGGTCCAGACCGCGTCGATCAACGCGAACTGGATCAGGGGCGCAATGAGCAAGTAGGCGATCAGGATACCGATGACGGTGAGGATGGTGTTGCCGATGGAAGAAAACAGGTTCTGCCGCATCCAGCCGATAACACCGGAGGTCGAGACCGGCGCCGGCAAACGCGGCGCCTCCTCGGTTCTCATTTCGAACAGTTGTGTGTCGGACATTTTGCGCTCCTTACCGTTCCACGAGCGCCATGCGCTGGTTGTACCAGTTCATGAAGGCCGATGTGAGCAGACTGAGCGACAGATACACCGCCATCCAGATACCGATGATTTCGATGGCCTGCCCGGTCTGGTTCAGGACCGTGCCTCCCATGGAAACAAGGTCCGGATAGGCAATCGCAACAGCCAGCGACGAGTTCTTGGTGAGGTTCAGGTACTGGCTGGTCAGCGGCGGGATGATCACGCGCATTGCCTGCGGGATAACCACCAGCCGAAGCGTCGGCCCATTCCGCAAGCCGAGCGCATGCGCTGCCTCTGTCTGTCCGTGGCTGACAGCCTGGATACCGGCGCGGACAATCTCGGCGATGAACGAGGCGGTGTAGATCGACAGCGCCGCGGTCAGTGCCAGAAATTCCGGAATGACGTTGATGCCGACATTCAGTTCAAAACCCTGACGCAGGATCGGGCCTGTCTCGACAAAGTTCGGATGCTCAAGTGTCATCGGCATGCCGGTGACCAGGTAGGTGATGATCGGAAGACCCAGGACAAGCCCGACCCCGGTCCAGAAAACCGGAAACTGCTGACCTGTCGCTTCCTGCCGCTTGCGCGCCCACCTGGACACAAAGAAAGAGGCGACGATACCGAGGATCAGGGCAATTCCTATGAACTCGGAACCCGGTTCCCAGATCGGCTTCGGCAGCCGCAGCCCACCGATGTTCAGGTGGACGGTATCGAACAACGACCACTTGTCGCGTTTGCCGGGAATGGACCGGAGCACCGCGAAGTACCAGAAGAAGATCTGCAGCAGCAGCGGAATGTTGCGGACGAGTTCGACATAGCAATACGCCAGCCGGCTGATGACCCAGTTGTTGGACAGCCGGGCGATACCAATGATGAACCCGATGAGCGTGGCGAAGAAAATGCCGACCCCGGCCACCAAGAGGGTGTTCAGGAACCCGACATATATTGCCCGGCCGTAACTGGACGTTTCGGAATAGGAAACCAGTGACTGGTTTGTTCCGAACCCTGCCGTGTTTTCAAGAAAGCCCCAACCGGAGGCAATGTTCTGCTGCTCCAAATTGTGGATCGTGTTCGAAACGATGAAATACCCAAACAAGACCAGCGCGACGACCAGGACAACCTGATAAAACAGCCCGCGGGCCTTGGGATCGTTCAACAGCGAAGCACGCGCCGGCGCCCCCGCCGAGTCCTGCTCCATTACTGACATAGAACCTCGCCCAAGTTTCACGAAAGAGCCCGGCTCGCAGCCTCTCCTCTAACGTGCCTGTCCTGCTTCCTCATCGTGCCTTGGCAGCACGCCCCTATCGACGGAAGCAGTCTGTTCCCCCACGCGGTTACGAACTGAATGCCGTTTATTTTGCGTGGAATTTATTGAGGGTTCCGGCAGCAGACCGCCGGAACCCCTTCAATCCTCAAATCAAGATGAGGATTAGCGGATCGGCGGAGCGTACATGAAGCCGCCGTCGTTCCACAAAGCATTCACGCCGCGGGAGATGCCCAGCGGAGTGTCCGGACCAACGTTGGCATTGAAGGACTCTTCGTAGTTGCCGACGCTTTTGACGATGTTGTAGGCCCAGTCGTTCGAGAGACCGATGGCTTCACCGAACGCACCTTCAACACCGAGCAGACGCTTGACGGACGGATTGTCGGAAGACTTCATCTCATCGACATTTTCCGAGGACACGCCCAGCTCTTCAGCGTTGAGCATTGCGTTGAGGGTCCACTTTGCAATGTTGAACCACTCATCGTCACCCTGACGCACGACCGGCCCAAGCGGCTCCTTGGAAATGATTTCCGGCAGAACCATGTGGTCGCCCGGGTTCTGAAGCTTCAGGCGCTGAGCATACAGGCCGGAGGCATCAGTGGTGTAGACGTCGCAACGACCGGCGTCATATGCAGCAACAACTTCGTCAGCCTTTTCGAAGGCAACGATTTCGTACGGCATGTTGTTCGCGCGGAAATAGTCGGCAACGTTCAGCTCGGTGGTCGTACCGGTGTTGGTGCAGACGGATGCGCCGGACAGTTCCAGTGCGGAGGTCACGCCCAGATCCTTGCGGACCATGAAGCCCTGACCGTCATAATAGTTCACACCGGCAAAGTTCAGGCCCAGCTGAGTGTCACGGGACATGGTCCAGGTGGTGTTGCGGGACAGAACGTCGACTTCGCCGGACTGAAGCGCGGTGAAACGCTCCTTGGCGGACAGCGGCGTATACTTCACAGCGGTGGCATCGCCGAATACGGCAGCGGCCATCGCGCGGCAAAGGTCAACGTCGAGACCGGTCCAGTTCCCCTGAGCGTCCGGATTCGAGAAGCCCGGCAGACCCTGGCTCACGCCACACTGAATGAAGCCCTTAGCCTTGACGTCTTCCAGCGTCGTTGCACCGGCAGCCGTCGTCGCGGCGACTCCCATAGCAGCGCCGATTACGAGCGGAAGGATTTTTTTCGACATGGATATGCAGCCTTTTTTGTTACCCATACTTTATTGCGTCGGGTTTTTTGAAAGACATCTTCCCCGTCTCGCTTTCCGGACGGTTCCCAGCCTTGTCGGCTGTTTCCTCCAGATATCTTTCATCCCAACCCAACGAACCCATACGATGGCATTTAGCTGTTCGGGTCAAGTACTTGCTGCAGATATCTCGTCAATTTTCTATAGGTGTTCGACAATCCGCACCCGGATTGCTGCACAAACAGCGAACATGGCTAAAACGAATTCACTCAATGCCTAAAAAGGCTTCAATCCATTTAGACGCGGTCCCGCCAACGTTAACGCTGTCGGTAAAATTCCCGACAAATCCGACTGTGCCGGCACCTCGGCAAGGTGCAGGTTGCGCCCTGACTTAAGATGACTAGAGTGTGCGAACCGCGACGGACCGAACCGGCCCGCCTCCTGTTTGCACCATCCTCCACACACTTCGTCAAGAGTGCTCATGTCCAGTTCCGATTCACGGCCTGCTCAAAAGGCCGACACCAAACTTGCCCATGCAGGCCGCGACCCGCTGGCCTTTCACGGATTCGTCAATCCGCCAGTGGTTCACGCCTCGACTGTCCTCTATCCGGATACCGCCACCATGGTACCGGGCGGACAGACCTACTCCTATGCGCGGCGCGGCAACCCGACGACCAATTCCCTTGAGGATGCGATAACGGAGATCGAAGGCGCGGCGGGCTCCAAGATCGCGAATTCGGGCCTCAACGCCATAGCCCTCGCCATCCTGTCCTGCGTCAAGTCGGGCGACCACATCCTGATCACCGATACCGCCTATGGCCCGACCCGGCATTTTGCCGATACGGTTCTGCCGAATTTCAATATCGACGTGGAATATTACGACCCGAAGATCGGCGCCCGGATCAAGGACATGTTTCGCGAGGAGACCACAGCCGTCTTCACGGAAGCGCCGGGGTCACTCACCTTCGAAATGCAGGACATTCCGGCGATCGCCTTGGCAGCCCACGAAATCGATGCCACGGTCCTCATGGACAACACCTGGGCTTCTCCGCTCTATTGCCAGCCACTCGCCCATGGCGTCGACCTGTCGATCCAGGCCGGCACAAAATACATCGTCGGGCATTCCGATGCCATGCTCGGCACGATTGCCGCCAGCGAAAGGGCCTGGAAAGGCCTGGACCGGCTCTACGGCGCCATGGGCTGTCACGCCGCCCCCGATGACGTGTATCTGGGCCTTCGCGGCCTCAGGACATTGTCCGTGAGACTGGAACGGCATCAGCGCAACACGCGGGCCGTTCTCGACTGGCTCAGCCAGCAACCGCTCATCTCCCGGATCCGCTACCCGGCGCTTGAGTCGGATCCCGGCCATGCCCTTTGGAAAAGGGACTTTTCCGGAGCATCGGGACTGTGCGCTTTCGAGTTCGCGGACGGCACATCCAGGGAGCAAAGCCTTGCGTTCCTTGACGCCCTGAGACTGTTCGGACTGGGTTACTCCTGGGGTGGATTTGAGAGCCTGGCCATTCCGGTCAATCTCAACGGGATGCGCACGGTGACGGCGCCGCCCCAGGACGTTCAGTCGGTGCGCCTCCATATCGGCCTGGAAGACCCGGAGGACCTGATCAAGGATCTCGATCAGGCGCTGAACAAAACCTTCGCCTAGAAATTCTCGGCGCGGCGACCGGCTCAGATGGCCGGGTCGTCGCGCTTTTCCTTGAAGATCAGCCAGATGTTTCTGAAATAGATCAGAAGGCCAAGCCCCTGCCCGGCGATGAAGACCGGATCCTGACGCTGGATCGCGTAGACCAGAAGCAGCGAGCCGCCGGCAATGGAGAAGAACCAGAAGGCCACCGGAACGATGGACTTGCCGACCCGCTCGGAGGCGATCCACTGGATTACGAAGCGCATCATGAACATGAACTGGGCGACGAACCCCAGGATGATCCAGAAATCGAATTGCTCGACAAAGACGGCGTGTAACCAGTTGAGAAGAGCGTCCATAAAATTTGTCCGTTAAGTTTCGCGGGTCGAAAGCCCGTGTCGTGGTGTGTCTCTACGGCTGGGGTCAGGTCAGCGGCCGGACTTGCGGAACTTTCTTGCGCCGCCGGCGCAGCCACCACACGCCGAACAGATCGAGCACGCCGATCAGCGCACGGTCAAAGATGCCGTATTTGGAAGTTCCATGCCGGCGCTGGCGATCTTGCACGTCAATATGGGTGACGCCGAAACCCTCCCGGATCACAAGTGCGGGCAGGAACCGGTGCCAGCTGTCGAAATAGGGCAGTTGCAGAAAGACCTCCCTGCGCAGGGCCTTCAGTCCACAACCGCTGTCACGGGTGTTGTCACGCAGGATCGCACCGCGAAGCTTGTTGGCGAATTTCGAGGCATAGCGCTTCGCAAGACTTGCCTTGCGCCCGAGGCGCTGACCGGCAGCCAGCGCGACGGCGGGCCCCGCCGCTTCCAGCGCGTCGAGCAGTTCGGGAATGTAGGCAGGATTGTTCTCGCCATCGCCGTCGATGGTCGCGACCACGTCACCGCGCGCATGCTGAACGCCGGTGCGAACCGCACAACTCTGGCCGCAGGAACGTTCGTGGCGCACGGGCCGCAGCCAGTCATGGGTGGCGGCGTAGTCCTGAAGAACAATGTCGGTGCCGTCGGAGGACCCGTCATCGATGACAATAACCTCGAAACGCCGCCCGCTCAGGGCCGCCTCGATCTCGTCGAGAAGGATCGGAAGATTCTCTGCTTCGTCCTTAGCCGGGACAACAACAGTCACAGCAAGCGCTCCCTTGGCGGCTGCCAGCCCATCGAGAAAGCTCTGTGTCATGCGTTTGTCCGTTCTGTTTCGTCCAGCCGGGAACTTACCGGGCTTACTCGGCCGCTGCCCCTTTGGCCACGCAGCACTTGCCAGACCGCACGCAGACAGGACAGCGCGGAGCGCTTGTTCATGTTGGGTACGATCTTTCCTGCGGCGGACAGGTGAAAACCGATCCTGCGCCGCGCCAACGCACGGACCGTGAAGAATGTGAAGGTCATGCCCAGCAAGGTGCCCGCAATGACATCGCTCGGATAATGTGCGCCCACCATCACCCGGCTGAAGGCCAGCCAAAAGGCGGCGACGACGATCAGCCAGCGGTAAGCGGGAAAGATGAAGGCAAGCGCTGTCGCCAGAGCCGCCACCGTGGTCGAGTGTCCAGAGGGAAAGCTCGTATAGGTCCCGTCAAAGGCCAGGAAGTCGAAGCGGACCGGGCCGACTTCCTCGTAGAGTTTCGGGCGCGCGCGCCCGAGCGACCACTTGAAGGCGATCGCCAGGAGCCCCGTGGCGGCAACCGAATAGAAGATGAAGGCCGCGTAGGTGAAGACGGAACCGATCGCCATGCGCAGCCTGAAACTGTAGCGCCCCGCCTCCAGTGCAAGGAGCGCCAGGCAGGTCACGCCGGTCGAAATCAGGATCCAGTCAGCCTTGCCGATATCGGTAAAGGTGCGAAAGGCGGAGCGGTATTCCCCGGGAAGCGAACGCAGCCATGGGTAGGTCGGCACATCGAAGGCGACTACCGCGATACCGACCGTCAGCAGCAACACGGCGAGGATGTCCTGGGGCCGTTGCCCGGGCGGCAACGGATCACGATTCTGATCGGCCCGCGCGCCGCGACCTGAAAACAAGATAACAGCGCGCCGAATATTCCCGCGCATGCGCGCCAGAATATGCCTGACCTGTTTACTGCTGCTCTGCATTGTCGTTTTCTGAGCCCGTGACCGATTTGGCGTTCTGGTAGAGTTTGATCCTGACGTCGTCACCGCCGTTTATATTGAGGCCGTCTACCTCTTTTCGCGCCTCGGGCACAAGTCCAATCTCGGCGGCGGATGCTTCGAACGCCGCTTGTTCCCTGCTTTCTATGGCTGCTATCCGGCAGGATCCGGTGGCAGCGGAGGCCGGTTCAGCCAGGAATTCGGCAGCCGCTTTCGGCGACACGATGCGGGTATCCGTTCCCTCCAGGAAGATGAAACTCGGTTCGTGGAAGCCGGACGTGACCACCTGCCGGACACTCCGGTCGGCACAGCCCGGGATGGTGTCCAACGCCGCCACCAGGCGCGGGCTGACCCAAATGGGCGTCAGCGCGGGTCCGACAAAGCCCCACACGCCGACGGTGATGCAGATTGCGCTCATCGTGACAGCCGGGAGCGCATAAAGCGCCGGTCCGCGCAAAAGCCGGCTCGCGGCAGCAATCCCGAAAACAGCGCCGAGCCCGACGATGACGGCTCCGGGGGGAGATGGCCATACCCCGAGCAGGATCGGCCCCGCAAAGGCCGCCACGCCGAGGCCAATCGCGGGCAGCCCGGTCAGCACCGCCGCGACCCACCTTAGCCATGGCCGCGTAAACGAGCCGGCTCCCTCGATCAGGGCGGCCGCGACGGGCAACGCCAGCGCCGGCAGGAGCGGCATCGTGTAGTGCGGAAGTTTGGTCGCCACGAGTTCAAAGACAACCCAGCTCGGCACGAACCAGGACGCGGCAAAAAGGACGAGCGGGCTCTTTCGTTCCTGCCAGACAAGCGGAACTGCAATCAGCACGAAGGCCGGCAGTGGCCAGAAAACACCGAGCATCGCTCCCAAATGAGTCAGCGGAGGAGCGCCGTGGCCCTCCTGACCCTGCCCGACCTTGCCCAGCAGATCCTTTCCGATCGCTTCGGTGAAGAAGGTGCCGTCGGTCGCGATCCAGATCGCCACGAACCAGGGCAGGACCAGGAGCACGAACCAGATCGCCCCAACCAAAGGAGATGCGGCCTTGAACCAGGCGAACTTGCGTGTGAACGCAAAAAGACCAAGCACGGTGAACCCGACAACCATCGGCCCGACCGGTCCCTTTATCAGGACACTCGCCGCCAGGGCCGTCCAGAAGATGAATGCCAGTCCCCACAAGCGCTTGCCCTGGTTCTTCAGCCAGATTCGCGCAAGCGCCCCTTGCGCAATGATGATGGTGGCAAGAAGCACGGCATCGGTCTTGGCCAGGCGCGCCTCGACCCCGACGATGATCGCCAGGGCGACAAAGCCCGAGGCGACCAGGGCACCTGCCGGCCCCATGAACGCCCGGGCCAGCCAGAAAGAGGCAAGCACGCTCAGGATGGCCCCGACAAGTGAGGGCAACCGGTATACCCAGAGCGGCGCGTCCGCGCCCTGCCCCGAGAGCTTCGCGGCGGCCGCCTGCAGCCAATAGATGCCGACCGGTTTCTTGTGCCGGGCCTGCTCCTGGAAGCGGATGTCGACATAGTCCTGCGTTTCCAGCATCTGCTTGGTGGCCTGAGTGAAACGCGGCTCATCCCGGTCAAGGGGGGGGACCGTCCACTGGCCTGGAACAAACAGGACAAGCGAAAGAAACAGCAGCAGAAACGGGGCCGTGATGTCATGACCGAAAACATGCAGCCAGACAGGCTTGCGCACGGAATTGCCTGTTCCGGACCCGTTGCCGGCCTGATGCTTGCCTGTTTCCTCTCCGGGGTCGGCCGCCTTGTGCTGAGGAGCCTGTCCAGTGTCCGCGTCGCTCTTGTCCGCCATCAAGTCCCGTGTCCAGTCTTTTCCAGAAGATCGGAAATCCCGCCTTTCAGGCATCTCCTACATGAGCTTTTCAAAAAGGGAAACCAGTGCTTGCCCTCCCTGCCCGCTGAGCTATCGTCCATCAACCTGAATCATTCTCGAGTCTGCAAGAGTTCTCATGACCTTGATTGCCCACATGACCGATTTTCATTTGCGCCCGAGAGGCCTGCCCTGTTACCGCGTTTCCGACACCAACATGCTGGCCGAGCGCGCCATCCGGTCGCTGAAAGCGCTCGACACGGCACCTGACGCGCTCGTTGTCACGGGAGACCTGACCGACAGGAGCGACCCGCGCGAATATGCGGTCGCCAGGCGCCTTCTGTCCGAGCTGGACATGCCTGTTTACATTCTCCCGGGCAACCATGACAGCACGGATGACATGCGCCGTGAAATGACGGGCTTTCCCGGCCTGTCGGAAAACGCCGACGGCAAGATCTTCTATACAACCGAGGTCGGCGGTGTTCGCCTGATTGTTCTGGATACCCATATGCCAGGCAAACCCTGCGGAGAACTCGGTGCAAACCAGCTTTCCTGGCTGGAAGCACGGTTGCGGGAAAACAACCAGCCAACATTGATCGCCTTGCATCATCCGCCGGCCTTGACCGGAATCCGGCACATGGACGCGATCGGTCTCATCGATGCCCCGGCACTCGCGGAAGTGCTTGCCCCCCACGCACATGTCGAACGGATCCTGTGCGGTCACCTGCACCGGCCGATCATCACCGCATTCGCCGGCAAGATCATGACACTTGCCCCCAGCACCGGTCATCAGGTCGTCCTCGACCTGAGGGAAGACGGTCCGGCGATGTTCAATTTCGAACCCGCCGCCTATTTCCTGCATTACCACAGTCCTGAGACCGGCGTTGTCTCGCACATGGCCTATGTGGAGGACTATCCAGGTCCCTATGATTTCTTCGCCGATGAGGGCGTCGTGTGGCCGGGAGATGAAGCCTGATGCTGGCGGCAATCCCTTCAAGAAAACTGGCCCTGAGTCTCTTGATGGCCTTGTTGGCCACCCTGACCGCGGCCTGCAGCGTCGTGCCGGGCGGCGGCGATCTTGAGGACAAGACGGTCCTGACAAACCAGCCCGTCGATCAGTCGGCAATGCTGTCGATGCTGAACAGTTACCGACAGCAAAACGGCCTGCCTCCGCTCCGCCACGACCCGGAACTCGATGCCGTTTCGCAAAAGATGGCGCGCCATATTGCCGAACGCGACAGCATGCAGACATGGGCGCACAGCGCTTTCGGTCTGTCACAGCGCCTCGACAAGGCCGGATATGCAAACTACGCGGCGGCTGAAAATCTGGGCGCTGGCTACGCAGACCTTTCGGCGGCGTTCCGCGGCTGGCAGGGGTCGGAAGGGCACAACAAGAACCTGCTCAATCCCTATGTCACCAGCGTCGGGATTGCGCGTACAAACAGGAACACGGGCAAGTGGCGGAACTTCTGGGTGATGACACTTGCACGTCCCTTCGCTGACGGACGCCCAACCCTCCGGTGAGAGGGGTCTTCAAAACGGGAACGGGCGGGCCGCAAACTCGGCCTCGCTCGCCTGTTGTCCGCGCAAGCCCCGCTCGACAACGCCTTCATAAAGGCGCCTCTTGCCGAAACGCGGCTCCCAGGTGCACAGGTCCGGCGACAGGAGCTTGACGCAGGGAATGGCCAGGTCCGGGCGCGTGGCCTCGAATTCCCAAATCGTCAGTCCCCGATCCTCGATAAACTGCATCAGTTGTTCGTAGCCGTAGGCTCGTGCAGCATCGGCCGATACCGCATCGGGTGCCGTCCCAAGCGGCAGGTCCTCCAGGATGGATCCCGTGCGCGCATACGCCAGCTGGCTTGGCACGCGTGCGCCCGTCCTGTTCGAAGGATACGCCTTTTCCATCAATTCGAGCGCATTTTCCGATTGCAGGAGCTCATGGAGCGCCCCCTTGCATGCGGCTGCGAGGTCCCAGCCGGCGGACGAACCAAAAGCACACCGGTAACCGGCACCGTCATGTGAGACTGCCATTGCAACCTGAACCGGGAGATCTGTGGACAGCAGAAACACGCCCCAGCACCGGATTTGCGCATTCAGGTAGTCCGTCAACGGGGCCGGAAGAACGTCACGCAACATTTCACGCTTCAAACAAGTTATCCCCAGGCGGTTGTACCACGCCTGCGCGACCGCATCGCGTTCGGCCAGCTCCAGGAGGGCGCGCTCGCGGGCCCCTCCCAAGGTGGGCCAGACTGCGCTGCCGACGCTTGATGCAAAGGTTAAAGCACCGTCGGTAGCCAGTTCGCTTTCCTGAAACAAAACCCCAAAACTCGGGAACTGCACCTGGTGTCCATTGACCAGGTTTCGCAACCCGATCCGACGATCCGAAAGTGACTGCCAACCGGTCATTCCGTCGGGGCGCGCGCCAATCTTCGCGGTCAGGGTTCCGGCCATCTTCGCAGCCTGTGCTGCACTCAGCCCCATCAATTCCGGAAAATCTACTTCCGGTTGCTCATTCCTATCGACAAAAATTCTCGGATCACCGACACCCAGACTACAAAGACTTAGCCGTTCCGCCAACTCCCCAAGACAACTTAGAGCTGCATTTTTTTCAAAATCGCCCTGCCCGCCGGCGGGTATCGGCCCTGTCAAAGGTGCTGATGAAGATGCCGCAGTATCCCTGTCTTTCAACAGGCCGGTACAAAATCTGACCGGACAGGCGTCCCGTACCATCGGCACCAGCCTGACCTGGTACCGTTCCAGCAGGGGCACAAAAAGGCGCAAACCTTCATCGGTCACGCGCAATTCGGGAACGGCGCCACCACGCTCCGACCGCAGCAGTCCGGCACGTGCAAGATCCGACAGGATGTCGGATCCCAACCCCGCCAGTTCAACAGGCACCTCAATCCGCCCTCGCTCCATGCTCCCCTCTCGGCGCGCCTACCTTCAGTAACGGCAAAGTACTTTGCCTCACCCTGCAATTGCACCCCTTGTAGATTATTGAAACTACTATTGAGGCACCGTCACAATTCATTCTACATTCATTTCGAAAGCAGTCGAACAGTAGTAAATAACATTCATAGATTAATTTTTACTAAAGTTTGACTCAATTCAATTTTGCCGAGTGACCATCCAACCACCAGGCAAGAAACCGCGCAACTTTGACTTCAGGAGGCTCATCATGCACGCAATAACAACTTCCAAAACAGAACTTGAACTCGGTGCGACACTTGGCGCCATGATCCAGAACACCGAAACCCGTGCCCGGCTGGTTGAGAATTCGACCGAAGTTCTGGCGCAGATCGGCGCACAAAGCGATCTGACCCTCCTCGCGGATACCGCGGATCTGGTTCACCTCGTGATCCCTGCCGAAATCGATGCTGCCCGCGTTGCCGCCGGTGACGAGAGCTACTTCGAAGAACTCGGCAAGGCGGCTCTGGGCAGCTGCATGTACGAAGAAATGCCCGACTGAGCCTTGCTTTCGCACCGCCCGGACACCCGAGTCTCTCGGTGCCCGGGCGGTTCGCGTTGAACCAGGAGGAAATGATGGCCAGGTTTCCCTATTACGGCCGGAACGTTGCCGCGCTTGGAAAACTGCTTGCCGACGCACGGCTGGACAGCGAGGTACGGAGACGGTTGCTCGAAGACCCGAAGAGCGAATTGCGGCGCGTCGGATTGCCCGAAAGCGTTACGGAGCTGATCTCGTTCACGGTTGTCGACGATACCGCGAACTCCGCGGTCGCACTGCCCTACAAGCTCAACCAGCGCAAGCTTGAGGCCAAGGACCCTGCCTATCTCGGTTCCCTCGCATCCGGGTTCTCAAGGGCCAACTAGGGTCCCGCTTCCCCTGAAGGCAGCGGAAATGCCCGAAAGTGTCCCTGTCCGGTCGAGCTGACGAAACGCCGCGGATCCGAGTTTTTTGCGCCATTCCGACAAAATCAGTAAACCCGGACTCTAGATTGTGGCCCGGTCGCCAAAGAAGAACTTCTTGACGAGATTGACGCCCTGCTCGTAATTCAACCTTGTCTTGGGGTCCTGGAACAAGTTGACATTCTTGGCCCACTCATTGGGGTTCTCCTGGGCAGTCAGAGTGTTTTTCAGGATTTCCGAGTACTTGTCGCTGAGCCGTTCCAGCACCTGGACCGCTTCGTCCCGCTTGCCGGCGCACAGCAATGCCGCGATGCGGGTGGTTAGCCCGGACATGCTTGTATACGAAGCCCGTTCGATGAACTGGGCCGCGGTTTCATAATCTTCCGCGGCGAAAAAGACGTTGGAATAATACTCGTAAAAAACCCTTGGCACAGATGTGAACAAGGCCATCGCGGTTTCGGCGTTCTTCTTGGCCAGCGCGATATCTCCCGCAAAGGCGAGACCTTCGGCAACGGACATCAAATTCGCCGGGTCGACCGTGTTCAGGCGTCCGGCCTGAAGGAACGCCCTCCGCGCCTGATCCGACATCTTGGATTGAATCAAGGCCCAGCCGTAGGCTCTCTGATTGAGCGGTTGCCAGGGATCAAGCAGCACCGCATGTTCGCTCAGCGCCAGAATGTCGTCCATGGCCAAACCGATTTCCCGGTCCTCGATCGGATAGTGGATCAGCTGTTTCATGTTGATCAGCGCTTTTGCCGAAAAGACCATGGAGAAATTGCTGTGCCGCCGCTCCAGATCGTTCAGCAGCTGCAAGGCCTTGCGATCCGACTGCGGATCGAAATCCCACATCAGGGCTTCCGCCTGACACCATCGGGCAAAGGCGGCGCTGTTCCCCGGATTCCTGAGTTTGCCCATGGTGAACAGGTGAATGCGGCTGATGGTCTGGCTGGCGGCGGCCTGGAGGTTTTCCCACTGGTTGAGATCGACGATCTCGTTGAAAACGATGCGTCCGTCGGTTCTGTCCTCGAACTGAATGGCAACCTTGCCGCCGCGTTCATTGTGCCGAAACCTGAGGAGATAGCTTCCCAGTTCATGGCCCTTGACCAGTGTCGGTGACGGCAGGTTGTCCTCGCCGAAATAGTCACCGTGATAAAGATCGAAGGACCGGAACGACGACAGGCCGGCGACGATTTCCTCCTTCAGGTTCTGTGCTTCCGCCAGGCTCGGGTTGGTCTCCGTTGCCGCCAGAATGGAAATTTCCGGCAGCCGGATGACGCTTTCACTGTTGAGAAGCGCGCTTCCGGGATCTTCCACCGCCTGCGTCACGGTCTCGCGGACCGTCGCGGTGTCCTCCTCCAGCAGCGCCTTTGTTTCAGGCTCGGGCTCGACGTCCAGATGAAGGCGCATCTCGCGCACGCAGGCCTGGTATTGCTGTTCCGCCCGTTCCTTCTGGCCAAGTTTCTTGTAGAGCCGGATCAGCACGCGGTGCGCGGCTTCGCAGGCGGGATCGATCTTCAGGAGAAACCGGCCTCCGGCCTCGACCTGCACGCCACCGTCATCGACGGTCACCTGATTGAGATGCCGAAAGGCTGCGCCTGTGACTTCCGAATGAACCCTTTCCCGTTCCACCAGCAGCCATTCGGAAAATTCAGGATCAATATCCTCGAAACCACTCAGAAAATCGCCGCGCCAGAGCTCCTCGGCCTCGTGAAAATCGCCCGTCCGGCCCCGTTCAACCAGTTCCAGGACCCGCGTCAGATCAGAGGAGAAGACAGCAGAATCCAATTGGACATGGCCCGGAGACGAACGGACCACGTCCATGCCGGCGGCTTCCTCCGCCGTCTTGAGCTGACGGAGCGCCTGGCGCAGGGACTGCATGGCCTTGTGGCGATCGGTTCCGCTCCACAACAGGTCCGCCAACGCTTCGCGCGGCGATGCGAGGCCGCTCTTGCGGCTCAAATAACCCATTATTGCCAAGGCCTTGCGGGTCTTGACCGCGACCGGATCCTGCCCCTTGCTCAACAGCAACGGCCGCCCGAGACACGCGAAGCACAACGCGTTTGCCATCAATTCCCCGTAATTGAGATTCACAGTTCAGACGCTGCTGCCGCGCAACCGCGACGCTAACACAACCTGAAACACAACAGTACTTTATCACGCTCATTTCACGCTGCAACAGCATGCTTTTCTTTGGATGGTCACAGCAGCACTGCTGCAAACGGCAAATCAAATACTGGTGGGTAGTATGATGTCTAAGTCAACCAAACTGGATCGTGCTGAGATAGAGCAGGAACCGGCGATCGAAGCGATCAAGCGCATGATCCGCTATACGAAGAAGGAATCGGACAAGGACGGACGCACCTTCTGTTCGTATTTCCTGGACATGGCGCTTCAGTCTCTTGAAGACGGGTCCGAGGATGTCGACTCGATCCTCAAGACCAAGATTACACCGCTCATGGTGGGGCAAAAGCCCGTGGATGCAGGCAAGGCAGAATCCGCCTGACACCTTCTCGATGGGGCGCAAACGCACCACGCTCACGGCATGGGTGAGCTGGTGCGTTTTTTTTGCCGTTCCTGAAATAGTGCGCCGCGCCTCGGAACACTGGCCGAGGCGCGTTCGAATCCTGAGAAGGGACCTGTTTGCCTGCCCTATAGGAGACAGGCCGCATCGGACATTCAGAAAGGTGGCGACCCCGGCAGGACTCGAACCTGCGACCATTCGCTTAGAAGGCGAGTGCTCTATCCAGCTGAGCTACGGGGCCAATTCGTGAGAAGGCCTGCGGTCGTTCCTGATCTTTTCATCGCCGAAACGCCTAGCCTTGTCGATCCGCTTGTGCCGGTTTCAACAGGCAATCCAAATCCGCCAGACGCGTTTCAGACGCCTGTGGACCGGCTTGGGGTCAGTGGGTCCAGGGAGCGACCCGGTTGAACTTGAAATTGTCGGCATAGGCCGCGCCGCGCACCTTGCGCTCCTGGGCCTTCTCGACCCGGTGCGCGATGCCGTGGCGCTTGGCATAGGCAACGGCTTCTTCCTGGCTTTCGAAAGTGAGGCGGACCTGCTGCTTCATGTCGGACGAGGACGTATAGCCCATCAACGGTTCCACCGACTTGGCTGCCTCCGGTTCGTAATCCAGCACCCAGCGCTGGGTCTTGGCCTTGCCGGATTGCATGGCTGTTTTTGCCGGACGATAGATGCGCGCAACCATGTGACTGTGCCCTCAATTCAATTCGTGCAAGTTGAATTTCTCTGCACAGAGCTTTTTCCCGCCTTTGCCCTCGGAGTCAACACCGATCTTGTTCCGGCGCGCCATCCCGGTGGGCAACAGTGGGTATACAACTTTCGAAAGTTCGCATTAACAGTGTTTCGCAAAGGTTGAACCATGACAGTTCTGTAACATGACAAACCTGACCGCCGCGTGGTATTAACTGCCGTAACGTGAATTTGGCAGTCACCAGTCTGCCATGCCGCGTGCACCGCTATTTGGCTATCGTCCTTCCGGCCGGCCTGCAGGCCGCTCACAGGCGCAGCCCAAGAAACAAGGCATGGACATGCACTACGCATATCTGAAGCGCATGGAATCTTATGTTCCCGAACATGCGCGCCCAATATCGGCAGAAGGGCTGAACCTGAAGGCCGCGATAGATGAAGCCAATCTCACCGAGATGTGGGACATGATCCTGTCGCTCGACTATGGTGTCGCGGAGCCCAACCAGCTTTCACCCGAGAAACGCGACGAGTTTCTCAATGTCATGAACCTGCTCCTGCAGGCGTTCGACAAGTAACCGCAAGGGACCAGAGGCGAGACCGCAACCGTGCTGACGCGCCCAAATGCACTGTTTACGGAAATCGGGACGCAAGCCATTGAAAAGGGGCTGGCGGATCCGATGCTGTCCGCCTTTTACGAAAGCCTCATGTCCGCGCCTGCCGGTGGTGTCCAGGAACGCCTCAAACCCTACCTGCCCCATCTGAGCCTGTGTTCGGACAAGATGGTGGGCGGCGCGCCGCCGCCGATTTTCTATGTGGGCAAGGAAAGCGGACAGAGAACGCTTTTCGGCGAGGACTGGGCCGTGCCGTCCAGCCCCGCCACGGGCTTGCGGACCCCGGATCCGGACCTCGAAACGGCGTCGGCCGACGGCTACCGCGCCGCGCTCGAGGGCAGCCCCTATTACGGTTATGCCCGCACACAGGTGCACGTGAACGGCCAGTCCTACGAAGTCGCTTTCGAACGGCTGATCCTGGCCGTCCGTCCGGCCCTCACCTCACAGATCCGCTTCTGCGCCTATCTGGGCGTCATTCAGGACCTTCGCCGGACTCTCTGACAATCAGCTTCGCCAGTCCGTGCAGGTCGCTGCGCGTTGCGTAGACCAGCCAGTCGTCCGGCCTGACATGGCCGGGGGCCCGCTCCCAATGGGTTCCGCGCGGCACGAAACGCCGATAGCCGACCCTGATGCCGAACCCCTTTTCCGCGCTTCGGGCCGCCATCAGTCCGTAGAGATAGTCCGGGGACCACTTCAGCAGGGACAGCAGAAAGCCAAGCTGCGTCAGCGGTTCCGCAAGCCCCTGCCCGCGGACGTCCTTTCGGAGCCACAGGTTGCCGTGATAAACGATGCGGCCACGCATGTGAAAGGCGTCGTGGGCATGTTCCGTCCCGAAGCGGGCCTGCGGATTGGGATCGACAAAGATACGCCGTTGCTGCTGCTGCCAGTGTTCGGCAAGGCTGCGGTCCTTCAGATCCTCCATCTTGGCCGCCTGGACGGACACGACGTTGCCGTGGCTGTTATAGGCGCCGATCCAGAACGCGGTGGCGCCGTGCAGATCGAAGAAGCGCGGCGAGAAATCCTCCATCAGGTATTTGTCTTCGGTTGCCCGCACGGTTTTTTCAAACAGGTTGAAGTCCGCGCTTTCCTTTAACGAAAGCCCGCTCTGTTCCACCCTGGACGTGATTGCCGCAATTGCGGCCGTCACATCCAGCGTCGCCTGATCGTCACCGTCCGGCAGCATCCGTCCACCCGGCCCGCCCGCGCGTTCGCGCAGGCAGAGCCCCTTCCCCAAGGATCTGAAACGCTAGTGCGAACAGTCTGTTATGCGGCGCCGGGTTGCACAAGGGCGCAGGCGCAGCTTCCCCATAGTTATCCCGGCCTTTGCGGGGGACTTGGGATATCCTGCGGCTGAGGAGCCGGCACGCCGTCGCCGTGGCCGCTCGCCCTTCCGGGCACGGCCGCAGCATTGAAGATATGTCTTGAGAAAAATGGTCGGGGCAGCAAGATTCGAACTTGCGACCCTCTGGTCCCAAACCAGATGCGCTACCAGGCTGCGCTATACCCCGACGCCTGATTTTTGCGGGTGTAGCCGCGTTCGCACGGGGCGTCAAGGGAGAATGGTGCGGGCCCGCAGGGATGTGGACAGGCGTTTTCGGGAAATCGTGTCAGTCCCCGGTGATCGACGGGCTTGCAACCGTGTCACCGGCTTTGATGTCGAGCTTCTTCGCAATGCCGGCATTGACTTCCAGGACGTATTTCGCCGGCCCGCCGGACGGGATCGCGTCCAGGGAGAACGGTTCGGTGTCGGCGGCGATGCTGACGATCTCGCCGTTGGCGCCGATATAGATGATGTCGAGCGGCAGGGGTGTGTTCTTCATCCAGAAATAGCGCTCGCCCTCGCCTTCGAACAGGAACAGCATGCCCTGGTCGGCGGCCATTTCCTGGCGAAACATCAGGCCATAGGAGCGCTGACTGTCCGTCGCGGCGACATCCACCTGGAAGCGGTGTTCCCCGTCCCCGGAGGTCACGACGAGTTCCTCCACCGGCAGGCCGCTCTGGGGCGCCTGTGCCTGCGCCACGACGCCGGAAAACGCCATGATCACAACAGCGGCCAGTCCAAGCAGGCCTTTGCGGAAAAATCGAGAGGTCATAGGACAGATCCTGACAGCGGGACGGAACTTTGAAGGCCGGGCAGCGAAGGTGCCATCTGAAACCTTGATACCGGCAAAACCGGATCCTGCCAAACGTCGGCAAACAAAAAGGCCGGAACATGTCCGGCCCAGGTGATGCGCACCAAATTTCGGTATGGCGTCAGTGAGACGCGGGAATATGCGTGCCCGCACCGACCGGCCGGATCTCCGCGGCCATGCGGCCCTTCGGCCCCGCGCCGAAGCGCACCAGCACCTCCTGGCCGGGCCTGAGCTCGGTGATGCCGAAGCGGCGCAACGTTTCCATGTGAATGAAAATGTCTTCCGTGCCCTCGCCCTGGGTCAGGAATCCGAAGCCCTTGACCCGGTTGAACCATTTCACGGTCGCCTTTTCAAAGCCGCTTTCGGCGACGACCTGGACATGGGTCCGGGACGGTGGCAATTGCGAGGGATGGGTCGCGGTCGTTTCGTCCATCGACAGGATGCGGAAGGCCTGCAGGCCACGCGGCCGGTCCAGCACCTCGCAGACCACACGGGCACCTTCATAGGCGGTCTGGTAGCCGTCCCGCCTCAGGCATGTGACGTGGAGAAGGATATCTCCCTCGCCGCTGTCCGGTACGATGAAGCCGTAGCCCTTGCCGACATCGAACCACTTAATCGTTCCGGCGATCTCGAATACATCAACGGCAACGTCTTCCGTCAGCGTATCGAGTGCGCGGGGTTCCCGAGCGGTTTTGACCCCCATAGCCTTCTTGTCCCGTCTTTGGTCCGCATCCTTCAGCTGAAGACAAAGATCGACTCGCCTGTCAGCTGATTCCTAACAAAAGGATAACATTGTGCTTATGGACGAGAAGGGAAATTAACGGACTAACCACAGACCATTTACGGAATATCCGGCTGTTCTTTGCGAAATTTCGCAAATGTTTGTGCCAACGGCGTTCGAATGACTGTTGACGCAATCGAATCGAGCGGCGTTTCTTGCGCGTTGAGAATCACCAGTTCCGCCCCGCTCCGGACCGCAAGGGCCGGCAGCTGTGCAGCCGGGTAGACGACAAGCGAGGAGCCGAGCACCAGAAAGAGGTCGCAGTCCTGCGCGGCGGCGGCCGCCCGGTGGACCGCCTCCTCCGGCATCTGCTGGCCGAAACTCACGACCGCCGCTTTCAGGAGACCGCCGCATGCGCGGCAGCGCGGGCTTTTTCCGGCCTCGACCAGCGGCCGCTGATCGTCCAGTTCGGCATGCGCTCCGCAATCGAGGCAGGTCGCGTAGGTGGAATTGCCGTGTATTTCGACCAGGCGGTCGTCCGGGAACCCGGACCTTTGATGCAGGCCATCGACATTCTGGGTGACCAGGCAGGTCAGAAGACCCGAGCCGGCCAGCGCCGTCAGCGCCAGGTGGGCATCATTGGGTTCGGCGCGCGCGAAAAAGTCCTGCATTTCGAACCGGCGGTCCCAGTCTTCCAGGCGGGACGTTTTGTCGGCGACAAAGTTCTGGTATTGAACCGGCTCGCGTCGGGACCATATCCCGCCGGGTGAGCGGAAATCCGGAATGCCGGACTCCGTCGAAATTCCCGCCCCCGTCAGGGCCACGATCTGCCGGTAGGAACCGTTCCCGAACTGTGCCACAAAGTCCTGCGCTTCCGGCAGGCTAGTTATGATTTTCATCGGCTGGTTCCGCGCCCTGACTTAAAAGACCCCTCGCCTGAGGAAAAGGATAGGACATGCGTTATTTGCACACGATGGTCCGCGTGACCAGCATTGAAGACTCGCTCGATTTTTATTGCAACAAGATGGGCATGACCGAAGTGCGCCGCACCGAAAGCGAAAAAGGCCGCTTCACCCTGATCTTCCTGGCCGGCTCGGAGGATATCGACAGCGGCAAGGCCAGCGGGGCGCCGCTGCTGGAGCTCACCTACAACTGGGATCCGGAGGAATATTCCGGCGGACGCAATTTCGGCCACCTCGCCTATGAGGTCGATAACATCTATGAATTCTGCGATGCCCTCCAGAAAAAGGGCGTGACCATCAACCGTCCGCCCCGCGATGGCCGCATGGCATTCGTGCGCTCGCCGGACAACATCTCCTTCGAGCTGCTTCAGAAAGGCGAAGCGCTTGAAATCAAAGAACCATGGGCGTCCATGCCCAATACCGGCGAGTGGTAGGTCAGCCCGGTTTTCAACAGCCGCAGGCCCGGGGTCACGGGCCTGCAAAAAATTGTTTCAAAGGCTCTTGCGGGGCGAACCATTCCCGCCTATAAGCCTCCCCACGACGCAGCCGCGTCGACCGCGCGCCCATCGTCTAGCGGTCTAGGACGCCGCCCTTTCACGGCGGAAACACGGGTTCGAGTCCCGTTGGGCGTGCCATTTTCTTTCCGGCACATGAGAAACGAACAGCAGCTTCCGCAGGTGCTCACGAAGCGCCCGGGCTGACATACCGCCCCTTGACCTGCTGCGCCGGATCGTCCTTGCGAAACAGGGTCCGTCCCGGAAACTCCCGCTGATAAAACTGTTCGATCTTCGCAGCCGTCGGTCCGGCGTAATCGATCCGGCCGTCCGGGAAAAACACATCCAGATCATCATCCTCGTGTTTCGAAGCATAGGTCTCTTGCGACCCGTGCAGCACCATGGTCACGCCGATGCGGCTGTTGACGAAATTCTGTACATCGAAGAATTTCGGCGAACGGGCGTGGGTCTGCCCAAGCCGGTCCTCCCTGACGCGGACGATCTCGGCAGGCGCCTCCATGTCGACGATGCCGTAAAGATCGAAGTCGCCATGTATGCATTTTCCGGCCGAAATGAGTGAACTCGAGGAGAATTTCACACAGCCGAAAAAGGGATCTTCCGGATTGCGTTCGACGAAATAAAGTCCCCCGCCCGGAATGTATGTCAGGCTTTTCTGTTTCTCGAAGGTCGACATTTCAGGACGAAGCTGGCTTACAAAGGCGCGCCAGGCTTCCATCGCCTTGGTGTATTTGCCATCGGAATAGGCCCTGGCGCCGACCAGATTGGGATCAACCACCAGACCGGCCAGACAGCCGCGCCTGGCCTCCGGCACGCGGCTGCCGGCCGGTGCGACATCGAAATCCGCGGTCTTGGCCTTGCAGTCCAGCCGTTTGGGTGTCGCGTAGGGTTCGCCAATGTGCTGCAGCGATGCCGTGTTCGTCCTGCGAACCAGAATGGCAACCTTGTAAAGACGTGCCGCCGAGAGGAACACTCCCGCGTGCTCCTGCCTCATATGTTTGAAGATATCCGCTTTTCCAGCCATCGGCCCGGCCTCCGCTGATCGTGGCAACCGCTCCGACCGCCGGCTCGGTCCACGTTGCAGCAACCCTAGCAAACCCCGGCTGCAGACGGCGGTGATCAAAGTCACAATATTGGGTTTGGCGGCGGTTCCAGGACCAATTGCGGGTCCAAAGCCGCGAGAAAGCGCCTTTGGCATGGCCCGCGGGCGTTATACGGTCACAATCCGTTTAGAAACATGCTGAAAATGGCAGCAACATTGCGTTGACAAGTGGTGTTTCGAAACACTCTTGCGTATAGTCGGTTGTGATTTGACAAGGGCGGATCCGGGTAGGGCCGGTTGCGCCGCACGTCGTCATAGGGGCAGCATTTCCAATTTCAAGTTCCTGTGACGCGTATTACAGAACCATAGTGCCAATCGGGGTATTCCTGTTTCCAAGAGGACGCAGACCTCGCTTCAAGATCGGTCCAACCGACAGGCAACAAAGATCTACGAGAGGACAGGACATGTTCAAACGATTGATCGCCGTGCTGGCAATAATACTTGCAGGAACCGCCCCGGCACTCGCCAAGCGGGTTGCCCTGGTGATTGGCAACGGCGCGTATGAGAATACGGTACCCCTTCCCAACCCGGCAAACGACGCTGAACAGATGGCTGCGAAGCTGCGCGCCCTCGGGTTTGATGTCGTCGCAGGCCAGGACCAGAACTACAGCGACATGCGACGGTCGGTGATGAACTTCGCCAAAAAGGCCTACGGAGCCGAGATCGCGATCCTGTTCTATGCCGGTCATGGCCTCCAGGTCGCCGGCAAGAACCATCTGGTTCCGATCGACGCGACGATCGAGGACGAGACGTCTCTCGATTTCGAAACCATCACCGTCGACTTCATCATGCGCCAGATGTCGAAGGACGTGAAGGTGCAGATGGTGTTCCTGGACGCCTGCCGCGACAATCCGCTGGCACGCACCCTTTCCCGCCGCATGGGGCCGAGCCGCTCCGGCAGCGTCGGGGCCGGTCTTGCAGAGATCAAGATCGAGGAAACCGGTGGTGAAGGATCGGTGATCGCCTTTGCCACGAGCCCCGGCGATGTCGCCCTTGATGGCGACGGCACGAACTCTCCCTTCACGTCCGCGCTGATCAAGCACATCGACACACCGAACGCATCCATCCAGACCGTGATGACCCGTGTGACCGGTGACGTCTACGAAGAAACCGAGAAACGCCAGCGTCCGTGGGTGAACGCGTCCCTCATCGGCGAAGTGTTCCTGAACAAGCGTTCCGTTGCGCCGTCGACGACCGTTGCCTCGCTCGGCGACACGTCCACCGCGGCTCCGCAGCAGCCGGCGGCCAACGTTGCCACCACGCCGTCCGCCACCCAGTCGAATATCGCCTGGGAACGCGAGAAGCTGATCTGGGAAACCGCCAAGTCGAGCAACACCGTCGCCGACTATGAAGCCTATCTGGACGCCTACCCGACAGGCCTGTTCGCGGACTTCGCCCGGAACTCCATCAAGCGTCTGGGCAGCGCCAACCAGGTGGCCTCCGTCAACCCGACGGCCGGCGCCGCTGCCAACGGGTCCGGCATTGTCTCAACCCTTCCGGACCCGCAAAAGGCCATTCCAGGCACGCAGGCAACCGAAGCGTCCCTCGGCTGGAACCGGACCGCGCGCCGGGAAGTGCAGGCCCGCCTGAACCTGGCCGGCCACGATGTCGGCCGTCCCGATGGTGCCTTCGGGCCGAAGACCCGCGCGGGTGTCACCTCGTGGCAGACAGCCAACGGCATCGTGCCGACAGGCTATTTCACGGCGGCGCAATATGCCTTGCTGACGACGCAGACAGCAACGCAGTACTCTGCCTACCAGGCTGAGGTGAACCGCAAGCAGAAGGCGGCTGCCGCCTCCCGCAGCGCCACGACGCGCAGGACCAACACGACCACGACCCGGCGCACAAACAACAATACCGGTGGCGGGATCAATCCGGCAGGTGCCGCCTTTGTAGGTGGTATTGTCGGCGGGATCATCGGTGGCGCCATCGGGCGTTGATCATGCACCGACACTGACAATCGGCCCGGCAATTTGCCGGGCCGTTTTTTTGTCAGGCAATCTCGTCCCGGCAGCTTCCCTTGCCGATTTTACGGCATATGAAGGCTGACCCTTGCCAACCTCGAAGACCGCGCTTCGTCCAGGATGCGAACGACCTGCTGAAAGTCCGTGCCCTTTTCCGGAACAAGCATCGCATTGGAAGCTCCGAGCGCCGCAAGACGGTCGAGTTCGTCGGCCAGTTTCTCAAAGGAAAGGTCAACACCGTTGACGGTCAGTTCGGCTCCGCTCTCCTGCCCGGCCGGCCGGACGACGATGAGAACCGATGGAACCTTCGGCGATGCGGCTGCCACCGTTCCCTGTTGTGCGGCCGTCCGCCCCAGCGAGACGTCAAGCGGTCGCCAGGTCCCGAAGGTCGACGACAACAGAAAGAACATGATCAGGATAAAGATCACGTCTATCAGCGGCGTCAGCGGAATGCGCCTGCGTCTTGCAACGGGGGTCGGTATCAGGATCATCCACCTAATCACTGCCTGTGGAGCGGAACGGGTTCGTGGTGCGATTGTTTCCCAGATCCGGACAGACCACAATCTCAATTGTGAAATTGACCGCCGTGTCGCATTTCCTTAGCGTGAAGGTCCAATCCATTGCACCGGAATTTGCGCGAATGAAAAATGGCTCCGGAAACAGTCAGGCGTCGCGGCGCCGTCCGGGCCGCAGGATGTTGCCGATCCTCGTCCTCGCCGCAACGGGCGTCTGCGTGCCTCGAGCTGCCGAGGCGGGACTGCGCGTCTGCAACGGATCGGTCGACCTGGTGAATGTCGCAATCGGCTACGAGACCGAGGACGGCCTGCGCACCGAGGGATGGTGGACCATTACTTCGAATGCCTGCAGCCAGGTGCTGCAGGAACCACTGGGAAATGCCCGCTATTACCTTCATGTCGCTGACGGTTTTGGAGAAGGCAGGCTGGGCGGAGATATTACCCTTTGCATTCGCGAAGAAAAATTCGTTCTGTATGATGGCGATCAATGCTGGCAACGAGGGCTGATCGAGGCCGATTTCTTTCAGATCGAAACCGAAGGCGCCGCGGACTGGACAGTGCTTTTGTCCTACGACTGACCCGGGCTCGTACCAGGCGCCGGTGACCGGGTCGAAACAGGAATTGCAGGAACACTTCGGGGGGAATTGATGCGGAATGTCGTTCACTTGATTGCAGGTCTGGTCTTCGCCGTCGCTTGCGCGACCACTGCGCAGGCACAGGAAGTAACCGGCCAGATCAGTCTGGAACTCAACCAGCTGCAGTCAACCGCCGATGGCGGCTGCCGCCTGTCGATCATTGCCACCAACGGCCTGGAACGCCCCGTGGAGCAGTTGAGCCTGGAGATGGTTGCTTTCGACAAGGACGGCCTGGTTGACCAGTTTCTCGGGCTAAAATTCTCCCGCATTTCAGCCGGAAAGACCAAGATCCTTCAGTTCGCGCTGGCAGGCAAGTCATGCAACAGCATATCCCGCCTTCACGTCAACAACGTCACCAACTGTGTTCCCGCGAGCATCACGGATGTCTACTGTCCCGATCTCCTGAACCTGAGCAATCGCACGCCCATTCGCTTCGGCGACTGACCCCTTTGACGCGCCAAACGGATCATCACACGCATGGTTGAACTCTATAGCTCCCTGCTGGAACTGGGTGGCCCCGTCGTTCTCATTCTCCTGGCCATATCCGTGGCCGCGCTGGCTGTGATCCTCGCCAAGGTCTTCCAGTTCTCTTCGGCCCGTGTCGGACGTCATTCCCAGGTGCGCCAGGCCGTGGCCCAATGGCGCTCCGGCGACAGGGGAAAGGCCGCCCAGAATCTCCTGAAAGACAGGTCCCTGTCCGCCGCGCTTGTGCGCAGTGCCATGGATGCCATCCACATGCTGGACCAGCAGCCCATGGCGTCCCAGGAGCGGGACATCAGGGAGGAGCGCCTGCGCGAGGAAATCTCCGCCCGGGCAGCCGACCGACTGTTTGGGCTCGCCAGCTGGCTGAAAGCGCTCGATCTCGTGACGCAGATTGCACCGCTGCTCGGCCTCCTCGGCACGGTGCTCGGAATGATCGAGACGTTCCAGACGTTGCAGGATTCGGGCGCCTCGGCGAACCCGTCTACACTTGCCGGAGGCATCTGGGTGGCTCTTCTAACCACGGCCTGCGGCCTCGCCGTCGCCATTCCGGTGTCCGTCGCCGTGACCTGGTTCGAAACCCGGCTGGAAAAGGAACGGGCCGCGCTCGAGGTCCTGTTGACCGGTGTCTTCACAGCCGGTGCGGGCTCTGTCACCGTTTCATCGTGATACCTTGAACGCCGCCAGCGAATAAACGCCTGGTTCCGCCAGGATGGCGGCGATGCGCGCGGACGGCAACGTGCCGAAACGCGCCGGCTGGCGGGACGCCGGCCGGTTCCAGACCGCCAGGATCAGCGCCGTTTCCCGCTCCACGGCCGAGGTCAGGTGAACCGGGATCTTGAAACGCCACGCGCCCGCCGTCCGGGCGTTCGAGGCGGGTAGCAGGTAATCGCGGCCGTCATGGATACGTCCGGCGTCATCGATCAGGTAAAGTTCAGGCGGTCCCTTCCCACTCAGATCCAGTCCGGTCTCCCGGGCCGCGGCAATGCGCGCAAGCGGCAGGTCACGCTGGATCAGACCGGTCAGGAGCGCACCGCTCTTGACCAGTGTCTTGTCGAGTTCCACAAGTCCGGCCGCCTCGACGCCTCCGGACACTCCGAGCGCATCCAGCAAAGCGCATTGCTGCCGCGTTACGATCCGCAATTCTATGGACGCCTCGTAGCCCTGGTCGTCCGCAAACCGCCTGTCGAAAACAGCAAAGGGGCCGATTCCGGGTCCGAAGGCCGTTACCTGTGCATTGTCTGCCCCGGCCGAAACAACGGACAGGTGCGCACAATCACCGGCATTGTAGTTGCTGACGTATCTGGTGACGTCTGCAAGCGGGTCGATCGTCGCGACTTCCGCAGCCGGCACGATATCGGCGGGAGCCGAAGGTAGCTCGACGGACGGCACCGCCGCCGTATCAGGCTCCGCCGGTGACAGCGCAGCCACCTCTGTTTCGACCTGCTCGATCTCGGTAAGCTGTTGCTCAAGCGGCGACACGGTCTCGATCTGCGTGTTCTCAGCTTCCAGAACGGTCACCACCTCCTCCGTCTCGCCAACCAGAAGTGCGGTTTCCTCGGAAGAGATGACGGGCACCGGATTCGCAGCCACAACCGTCACCGGTTCCGCGTCGACCAGCGCTTCCGGTGGCGTTTCGCTCACTACCTGCGGCCCTGCCGCCACATCCACCGCCGCCTGGTCCACGATGAGAGACGCTGTCCCGTTTGGCGTTTCCGCGATCAGCTCCGTTCGCTCTTCCGAGGAAGCAATCACCTCCACTGCCTCGGCATCGATGGTGGTGAGCTCTTCCCTGTCCGGCTGCGCGAGCGGTGTATCGGTCACGTTTTCGGCGGCTATCTCTGCAACGGCTGGCGATGTGACCGCAAGCGGAACAACAGTGTCGGCCGGAGACAGCGATACGACAGGGATCGCCGGATCAGCAACGACAACCTCCGGATCCGGACCTGTTTCGGGCGGGACACTCTCGATTGTTTCCGCCGGTGGCACCTCGATCGCCTGGACCTGCACAGGGGCGACATTGGTCACTTCCGGGACCTCGGAAATGTCAATTTCATTTGGCGCAACCTGCGACAGGATTGGGACTTCCGCGCTTTCGATCTCTTCGACCGGAACGGTGGAAACGTCCGCGGGCTCGGCAGCCAATGGCTGCAAGTCCTTCAACTCGGAGGGAACGGCCGGCGCAAGCGGAACTTCGGGCCGGGTCGCGACCAGCGCGGGCTCGACAGGCTCTGAGGCTGTTGGCGAAGGTTCCGCAAGCGCGACATCCTCGAAGACCGGTCCGCCGCTTTCAATGATGACCTCGGTTTCCAGGGGAGGATCAACAGGCTCGTTTTCCCACTCCGTCAGCGGCAGGCCGAATAGGAAGATGGAGATGTGAAGTGCGACTGACACTCCGAGAACGGCCGGCCAGACATAGGCGGGTATCTCCCAGCGGTTTTCGAGATTGTAGGCCGCCGCGCTCAAGGTCCGTCCGCCTGCACCGTAACAAGTGTCAGCGCCGTCAGGCCGCTTGACCTTGCCTGTTTCGCGAGTGCAGCGACGAATTCCATCCTTGCCCGTTTGTCGACCTGTACGGTCAAACGGTCACTGCTCCGTGCCGCCTCCGCCAGATATTTGTTCAGTTCCTCGCGTTCCACGCGGCTGCCGTCAACCCAAACGCCACCATCCAGTGTCAGGACAAGTCCGCCCTGGATGCTGGACGCCCCCTCCCCTTGTGTTGTCTCTGCCCAGTCGAAGCCGTCCGGAAGCGGCGGCCGGAGAGTTCCGGACACGACCAGAAACAGCAGCAACAAGAACACGACATTGATCAGCGCGAGTGAGCTGTCCGCCCGCCGGTGGGGGATCAATTCCTGCAGATGAATGGGTTTCGTGTAGCGCTTCATGTCCGATCCCAAAACCGGGACAGTCCGATTGAACGTTTCCGGTCAGGGGACCACCTTGACCGTAGTTGCCGTGGCCCGCAAGACCGGTGCCCCCCGCATCAGGTTTTCAAAAAACGCATCCGCCTGCTTTTCACGCAGCTTGGACAGTCTGCCGGCAATATCCTCACCCACCATGGCGATGATCAGACCGGTTTCCTCAGCAGGTGTCTTCAAGGCCAATGGAACCACGAAGCCTGCGCCACCGTCATCCGTTTGCAGATAGGGAGAGATGTTGGACACTTCGCCCTTGCTGTTGACGAACACCAGCCCGAGTCCTCCCGTCGACGGGTCATATCCGGATATGCGTCCGGCCATGTTCTCGCCGACCGGGATGACGGTACGCTGCATGTCCAGGTGCAGTTCGGTGTTCACGTTGCCTTGCGGTGTGGCCCTGAGGAAGGAAATCGCGGGACATTGGGCATCTGAAACCAGGTTAACCTGGATCTTGGCCTCGAACCCCTGGCTCTGGGTGAAGTCGCTGTCAAAACTGATGAAGGGCGGCGTGCGCGAGGCAAATCCCTCGATCTCGGCAAGCCTTGCAGCTATTTCGATCGGTTGCAGATACATGCAGTCGCCCGCCTGGTAGCTGCTCACGAAATTGCGAACCTTGTCCTCGGGTTTCAAGGCTTCCTTCTCCGGAACCTCGTTCACCTGTTCATTCGACAGGGACGTGACTTCAGGACGCTCCTGGTCGGGACGTCCGGTCCCGGGATCTGTCGTGCCGGGCGGGATTGCCGGCGGTTCGGCAATCGTTTCCGGTTCTTTGATTTCGGGAGGCGTTTCGACAACCGGCGGGGTGACGGGCTGAACTTCCGGAACCACCGGAGCCTCTGGCGCGTCTTCGCGCGGTGACGCAACAAGGACGGGTTTCTGATCCTGATCGGGAACCGTCTGACCAACGAGGAAATAGACACCCGCCGCCCCGACACCGGCAATTCCCAAAAAGGACAGGGCAACCAGAACGCGCTTGGCCCAACTGGTCGAGGGCGGAGGCTGGTCGAGCGCGGCCTGCTCGGGTGGCGGCGACGACGGCCTGATCACTGTCCGGTCTTCCACCTGCCGCTGCATCGGTGCGCCGAGTGTCCAGCCGGCAATCTCCGCCATGCTTTCCGGCCGATTTGCCGGATCCGGCTGCAGCATCGCCTCCAGCAGCGGGCGGAACCGGTTGTCTATGCCGTCCAGTGACGGGATCTGGCGCCGCTTCTCGACGATCTGAACCTGCGTACCGCCCATGTCGACCTGGGTGCCGAGCAAGGCCTCAGCAATCACCAATCCGAGCGAATAGATGTCGCTTCGTGCCGTGACTTTGCCGTCGAATATGCCGACCTGCTCCGGGGACACGTAGTTCACCTTGCCGGCGAAACCGTCGCCAATGATCGTCGGTCCGCCGGTATTGGCCCTGGAAATACCGAAATCGATGATCTTCGCCTGGCCGACGTCGCCGTTCTGAAGAATGATGTTGTCCGGAGACAGATCCCGGTGGATGACCTCCCGGTCGTGGACCGCCTGAAGCGCGGATGCCAGGCGCTGGAGCAGCCGGAACACGGCTTCCGGTTCCAGTGGTCCCGATTGCAGGCGCGTCTTCAGGGACGGACCACCGACGAATTCCATGGCAAGGTAATAGATGCCAAGCGTCGGTTCCTTGGCAAAGACGTAATACTGTGTCAGCGCATCATGTTTCAGCTTGCGGAGAATTTTGGCTTCGCGCTTGAACAGGTCCAGGATCATTGGATCCTTGGAAAAGTTTGCCAGCAGAACCTTGACCGCAACCGGATCTCCGCTTTCCACGTCCCGGGCCCGGTAGACGGTTCCGATACCGCCGTCGGCGATATGTTCCTCAATCTCATAGAGATTGTTGAGCCGGGTTCCGGCCGGCAACAGTTGGTCCGCTGGGCTCATCAGTTGCGAGCTCCTTCATCCGGTGGCGCCCGGTCCACATCCACGATCACGACTGTCACGTTATCCGATCCACCTTCATTCAGGGCCCCGTTGATCAGCCCGTGCGCCGCCAGACTGGCTGCGCCGTTCATCAATAAGGTCCCGATCACACTGTCATCCAGGTGACCTGTCAAACCATCCGAGCATATCAGGAACCGGTCCCCCGACCGGAGATTTCCGGATACAAGTTCGAGTTCCAGGTCCAGCCCCGTCCCGATGGCGCGTGTAATGATATGACGTCTGGCAAAGGTCCTGGCCTCTTCCTTCGTCAGCACGTTCTGGTCGACGAGTTCCTGTGCTTCGGTGTGGTCCGTCGTCAACTGCTCCAGCTTGCCGTTGCGCAGGCGATAGACACGGCTGTCCCCGGCCCAGAGACAGGCGAAGTTTTTCTGGAAAGTCAGGAGGGCGGCGATCGTGGTTCCCATATGCGCGCCGTCGGCATTCCTGGACGCGCTCTCTATCCGGTCCTTTGCGGTGATCAATCTGCTTTCGAACTGCTCGAGCAGATCCTCACCGCTTCTTGGCGCCGCGATCGTGGTCAAGGCGTCGCGCACAAGCCCCGACGCCATCGCCCCGGCATACATTCCGCCGGCACCGTCCATCACGGCAAACACCCCCTTCTGCTCGTCGACAAAATAGGTGTCCTCGTTTTCTGCGCGAACCTTGCCGACATGGGTCATGCCGACGGCGAAACCCCGCAGTGTTTCCTCCTGAATCTCCGTCACGTTCGATGATCCTCCGGATGAGATCGCCCATGATGTTCCCCTGCCACGGCATCCAGACCTTCCGGCGCTGAATGGTGTTCCGGCAGCATCAGCCACCGGAACGTGTCTGCTGCCGGCAACCCGCCGCAGTCAAAGACAAATTCGGTTTCGCCGGCCGGGCACCTGAACCTGGACCTGACTGTCCCGTCGCTGTCCGGCGATGGCGCCAGCCGGGCCGCGTCCTGCAACAGGTCGCCGCCGTCCGAAGCCGCGGGCGGCTCAAGGTCCGCAATGGCAGTTTGAAAGTCTTCAAGCCTGGCCTCCTCCCGCAGGGCGCCCAGCAGAATGGCCTCGGCCGCGTCGAACCAGTCCTCCATGGGAACACCGTCCGTCCCCTCGGCAGCGGCGACAAGGGTCAAGGGAAACTCCCGGCCGACCTTGTCCACGCTCGGCATGAAGGCGCCGGCCACCGCTTTCGGCAACTTTTGCGTTTCAGTTGCGGTATCACCCGGCCAAATCCGAAACCTCCAGACCGGCATCGTCATGTAGGCCTCCTTCCAGGCGTCCCCCAGGTCCAGCCTGGATTGAGCGAGCCCCTGCATCAGGAACGGCTCCCACAGTTTCAAAAAGCCTTTCGGGCATTGCCCGATCACAAAATCCGAGCGGGCCGGCAACTTGCCGAAGTAACCGCAACTCATCTTAGAAACTCGTCGGGCAACTGAAGTCTCCGACCGCCGACAGGAAGAACGGGTTTGGCGATGTCCGCAACGTGATCGTGAACGCCACCTGGCGCCCGCCGAGGGTCTTGCGCACCACGAACTTGTTTTGACCCGAACTGACCCGGTTGGCCTTGATGAAGCGGTAGAATGCCCAGTCACCGTGGATTTCCTGACGGGATCGATACCCCGGAACTTCAGGCTGGATCACCAGAACGACACGCGGCGTCGCCGTGTTGCTGGGCCAGTCGAAATTCGCCGGCACAGGCTGGATGTCGGCGTTGAAGCCGGCGCCGCGCGTGACGAACACGACGTTGCCGTTCACTTCCAGGCTCGCCGAATCCGCCTGCTGTGACAGGGAGCGCGGAACCACCTGCAGGCCCACGGACGGGAACGCGTTGCCAGTCGGGAAAAACGATTCCTTGATCAGGTCGGCGCGCTCGAACTGGCGCAGGGTCGCATTGGACAGCCGCTCGGCCTGTGCCACGCCCGGTTTCCAGGTCCATGGCCTGTTGGATGTGTCCACGAGCGGCTTCAGGTTCTGCTCGAAGAAGCGCTGCATGATGCCGGCGGGCGAAAACAGCTTGGCGAATTCCGTCATCGGCACTTCGGAACGTCCGTTTTCAAACGGATAGTTCCGCCCGACAATCTGCCGGCACTGATCGACCACGTCGGCTTTCAGGCGCTCGTTGAGCTGGAAGATGGAATTGTCCTTGAACTCCTCGTCGAATTCCTCGGCCGCCTGAACGATCATCCTGTCGAAGGGCTTGGGGAATCTGGAAGCATTTCCGCGCAGCAGCTTGGCCTGGACCTGGACGTTGGCGTTGGCGTCCTGAGCCTGGACCGGGTTGTTGGCAACCAGCAGCAGGTTCTCTGAAATATCGTTGAAATTGCGCAGGAGACCATCGATCGCCCGGCTGTTTTCACCTTCAACCAGGACATGATAGGGCCGGAAATGGTCCTCGATGGCCTTGCCTGGAATGATCGCGGGGCCACTGCCACCGCCGGTCGCGCCACCGATTGCGCCAGACAGTCCGTCCGGTGCCAGCGCCTTCAGACCCGCCTCGAGGCCGATACGCTTCAATCCACCCGAAGAATCGAGCACGTAACGCTGGAAAATCTTTTCCGCAGCCTCGGACCCTGCATCCTGGGCATTCCCGCCCGACAATGCCCCGGCAATACCCTCGCTGGACAGGTCCTGGGTCAGGAGCGTTTCGCGGCGCAGGCTTTCCAGCAGCTGGACCAGTGGCGAAGTCGGCGCGGAGACCGCGCGCAAGGTCGTGTAGAGCGGCTTGTCCTCGCTCATCGACTTGAACTTCAGGTTTCCGAGCGCGGTTTCCCAGGCTTCAATGAAGTCCTCAGTGTAAAGGGCCAGCACCTCGCCCGGAAGCGACTGGTACTGATCGGCGAAAGCATCGACCTCGCCCACCTCGCCGAAGACCCATTTGTCACGCTCAAGCTCCTCGCGGATACCGGCAAGGTTCGGCAACACGGACAGATGGAAACCGGCATAGGTGAAGAACTTGTCGACCAGTACGGTGTCGAGCGTGTCCCCATTGGCGGTTTCGAAGACCGTCTGCATGTCCGAGCCGCCACGCTGTTCCGCGATCCAGTCCTCGCTCGCCAGACCGTTGGCGCGCGACTTGAGCAACGCGTACCCGCGTTCGGCCAGGCTGACGCGCGCCAGTTCCCGCTGGACTTCGGCGACCAGAACCCCGTCGAGCTGGTCGGTCAGCGGCCGCCCGCCGAAATCGAGCTCGAGCATGGCCGCCACGTGTTCATTCAGCGGCTGGCGAAAGATTTCGCCCTGCGGTCCGGGGAAGCTCTGCAGGAAGTCCGCCCGGAAAGAGTTCTTGATCTGGTCTTCGTCGATCTCGGGCGCGTCGCGCGCCACCATGCGATAGAGCTTCGCCAGATTGTAGAGCCGGTCAATGTCTTCGCCACCCGGTCCCGTGCGGTTGTCCAGCACAAAGGCCATCTGGTCCTCGATCCGCAGCAGCAGACGCGGCCGGAGCAATCTTTCCAGGCCACTCCGGTACGAGGTCACACCCGCAGCCACGAGACGTTCACGCTGGCTGAGGCCAAACTGCTCCAGGAACGGTGTGGGATCATTGCGGCTGTCATAGCCCGCCGGCAACGCCTTGAGTTTGTTGAGAACGTCAACAGTGCTCAGCAGATCATCGTCGCGAACGATCCGCTCGCCCAAAACGGTTTCGCCGGAGCTCCGGATACTGTCCACCGCCTGTGCTGTCTGGTCTATCAGTTCCTTGTTGTTGAGGTAACTCATGGTCCAGAGGCTGCCGAAGCCGAGGGTCACCAGCGCGATGGCCGCATAGGCGGCGATACGCGTCGCCGTGGCCATGCGAACGGCGGCCCGGTTATGCGTGACCCAGCCGGCCTCCCCGATGATCACCTTGGTCAGGAGATCGCGCAGGAAGTAGCTCTTGCCCTGACCGGACAGCGCGGCGGCCTGGTAGGCTGTCCCGAAGGCCTGGTTCATGGACCCGATCACCCGGTCGATCGCCGTACCGGTCTGGGTTCCGGACGTGAAATAGAACCCGCGCAATACCGCGTTCGGATAATAGCGGCTCGGCTCGAAAACGGCGTTCAGGAAGCCGGTCAGACGACCCTTGAGCGCCGCCACCTGGGTCGGAAACCCGTAAAGCATGAGCCGGGCACGCGGGTCCGGTTCTTCCTGCAGCCGGTCCGCCATTTCCTCGTTGAGACGTTCGACCAGCAGGTCGAACTCCGTCGGTGTCTCGGCCACCATGTTCTTGGTTTTTTCGCGGGTCTGGAAGGTTGCCCCCCAGACAAGATTGCGGCGGCTTTCCGGGTAGGAGCCGAAGAACTCCATGAAACCGGCAACCGTGTCCGCCTTCGTGAAGATGACATAGACCGGAAAATCGATCTTGAGCGTCTTGTAGAGTTCGATAAGCCGGGCGCGGATTGCGTCGGAATGCGCCTTCAACTCGTCGTCCGGCAGGGTCATCAGGTCTTCCAGGCTGATCGACACCATCACGCCGTTGACCGGTTGCCGGGGGCGCGCCTTGCGCAGGATGTTCAGGAAACCAAGCCAGGACTCCCGGTCATGCTCCTCGTCGGAATCCTGCGTGGTATAGCGGCCGGCCGTATCTATCAGGACCGCCGTTTCGGCAAACCACCAGTCGCAATAGCGCGTGCCGCCGAGCCCTTCCAGCTTCTGCGCCTCCCCCTTGCCTCTCGAGGCGGCGAATTTCAGGCCGGAATGCATCAACGCCGTCGTCTTGCCCGCTCCCGGCGGACCGATCATCAGGTACCAGGGCAGATCGTAAAGATAGGTGCGGGTGTTGCCGCTCGATGTTTTCAGCGTCTTGAGCGCGTCCTTCATGCGCTCCGAAAGGATCTGGAGATCCTCTTCGCTGGCCTTGGGCTGCAGGATTTCCCGCTCAAGGGCCCTGTTGGCTGCAATCCGCTTGTAGATGCGCCAGGCCTGCCAGCCGCCGACGGTAAGAATGATCAGGAAGACAAGCAGCAACCGTACCCACAAAGGCTCAAACGGGCGCACGCCCGCAATCGCAAGAAAGGGACCGCCGAACCAGATCAGGGCCACCAGGGCGAGTATGCCGAGAAGGATAGCCGTAATTCCGAGCCAGAATTTCATCGATAAAGCCTTATTCTGGTTCTAGTTGTTAATGACCAGGCCGCCGCCTGCCGGTTTCAGGAAGACCTCGACACGCCGGTTCAGCGCCTTGCCGTCCCGGGTCGTGTTGGGGGCAATCGGCTCGTCCGCACCGCGCCCTTCCACCTCGACCCGGTCGGGTGCCTGCAGCACGGCCTTCATGACTTCGGCCACCGATTTGGCCCGTTCGACCGACAGGTGCCAATTGGTCGGGAAACGGGGATTGTTGCGGATCGGGTCGCTGTCGGTATGTCCGACAACGAGGATTTCGCCATCAACCTTGTCCAAAGTCTGGCTGACCTGCTCGACCAGCAACTGGAACTCCGGACGCAACGTTGCCGCGGCAACGTCGAACTGGGCGCGCATGCGCAGCATGATGGCCGGACCGGCCTGCTGGATCTCGACCCCGTCGAGGCCGGCCAGCTGTTCGGAAACCGTGTCGATCGGAGCGTCTTCCGGTGGTGGCGGGGCCGGAGGCGGTTTCGGCCTGTAGCCCTCGCGAGCCAGTTCGACAGGCCCCGTGGGATAGAGCGACGCGGCGCGGCCGGCAACGACCTCGCTGCCGCTGGACAGGAGCAGCAGGAGAGTGACATAGCCGCCCAGCAGCAATGCGCCGGCAACCGCGGCCACCGACCAGATCGGAATTGAAAAGCCGGTGCGCCGCTGCAGAAGTTCAAGGCCGCGCCAATGCGGTGACAGGTCATCGCCCGGGCGCGGGCGCACACGCCGCAGGATCTCATGAAGATCGCGGCGTTCGCGCTCAAGTCCCTGCTGTCCGCCCTGGATCGCACGATATTTTCCGTAGAACCCGAGCGACAGACAGGCATGCATCACTTCCAGAACGCCGTAATTGCGACCGGGGTCCTGCTTTGCGTTTTCCAGCAGCTGGAAAAATTCGACCCCGCCGGTGGCCTGGCCGAAAAACTGCGTCAGCATGGAATATTGCGTCCATTGGTGACGTCCGGCAGAAGGCAGGTTCTGAACGATATCGTCGGACGTCGCGCACAACGCATAGGCCGCCGAGCGGATCTGGTCGTCCGTGATGCCCGCGCTGCGCAGATCTTTTTCGAATGTCTTGATGGCGTTGTAGACATCGCGCATCAGCTGGTCGAACTGCGCGTCGGTCATGGTCAGGTGCAGGCGGCCGAGCAACAGAAGCAGCGGAGCGGCGGCACGCGAAATGGGATTGCGGTTGGCGACGCGGATCTGGTTGATGTCCGGCGTGTGGGCCAGTTGCCCGGACTGTGGTGCCGGTCCGGCTTGCGGTTGCGCAGGCGCTGCGCCGGGCCCCGGCGGAGGTGTGTGAAGATCAGGTGCCTGCTGCTGGCCATATTCATAGCCCGCCGGCGTCGCGGCATAGGGATCTGCCTTGCCCGCGCCGCCACTTTGCCAGGGATCGCTCCCCCCCTGTTGTGCCGGAGGCTGCTGTGGCGGCGGCGGAGGTGCCCCTTGGGGCGACGCTGCGGGTGGCGACTGAGGCGGCTGTTGAGGCTGCCCTGCCGGCCCGGTCGGGCCGGCAGGCTGGTCCTCTTTCCATCGACCGCCCGGATTGGGCATGACAATGGTTTTGCCCTTGCGCTTGGAGACGCCAAAGGGGTCGTCCTTGTCCGACATCAACGGCCCTCCCGGATGGCATAGAATTCAAGCTGCAGGTCCGGCCAGTTGCCGGAGAACTGAAGCCCGACCGCCGAATCCTGGCTGAATTCGCGCCACAGGGGCGTCGTCTTGTCGAGGCGAAAATAGACCCGGTCCGTCAGGGCGCGAATTTGCGCCGGCGGCACCGGCATGTGGATCAGCGGGATGCCCGGCAGGTTGGAATAGACGATCTGGCGCATCTGACCGAACGGCCCGACCTTGAACAGTTTGGGAAACTCGTTCTGGATCTCGGTCAGCGGACGACGTGCCGCCACCTCGATCACAAAGCTTGCCTGCGAGAACAGGTTCCGGTCGACCACCGTCGACTTGAATGCGTTCGGAGCAAGCTGTTCCAGGGGAAGACGAATCGCCCGGCGATCGTAACCGGCAGACAGGAACGCCTGGATATCCGACAGCACCGGCTTGAAGATGTCGTGCAGCTTGTCATGATCGTAGACAGGATAGTTGCGCGCCCGGCGCTCTTCCGTCGCAAAGGTCGCAAGTTCACCTGCAAGCTGGAGAAACTCAGAATACAGCCGCTCGGGATGCACGTAGGCCGACTTTCGCAGATGCATCAGCAGCGGATAGGTCCGGTTGAGCATCTGAAGGGTCAGGTAGTCGAAGTTCTGCAAGCCGCCGCCCGCAGACGTGTCGGCTGCGTACCGGGCCAGTTCACTGAGCTTGCGCTCCACCCAGCCGATCACGGAATCGATCCAGCCCGTGACCACAGGATGAACATGGCAGGCCAGCACGGGCGGAGCGAAAGCCCCGTCCGTTATCACGATCCTGTCCTTGATCTCGGTGATCCGCGCAACGGGCAAACACACCTGGCCCGGATGGGGAGTCGAGCGGATTGAATAGGTCAGTCGCGGATGGGCAACGTCGATTTCCTCCTCCTGGCGGATTGCGGAGGTGGAATCGATAATGGTCTCGCGGTTCTGCACATAACGTGTTGCCGCGTCATCCTTGCCATTGGCGACCTCAACCGCGTTGACCGTGGTTTCCGGAATCCCGAGCCAGACGATCTGGCCCGCGGCGTCTTCCGGAACGTCGATCGCCGGAGGCGGCGTGCCGTCGGCAGGGAAGTTGAACACCGTTCCATCGGCAAAGATGCCGCGCCCGTAACGCAACGCAAATCGGCATTGCTGACCGACATCCTGGTCGATTTCCAGGTCAGAGAACCCCCACGGATAGGGAGACGCGAGCCGCACCCGCTCATCCAGCAGGTGTTCCGCGTAACGGTCGCTTTGCTGCAAATGGTGCGGCCGCAAAAACAGGCCTTCGGTCCATGCAACCTTGCTATACCACGACATTAAGTCACTGCTCCCTTGATGCTGTCGGCGCCTGCGCGCTCTTTGACCGCAATAGCTTAATCAAATCCTCCGGGGATCGCCCCCGGATCGTCCTTGCTCATTTCCTCGTAACTCTCGGTGAAATACTGCGTGAAAACACCCACGAGACCATCGTCATAAGACTTGGTCAGTGATGTCCAGCGCTCTTCCAGCCGTTCCCAGAGTTTGGCTTTCTGGTTTCCGAATGTGCTCTTGGCAACCTGGCCTTCCGCTTCAATAGCCGTCGGCGACAGGGTTTCATCGAACCGCGCTGCAGCCTTTTGCATGGCGGCATAGGTCCACACATGGTGTTTCTGAATATCCTTGAACGCCGCAGACATGGCCTTTGGCAGGGGCAGATAGCCATCTTCCTCCGCGCGTTGTGACAACATTGTCTGCAAGGCCATCTGCGGGGTTGGCGAGAATTTCAGGGCATTGTTGCCGGTGCGCGCAATCAGCGTCCTGTTGGCATTGCGCGTCATTGCCTTGACCTGGCTGCGAGCCTGAAGCAGGCCCATCAGGTCTCCGGCGATGCCGTTAAGCACCGTCCCGAGTTCCCGAGCGAACTCTTCCGGGTCCCGGTCCCTGAGAGCATCGGGCGGCAGCCCTGCCCCTTCCGCGAAGGCCTTCAGGAAATCAATGGCATCACCGGCGACAGGTTGACCTGTATCGCCCTGCGGACTGCCCGGTTCCGACGCGGGAGGAACCGGCGGCATGGAAGGTTCAGCAGCGATCTGCGGACTGACCTTCTCCACACTGACGGCCGGGGCCGGCGTGGCGGCCGGGGCCTCCGGGGTGATGGATGAAGCCGTGTCGTCGCCCGGCCAGACCGGGGCTTCGGAAACGGAAGATCCTTCCTGCTCCGGAACGCCACCTGGTTCGAAGGCCGGTTCGGCCTGTTGTGGAGACGCCGCAGGTTCCAGGTCGGGCATCTGGAACATCGGTTCCGGTGTCGCGCCCGGCCCCTCGCCGGCTGCCGGCGGGAACGCTCCGGGTTGACCGGCTGTCGAGACCGGCTCCCTGTGAAGGTCCGGCTGCTGGGCAAGATGGTCCAGCGGATCGGCCTGGGAGGGACGCGCCGGTTCACGATCCGGCTGTTGCGCCTTCGGGTCATAGAGAGCTGGATCCGCGTTGCCCCAGCCGTGTCCCTGCTGGCTCCAGACGTCGTCCGCCGGTGTTCCGATCCCTGCATCTCGTGATGGTGGAGCGTGCGGGCCTTCGAAACCGGCGCCAGGGGTCGCCCAGGGACCGCCGGCCGGTTCGGAAGGATACGGTGCCTGAGGCGCTGCCGGTCCCGGGCCGGACGGCCAGGCGGATCCGGCGCCGACCGCTTCGGGTTGCGGTGCATTCCAGGGCTGACCTTGCTGATAGGGTGCGGGGGCAACCGCGCTTGCCGAGGAACCCTGGTCCCGTGCGGCGGAATTCTCCAGAGACACGGCGATGATATAGTCGCCGATCATCACGCGATCACCGGACCTCAGCACGTGAGCCTTGTCCATCCGCGTCTGGCTGCCATTCAGGAAGGTGCCGTTGGTGGAAAAATCATAAAGGACGAACTGGCCACCTTCGAACCGCACCTCGCAGTGTTTTCCCGAGATCACGCGCTGCGGGTCGGGCAGGCTCCAGTCAAGATGCTCGTGCCGGCCAATATCGAATCCGCGATCGGCACAGCTGTAGGACAGCTGCCCGCCGCTTTCCAGTCGGTCAACATTCTCGATCTGGAGAGTGATACGCATTCCCGCAGAATTCCCTTGTTCGTCTTCAGACCGGTGAGGCCTGGCTGTTCACACTGACAACCGGCATCGAACCACCGCCGGCGAATGACAGCCCGGCAGTCAAGCAGGATCTCAAGGCCTGTTCACGCTCATCAGGCATGAGCGACCCCAGCGCGATCAATACCGCTGCATTCACGGCTTTCGCCGTCAGATCGTCCGGCATTTCGACACGATGGTCCGGGTTCGGGGACAAGGACCCGCCAGACCATCCGGCGGCAAATCCGATCCACACGGAAGCGCTGTCGTTCTTCGCCGCCTCCGCCGCCGCATGCACAGCCGCACGGGCGTCCTCGTCGCCTTCGCGCACCCAGTTTTCACTCAGTTCCAGGACTTCACGGTCATGCTCGTTCGAGACAGCATCAAGCCCCTTGACGCAATGCATGCCCCACCAGACAGCCTCCCGTTTCGGCAGGACGTGCGCGAAATAGGCAATCGCCCTGTTCGGCTCCTCGCTTTCCTGCAGCTCGAGCGCATAGTCCTCCGGAGCAACGTCACCGCTCGGTTCGCTGACCGTCTCCGACAGGTCCGGATATGTTTCAAACACCTGTTTCGCCTTTGTAAAGCGGATACGTGATCCCATCTGCTCTACTCCGTTCTTTGTCTTTGCTTCGTTATCAAGACCAGCGCATCAATTGATCTTCACCAACGGCGCGTTGACGACGACCATCGCGTCGCCCTTGACCTTGTTCATCAGTCCCTTGGTCGTCATCATGGTCTGGGCGATCACATCGATCTTCAATGCCTCGATCTTGATCGACATCGGGGTCATGGTGATCTTGCTGGTGCCGCAAATGAACTCGATCTTCGTACCGGCGGTCACCTTCCAGTTCATGCCGATTTCCTCGGTCGTGTTCTTGCCGACCTTCTCTGTCCGGTTGACGTCGATCTTTGTCTCGCGGCAATTTTTGACATGGAGCGTCTCGTTGTTCTCGATAACGGTGTCCATGTCCTTCTGCGCATGGATCCCGATCTGCTCCTGGCCTTTCGAATCGTCGAGCACGAATTCGTTGTAGCCACCGCCGCCGACGGTCGAATCGGATTTGACCCCGGCCTTGTTCTTCTCGCCCGGCAAGGAGTATGGCGGCATGTTCTCCGCGTTGTAGACCGTGCCGACGATGATCGGCTGGTCCGGGTCTCCTTCCAGGAATTGAACGATCACCTCCTGGTCCACGCGCGGGATGTAGATGCCGCCCCAATTCTTGCCGGACCACACCTGAGCCACACGCACCCGCCGAGATTGCGTCTTGTCGCGGTCCCAGTGAAATTCGACCATGATCTGGCCGTACTCGTCCACATCGATTTCGCCTTGCCCCACGACTTTTGCCGTCTGCGGGCCGGGAATGCGGGGTTTGCGGGTCACGGCCGGCGTACGGAACGGGATGTCGGAAGCCAGAACATCATAGGTGCCGGTATAGGCTTCTCCCTGGGCACCACCGCCGCCGGACCGGTATTGTTCCGTGATGATCTGGTGGCTCGCGCGCACCACGAGGTATTCCTTGTTCTGGGGACCGTGCGGATGGTCCTTCAGCGTGAACAGGCCACCTGCATAGATCCGCGGAACTTCACCCGCTGTCTCGATCCTCTTGTCCGCGGCCTGCTCGGCTTCGAGACGGATCTTGGAAAAGGTAGTGCCCTTGTCCTTTTCCGTATACCGGCCGGGGTAATCGTAGTTTTCGAGCGATCCGGCGCGATAGGCAGAGCCGGCGTCGCGGTCCGCCTCGAGGGCCGCGCTCGGTTTCTCGAAATCGTAATCGTTGACCGCGAATTTCCCGGTGCGGAACCGGCGCGTGGGCACCCAGTGGTGAAGATGTTCCTCCTGCCGCTGACTGTCCCCGCCAAGAGGGATGAAAGGTATCGTGGACTGGCCGATGATCGGGCTGTAGGACGACTTGGCGTCGGCGAGGATCATCGTGTGCTTGCCGTCCTCGTGCTCGAAGAAGTACGAAATCCCGAACTCCTCCATCAGGCGACGGCAGAAATTGTAATCGGATTCCCGGTACTGGACGCAATAGTGAATCGGATCATAGCTCTCGGTGAGCTTGTCGCGGAATTCGGCAAAATCATGTTCGCCGAGAACCTCGGAAATAATGTCCGGCGCCGACTTGTCCTTGAAAATCCGGCAATTGGCATTCTTGGTCAGCAGCCAGAACCAGGGCTTCAGGGTCAGCCGGTAGATGTAATAGGCGTCGCGGTGGCCGAGCCACCTGGCGTCGGTCAAGAGTCCGTCGAAATAGCGGGTATCGCCATTGTTGGTGTGGACTTTCACCGTCATGTGCGTGGCAATGGCCTGATCGAAGTCCAGGTCCTCTTTCTGGCTGACGACCTCGAGGCGTATCTCGTAGTCGTCGCTGAGGCCTTCGTCACATTCGACGGTGACCACGGACAGCTCGTCCTTGCCAAAGACCGATGTCAGCTCGGCCATCCGCTGCTTTTGTTTGAGTTGTCCTAAGGCCACGAAAGCTCTCCTCGGAAATACTGCGATTGCTGACAAAGGCAGCCTTGCGGCCACCGCTTATCAACTCCTATCGCCTTTCCGCAAAAAATAATGTGCTCAAGAACACAGTTGATGCAAATACTATACGCTCTTCCCGCCCGCGTGACGAAACGAAGCCAAACTCCTTACCCTGCTGTCCGCAAACGTTCGGACATCGGGTGTGACACTCATGGACAGCTCTCCAACGTCATTCCACCGGCTCTCCTCTTGCTTCTTACTCACAAAAAGACATACTGACATCAAATCGCACTTTAGTGACTTTCGCCACACTAATATTCCATTCGTTATGGCACGATACATTTCGAAACCCCAATGCGATAACGCATTCGAACACTCCACAAGGGAGGATTGAGATCGTGACCCCTATTAATGACCTGATTGGCCTGCGCATGCCGGCTCAAAACACACTTCGCCGGTTGTTTCTGGCAACCGCACTAAGCTTTGCAATTGGTGGCCTCGTGCCCTCGGCACCCGCCGCGGCCCAGGACCCGACCTACTCCGCCGACGAAGTCACCCGGCACTTCAAGCAGCTGAAAACCCGCTCCCTGAAACCGACCGGCGCCACGCGTGCGCTGTGTATCGGCACGCGTGACGAATGCAACCCGAACGCGGCGCAGGCCGACGGCGGTCAGGTTGCCGTCACCAAGGAGAACGCGGATGGCCAGGGCGAAACCGCCACCGCCAATGCACCGGCGCCCCTGGTGGTCGATCCTGAAACCAAGGCAATCGATGACGCCTTCAACCTGCTGGTCTCCTTCGAGTATGCCTCCGCACGTCTGAGCGGTGCTGCCAAGGCCAATCTTCGGGAGTTCGCGAAGGGCATCAACGACCCGGAAATCGCGGGCGCCAAGTTTGTGATCGAAGGCCATACCGACGGTATCGGGTCGGAGAGCTACAACCAGCGTCTGTCGGAGGACAGGGCCCAGGCCGTCACGCAGTTCCTGGTTACGCTCGGTGTCAGCCGCAATCGCCTGAAGACCATTGCCTATGGCGAATCCAGGCCCAAGGTCGCGGACATCAACGATCCGGCAAACCGGCGGGTCGAAAGCAAGCTGGTCCTCGAGCAGTAAGCGCCTGAGTGCAACACTGGCCGGCCTTTCAGCCGGCCAGGGCAATTTTTGTTATCCGGGACTGAGCCCGGGCGGTTTTTTCGGGGTGGGGAGCACCTATGAGTTTTGATCCCGACACATACGGCACCGAGATTGCTCCGGGTGCCGGATGCGGACCAGATCTGTACGACACCGAGCCGGCCTTTGCCGCCCTGCTCGATTCCTGCGAAGAACTCCTGCCGGAGCGTTTCAGTGAATTCGACCGGTCGGAAATCGACTTCACAGACCTGTTCAAGCAGATGGAGGGCTTCCTCAAGCAATCGAGGGACCTGAGGCTTCTCGTCATCCTGGCTCAATTCGGCATTCTTGCCGGACAACTTCATACCTTTGCCAATGCGGTGCGAATCATCCGCAGACTTCTGGAAAACCAGTGGGACACCGTTCATCCTCAGGATGCTGATTTCGGGTATATGGAACGGGTCGGCGCGCTCGAGGCGCTAAACAACCGCCCGGCGGTGATCCTGCCGCTGGAGGCGGCCCCGCTTCTCAAGACACGCAGGGCCGGACCGATCAGCCACCGTGCCATTCAGATCGCGGCGGGCAATGCCACGGCGCGCCCCGACGAACACACGATCTCGCTGGGAGCGATAGAAGCCGCCCTGACATCCGGCGAACTGGAGCAGGACGCGATCGACGAGGTCCTGGCGGACCTGTCCGAGCTGCCCGACGAGATTGAGGCTATTTCTCTTATCTGCACGCAAAAACTTCAGGAAGCCGGCGCGAAGGCGGCACCGCCGAACTACGATGCGCTCGTGACCCTGCTCAGGGAGATGAGCACCGAGCTGAACACCCGTCTCGGGCGGATTGCCCCGGACGAAGACGGTGGCTCGGAAAACGATGCTCCAGCCGAGAGTGAGCAAGCGCAGGCGACCTCTTCCGAGGGGCAGCAGGACATCACCAATGCGGCCCAGGCGAAACTTATTCTTGATGCCGTCGAGGACTATTTTGCCTCGCGTGAACCTTCCCACCCTGCCCTGTTCCTGGTTCGTGAAGCACGGGGCCTTGTCGGGAAGTCCTATCTGGATGCGCTGAAAATCCTGATGCCGCGCCGATTTGACGACGTGGCACTTCTGCTCGGGACCAGCGGCCTGCAACTGTCCAACGACAGGCTTGTCGACCTTAATGAAAACGACGACCGTGATCTGGGCAATATTGACGATTTTTCAGTAATGGTAATTGAAAGCCGGACAGATGCCATGAAAGGCATCGCGGCCGTGAGGGGCTATTATTCGAGCAACGAGCCGACCAGCCCGATTCCACTCCTCCTCGAAGAAGCACAGAACATGAGTTCGGGTTCGTTCACGGGCCTGCTCAACATGTTCCTGCGACCTGAAGAGGATTGAGCCCACGCGATGCCTCGCCGGGCATTCCGTATAGTTTGCAGGTTCATTCTTGACACCAACGATCAACAGGTCCTCAATATTTGAAAGAAAATTCCAAACCGCCGATCGTGTGACTGCGATCACTTTTAATTTCGGATAATCGAAGTACATAGATAATCAACAGAACAAACGCAGGGCGAAGATTTTTTTTAGAAACCAACATCGCCGCGTCAGTATTTGACTAAAATTGACCCTTATTCACCTGGGTCCAGGAAGTGAAAGGCAAGTACAATGGCATCGAATAGCGGACAAAGTTTTATCAAGCGCAACAGACCTCCCAGGGTTCACATTTTTTACGAGGATCCGTTTGACGCGGAACAGAAGGTCGAACTGCCCTTCGTCATGGGCATCATGGCCGACCTTTCCGGCGACAATCCGGGCGTCGAGAAATCCGATATCGACGACCGCAAGCTGCTCGACATCGACATGGACAACTTCACCAAGCGCATGGAGGCGATCGAGCCTGGTACCTCCTTCACCGTGAAGGACAAGCTGTCCGGCGAAGACAACTCCAAGATGAGTGTCCAGCTCCGGTTCAAGAGCATGGATGACTTCACTCCGGGCAAGGTTGCCGAGCAGGTTCCGGCCCTGAAGAAACTTCTGGACGCCCGCCGCAGCCTGGCAGCGCTGCGCACCATGATGGATGGCCGCGTCAAGGCGATTTCGCAGCTGGAGGAGCTGACACGGGATCCGGCATTGATGCAGGCCCTTGCTCAAAAAATCGAAGCCGACAATGCAGGTTCTGCCGACAAGCCGGCAGATAGCGACGGCACTGAGGAGGCGTAAATGAGCAACACAGATACCAGCGCCCAAACGAGTGGCGCAGCAGCCGGCGAAGCCACGGGTGAAGGCAGCCCCGAGGAATTCGCCTCGATCCTGAAGCAGAATTTCCGCATCAAGGACGAAAATGACACGGCAAACCAGCTGGTTGACAATGCCATGTCGACGTTCCTCTCCGAGGCACTGTCCGACCAGGCGCTGATCAAGGATGATGTCTACGACACCATCGACGAGATGATCGCCAAGCTGGACGAGAAGCTGACGGGCCAGGTGAACGAGATCATTCACGCGCCGGAATTCCAGAAGCTGGAAAGTGCCTGGCGCGGCCTGGACTACCTTGTCCACCAGTCGGAAACGGACGCGACGCTCAAGCTGCAGTTCCTGAACATCTCGAAGAACGAGCTTGCCGGGGTCTTCAAGAGCTACCGCGGCGCCAAGTGGGACCAGAGCCCGCTGTTCAAGCAGATCTACGAAGCCGAATTCGGCCAGCTCGGCGGACAGCCCTATGGCTGCCTGGTCGGAGACTACGAATTCTCCTACGAGCCGCAGGACATCACCATCCTGCGTGGCATGGCCAAGATCTCGGCTGCGGCGCACGCACCGTTCCTGGCCGCGGCCAATCCGCAGCTGATGCAGATGGACAGCTGGACGGAACTGCCGGCCAAGCGCGACCTGTCGAAAATCTTCGACACCGAGATCCATGCGCAGTGGCGCACGCTGCGGGAATCAGAAGATGCCCGCTACCTGGGTCTCACCATGCCGCGCGTCCTGGCCCGCCAGCCTTACGGCGCCAAGTCCGACCCGGTCGAGGAATTCGCGTTCGAAGAGGAATTCGGCGAGGACACGCACGACAATTACGCCTGGATGAACTCCGCCTATGCGATGGCGGCCAATGTCAACCGGGCCTACAAGGAATACGGCTGGACAGTCCGGATCCGCGGCGTCGAAAGCGGTGGTCTGGTCGAGGAACTGCCGACCCATGTCTTCGAGACCGACGACGGTGGTGTCGACCAGAAATGTCCGGCGGAAATCGCGATTTCGGACCGGCGAGAGCATGAAATCTCCCGCCTCGGCCTGATCCCGCTGATTCACCGCAAGAACACCGACCAGGCGGCCTTCCTGGGAGCGCAGTCCGTGTTCAAGCCGCGCCAGTTCTCCGGACCTGACGGCAAGGATGCGACCGCCTCGGACAACCTGTCGGCCCGCCTGCCCTACATGTTCGCGACCACGCGGTTCGCCCACTACCTCAAGGTGATGGTGCGCAACAAGATCGGTTCGACCAAGGAAGCGCCGCAGCTGCAGCGTTGGCTGAACGACTGGATCATGGACTATGTCGATGGTGATCCGGACAACTCGACCGAGGAGACCAAGGCCCGCAAACCGCTTCGCGAAGCCAAGGTCACCATCGTGCCCGACGAGGAAAACCCCGGATACTACCGGGCCCAGTTCTTCCTTCGTCCGCACTACCAGCTGGAAGGCATGGACATCGGCATGAGCCTGGCGTCCCGCATTCCGCAGGACGGATCGTAAGCTCAAGAATTGCCGTAGGGCGGCAGCCCCGCCCTCGGCAGGCATCCCGTAAGGATGCGGTCCGGTTTATCCGGGTGGAGGTACAAACATGGTGCGCAAGTACCCAGGGGTTTGGACCGTGAGGTCCGAGGTAGTTGTCAGGAATAGCAGACATACGTCAGGTCGCAGGACCTGATCGTCAACAACCAAGAGGATCTATTGAAATGGCTGTCGATTTTTTTCTGGAACTTGATGGTATCAAAGGCGAATCTCAGGACAAGACCCACAAGGACAAGATTGACGTCCTGTCCTGGTCCTGGGGCGCTTCCCAGTCGGGCACCACGCACATGGGCGGTGGCTCCGGCTCCGGCAAGGCCCACTTCCAGGACCTGAGCATCACCAAATACGTCGACAAGTCGACACCGGTTCTGCTTCAGCATGTCTCCACCGGCAAGCACATTGCCAAGGGCACCTTGTTCGTGCGCAAGGCCGCCGGCGACACTCCCCTGGAATACGTCAAGATCGAAATGAAGGACATCATTGTCACCAACGTTTCGACCGGTGGCAGCGGCTCCGATGACCGGATCACGGAAAGCTGCACGCTGAACTTCGGTGAATACAAGTATATCTACACCGAACAGAAGCCCGACGGTTCCAAGGGTGCGGCTCCGGAATTTGCCTGGGACATCGCCGCAAACGAAAAGAAATAAGTTTTCGACCTCTTTGGCTGCCGCGCCCCGCGCGGCAGCCAACTCTGTTTTACCCTCGTCTTGAGGGCGTAATCTTTTCGGACCAACATTCCGCATATATCGGACGGATATCAGGGGTGGCAGTCAGCGTGGGCATGGCCGATGGCTAAATCAACCGTGAAAATGCACTCGCCACTGATGTGGGCGTTCCGTGCAATGGATGACCCGGACTACAAGGCGGCCCAGGCTCGGCAAAAGGAAGACAGCAAGGGCCGCAACCTGAAATCCGGCCGGCGCCTGTCCCGTTCCTACGGCGTTTCCGAGCATACCCTGCTTGCAGAAGTGCGGCGGGATCTGCAGGCTCTGCTCAACACGGTCAACCTCAATTCCGCTCAAGACCTTTCAGACTTCCCTGAAGTGCAGACGTCCATTCTCAATTTCGGCCTGCCGGACCTGTCCGTCCATGTCGTCGACACGGTACGTATCGAGCGGCTCGCCGATGACATTCGCCAGGCACTGATAAGGTTCGAGCCACGCATGGATCCGCGCACCCTGCAGGTCACCCGCGATGACAGCATCGACAGCGACACCTTCAAGGTCCGGTTCGTGATCAAGGCGGAGATCCGCTGTGACCCGGTGCGGATCGGAAGTGAATTCATCGCCGATGTCGACCCTGCCTTCGGCCGGATCAAGATTATCGGGGCGACCGCATGAACCGGGAATTTCTCGACCTCTACAATCAGGAACTCATCTACCTGCGTGAACAGGGCGCAGCCTTCGCCGAAGCGTATCCGGCGGTCGCGGAACGCCTCGGCGGGTTGCTGGAGGATCGTTCGGACCCGATGCTCTCGGGTCTGCTGGAAGGCACCGCGTTTCTGTCTGCCCGCGTGCAGCTGAAGATGAAACATGAATTCTCCGAATTCACCTCCAATCTCTTCGAGCAGCTCTATCCGACGGCCCTTGCCCCGATTCCCTCGATGGTCATGGCGCGGGTCACGCCAAAATATGGCGACGCCAACCTGCGCAACGGCATCAGGATCAACCGTCACGCGCCCATGGAAGCCGTCTTCCGCGAACGCCAGGGCGAGGTCCGTTGCAGGTTCACGCTGACCTCACCCATCACGCTCACACCGCTGCAATTGACAGACGCCAAATATCTGAGTTCCGCGGCCCAGGTTTCCGGTCTGGGTGCCGAAATGGCGGAAGACCGCCGCGCCAGGGCCGGCCTGTCGATCACGCTGACCCACCGCATGGCGGAAGATCCGGAAAACGAGGTCTCGGCGGAAGAAGCCATGAAGAAGCCGGAATATCAGGTCGCGGGTTGCCGTATCGACGATCTCCCGGTCAGGCTCGTCGGGCCGTTGGACCTGGCCGCAAAGGTCTATGAACAGATATTCGGCCATACGATTGCGCTCTATCTGAGAACCGAAGACGCCTATGGCCAGGCAAGCCTGCAGCGCCTGCCCGTCGACGCAGTCAAGCAGCTCGGTTTCGAAGAGGAAGACGCGCTGCTGCACAATGACCTGAGGCTGTTCACCGGGTTCGATTACCTGCGCGACTATTTCAATTTTCCGCGCAGTTTCCTCGGCTTCCGGCTGACAGGCCTGCGGCGCTATCTCGACCGGGTGAACGCGAAATCCTTCGATCTCGTGTTTGTCTTTGACGAAGCGGACTCCCGCCTTCCCGCCCATGTCGAACACAAGATCTTCGCGCTGCATACGTCGCCGGCCGTGAACCTTTTCGAACGCCAGACGGACCGGGTGCCGATCAAGAAAGGACAGCATGAGTTTGCCGTCATCACGGACCGGACCCGGCCTCTCGATTACGAGGTTCATTCCGTTACAGAGGTCAACGCCCATTTTTCCGGTGGTGAAAAACGGCCCGTCGAGCCTCTCTACAGCGTCGCACCCGACACGGAAAAGGCAGGCCACGAGTGGTTCTATTCGATCCGCCGCCTGCCGCGGCGGCAATCCTCATCGGAACTCCGCCGGCAGCAGCCAATCTCCTATGTGGGGACGGAAACGTTCATAACCATTTCGAGCGGCGCACAGGCAGCCGCACTGCTTCAAAGCGGCGAGAAACGCCTGGCGGAACTTTCCCTGAAGGTGATGGCCTCCAATCGCGCACTGGCCGCTGACCTTCCCGTCGGCTCCAATCCGGACAAGTCGGACACCGGTGACTTCCGCATACTCGAGGACGTCGGACTGAAAGTGGACTGCGTTGCCGGACCGACATCACCGCGCCCGCCTCTCCTGTCCTACAACGAGCGCCTTGGCGAAGAAGGTCATTCCGGCGCCATCGCCTGGCGTCTCATCAACATACTCGCGCTCAATCACACGGGACTGGTGCACGATGCCGCCGGCGCGGACGGGCGGTCTTTCCGCGACATCCTGAGCGTGTTCGCGCCGCTTTCCGACAATACCGCAGACCGTCAGGCCCAGTCTGTCCGCGCAGTCTCCACCCGCCCCGTGGTCCGCCGACTGCAACAGAAATCGGGTACGGGCGTTGCGCGCGGCCTGGAAGTGACGATTACGCTCGACGACAAGGCCTTTGAGGGTTCCAGTGCCTTTCTCCTGGGAGCGGTGCTGGACAGGTTTGTCGCCGAATACGCCTCCATCAACCACTTCACCCAATGCGTGATCGCAACCACCGAACGTGGTGTGATCATGAAATGGCCTCCCCGGATCGGCGCAAAGGGAATCCTATGAGCGGGTCCGACGGCAAGAAAAAGCGCAAGAAGGACAAGCAGGCGGACAAGACGATTGTCCAGTTCGCCGGGTCCGGCAAGGCGCCATGGCCTGCGCCTGAAGCCCCCACACCGGCAGATGACGGAGCCGCGACTTCGCAGTCAGCGGAAACACCGGATGTTTCGACCGAGGCGATCAAATCGCACACGCCGGACTCGCACACGCCAGACTCGTCCGCGCCAGTATCGCCCGCAACAGGATCAAATGAGCCGGACTCGCCAGAGCTCACATCGTCCGACACCGATCTGGCAACGACCGGTTCCCCCGGGCAGGTTCCCGAGGCACCTGTTGACGAACCTGCCACGGCGCCCCCGGACAAGGATGTCGCCGGCGAGACGGGCCGGGAACCGGACGAGCCCGAAATAACCGTCTCAACCGCCGACGTTTCCCCTGAGCCGGAAGCAGAAGACGCTCCGCAGGAGCCGCCCAGGATCGAGGTTCCCGTTCAGCAGCAATACGCCTCGCTTCTGGCGGCCCTCAGCGCACGGATCGAGAAACATCCCGGCGGTCACGATCTTCTGGCCGTGCTGCGCATGCTCGAAGGACAAACCGCCCCCGGCGGTGCGTCGAAGGGAATGGACCCCAAGAAAGCCGACGAACCGGCCCCGCCGCGGATCGGCAAGAGCCGGCGCCTGATGGAGGACATCGTTCGCTTCGGACAGGACCCGTCGAGCGAGTTCGCCCCGTCGACCATCGAGCGGGCCACCCGCGACAGTCAAGGCGATCTGGTCCTTCTGGAACGTTTTCTGGGCCTGCTCGGCCCCCAGGGCGCCCTGCCAGCCGCTTATACCGACGAAGCCATCATGAGCGGCCTCAAGGGCGAGGACAGCTTTCCGCGATTTCTGGATGTCTTCAACAACCGCTTTGTCCAGTTGTTCTTCCGAGCATGGGCCGATGCCAGGCCGATCGTGCAGCATGACCGGCCCGACGACGACCGGTTCCTGGCCTATATCGGATCTGCCATCGGTATCGGCTCGCCGATCTACCAGAACCTCGACCGCATCGATGACCGGATCAAGCTGTTATATGCCGGGCTGTCGGCCTCCAAGGCCAAAAGCGCGATCCGCCTCAAGGCACTGATCACCGGCGTGTTCGGCGTGAAGGTGGAAATCGACCAATGCGTGGGGACATGGCTCCATCTGGATCCCGACGACCAGCTGAAGCTGGGTGGCCTCGGACCCGGTGGCGCAGGGCAACTCGGAGCAGACACGATCGTCGGTGCCAAGGTCTACAGCGTCAGTGACAAGATCCGCATCCGGATCTTCACACGGACGCTGGAGGAGTACCGCAAATTCCTGCCACCCACCCGGACCAAACCCAATCCCTGGACGGAAAAACTCTTTGATCTCATTGACTTCTATCTCGGGCTCGAGATCGAGTACGAGATTGAACTCGCCCTTCCGAAGCGCTGCGCCTCCGCCGTCAGGATGGACAGCACAAGTTCCGCAACCCTCGGTCATATCGGCTGGCTGAAGCCTGCAAAACCAAGCGAACCGGAGCCGGACGAAACGCTCGAGGACGAGGAAATGCTGACGGATACCCGTTTCCGGCCCGTGCGCCGCCACACCACCGTTTATCAATAGGTCTCAAATCGAAGGACCGAAGCCATGGCTGACATTACCGTAGAAAACGTTGCCTACAAGATTAACTCGGTTGCTTACGAGAGCCTCGACAAGGCGATGCGGCTGACCAAGGATGCCGGCCACAGGCACCTGGAACTGCTTCACTGGTTCTACTACCTGATACGCGACGAAAAATCGGACCTGTTCCAGATCCTGCGCCATTTCGACGTGGACCTTGGAACGCTGGACAAGGACCTTCAGAACGCCATCAAGGAGCTGAAGATCAACCAGACCGAACTGCCCGCCATGTCCAAGCCTTTTCGCGAGGCGCTGGAGGGAGCCTGGTTCGTGGGAACGCTCAGCTTCGGAGATTACAAGATCCGGTCCGCCTATGTCCTGATCGCGGTTCTGGGCGACGAATCCTCGCGCACGCAACTGTTCAGGCTGTCGTCCGAATTCAACAAGCTCAAGCGTGACGAGATCTCCGGCAATCTGGATGCGATTGTCGACGGATCCGGAGAAGCGCGCGCCCGCCCGATCGACGGGTCCGGTCCAAAGGCCACGGCCGCGGCACCGGGCGAAAAGGGTGCCGAACCGGTCCCCGGCGGCCCCGGCGAAGATGCTCTTTCCCAGTTCACGGTCGATTACACCGCGCGGGCCCGAGCGGAGGAATTCGATCCGATTGTCGGGCGTGACGAGGAGATCCGGCAGGTCATCGACGTCCTGATGCGCCGCCGGCAGAACAACCCGATCCTCACCGGCGAGGCCGGTGTCGGCAAGACCGCCATTGTCGAGGGTTTTGCCCAGAAGATTGTCGCGGGGGACGTGCCACCCGCCCTGCTGGGCACGCGGCTGTGCGCCCTCGATCTCGGACTGCTGCAGGCCGGGGCCTCGATGAAAGGTGAATTTGAAAAACGCCTCAGGGCCGTGATCGATGCGGTGCATGGCTCGATTGTGCCGACCATCCTGTTCATCGACGAAGCGCATACACTGATTGGTGCCGGTGGCGCCGCCGGAACCGGCGACGCGGCGAACCTGCTCAAACCGGCGCTGGCGCGCGGCACCCTTCGTACGGTTGCCGCAACGACGTGGTCGGAATACCGCCAGCATTTCGAGAAGGACCCTGCCCTCACCCGTCGGTTCCAGCCGGTCCAGGTGGACGAGCCGGATGAGGAAAAATGCTTTGCCATGGTGCGCGGCCTGCTCGGTCCGATGGAAGAACACCATCAGGTGCGCATTCTCGACAGCGCGGTGCGTTCCGCCGTGTCCCTGTCGCATCGCTACATTCCGGCGCGCCAGTTGCCGGACAAGGCCGTCAGCGTTCTGGACACGGCCTCCGCGCGGGTGAACATCTCCCAGGCAGCGCAACCCTCCAGGCTGCTCGACCTGATCGCCAAGAAAGGCTTCCTTGAAACGGAAAGACAGGCCCTGACCAATGATGCCGAACTCGGCATGGAGCAGGACGAACAGCTCGAGGCGCTGAACGCGGCGATCGAGGAAACGGAGACCAGGATCGAAACGGTCCGCGCCGACTGGGAACGCGAGCGCAAGCTGGTCGCCGAGATCCGTCGTCTGAACAAGGCTCTGATCCAGCTGAAAGGCGGCGAACCGGCGCCCCATCCGGAAGGCACGGAGATCGAAGACCCCGAGCATGAAGGCCAGGCTCTGGTTCCCATCGATGAAATCGAGCTCGACATGGATGTGGATCTGTCCAGCGAGGAGGCAATCCGCGAAGCGCTGGCCACCAAACGGGCGGAGCTGTCCGAAATTCCGGAAGACGACCGCATGGTCTATGCCTATGTCGATGACGAGGCGGTGGCCAGCATCATCTCGGACTGGACCGGCATTCCGGTCGGCCGCATGGTCCAGGATGAAATGGAGATGATCCTCAACCTGACCGACAGCCTGAACAAGCGCGTCATCGGTCAGGCCCATGGCCTTGCCATGATCGCGAAACGTATCGAGACCAGCCGGGCCCAGCTCGGCAACCCGGACAAGCCGATCGGCGTGTTCATGCTTTGCGGCCCCTCCGGTGTCGGCAAGACGGAAACCGCGCTCGCCCTTGCCGAAACGCTCTATGGCGGCGAGGAAAGCCTGATCACCATCAACATGTCCGAATTCCAGGAAGCCCATTCGGTCTCCGGCCTCAAGGGCGCGCCTCCGGGCTATGTCGGCTATGGCGAGGGCGGCCGGCTGACGGAAGCGGTCCGCCGCAAGCCCTATTCCGTGGTGCTGCTGGACGAAGTCGAAAAAGCCCACCCCGACGTGCACGAGATTTTCTTCCAGGTGTTCGACAAGGGCTGGATGGAAGACGGCATGGGCCGGAAAATCGATTTCCGCAACACCCTGATCTTGTTGACGTCGAATGTCGGCACCGAAACCATCATGAATGCGGCCAGACACATGCTGGACACGCCGGTGTCCAGCGACGAAGGCATGGCGGCGACAGATCCGTACGCGCCGGATCCGGAACAGCTGGCGGAAGCCCTGAGGCCGTCCCTCCTCGAGGTGTTCCCGCCCGCCCTGCTCGGACGGATCGTCACCATCCCCTACTACCCGCTGTCGCCCTCCATGCTCGGCTTCATTGTCCGCCTGCAGCTCAACCGGATCGTCAAGCGCGTGCGGCAGAACCGGGATGCCGAACTGTCCTATGGCGATGACGTTGTCTCGCATATCGTGTCGCTCTGCCGCGACCCCGACAGCGGCGGCCGCATGATCGACAACATCGTCACCAACGACCTCCTGCCGAAACTGTCGCGCGCATTCCTGACGGCCCAGATGAATGGCGAGGAAATCAAGACCGCGACGCTCAAGATCGCAGACGGCGGCATTGCCATCGACATGGGCACACCGGCCTAGGCCGGCCTGAAATGGAAAAAGCCCCGGCCGGTCGCGCCCTGCCGGGGCTTTTTTTGTCCAATTCGAGGGCTGGTTGACGTTGATCAGATCCCGATCAGAACGGTGAATTCGCCGGTTGTGATGACGCCACCCTTCAAGGTCGGGTCGCCCATGCGCGCGGCAGGCAGATTTCCGATCAGGACTGTCGGCGAGCCGAATACGATCGGATCGACATTGGCCGGTGGCGGGCCGACACAAACGCACATGTCCGTCACACGCGCCGCAGGCCGGTTGCCGATCAGGACGTTCACCATGCAGGGCGGCGCGATCGGCAGGCCCGGAGGGACCGGCGTCATGGAACACATATGAAAATCACCAAGTCGGGCAGCCGGTTGGGTCATGATCGCCTCTTCGCTGGTTTCGATCCCTGAAGATAATACACCAGGCAGGGTGAAGCTGGTATCCAGATCACACTCCTGCGTTTTTCCTCATTTCATCCAGATCTACTGAATGGTCAGGATGTCGGTGATCGACGTTCGATAATCCTTGATATCGTTGCTGGCCACCGATTGCGGTTCGTCCGTTCCCGCCTCCATCTCGAAGGCAAGCGGGTCCGTGGGGTCCCCGCGCATCCTGATTTCGAAATGAAGGTGCGGCCCGGTCGAAAGCCCGGTGGTTCCGACATAGCCGATCAGGTCGCCGGCCTGGACAACCGACCCGAGCTCGATGCCGTCGGCAAATTCATGCATGTGGGCATACCGGCTGGTGATGCCGTCCTTGTGGGTCAGCTCGATGAAGTTGCCGTAACCGCCTCGCACAGCCCTGTAGGTCACCTTGCCGGAAAAGGCTGCCCGGATCGGGGTACCCGTGGGCGCTGCCCAATCGACCCCTGCATGGAGCCGCTCGGTTTTCTTGATCGGATGGAACCGCATGCCGAATTTCGATGTCAGGACCCCTTTCACGGGGACGAGCATGGCCCCGGACAGGCTGACCTGGCCTCCCTCACTCACGCAGGCAAAGCCCCTGTTTCCGGGCGCCTTCATGACGTAACACCGGACCGACCAGTCGTTGCCGCGCCGCACGCCGGCAAACAGCACCCGACCACCGCCCCGCTTTTCGTCGCGTGGAGCGTCGGTGAAGACCAGGGTGAACCGTTCGTCATCCTTGATCGCACGCTGCAAGTCCGTCATCGGCGCGAGATAGGCGATCGCCTCGCCCACGATGGACGCGGGAACGGCATTTCGAACCGCCGTCGCATAAAGACCGTCGATCAGCCTGTGCCGGGTTCCGGCGCCAGATTTCTTGTCGCTGACGACTTCATCTTGAACGATAGGATTGCCGAACCACGGATCCACGCCGTTGACATAGACAGGGCCGTCACGTGTGATCGACAAAGCGGCCGTACCCACATAACCGTCTGACGAATGGATCGAAACCTGCACCGGCCGGTAATAATCGCCGACCCGCCCTAGCCGGTTCGGCATGCGCTCGCCACGCAGCGAGATCTTGTCGCCCGCGACCATATCGCTTTTCTTGAATTCCTCACGCGCATAGTCCAGCAACGGCTTGACCGCATCTTCGTCGAAGCCGTTCTCCAGGAGGAACTCCTTGAGGGGGACCGTCTTTTCGATGATCTCGCGGATTTCGATCCGGTTCGGCCCCTGACCGATCGGCCGTTCGGAAAGATAGAGGTTCAACGTGTTGGTCGCCGGTTTCAGGAACACGGGCAGGTCGGGGCCCGTGTCGACGGCCTCGCCGCTGTCGTCCTCGACCGACAGGCCGTCACTGTCCTCGCCACCGCCGAAATTGCCGAACTGGAAATCCGCTTCGTTTCCGGGAGCGCGAATGACGAGATTGCCATCGTCGTCCAGCATGCGGCTGTCGAGTATGAACGCACTTGCTGTCGGGATAGCCGCCTTTCCCTGGCCGCTTGCGGAGGCCGGAACCGGACGCTCCGACAGATCGATCCGACGGCTTGCGGCACCGCCTGCCAGGAGAACGGGATCACCTGCCAAAGGGATGACCGCGGACAGTGCCATGTCGAAGAATGGATCGGCGGGGATATCCAGGTCCTCATCGTTCACGAGTTCTTTTTCAATTTCCTGCGGTTGTTCGGGTTCGTCCGGGCCTTCCTGCCGGGGCGCCAGCTCCGTTTCCGTGATTTCCGCGGTCTCTTTTGGCGTGGAAAAGGAAATCGCCCCTGACGAGATCAGATGCGCAAGTCCTCCTGCCGCACCGCCGATCAGGAGAAACCCGATGGCAAGAGCGGTGTATTTCACAATGCCGCTGCGACGTTGCGACGGCTTTCGCGGCTCCGGCCTTGAGGATGCGGGGGGAACAGGACCAGCGGACCCGCCGCCGGGCTGTGCCGGTTTCGCGGCGGGCCGGCGGATCACCGTCCGGTCGAATTCAGGCCGGTTCGGGCCTGGGGTGCGATTGTCTGGCCATTGAGCCATGCCGAGTCCTGGAAATCGGCAGCCCACCGGCTGCGCAGTCCATCAATAAATCAGGAACCAGATCATGCCGGATGACTGTTCAAGATGCAAAAGCGGCCTGGAGAATGCCCTCACCTTTTGAGCCGGACCAGCTTTTCGGAGTCTTTTTCGGCCGTTTTTGCGTCGGCGGCAGCCGCCGGTTCCATGAACATTTCCGGCCTGTCCAGGGTGAATACGGACATGTCCGTGCTCAGGCCACGCAGCTGGCCGGTCCAGATTTCCTGCACCGGATAGGTTCCAGGGAGTTTTTCCGCAACGGAATTGCTCACGGCCAGCCGAACCTTGCATTCCTTTGCCACCGCCTCGATGCGGCTCGCCGTGTTCACGGTGGTGCCCATGACGGTAAAGGACCGCCTGTATTCGCCCCCGATATCCCCCACGAGCACGGGCCCCGAATTGAGCGCTATGCGCAGATCCAGGGGCGCTTGTCCGGTGATGTGGCGCAGATGGTCCAGCAGACCGATGATTTCCACCGCGGCATCAACGGAAGCCTGTTCCGGCCGCGCGACGGCATTCGGCGCGTTCCACACGGCCATGATCGCGTCACCGATATATTTGTCGATATAGCCTTCATGCGTGGTGATCACCTTGCCGATTTCATCGAAACAGGCATTCACGACACGGACCACTTCCGTGTCGGCCAGTTGTTCCGACATCTTTGTGAACCCGACGATATCGATAAAGGCCACCACAACGGGACGGGTATCCCCGCCCAGTTCCGGCAACTGTTCCGAACTCGCCATGTGCCTGATGACATCCGGAGCCAGGTAGTGCCCGAAGAGCCGGACCAGCGAACGCTGCCGGCGCTGCAATATGCCGACCTTGCCCACCGCCGACACGATCATGGCGATGACAAGGGCGACAGGCGCGACACCCGGCGCAATCAGCGTCCCGAGGTCCAGGCCGGCCAGACTGATACCCAGTCCGGTTGCGACGCCGATCAGCGCGACAAAAGGCAGTGCGGACAGGGGAAGGAAAAGGCCGGCAATCGCACCTGAAACCGCGAAAAGCGCAGCCAGCGCCGGCAGTACCCCTGCGGGTGGTTCAAGCGCGATTCGGCCGGTCATTGCAGAGGCAATGAAATCGGCCAGAACGAAAACGCCGGCCGTCTGCGGTTGAACCCGTGGCCGGCCGCTCGGTCCGGTTTCCGCAAGGTTCTCCGGCAGGTGCGGCAGAAACCGGTCGGAATAAAGATGTTCGTCCTCGTAGGGCAGCAAACCACCGAACAGAACGATCCGGTCCCTGGCAAAGTCCCTGAGCCGATCGCGGCCCTCGTCGGTTTCCAGAAGCCCGAGGACGTCGATCAGCGACAGATAGGGAATGGACGAGGCCAGTCTTGCCGAAGGGATCGCTGTGTAACGCTCGTCGACCTGCGCTCCGGCCTGTTCCATCAGTGCGTCGATAAGGTGTGGGGAGTCGGCCAGGGGGGACTTCGGACTGTGCTGTCTGACAACACCGTCGCTGTCGGTCGAAACGATGACCGAGCGCACACCACCCTGCCCGGCGGCGGCGGTGAAGGAGCGGTGCGGAACACCTATCTGGGTGTGTGCGATGAACACGCGGCCGCGGTTTTGATACAGGAAGCGCTGAAACGGCTGATCGAAGCCCTTCAGGCGCGGTTCGCCTGTCTTGAGATCGACGAAGGCGTCCGCACTGTAGGCAAAAACAAAATCATAGCCGACGGCAAGCGCACCGGCATCGAGCACCGCCTGCCCCGCCTCCGCGAGCACGGGAGCCATCAGAACGCGCGGGACCGGAGCCAGTCTGTCTGAGTCCAGCGACGTCTGGTCGAGACCAACGACGAGAACCGGTGCACGAGCTTGCGGCTCGACACCGGTCATCATGATGCGCATCTGGAACAGGCGGTCCGTCACCCAGCCCTCCCAGATTGCCTTTCTGGCGGATAAACCGATGGCGATTCCCGCCCCCGCCGCGACCAGTGCGATCAGGACAACAAGCTGTTTCCGGCCAAAGGTTGCGTCCGCAAAGCGGCCGCCAAATGTCATTTCACAATGACAACCGCTGTATTCCGCCCGACCTGGTCAGGATCAATCGTGAATTTGCGCATGACAACACCGTAGTCGGGCGCCTTGCCCTGAAGGAAAAGTTCCACTTCGACGACTTCGTCTTCCGTTTCCCGATTTGGCATATCGGTGAGAATATTGTCCAGAACGTCGAAATCGAAACGTTTCGGCGCGCCGCCCTCGAACGATACAAAGACGGTGTCATACTGATCCCGCAGCTTGTCGTCGAAGCGGAGCATCAGCGAGGCCGCCTTCTTGTTTTCCAGCGTGAGGCCGCGCAAGGTGACGGTCAGTCCCTTGTCCGCCTGTTCGTCCTCGGACCCGCTGTTGGCCTGCAGACAATTGCCGGCCCGAAGCACTTCCTCGGCACCGCCGTCCAGCGAATAGCCTTCCGAGGAAACGGACAGCGTGCCCGCCTTGAGGCGCACTTCCTGGCAAGCACCATAATCGAGAAGATCGACATGGCCGTCCTCACCGAGTTCGACAACGTCTCCCGGCATGAGTTCGCTGAAGGCAGTCACTTCGATGCCATCGGACTTGTCCAGCACCAGGGCCACAGGATCGGCCAGGGCTGTTCCGGCCGAAAGGCCCAGTACCAGCGCGGCTGCGCAACCGAGTTTCAAACTTCGCCCCGTGCAAATTGAATTGAACACCTGTCTCATGACGGACTCCTTGGTCTCTGATCATTTTGCGATCCCGGCAGATACGGTGCCGACCGCTCTTCTATGGGCTGATAATACCAAAGGATGGCAAAACGAGTGTGGTCATGGTCACATAAAAGAGATTTGTGCCGCAACAACATAGAGCCGTTTCCGGCCCTTTCGGCCAAAGGCGGGCCTGATTCAGCCCGCGGGTTGCGTGTAGACCCCGGCGATGCCGATGGCCACGGCGGACTGGCCGATGAGTTTCAACAGGCCCGGCATGATTCCCGTATCGAGCTTCCTGCCGTCCAGCGCGGCAAGAACCCCCACCAGCTGCGGCATCTGCTGCGCAGAGCGCACCATGACGATGTGGTCCGCGCCAAAGGGCAATGCGGCTCTCAGATTGAGCACGTATGGCGATTTCGCTGCAATGGACGTGTCCCGGCCTTTGGGATCCGCCACCTTGTCCGGCGCCAGCAGCCGCAAGGTTCCGTCGGCCTCCAGCGCGAACACTGCCATGAAACCGTCCTCGTCGGACGTCAGCCCGACCTTGAATGCGGTTCCTTCCGGAATATGCCCGACGGAAGGATTCAATTTGCCTTCGATCGGCTGGCGCTCACGCGACAGGGCATAAAGATCCGACAGGAACATCCATTTGGCGACCACGGCCTTGAAACCGTCGGCGTTCCGCGCCTGGCCGCGCAGGACCACGTCGCCAAACTTGGTCAGAACATCCCCTTCTTCGACATCCCAGAACAGATCCGCCTGGCCGTCCTCAAGGACCTTCAGCCGTTCCCTGTGATCCTCGGTCATGAGATTGAGAACCGGCAAGGCGTTTGCGGTGCTGGCCGCAAGTGTCAGCGTGTTGTCTTCCCGGGTCAGGATATCGTCATCGACCCTCGGCAGCACGGCGGCACGGGTCCCGCCGCCGATGTTCAGGCTCGGAGACTGCCTGCCTTCCGTCGCAACCCTTACGGTTTCCTGGAGAAAGCGGCTCAGTTCCTGCATGGAAATGCCGCCGTCCTTGTCCAGATCGGCCCGGCCCTCGACGCCGCGCGCGAAGGCCCAGCTCAGGGCGCCTCTGGGTTCACCGGCAATCATCAGTTCGGGAATCACCTGTCCGTCGACCGTGGCGCCGACGTAAATCACATTCGGCAGCGCCTCCATGTCCTCTGCCCCCTGCGCAGCCTTTGCGATGACGGGATGCGGCGGTTTCGAGCGCAGGACATCGTCCTCGAAGGGCGGCAGCCCGACGAGGCGCGTTCCCAGACGGGTGATCCGCGGGTCGATCGACCGTGTCATCGTGCCGGAATGGCAGCTGTCGGCCAGCACGAGCACACTGCGCTCGCCCGCGGCCCGCAACATCGCGGCAACGTCATCGTCCCGAAGCCGTTCACCGTTGCCCGGCGCGGAGACATCGAAGCCGGCCAGCAGGAAAACCTCGTCCATGCCGTCTTCTTCCGAACCCGCGATCCATTCCTTTTCCTGGGCGCCATGCCCGGCATAGGACAGGACAAGAATGTCGTCGGGCGCGGAGCGCTCGACAAGATCCTGCCAGGACCCGAGCACAGCATCGCGTGTCGCGGACTCGTCATAGAGCGTGGTGAGATCACGCACGCCCGCCGCTTCAAGCGTATCGGCAATGTCTCGCGCATCGTTGACGGCCCCTTTCAGGGGCGAGACGTTGCTATAGGCGTCAATGCCGATGACAAGTGCGCGCCATTCGCCCGCAGCGGCCGGAAGGACCGCTGCGGAGGACAATGCCAAGACACAGGCGGCCCTGACAAGGACACCGCGCGCACGGAGGGAGAACGTTTCTGGCATCTGTTTCTTTCAGGCTCGCCCGATCAGTTCCAGCTGCTACTGTCGCCGCCGCCGGGACTGTCGCTACCGCCGCCGCCGCCGCCACCGCTGTTACCGCCGCCGCTGTCACCCCCGTTATCGTTGCTGCGGTTGTCGGGATCGTTGATCGGATCGACGGCCTTCGCCGGCGTCGACCTGACGGGCGCGGGTTGCGCAACCGCCTGCGGGGTCGGGGTCTGCTGGGTCTGGCAGCCGGCCAGCAAGGTCAACGCAAGACCGGTGAGCGGCAGCACATGAAGTATGGATCGCATTCTTGTTCTCCTTAATGACTAAAACAGATCATAGCGCGGACGGGTCTGCTCCCACTGGTGCTTGACGACCGCAACCAACGCTTCGTCCCCGGAAACCGGGCTTCGTCCGGACGTGTCGAAAAACGCGGACAGGGCCTCGCGGGTCTTGCGCCCCGGCTGTCCGTCCACGGGACCCGGCTCGAAGCCGAGATCCGTCAGGACCTGTTGCAGTACCTTCGACTTGAGGGTCTTTTGCGCCTGGCCCAACTCGTTTTTCGCCTTTTCGGCAGCCGGCGAAGACGGATTGACGGCGACGGCCATGGCCAGCATGCGGACCCTGTCGCGGCCGGCGGCCTCGCCGGACTGCTTGCCGAGCATCCAGGCCGTGTTGTAGGCCCCCCAGGCGTCACCGCGCTGGGCGCTTTCCCGGAACCAGCGGGTGGCTTCCGCATCGCTTTTCTCGACACCGTTGCCGTTGAAATACATCAGGCCGATGGATGTTCCCGCGGCGGGATGACCGCCGTCGTGAGCCTTCCTGAACCAGCCTAGCGCCGCCTCGTAGTCCTGCGGCACGCCTTTCCCGTCACGGTAGAGCGTCCCCATGTTGAGATAGCCGTAGATATCCTCACGGGCGGCGGACCGGTTGAAATAGTAGACGGCCCTGTCGACGCTCTCACCGACATGCTCGCCCTTCAGATAGAATCCGCCGATGGCGTTGTACGAGAAGGTGTGTCCGGCCTCAACGGATTGCAGCAGTTTTTCCAGGCCGGTCTTCTCGTTCTGGGCCGTGCCTTCTCCCTTGATTTCCGCCATGCCGAGGGAATGCAGCGCATAGGCATCGCCGCGCTCTGCCGCCTTGCGGTAGAGTTCGACAGCCTTTTCCCTGTCGCGATCGATGCCGGCCCCCAGGAAATACATGCGCCCAAGGACCTGGCCCGCGCGTACGTGCCCCATCTGGTAGGCACGTTCGAAATAGTCGACCGCCTTGTCCAGGTCTCCGGCAGCAAAGGCACCTCGGCCGCGCTGGAACACGAACCGTCCGATTTCCGGATAGGCAGTCATCGCCTCGGCGCAGGCCGTGTCGACTTCGGCGCTTTCGAGTTCGTTGGCAAGGCGACCCTCGGTCACCGCCTGAAGATCGAAGGGCTGGCTCGCCAGCGCGTCGCATTGCGTCACCCGCGGCTGAACGACCTGCGTGACGGTCTTGTCGGCCCCGGTTGCGATTGCGGGCAGTTCGAGAACAAAGCTTGCCGCGCGCGACTGACTGCCGATTTGCGGCCGGACAGTCAGGGACTTCAGCGCATTAGCCGGGAACCTGTCACCAGCCTGCAGCAGGCGCCCATCGGCGGAAAGTTGCAGATCGGCATCGACGGACACAACCTTGAGCCAGTCGCTTGTTGCCGGCAGGCCGTTTTCAGGAGCCTCCGGGTACACCGGAACGGGACCGACGCCGATATCGGCTTCGACGACGCCCGTGTCCGCCCTGGTTTCGAGCCAGGCCAACAAGGCCTGCAACTGTTCGGCCTGGTCGTCACCCTGTTCCTGTTCCGGTTCCTCGGCAGGCGCCGTGGCCTGGGCAACGGTGATCGACGCGATGGCGGAAACGGTACCGCCCCATTCGTCCGTCACCTCGTAGCCGATCAGCTCGACGTCTCCGGCGCTCGACCCGGACGGAACGAATTCAAGGGAGGCAAGTTCCGCGGCGCTCAGAACGGCGCCCTCGGCAACCGGTTTTCCTCCCGGAAGCTTGAGTTCTCCCTTTTCAGGCGAAAGCGTCACCTTGGCCTGCAGTGCACCGCCTTCGGGCTGCACCGGTTCGGGAATGTTCAACTTGAACGCCTGGCTGTCGAGCGGGACATTCACCCTGTGATGGGCTGCAACGATCGGCTTCGGTTTCGGCGGTACGAAATAGAAACTCGTGACCAGGGTCGAGTCTTCGTACGGAATCTGCTGGCCGCCGGTCTTGCGCACGACCTCGTCGCGCACTTTCGTCATCAGGTCCTTGATTTCCAGGTTCGGATCCAGGGCATTGCTCACGATCGACGTCGTGAACGGGCTCATCGGCCCTTCGCCGTCATAGGCGACCTGGCCCGGCCTGGTGGCATAGGAGATGAAGCTGCCGAGCTTGTTGGGAATGCGCCGCAATCCGCGTGTCTTGCCGAGCGCATATTCCTCCTCGCCCCAGAACAGGCTGCCGATTTCGAAGGGATTGTCGCGACAGGCATCCAGCATGACGATCTGCAGGCTCGAGGCGGCTTTCATGTAGTCCAGCAGATGGGAGATCTTGAGACTTTCGAATTCAAGGTCGTACTGGGACTGCAGCTTGGCATCGACCGGCAGAATGAAATTGGCGTCGCCAACCTGGAGCGCATGACCGGAATAGTAGAACAGCGCCGTGTCACCATCCGTCAATTCCCTCAGGAACCGCCGGACCACCTGCTCAAGTTCCTTCTTGTCGAGATTGTGCCCGACCGTCACATCGAAATCGGCTTGCCGCAGGACCCTGGTGATCTCTTCGGTATCGTTCAGCGGATTTTCGAGCGGTTCCACGTATTGATAATTCTGGTTTCCGATGACCAGGGCGACGCGGCGGCCGGTGTCGGGCGTGCCCGCCGCGATTGCGGTTCCCGCGGTCAGGGCCAGACCGAGCGGACAGGTCAGAAGCCCGATGCGCAGCGTGCGCAACAGCCCTCCTTGCAAGGGAGACGCGGTCTTTCCGGTTCGCCTGAAGGCGGATGGTAAAACGTTACGAATGTGCATCTTGTCCTCAGCGCTGGAATACGATGATAGTTTCGCGCCTGAGCCGCTGTTTGTCTGTGACGAAACTCACAAAGAGGACAGACCGGCCCAACCGCATCCGGCGCCCCCAATAAAATAATACCCTTCCGTAAAGTGATGCACACTTGCCGCCTCGTGGCAAGTCGCTCATTGCCAACAAATGCCCGGGATTTCAATTCAGTGCGAGTCGTCCTAGGCTCGGTCGAATCGACCATTGCCCTGGACGACAAGATGACCGCAGAACTCAAGATCCGCTGTTTGCGTGAAGACGAAATCCATATTCCCATGGAAATGGCCATGGAAGAAGGCTGGAACCCGGGCCTTGAAGACGGCCAGGCCTTTTTCACCGCCGACCCGACAGGCTTTTTCGCAGGGGAAATCGACGGAAAGCTGATCAATGTGATCTCCGCCGTGCGTTATGGCGACACATTCGGGTTTATCGGTCTTTATATCTGCAAGCGCGAGTTCCGAACGCAGGGCTTCGGTCACAGGATATGGGACCACGCCATGACCTATCTGGGATCGCGCGTGGTCGGGCTCGACGCCGTCAACGAACAGACTGCCAGTTATGCGGAACACGGTTTCAGATCGGTTTACCGGAATGTGCGCCAGACGGGTCTGTCCCTTTGCGACACACCGATGGATCCGCGCCTGGCGCCGCTCGGTCAGGGCCTGTTCCCCTCCATTCGGGACTTTGACCGCGAATTTTTTCCGGCTCCGCGCACGGACTTTATCCGGCTATGGACCGCGCCCATGCTGGAAACGCGGCGCGGCTTCGCCTTTGTCGAGGACGGCAGTGTCAGGGGCTATGGCGTGATCCGCCAATGCCACGAGGGCTACAAGATCGGCCCGCTCTTCGCCGATACTCCCGATGTCGCGGACACGTTGTTCCAGGCGCTGGCCGGCCAGGTAAAGGGCCAGACCATCATCCTGGACACGCCCGAGCCCAATGCGGCCGCCCTGCTGCTGGCCGAGCAATACGAATTGTCGCCGGAATTCGAGACGTTCCGCATGTATCGCGGCACGGTGCCGGACCTGCCACTCGACCAGATCTTCGGTATCACCACCTTCGAACTGGGTTGAAACCCTAGTGTTCAACGTTCCTGTAGGCCAGAATCGCGCCAGCGAGGTCCTCCAGGGCAGCTCCAACGGACTTGAACATCGTCACCGCCTCCTCGGACTGACGGCCGGGATGCGTCCCTCGGCAAAGCTCATAGAGATCCGCCTTGATGTCGGTTGGTGAAATCAGGCCGGACTGCAGCGGCTGAACAATGTCTCCACCTTCGGCGAGGCAGCCGTCGCGCGTATCCACATAGATCTCGGCGCGCTTGATGAGGTCGTCATCGCTTTCGCGCATGCTTGGCTTGAATGCGCCGACGAGATCCACATGCGCGCCGGGCTTGAGGTAGTTTCCTCTGATCAGCGGCTCGGTCGAAAGCGTCGCGGCACTCACGATATCCGCCTTGCCGAGCGCATCCTTCAGCGTGTCCGCAACCTGAATCCGGACCGGCAAGGTCTTTTCCAGGTCTCGGACAAGTTCACCGGCCTTTTCCTTCGAACGTCCCCAGATCGTGATCTCGTTGATCGAACGGACCGCCATGTGCGCGGCGATCAGGTTCGGTGCCAGCCTGCCGGTTCCCAGCACCAGCAGATGACGTGCATCGGACCGTGCCAGATACCGCGCCGCCAATGCGGACGCCGCCGCCGTCCGGCGCGCGGTCAGTTCTCCTCCGTCGACCAGCGCCAGCATCTCGCCGGTTCGGGCGTCGGACAGGAGATACTGCGCGGACACCGCCGGCAGGTTGCGCTCCGAATTGCCCGGGACGACGGTGGCTACCTTCACGCCGGCATAACCGCCAGGCACCCAGGCCGGCATCAGCAGCATGGTGCCGTCCGGTTCCCCCGGGATTTCCATGTCATGGTGATGGCGGGTCGGCATGACGCAGCCTGACCGGAACATGTCGGCCAAAGCGTCGATCAGATCGGGGAATGGCAGGGCGTCGCGGGTCTGGTCGTCGGTCAAAAGCAGCATTTCGGGCCAATCAGCAGGGTTGAGAACAATCCCGCATACAAATCATATTCGCCGCCCGGCTCCAAGACGCGCGCTCGAGAAATTTGTCAAAGCGGCGATGACCTCAGGACAGATCGAAAATCATCATCACATAGGCAGCGAACAGCGACAGATGGACAGCACCAAGCAGGTAGTTGGTTGTCCGGCTACCAAAGGTCAGCAGACTGATGAACAAGGTTAGGACAAGCATGACGATGTCCGCCGGCTTGAGCCCGAGTTCGATGGAATAGCCGGTGACCCAACCCACAAGCAGCACTGCGGGAACGGTTAGTCCAATGGTCGCCACCGCCGACCCGAGGCAGATATTGACGGCTCGCTGAAGCTTGTTTTCCCTTGCCGCCTGAATGGCGCTCAGGCCTTCGGGCATCAGGACCAGAGCCGCCACGATGAACCCGCTGAGCGCAAGCGGCGCGCCCAGGCCGGTAATGCCGAACTCGACATAAAGCGCCAGTTTCTTGGACAGAAGAATAATCGGCAACAAGGCCCCAAAGAGGCCGGCGACGTGAAACGGCAGGGACCGGACGACCACGCCGTGATGCCCGTGATCTTCCTCCGAGGCCTCCGGCTGGCGGAAGATATCGCTGTGGGTCACGGTCTGGATGGCCAGGAACACGCCATAAAGCAGAATGCACATGACCACGTCGAACCAGGCTTGCAGCGGCGACAGTTCACCGCCCGGCGCGGAATGGGTGAAGCGCGGCAGAACAAGGGCAAAGATGGCAAGCGGCACGAGAACCGACAGGAACGCCTGTGCGCCCTGCAGGTTGTAGGTCTGGTCCCGGTGGCGCAGCCCGCCCATCAGCAGGCACAGACCGATCAGGCCGTTGAGGACAATCATGACAACCGAGAACATCGTGTCGCGGGCCATGGTGGGCGCCGCATCTCCCGACAGCATGATGGCAACGATCAGGGCAACCTCGATGCCGATGACGGCCAGCGTCAGAACCAGCGTTCCGAAGGGTTCCCCGAGGATGGTGGCCAGACATTCGGCGTGGCGGACCACGGAAAAGGCGCACCACATCACCGTTGCGAATATCACCGCAAGAAGCAGCAGGGACGGGCCGATGCCAAGCGTCTCGGGTTTCAGGGCATCCCCGGCAAAGGCAAAGATGCCGAAGACGACAAAGCCGGTCAGGCTGGGCAACTCGGATTTGAACAAGGATCTCGCCCCCGGCCTGAGAATCGGTAATCGGTCGACCGAAACTATAGGCTGCAGCCGGAAGCCCCGGCAACAGGCGGCAAAAAACCGATTGCAACAAAAAAGGACCGGCGCCCGGCGCCGGTCCCTGTTTCGATATGGCCGCAGCCGATCAGATGGCCAGGTATTCCTGGCGCAGTTCGGCATTGTCGAGAACTTCCTGCGCGGTCCCGTCAAACACGACCTCGCCCATGTCGAGGATAACTGCCCGGTCGGCCAGGTGCAGGGCGGCAATCGCGTTCTGCTCGACAATGATGGTGGTCATGCCGAGTTCCTTGACGCCTTCCAGGATCCGCTCGATTTCCTGGACGATGACCGGAGCAAGCCCTTCATAAGGCTCGTCCAGCAACAGCAGCTTGATGTCCCGGGCAAGGATGCGGGCAACCGCCAGCATCTGCTGCTCGCCACCGGACATGGTCACGGCTTCCTGGCCACGGCGTTCGGCAAGACGCGGAAAGTGCTCGTAGATCCGCTCGATCGACCAGCCTTTCGGTTCCGCGATCTGGGACAGTTCCAGGTTTTCCTGAACGGTCAGTCCGGGAATGATGCGGCGGTCTTCCGGCACCAGCCCGACGCCGAGGCGTGCCGCCTGGTAGCTTTTCATTTCGTGCAACGGCTTGTGGTCCAGCCAGATCTCGCCATGCGTCAGCTGCGGATCGTCCATGCGGGCAATCGCGCGCAGCGTCGAGGTCTTTCCAGCTCCGTTGCGGCCAAGAAGTGCCAGGATTTCGCCTTCGCGAACGTCGAAGTTGACGCCCTGAACGATGTAGCTTTCGCCGTAATAGGCATGAAGGTCCCAAGCCGAAAAATAGGCCGGAGCCGCTCCGGCGGCCTTTTTCGGGGCAACGCCTGGAGCTTGTTTTCCGCTGAATTGATCGTCAAGTAGGGTCACAGATGCGCTCCTCCGAGATAGGCTTCCTGAACGCGCGGATCACCCTTGATGTCCGACGGCTTGCCTTCGGCAATGATTGTGCCCTGGGCCAGAACGGTGACCTTCTCGGCAAGCGAGAACACCACATGCATGTCATGCTCGATCACCACCTTGGTGATGCCGCGATCCGCGATCCGCTTGAGCAGATCGATCGTGTTGTTGGTGTCGGCGCGCGACATGCCTGCCGTCGGCTCGTCGAGCAGCAGCAGCTTCGGGTCCTGGGAAAGACACATGGCGAGTTCCAGCCGGCGCTTGTCACCGCGCGACAGGGAGCCCGAAATGACGTCCTTCTTATCCGCAAGGCCGACGTCTTCCAGCATGTGGAGTGCCTTGTCCTGAACTTCCGCGTCCCTGTCGAGACGCTTGAAGGGACGTAGCGAGAACGTGCCGTCGCGCTTTGCCATCGTCGGGATGACGACGTTGTCCAGCAGGGAGAGCTCGGAAAAGATCTCCGGGGTCTGGAACACGCGCGAAACGCCCACCTGGTTGATCTCGTAGGGCTTCATGCCTGTCAGAGAGACATCGCCGAACATCACGCTGCCCGTGTCCGGCGCCAGCCGGCCGATCATGCAGTTGAGGAAGGTCGACTTGCCCGCACCGTTCGGACCGATGATGGCGTGAACGGTCCCCTCTTCAACGGAGAAGTTCACATTGTTGAGGGCCCGCAATCCGCCGAACGACTTGTTCACGCCCTCTACGCGTAGAATTTCCATTATGTCAGTTCCTTACTCAGCCGGGGCGGTTGCGCCGCTAGGTTGCGCTTTGGAGGAGCCGCGTCTGAACAGACGTCCGATCCGCGACACGCCTTCCATGATGCCACCCGGCAGGAAGATCACGATCAGCATGAACAGCACGCCCAGCGTCAGGTGCCAGCCTTCGCCGACGAAGAGGCCGGCAACGGACACGACAGGGACCTCGAGGAAATCCGGCAGGAAGCCGAAGATCTCATGAAGGGTCTGTTCGTTGAACGCCGAGAAGATGTTCTCGAAATACTTGATCAGGGCCGCCCCGAAAATCGGGCCGAGCAAGGTGCCCGCGCCGCCGAGAATGGTCATCAGGACCACCTCACCCGATGCCGTCCACTGCATGCGTTCCGCACCAGCCAGCGGGTCGGTGATGCACATCAGTGCACCGGCGAGACCTGCATACATGCCGGAAATAACGAAGACTGCAAGCGTATAGGGACGCGGATTGAGCCCGGTATAGGTCATGCGGTTCTGGTTGGTCTTCACGGCCCTGAGCATGATGCCGAAGGGCGAGCGGAAGATCCGCTGGGCAATGAAGAACCCGATCAGGAGCACGACTGCGCAGAAGTAGAACCCGCCCCAACCGGTCATCTCGACACCGAACAGGTTGGAAATGAGCGGTCCGGAGCTCTCGCTCGCACTGTCCAGGATACGCGGGTCAGACTGCAGCACGCGCAGGCCGGTTTCACCATTGGTGATCGGGGTCAGAACCGAATAGGCCAGGTTATAGGACATCTGCGCGAAGGCGAGCGTCAGGATGGAGAAGTAGATGCCCGAGCGGCGCAGGGACACATACCCGATGGCCAGCGCGAAGATGCCGGAGGCGACGACTGCCAGAATTGCCGCGGGAATCGGGTTCATGCCGAGCAGCTTGAACGACCAGACCGCCGTATAGGAACCGACACCCAGGAAGGCCGCATGGCCGAAGGACAGGTACCCGGTCAGGCCGAACAGAAGGTTGAAGCCGGTGGCGAACAATCCGAAGATCGCGAATTTCTGCAAGAGATCCGGATAGCCCGCCCCGACGGGCGCGAGCCAGATCGGCATTGTGAGCACGGCGACCGCGAAGACCGCGAAGAAGATAAGATCGCCTGTTGGAGACAGTTTCGTTGTCATTTTGTTAGCTCTCCATGACGCCCTTACGGCCCAGCAACCCGCGCGGACGCACGAGAAGAATGACCACGGCTACGAGATAGATGATGATCTGGTCGATGCCCGGGAGGATCGCCTTGACCTCGTTCATGGACGCAAAGGACTGCAGGATACCGAGCAGGAAACCTGCTGCCACCGCGCCTGGAAGCGACCCCATGCCACCGACAACGACGACCACGAAGCTGAGCACGAGGAAGTCCATGCCCATGTGATAGTCGGGTGGCAGGATCGGCGTGTACATCACGCCTGCCAGACCGGCGACAACGGCGGCAATCGCGAAGACGATGGTGAACCGGCGCTCGATGTTGATGCCGAGCAGCCCCACCGTGTGGCGATCCGCCATGCCGGCGCGCACAACCATGCCGAATGTCGTGAATTGAAGGAAGGCAAAGACGGCGGCAATGATCGCGCCCGCAAAGGCAAGATAGACCATGCGCCAGTAGGGATAGACGATCACCCCGGGATCGAAACCGAGAGCGGCACCGATATCGGCCGCACCGCGCACTGTTTCGGGCGCTGCCTGCGGGATCGGGTTGGCGCCGAAGATCGACTTGACGATTTCCTGAAGAACAATGGCCAGGCCGAAGGTCACGAGGATCTGGTCGGCATGGGCACGATTGTAGAAGTGCTTGATCAGGCCGCGTTCCATGATGAAGCCGATAAGCAGCATCACCGGAATGGCAAGCAGGATGGAAACAGGCACCGAATAGTTGAGGATCCAGTGACCGAAGTCACCCAGATAGGCCTCCACGTATGGCGTGCGAATCTCGAGCGGTGTTCCCCAGGCGGTGGTCTTTTCCGGGTCGGTCGTGACCAGTTCAAGGCTCAGCAACGCGTTGAAGGTAACAGCACAGAAAGCGCCGAGCATAAACAACGCCCCGTGGGCGAAGTTGACAACCCCGAGGGTGCCGAAGATCAGGGTCAATCCAAGAGCAATCAGCGCGTAGGCACCGCCCTTGTCCAGCCCGTTGAGCAATTGAAGAAGAATCACATCCATGGTTTTGCCGCTTGTTGCTAAGCCCCGTTGCCTTTCAAATAAAAACAGCCGCCGGTGGCCGGGCCTCCGGCGGCTGCAATTTTCAAGGCCTTAGGCGCCGTTGTTGCATGCCCCGAGTTCACCGCCGAGCAGGTCGGCAGGGTACTCGACCTGGGCGCGCGGAGTAACTTCCACGACTTCCAGAACGTCGAACTGGGAGCTCGGGTTTTCCTTACCCTTCACGACCAGGACGTCCTTGAAGCACTGGTGGTCGTCGGCACGGTAGAGAGTCGGGCCGTTTCCGAGGCCGTCGAACTCGAAGCCTTCCAGAGCCGCCGCGATGCCGCAAGGATCGAAGGTACCTGCACGCTGCGCGGCATCGGCATAGAGCAGAGCCTGGCAGTAGGTGGTGTGCGCGGCCTGGCTCGGCGGGAAGCCGTATTCCTGACCGAAGGACTTGACGAATGCCTTGGAGCCTTCGTCCTGCAGCGACCAGTGCCAGTTGGTGGACCCGAAGATGCCCTTGACGTTTTCACCGGCACCCTGAGCCATCAGGCGGGAGTACAGCGGAACGACGATGGCGAAGTCCTTGCCGTTGACCTGCTTGTCGCGCAGACCGAACTGAACCGCCTGGGTCAGCGAGTTGACCATGTCCTTGCCGTAGTGGTTCAGGACCAGCACGTCCGCACCGGAGTTGAGCACCGGCGTGATGTACTGCGAGAAGTCACCAGCACCCAGCGGGGTGCGGACGGCAGCGGCGGTTTTCCAGCCCATGCCTTCGGTGTACTTCTTGATCGAACCTTCCTGAGACCAGCCCCAGGTGTAGTCGGCCGTCAGGTGGTAAGCGGTACGGTCGGTGCCGAACGCGTTCTTCAGAACCGGAGCCAGGGCTGCGCCGGACATTTCGGTGTTGAAGAAGTGACGGAAACCGTTCTTGCGCTTGTCCTTGCCGGTGGTGTCGTTGGAGTGGGTCAGGCCGGCCATGAAGATGACGCCTGCTTCCTGACACAGCGACTGCACGGCGATCGCCACACCCGAGGACGAACCACCGGTGATCATGATGGCGCCGTCTTTTTCGATCATGCGCTTGGCAGATGCACGGGCCGCGTCGGACTTGGTCTGCGTGTCACCGGTCACGTAGGTGACCTTCTTGCCGTTCACACCACCCTGCAGGGCCTTTGAGGAGAAGGTGTTCAGCATGCCGCCGTCGCCTTCGCCGTTGATGTGCTTGACGGCAAGCTGATAAGCGCGCAGCTCGTCGGCGCCCTCATCGGCGTAAGCGCCGGTCTGCGGAACGTTGAAGCCGAAAACGACTTCGGACCCTGTCGGCTCGTTCAGGTAACCAGCGGACCACGCCCGGCTGGTGAAAATGGTCGGCGTTGCCAGCGCAGCACCGCCCATTGCGCCTGCGCGCAGAATAGAACGACGATTGAGGGGTTTACGAATAAAGCTCATACTTTCCTCCCAGAAAGGCACGGCGGCCCACCTTGGACACGCCTGCGAGTAGCTGTACAGCCGCAAGCAATCCTGGCCCGTTCCCCGTCCGGAAGACCGGCTCCTCTGTGCCAAAACTGCAAGCTGCGGCAACTGTAGAAAAATCAAGCGCACAACAGCAATACGACTATTGGAGCGCTTCCTCCTGCCAACCCCTTATACTTTTGAAGTAATCACGGCTAAAAAACACGGCCCACATCAAAATATATTGCATTGCAAAAGAACTTTTATCCATTCGTTCCAATTATTTAGTGAATTCTATTTTGCAATGCGAAATTACGTTTACGTAACAGTCAAAAAAGCGAGAGCTTTCAACCTCTTAGACAAAAGTGCAAGACAAAAAACGTGGGACCGGAGCCTTGCCTGGAGATTGACCCCGTACAGCCACGATAGATAAGGTCAATCAATCACTTCCCGGACCTTCCAGTTGCATCGGAACATGCCACATGAGCCTTCTGACATCGCTTGAGGAACTTCACGCCCACTACGGCACCGCCGGTGAAGCGTCCCTGATCAAGGAAATCGCCTTCCTCAGCCCGGCGTACCGCAAGATCGTGGAAACCGCGCGCTTCTGCGCCCTGACGACCGCCGGGCCCGAGGGGCTGGACTGTTCACCGCGCGGTGACGACGGTCCGGTCGTGCGAATCCAGGACGACCGAACGCTTCTTCTTCCCGACAGGCGCGGCAACAACCGGATCGATTCGCTGCGCAACATCATCCGCGACCCCCGCGTATCGCTGATGTTCATGGTGCCCGGCTGGAACAACGTGCTCAGGATCAACGGCAAGGCCGTGCTGTCGGTCGAGCCGGATCTGCTGGCATCCTTCGACAAGGAAGGCCACCCGCCGCGGTCGGTCATGATCATCACCATTGCCGCGGTCTATTTCCAGTGCGCGCGGGCCGTCATGCGGGCGGACCTGTGGAACCCGGACAAACGGATCGCACAAAGCGACCTGCCGAGCCCGGGCATGATCATGCAGGAAATCAAGGACGGTTTCGACGGCAAAAGCTATGATGAGGAATGGCCGGAACGGGCAAAGACCTCGATGTGGTAGCAAAGACATGTTCACGCGCCGCAAATTTCTGAAGGGCGCAGCGGTCCGGGCGGCGGCAATTTCCACCCTTGCGACCGGAAGCCTCCCCATGCCGTCGAATGCCGCCACCTATGGCCTGCCCCCCGGATTCTACGTTCCGGCCGAGGAGAACCCGCATGAGCGGACCTTCATGCAATGGCCCGTCAACCGGACGGTCCATCCGGACCGCTGGTTCCTGAAAGACCTTCAGGAGACGATTGCGGATGTGGCCAATGCAATAGCCGCGTTCGAACCCGTGGTGATGTTGATGGCCCCGGAGCATCGCAAGGCCGCACACAGGCTGCTCACCGGTTCAGTGGACATCTGGGATGTGCCGACGGATGACCTGTGGTGCCGGGATTCCGGCCCGCTCTTCGCAGTGAATGACCGGGGAAACCTCGCGGTTTCCGGGATCCGTTTCAACGGCTGGGGTAACAAGCAGGTACATGGCAATGACGCAAGGATCGCGGAACGGGTCGCGGAACGGCTCGGCATACCGGTCTACCCGAGCGGCCTGACCGGGGAACCCGGCGGCGTAGAAGGCGACGGTGCGGGAACACTGATGGCCCAGGCCAGTTGCTGGGTAAACCCGAACCGGAACAACTTGTCCGAGGCGGAAATCGAATCCCGGCTGCTGGCGTCCTACGGAGCCGACAAGATGATCTGGGCACCGGGCGTGGCGGGCCTTGACATTACCGACGATCATGTCGACGCGCTGGCACGTTTCGTCCGCCCCGGGACGGTCCTCATCCAGGTGCCCTACCCTGACGACAAAGACGCGTTTTCCAAATCCGCCCGCAAGACCCTGTCCATCCTGCGCCGGGCGACAGACGCCTCTGGCCAACCGCTGGAGATCGTGGAGGTCACATCCCCGGCCCGCACCCGGGTCCGATCCGACGACTTCGTTTCCTCATATGTCAATTACTACGTCTGCAACGGCGCGGTCATCTGCGCCCAGTTCGGCGACAGGGAAACGGACATCGAAGCGGCAGAAACCCTTGGCGGGCTTTATCCGGATCGCGAAATCGTCAGCCTGAACATCGACCCGATCGGCGAGACCGGCGGCGGAATCCATTGCGCCACCCAGCAACAGCCCGAGAGCGTTTGAGCCGCGACTTCATCGAACCGCCGCGCAATTGGCCTTGGATCCTTCTCAATTCCGCGCCATATGTGTCGCATCGACCTTTCTCCTGCCGAGGTATCCATGACAACCAATCCGCTTCTCGCCGACTGGGAAACACCTTTCCAGCTGCCGCCCTTTTCCGAGATAGAGCCCGGGCATTTCGAGGAATCGTTCGAGCTGGCCATGGCCGAGGCGAGGCGTGAAACAGACCAGATCGCGCATCAGACCGACGCGCCGACATTCGACAACACGGTTGCAGCGATGGAACGTTCAGGAGAAACGCTCACCCGCGTTGCCCGGACCTTCTTCAACCTGTCGGGTGCGCACACAAACGAAGCCCTGCAGAAGATCGAGCGGAACATCGCGCCGAAGCTTGCCAAACACGGCTCGGACACGCTCTTGAATCCGCGCCTTTACGCCCGGATAGCAGAGCTGTGGGAACAACGCGACAAGCTCGGACTGAATGACGAGGAGGCGCGCGTGCTGGAGCGCTACCACAAGATGTTCCAGCGTGCCGGTGCCGGCCTCGAGGAACCGGGCAAGAAGCGCATGGCCGAGATCTCCCAGCGACTTGCTTCACTGGGCACCGGCTTCTCCCAGAACGTCCTGAAGGACGAGGCCGACTTTCAGCTGGTCCTGGAAACAGAGGAAGACCGCGCGGGCCTGCCGGATTTCCTGCTGACCTCGGCCGCCGAGGCTGCCAGGGAGCGCGGCCTCGACGGCAAGCATGTGATCACCCTGTCGCGTTCATCCATCGAACCCTTTCTGCAGTTTTCGACCAACCGGGCCCTGCGCGAGGAGGCTTTCCGGGCCTGGTCTTCGCGCGGTGAGAAAGGCGGCGATACCGACAACCGGGAGATCATCCGCGAGACGCTCGCGCTTCGTGCCGAAAAGGCGCGGCTGCTCGGGTTCTCGAATTTCGCCGACTACAAGCTCGACGACACGATGGCCAAGACGCCGGCAAATGTTCGCGGTCTTCTGACCAAGGTCTGGGAACCGGCAGTTGCGCAGGCCCGCGAGGAGCAGGAAAAGCTCGCAGAGATGGCGCGCTCGGAAGGGGAAAACCACCCGATCGAGGCCTGGGACTGGCGCCACTATTCGGAGAAGGTCCGCAAGGCGGAACATGACCTGGACGAAGCCGAACTCAAACCGTACCTGCAGCTCGACAACATCATCCAGGCCGCATTCGACACGGCAACCCGCCTGTTCGGCGTCACTTTCCGTGAACTCGAGGGTCTTCCGGTCTATCACCCCGATGTCCGCGTGTTCGAGGTTCTCGACCGCACGGGCGCTCACAAGGGCCTGTTCCTGGGAGATTACTTCGCCCGGTCCTCAAAACGGTCCGGCGCATGGATGAGCGCGTTCCGCTCCCAGCACAAGCTGAAAGGCGACGTCACGCCGATCATCGTCAACGTCATGAACTTCTCCAAGGGCGCGCCCGGCGAAGCAACATTGCTGACCTTTGACGACGCCCGCACCCTGTTTCATGAGTTCGGCCACGGCCTGCACGGGCTCCTGTCCGATGTGACCTATCCGGTCATATCCGGCACGGGTGTCGCGCGAGATTTTGTCGAATTGCCGTCGCAGCTTTATGAACACTGGTTGTCCCAGCCCGATGTCCTGTCCAAGTTCGCCGTCCATTACAGGACAGGCGAACCGATGCCGGAAGCGCTGCTGGAGAAGCTGCTGGCTGCCGCAAACTTCAACCAGGGTTTCGCCACGGTCGAATACACGGCGTCCGCCCTTGTCGACCTGGAACTGCATCTCCTTGAGGACCCGTCCGACCTGGATATCACGGCCTTTGAAAAACAGGCCCTTGGCGGCATCGGCATGCCGGACGCGATCACGATGCGCCACCGGATCCCGCATTTTCAGCATGTCTTTTCCGGGGACGGCTATTCCGCGGGCTACTACAGCTACATGTGGTCCGAGGTCATGGACGCGGATGCCTTCGGCGCCTTTGAGGAAAAGGGCGACATCTTCGACCCCCAAACGGCGGAAAAGCTCCTCACGCACATCTATTCCGCCGGTGGCCGCCAGGATCCCGAAGACGCCTACGTCGCTTTCAGGGGCCGGTCTCCGAAGATCGACGCCCTTCTGGAAAAACGCGGGTTTGCCGCCTAGGTGTGGAATCCGCATGTTTGCCCTGCGGGCCGGTCAAGCGGCCGGCCCGCACCGATACCGGAACACGATGACCGATAGTACCAAATTCAAAACCGGCGAACCGACCGCGGCCCTGCTGCGAACCGGTCTTGTCCTGGCGGGACTGTGTGGTGGCATGGGTGTCGCCAGCCTCGCCCTGTCCGCTCACGCCAACGCCTCTCCGCTGCTGCAGACCGCTGCGCAGATGCTTCTTTTCCACGCCCCCGTCTTTCTCGGGATGGGCCTGTTGGCCCAGATCCGCCGCGTCGTGCTTCTGCCTGTCGCACTGCTCGCCCTTGCCGCAGGCCTCTGCCTGTTTTGCGGCGATCTGTTCCTGCGCGCCTTCGCGGAGCAGAGGCTTTTTGCCATGTCTGCCCCGACCGGCGGAGCCCTGGTGATCCTCTCCTGGCTGCTGCTTGCGATCGGCGCTTTACGTGTTCGGCCCAAGTGACTAATACCTTGCGAATGCGATATAGCGGACGCGGCTTCAAGTGAATTTGGATTGTACGTGTGACGATAACAGAGCAATCGCCTGAGGGTGTGCGGCCGGAGGAAGCCGGCGAAGCGGTGGAGTTTGTTCCACCCTATCCGTTCCGCTATGAAAAAGTGCCGCCGGTCTGGACCCTGATCGGCCTGGCAAAGAGGAACTTTCTCTCCATCTGGGGCGAAGACGATTTCCAAAGCCGCCTCAGAAGCAAAAAGATCTTCAGTCGTGAGCTGGTGCTCTGCAATCGACCGGACGTGGTGCGCGAGGCCTTTCAGACAAACCACGAGGTGCTTCAGCGCAAGACGCCGCAAATGCGTCACGCCCTCGAACCGCTCCTCGGCGACGGCCTCTTCATCAGCGATACCGAAACCTGGGCCAAACGCCGCAAGATCGTCGCCCCGATCATTCACGGATCGCGCGTGAAAGGTTTCGCGCCGATCATGATAGAGACGATCGAGGAAAAGCGCGCCGAATGGGCGGCACTGGGTGACGGCGCCGAAATCGACGCATTGGCCGACATGGCGCATCTCACCGCGGAAATCATCTGCCGGACGATTTTCGGCCGTCATCTCGGCAAAAACCACGCTGCGGAAGTCGTTCAGGGGTTTTCGGACTACCAGCGCCATATCGACCAGATCGACCTGCTGTCGCTGTTCGGACTTCCCGAATGGCTGCCCCGGTTTCGGGGGCGTGCCATCAAGAAACCCGTTCAGCGCATCATGACCGTGCTCGACAACATCATTGAAAGCTACCAGGCGCAGAAGCAGCAGGGCGAAACATCCGTGATCGGCGGGCTCCTTGAAGCGCGCGACGAAAACGGAGAGCCGCTGAGCCGAAACGCCATTATCAGCGAGGCCGCGGTGATTTTCATGGCGGGCCACGAAACCACCGCCAACACGCTTGCGTGGGCCTGGTTCCTGCTGTCCAGATGCGCCAAAAGCCGATCCAGACTTCAACACGAACTGGACACGGTTCTGGCGGGCCGTCCCCCCACATTCAAGGATGTCGCCAACCTGCCCTTCACCAAGGCCGTGATAGAGGAAACCTTGCGGCTTTATCCGCCGGTTCCCATTCTGGGCCGCGAGGCGATGGCGGACACGACCATTGGCAAGAAACCGATACCAAAGGGATCGCTGGTCATGGTCGTGCCGTGGCTGATGCATCGCAATCCGGTGCTTTGGTCGAAACCGGATGTCTTCGACCCGGACCGGTTTCTGGACCCGAATGCCAAGAAGCCAAACAAATACGGCTATGTGCCGTTCAGCATCGGCCCCCGGATTTGCGCCGGTCTCCAATTCGGCATGACAGAGGCAATTCTCAGTCTTGCCATCCTGGCGCAGGATTTTGAACTGAAGCTCAAGGAAGGCAGCGATGTGCAACCCGTCGCGCGCCTCACGCTGCGCCCCGGCGCCACCCTGCCGATGACGCTTCATCCAAGACAGTCATGACGAAGCGGCTGCGGCTGGAAGACATTGCCTTCGACGAAACGCTCAGTCCGGAACCTGCCGCTCCGCCCGTTCGTGATCTGGTGGCAGGTATCCCCGAGCAACGCCGCGCTGCCAGGATACACTGGTTGAGGCACACCAAGGATGGCCTCTTCAACACCGTCTTTCACCAGGTTCTGAGACATTTCCCATGCGGCTTCGTGTCAGGTTTCGGACCCGTGCTCGTTCCGTTTTTGCGCTGGTCTTACCGCGACAAGATTTTTCCAAAGCGCATCAGCCGCAATCTTTCGGCCTTGACCCCGGACAGATGGCCGAACAAGGACGTGGAAGCGAAAGCTCTGGACAGGTTTTGGAAAAACGTCGCGCGCACTATCGCTGAATTCTGTATAGTCAATAAGTTATGGAGAACTTCTCGTATAGAGGTTGAAGGACTGGAGCATCTGGACTCCGTCCGGAATTCCGGGCGGCCGGTTATCTTCACGTCGATGCACCTGGCGACCTGGGAGGCCTTGTTCGTTGCCATCCACGATGGCCTTGCCGGGCCGAGCATCGGTCCGTTCCAGCCGGAACCGAACCGCTTCAAGAACCGGATCATCCACGCCATCCGCAGGGAACGGAACCAGTTCCTGTTTCCGCCTGGCCAGCGCAGTGCCTACAGGTTGCACCGCCTGATGGCCAGCGGCAGATACTCGATGACCATCTTCATTGACGAAGTGCGTGACAAACAAGTGCATCTGCCCTGTTTCGGACGGCTGGCGCCAAACAAGGGCAATGCGATCGCCGCCATCAAGATCGCCAATGCGTGCGGTGGTACGCTCCTGCCAACCTACCTGGTGCGAACGGGACCGGCCCGGTTTCGAATGATCATCCTGCCGCCGATCGAGCGGCAGGACGAGGCGGGTTACGACGTACCGGGAACAGTCAGTGCCCTCAACGACGTGTTTGAACCGATCGTTCTGGAAAACATCGAGCAATGGTACATGCTGAGCGAATTGCGGCTGCCGCAATCGTTCGAAAAAAGCAAATATGCCAAGGCGCTTTCCCGAGACAACCAGGCAGCCGCCAGCCGTTAGGGCACAGTCCTTTGCCGGGCGAGCTGAACGTACAATTTCATGGGTCCGTCCCCTAGACCTTCAGCCGTGCCGCATGCCACGCGACGTGATCACGGCCCAGGCTCGCGACAAAATAGTAGGAATGGTCGTAACCGGCTTGAAGACGAAAGGTGTGCGCCGTCCTGGTCGCGGTGAGTGCTGCCGCGAGAGCCTCGGGCTTCAACAGGTCATAGAACTGGTCGTCCGCTCCCTGGTCGATCAGAATGTCCCCGCTCCAGCCCTTGTCCTTCAACAGCAAGGTGGCGTCATGCGCCGCCCAGACGGCCTCGTTGTCTCCGAGATAGGCCCCGAGTTGCTTTCGCCCCCAATCCGATTTGGTTGGATTGGCAATGGGTGCAAACGCGGACAGGGACTGGTAATGACCCGGATATTTCATGGCCAGCGTCAGTGCCCCGTGACCGCCCATGGAATGACCGGTGATCCCTTGATGCACGGAAATGGAGAATTTCTCGGTCACCAGATCCCGCAATTCGCTGGCGATGTAATTTTCCATCTGAAAATTCGAGGCCCAGGGTGCCTCGGTCGCGTTGACATAGAATCCCGCGCCCTGCCCCAGATCATAGGCCTCGTCATCGGCGATCCCCTCGCCGCGCGGACTCGTGTCCGGAAAGACAAGCGCCAGTCCGAATTCCGCGGCATGCGCCTGCAGACCGGCCTTTGTCATGGCATTCTCGTGCGTGCAGGTCAGCCCGGACAGGTACCACAGGCAAGGAACCGGTCCGTCCTCGGCCTGCGGCGGCAGGTAGACCGCAAAGGTCATTTCGCAGCCGCAGGCTTCTGATTCGTGACTGTAAACGCCCTGAACGCCACCAAAGGATTTGTTTTCGGAAATGGTTTTCATCGAAACACCCTGTTTCATATGCCGCGCGGAACCTGATCTTGACTTCCATGCCGTTCCCCGCAGTCAGGAAACAGCATGGAGAGCTTCATCAAGTCCCGCAATGACGGCAATTTTTTCAGCCGGAGACCGTCGGCGCAACAACTATCAGTAAATCACCACGGAGCGGATGGATTCGCCCGCATGCATCAGGTCGAAGCCCTTGTTGATGTCTTCCAGCGGCATGGTGTGGGTGATCATCGGGTCGATCTCGATCTTGCCGTCCATGTACCAGTCGACGATCTTCGGCACATCCGTGCGGCCACGCGCGCCGCCGAAGGCGGTGCCGCGCCAGGACCGGCCGGTGACCAGCTGGAACGGACGCGTCGAGATTTCGGCGCCCGCCGGAGCCACGCCGATGATGATGCTCTCGCCCCAGCCCTTGTGGGCCGATTCCAGCGCGGTCCGCATCACGTTGACATTGCCCGTGGCGTCGAACGTGTAGTCGGCGCCGCCCTTGGTCAGGTTCACCAGGTAGGGAACGAGATCCTCTTCCACTTCGCCTGGGTTGACGAAGTCGGTCATGCCGAAGCGTTCGGCCATTTCCTTCTTGTCCGGGTTGAGATCCACACCGACGATCTGGTCGGCGCCGGCAAGGCGCAGGCCCTGGATGACGTTCAGGCCGATGCCGCCAAGGCCGAACACGATCGCCCGCGAGCCGATCTCCACCTTGGCCGTGTTGATCACCGCGCCGATGCCGGTGGTGACACCGCAGCCGATGTAGCAGACCTTGTCGAACGGCGCGTCGGAACGGATCTTCGCCAGTGCGATCTCCGGAACCACCGTGTGGTTGGCGAAGGTCGACGTGCCCATGTAATGCAGGATCGGGTCGCCATCGAGTGTCGAGAACCGGGACGAGCCGTCCGGCATCAGGCCCTGTCCCTGGGTGGCGCGGATCGACTGGCACAGGTTGGTCTTCGGGTTCAGGCAGTATTCGCAGGTCCGGCATTCCGGCGTATAGAGCGGAATGACGTGATCTCCCGGCTTCAGCGTCGTCACGCCCGGCCCGACCTCGACAACAACGCCCGCACCCTCGTGACCGAGGATCGCCGGGAAAAGCCCTTCCGGATCGGCGCCCGAAAGTGTGAACTCATCCGTATGACAAATGCCCGTGGCCCTGACCTCCACCAGAACCTCGAAGGCACGCGGACCCTCCAGGTTGACCGTGGTGACTTCAAGCGGCTTTCCGGCACCGACTGCGACGGCTGCGCGTACTTCCATGAATGAATCTCCCTGAATGAACTGTTCCGATGAGAGTTACCGCCCATGCGGGCAAATGCAACAAGCGAAGCGGCATCGAGTGTCGGTTTTGCGCAACTCGGTCCTGCAACACCGATGAACACGGGTTCGCGACCCATTGGATTCGGCTGTTTTTTGCCGGAAATCAGGGGTTTTGATATGCTTCCACACCGGGTTCCTGCGACCATGTCGCATTCAGACAAGCATGCGACCGAAACCTTATACGCAATGATGGATCCAGTCGCGAATATGCCCGGCAATGGCCGAGGCCGTTTCGCTTCAGGAACGGCTGTGCCCGAGATGCGAACAAAACCTGACGGCAGACACTCCGGATCATCCGGAACACCGGCCGGCAACGTGCGGAGCCGCTGATTGATGAAGCGATATTCCTTTCTGGAACTGGCCAAGAACGCCTTTTCCGCGCACCAGAACTGGGGTCGCCAGTGGCGTGCGCCCGAACCCAAGGCCGAGTATGACGTCGTCATCATTGGGGCCGGCGGCCATGGCCTGGCAACCGCCTACTACCTGGCCAGCCAACACGGCATCCGCAATGTCGCCGTGATCGAAAAGGGCTGGCTCGGCGGGGGCAATACCGGCCGCAACACCACAATCGTTCGCTCCAACTACCTATGGGAAGAAAGCGCGGGCCTTTACAATCATGCCATCGGCCTGTGGCAGGGGCTGTCCCAGGAACTGAACTACAACGTCATGTATTCCGCCCGTGGCGTGATGATGCTGGCCCATACCGTGCATGATGTTCAGGTCGCCCAACGGCACATCCATGCCAATCGCCTGGCCGGCGTCCAGAACGAATGGCTGACGCCGGAACAGGCCAAGGACTATTGTCCGCCGCTCAACATCTCGAAAAATGTCCGCTATCCGGTCATGGGCGCTGCCCTGCAGCGTGTCGGCGGCACCGCACGTCACGACGCGGTTGCCTGGGGTTATGCGCGCGGCGCCGATGCCCTCGGGGTCGACATCATCCAGAACTGCGCGGTGACCGGCATCCGCCGCGGCCAGGACGGCGCCGTGGAAGGGGTCGAGACAGTCAAGGGTTTCATCAAGGCCAAGAAGGTCGGTGTCGTGGCCGCCGGCCACACGTCGACCGTCATGGACATGGCCGGGGTACGCATGCCTCTGGAATCCTACCCGCTCCAGGCGCTGGTCTCCGAGCCGGTCAAACCGGCCTTCCCCTGCGTGGTCATGTCCAACACGATCCACGCCTATATCTCCCAGTCGGACAAGGGCGAACTCGTGATCGGTGCCGGCACCGACCAGTTCATCTCCTATTCCCAGGCTGGCGGCATCCACATCGCCAACCACACGATCGACGCGATCTGTGAACTGTTCCCGCATTTCCGGCGCATGCGCATGCTGCGCAACTGGGGCGGGATCGTCGACGTGACCCCGGACCGGTCTCCGATCCTGTCCAAGACACCGGTCCCGGGCCTTTACGTGAACTGCGGCTGGGGCACCGGCGGCTTCAAGGCGACCCCGGGTTCGGGCCATGTCTTTGCGCACACGATCGCAAAGGACGAACCGCACCCGATCAATGCCCCCTTCACCATCGACCGGTTCCGCACCGGCCGCCTCATCGACGAAGCGGCAGCCGCCGCCGTAGCGCACTAGGGAGATTTCGTCAGATGCTGCTGGTTTACTGCCCCTATTGCGATGTCGAGCGCGCGGAAACGGAATTCGCCTGCCGCGGCGAAGCCCATATCGCCCGGCCGACCGATCCGACACAGGTCACCGACGAGGACTGGGTCAACTACCTCTACATGCGCACCAACACCAAGGGTGTCTATGCCGAACGCTGGCGACACATTCACGGATGCGGCCGTTTCTTCAACGCGGTCCGCGACACCGTCAGCGACAAGTTCCTGAAATTCTACAAGACCGGCGAAGCGATGCCTGATCTTGAAGCGCTTTCCAAGGAGGCCGGCAAATGAGCCAGCCATTCCGCACTGAAAAAGGCGGCCGGATCGACCGCGCCGAACAGCTCACCTTCACCTTCGACGGCGAGGAAATGCAGGGGCACAAAGGGGACACGCTCGCCTCCGCGCTGCTGGCCAATGGTGTCCACCTTGTCGGACGCTCGTTCAAGTACCACCGTCCGCGCGGCATTATCAGCGCCGGCTCGGAAGAGCCGAACGCCCTCGTCGGCATCTACCGCAACGGCGACCAGACGCCAAACCTGCGCGCGACCCAGGTCGAACTCTACCAGGGCCTTGAAGCGATTTCGCAGAACCGCTTCCCCTCGCTCGGCTTCGATATCGGCGCCGTCAACGACCTGATGTCGCCCCTGTTTCCGGCAGGTTTCTACTACAAGACCTTCATGTGGCCGAAATCCTTCTGGGACCGGGTCTATGAGCCGATCATCCGTGCCGCGGCCGGTCTCGGCAAACCGCCGAAAAACCCGGATCAGGATTTCTACGGCAACATCTACACGCATTGCGACGTGCTCGTGGCCGGTTCCGGTCCGGCCGGCCTGGCCGCTGCCCTGGCTGCGGCCGAAACCGGCGCCAAGGTCATCCTGTGCGACGAACAGGCCGAATTCGGCGGATCTCTCCTGAGCGAGGCCGGGGCCAGTATTGACGGCAAGGATCCTTCGGACTGGGTAGCGGAGACCGTCTCCAGGCTGGTGGCGCTGGACAACGTCACGCTGCTGCCGCGAACCACGGCTTTCGGTTATTTCGCGCACAACTACGTTGCGCTGGCCGAACGTGTGACCGAGCACCTTCCGAACCCGGATCCGAAACTGCCGCGCGAACGTCTCTGGCAGGTCCGCGCCAAGGAAGTCGTGATCGCCGCCGGTGCGATCGAACGGCCCATGGTGTTCCCGGAAAACGACCGTCCGGGCATCCTGATGGCCGACTCGGGCCGAACCTATCTCAACCGCTATGGCGTCAAGGTCGGGAACAGGGTCCTTGTCACCACGACCTGCGACACCGCCTGGCAGGCCGCCTTCGACCTGAAGGACCATGGGGTCGAGGTCGTCGCCATCGCCGATATGCGCGAAACACCGCCGGAAAACCTGATTTCCATTGCGGAAGCACGCGGGATCCGGGTTGAAACCGGCTGTGTCGTCACCGGCACCCTCGGCCGCAAGCGGGTCAAGGGCGCGCTGCTCGGCAAGCTGATGACGTCCGGCAAAGTCGCCTCCGGCGGCCAGATCGGCTGTGACGCGATCCTGATGTCGGGCGGCTGGACCCCGACCGTCAGCCTGTATTCCCAGTCGCGCGGCAAAGTCGTCTGGGACGCCGACGCGGGCGCCTATGTACCCGGAAAGTCGGTCCAGAACGAGCGTTCGACCGGCGCTTCCAAGGGGCTTTACGGCCTCCAGGCCACTCTCGAAGACGGCTACGCCGCCGGTGAAGACGCCGCGAAGGCAGCGACGGGCAAAACCGGCAAGGTGACCTATGCCGTCGCCACCGGCGGCCAGGCTGGGTCCGGCGGCACGCTCGGTGCCCTTCCGCACGACCGCAATGCCTCGCGGGTCAAGGCATTCGTCGATTACCAGAACGACGTTACCGCCAAGGACGTCAAGCTGGCGGTGCGCGAAGGCATGCACTCGATCGAGCATATCAAGCGCTACACCACCACCGGCATGGCGACCGACCAGGGGCGCCTGTCCAACATGAACGCCCTGCAGATCGCCTCGGGTGCCCTCGATCGGCCGGTCACGGATGTCGGCCTGACCACCTTCCGCCTGCCGTTCACGCCAACCACGTTCGGCCTGTTCGCAGGTGTGTCGCGCGGCGACTTCTTTGACCCGGTCCGCAAGACACCGTCCCATGACTGGGTGGTTGAAAACGGCGGTGTCTACGAGGATGTCGGCCAGTGGAAACGGACCTGGTACTTCCCGAAAAACGGCGAGGACATGCACACGGCAGTCGCCCGGGAATGCAAGACAGCCCGCGAGAGCGTCGGCCTGTTCGATGCCTCCACGCTCGGCAAGATCGAGGTGGTCGGACCGGATGCCGCCGAATTCCTGGAACGGATGTACACCAACCCGTGGAAGAAACTCGCTCCGGGACGTTGCCGCTACGGCCTTCTCCTGAACGACGCCGGTTTCATCGTCGACGACGGCGTCATCGGCCGCCTGGCAGAGGACCGTTTCCACGTGACCACCACGACCGGCGGTGCGCCGAGCGTGTTCGCGACCATGGAAGACTACCTGCAGACCGAATGGCCGGATCTCGACGTCTGGATCACCTCGACCACCGAGCAGTTCGCCGTGGCCGCGGTCCAGGGGCCCAAGGCACGGGAGGTCATCGCGCCCTTCATCGAGGGTGTCGATCTCTCCGCGGAAGCCTTCCCGCACATGAGCGTCAAGGAAGCCACCTTCTGCGGTGTCCCCTGCCGCCTGTTCCGCATCTCCTTCACCGGCGAACTCGGCTTCGAGATCAACGTGCCGCGCCGCCACGGCAAGATGATGTGGGAAACATTGGCCAAGGAAATCGAGAAGCACAGCGGCACCGTCTACGGCACCGAGACCATGCACGTGCTGCGCGCCGAAAAGGGTTACATCATCGTCGGCCAGGACACGGACGGTACCGTCACCCCGCAGGATGCCGGAATGAGCTGGGCCATTGGCAAGAAGAAGCTGGACTTCGTTGGCAAGCGCGGCCTGGAACGGCCGGACCTGGTGGCGGAAAACCGCAAGCAGTTCGTCGGCCTGCTGACCAAGGACCCGAAGGTGAAGCTGGAAGAAGGCGCTCAGATCACCATGTCTGAAAACCCCGCCACCGGCACGCCGGCTGAAGGTCACGTGACCTCGTCCTATTACAGCCCGGCGCTGGAACGAAACATTGCACTGGCGATCGTAAAGAACGGTCACGCAATCGAAGGCCAAACGCTTTACGTGCCGATGCCCGATGGCAGCATTCCGGTCGAAGTGACCGGACCGGTGTTCTATGACAAGGAAGGAGCACGGCTCAATGTCTGAACTTCTGGCAAACGACCTGATCACGCCGGACGCAGGCGAAACACCGCTTCTGAGCCAGCCTGACGTCTCTATCCTGCAAGCCGTGCCGATCACGCGCCTGTCCTACCGGGGCCGCGAAGCCTCGCTCAAGGCCGCGGGAGAGGCCTTCGGCACGCCCCTGCCCGTCACGCCGCTCGGCAGCGCGACTGCTGCGAAACGGGCTTCACTCTGGATGGGGCCGGACGAATGGACGCTGCTGGCACCCGAAGAAGAGCTGACACAGGTCTTCGAGGCGATTGAAGGCAAGCTTGCCGACACGCCGCATGCCCTTGTCGATATCTCCCACCGCTCCCAGGCGGTCATCGTGAGCGGCAGCAAGGCCGAATGGCTGCTGAACACCGGTATTTTCATCGACCTGTCGCTGGAAGCCTTTCCGGTTGGAACCGTCACCCGCACGATCTTTCACAAGGCGCCCGTGATGGTGTGGCGGACCGGGCCGGACACCTTCGTGGTCGAAGCCTGGGTGTCCTTCATGGACTATGTCGCGGGTCTCCTGGTTCAGGCCGGCCAGGAACTGGCCGCCGCCTGACGTCTTGACCGATACCCCGATCGGGAACACACGATCTTAACGAAGCCCTGCAATCCTTGCGGACCATTTTGCTCTGCAAGGATTGCTTCATGTCCGGTCACGTCGCGAAACAGCTTCGGTTGGCGGAACTTCTCGGCGCTCTCAGCCACGCGCTCGACATCACCGAGGGCCAACCGCGCGGCCATTGTGTGCGCAGCTGCTGGATCGGCATACATGTCGGCCGCCAGGTCGGTCTTACCGAGGCCCAGCTGAGCGACCTCTACTACACGCTGCTTCTGAAAGACCTGGGCTGCTCCAGCAATGCCGCCCGGATCTGCGAGCTCTACCTGACCGACGATCTGACCTTCAAGCACGACTACAAGACCATCAGCGACAGCCTGCCGGCTGCACTGCGTTTCGTGCTTGGCCATACCGGCCTGAAACACGGCTTTGCGGAACGTGTTCGCGCCATTGTCAATATCCTGCAGAATGGCGGCGACATCGCCAGCGAGATGATCGAGACGAGGTGCCAGCGCGGTGCCGACATCGCACGGCAGATGCATTTCTCCGATCTCGTCATCGACGGCATCTACAGCCTGGATGAACACTGGGACGGCCAGGGGCGCCCGCACGGACTTGTTGGCAAGAGCATCCCGCTGTTCTCCCAGATCGCCCTGCTCGCCCAGGTCATGGATGTCTTCCAGATCAATTCGGGACCGGAAAGCGCCCTGCGCGAGCTGCGTGAACGCGCCGGTGGCTGGTTCGATCCCGTTCTTGTGGACGCAGCTGAAAGCGTTGCCCGCGACCCGGGCTTCTGGGCCACCCTGAAATCGGACGGGATCGACTCGATCGTCTATGGCCTCGAACCGGCCCAGAATGTCCGCTTTGCAGGCGAGGACCAGCTGGACGACATCGCGCACGGATTTGCGCTCGTGATCGACAGCAAGAGCCCTTTCACCGCCGGACACAGTGAAAGGGTCACCCTTTATACGGATATGATCGCAGAGGAACTGGGCTACGGCGCCCGCGACCGCCAGCTTCTGAAACGCGCTGCGCTGCTGCATGACATCGGCAAGCTCGGTGTCAGCAATTCGGTCCTGGACAAGCCGGGAAAGCTGGACGATCAGGAATGGGAACAGATCCGCATGCACCCGGTCTATTCGGACGAAATCCTGTCCCGGATAGAAACCTTCAAGGACCTGTCACCGATCGCCCGCGGTCATCATGAAAAACTCGATGGCCGCGGCTATCCGGACGGACTGACGGCCAGCCGGATCTCGATGGAAACCAGGATCGTGACGACAGCGGACATTTTCGACGCCCTGACCGCGGAACGCCCCTATCGCGGGCCGATGCCGCTGCAAAAGGCCCTCGGGATCATGGAGGGAGACGTCGGACCGGCGCTCGACAAGACGTGTTTTGAAGCCCTGAAACGCGCAACCGAGCGCATGGACCAGATCAAGGCTGCCTAAATAGGCCGCATTTCGGGTTTTCAAACCCGGTTCTTCTTGCATCCAGTACCGTTCGCACGCCAATTATCTTCCATGCTCAAAATCGGATCCTACAACATACAAAAGGCAATCGGCGTCGATGCACGCCGCCGTCCGGACAGGACCCTCAAGGTCATCCGGGAACTCGACTGCGATATCCTGGCCCTTCAGGAAGCAGACAAGCGTTTCGGACCGCGCGAAAGCACGCTGGACCCCGACAGCATCCTGGCCGAGACCGACTACCGTCCGGTGCCCTTCGGCACCAGCGAAAGAAGCCTCGGCTGGCACGGCAACGCCATTCTGGTGCGCAGCGCCATCGAGATCCTCGACCATCGCCGGATCGACCTGCCGAAGCTCGAACCGCGTGGCGCGGTCGCCGCGGACCTGAAGGTCGGTGGGGAGAAAATCCGGGTTGCCGCGATGCATCTCAGCCTGGTCAGCCATTTCCGCAAGAAGCAGATCACGTCGCTGATGCACCAGTTGCACGAGCATCTCGACTACCTGCCCACCGTCCTGATCGGCGATCTCAACGAATGGCGTGACACGGCCGGCAGCATCAAGCTGTTTGAACAGCGCTACGAAGTCACCACGCCGGGACGGAGCTTTCCAAGCCCCCTGCCTGTCGGCAGCCTTGACCGCATCATCACCAGCCCGGAATTCACCGTGGAACAGGCCGGTGTCCACAAATCCAAGACCGCGCGTGTCGCTTCGGACCATCTGCCGGTCTGGGCGCATCTGACACTGGAACCCGCCGGACACCTGGCGGCCCGGCACGATTGACCGGGTCCGGTCAGCCGATCAGCTTGATCATCACGAAATAGAGCGCGCCCGAGAGCAGTGCCGCTGCCGGAACCGTTATGATCCAGGCCGCGATGATGGTCATGAAATGCGCCCGGCGCACAAGGTGCCTGCGTGCCTGTTCTTCCCGGTTGCGGACGGGCCGAACCTGCTGATTGCCCGCGCTCTGGTGCTTGTTGACGTAGTCAAGACGGCGCTTGGAACGCTCCGTGTACCACTCCCTGAAGAACCCCACACCGAACACCGCACCGACCGCAATATGGGTGGAACTGACGGGCAGTCCCAAACCGGACGCAATGATGACCGTGATGGCCGCGGACAGGGACACGCAATAGGCGCGCATCGGGTTCAGCTTGGTGATCTGCTGGCCAACCATGTTGATAAGCTTGGGGCCGAACAGCAACAGCCCGAACGAAATGCCGAATGCGCCGACCGCCATGACCCAAAGCGGAATGCTGACCTTGGCGGCCACCTCTCCCAGTTCCGCGGTATGCACAATGGCGGCGAGCGGCCCCACGGCATTGGCCACGTCATTCGCGCCATGGGCAAAGGACAACAGGGCCGCTGAACACACCAGTGGAACGGAAAACAGGGTGCGAAGTGACTGGTTCCGGTTTTCAAGCCCTTCAGCCTGCCGGCGAATGAGGGGCCGCACCAGGAGCCAGACGGCCAAGCCAACGAGACTGCCAAGGAGCAGCGAGAGCGGCAAGTCGATCTTGATGATCTTCTTGAGACCTTTCAGCGCGAGATAGCTGGCGAAGGCGCCGGCCATGACACCGATAAGAACCGGAACCCACTTGCGTGCCGCCGCAATCTTGTCGTCCTGGTAAATGATGAAGGACTTGATGAAGGCGAGGAAGGCAGCCGCGATCAGACCGCCGAGAAAGGGCGAAATGACCCAGCTCGCGGCAATGCTGCCCATGGTCACCCAGTTGACCGCGGTGAATCCCGCCGCGGCAATGCCCGCCCCCATGACGCCACCGACGATGGAGTGGGTTGTGGAGACCGGTGCCCCGATCCAGGTTGCCAGGTTGATCCACAGCGCGGAAGAGACCAGGGCTGCCATCATGGCCGCCATGAAGACAGACGAACTGGAGATGGAATCCGGGCTGATGATCCCCTTGGATATCGTGCCGACAACATCACCGCCTGCGATCAGTGCCCCTGCACTTTCGAAGACGGCGGCAATGATCAGCGCCGTCAGCAGCGTCATGGCGCGCGATCCGACAGCCGGCCCGACATTGTTGGCAACATCGTTGGCGCCGATATTCAGCGCCATGTAGGCCCCGATCGCAGCCGCCGCGACGATGACGACCGCGCCCGGCGCCCCCGACATGGAAGCCCCAGCGGCCAGAGCGCATAGGACAATGAAGACAAGCGCTATGCCCGGCGCGATCAGACCGCGCCCGAGAGACCCCGCCGCCTCCTCCATATAGCTGAACTTGTCCAGATCCTTGTCGAGTGTCGGCTTTTTCAAGTTGGGCATGACAATCCAGTTCGCGGCTTCCCGGCGGCCCGTCGGCAGCCCAGGCGGTCTCGTACGGCGCCTGCCTTAAACAATCGTTGGAAAAGGTCAACCAAAACCACGCAAGAACGCGGATTTTTCTTAGCCGTGCAAGGTTTCCAGCTTGCGCAACACGTCCACAAGGCCGTCGTCATTCGAAATTCTGACAGCTTCCTTGATGGAAACCCACCGGACGTCCCGTTCCCCAGAATCAGGGAAATCCTTCAGGGTGTCTTCAACCTCGACAAGGAATACGAGGTTTTCCGTTCGTATTTTCAAACCGGCCTCCCCGCCCTTGTGGGAAGAAAAGCTGGCAAAAGGCTTCTTGTGGGCCTTGCCGACCACTCCCGCCTCCTCGTAGGCCTCTATGGCCGCCGTACGATGTGCCCTGTGGGACAGGATCGGCCACCCTTTCGGCAGGATCCACCTTTGGGTCGACTTGGACGTGACCAGGAGGACTTCCAGCTTGCCGTGACGCCTCCGGTGGCAAAGAGCAGCGATCTGCAGCCTCGCGGGCCTGCGAAACATCGCAACAACGCTTTGGAGGAACGTCGGTCTGAAGTCGGAACCTGGATACGTATACGTCATTAAGTTCTTTCTGCGGTCGTTCGATTCAATTGCCAATGATAGCAGCTGACACATGGCGATAGAAGTGCACTTAGTGCTCTCCGTTTGCCGGCGCAAGGCCTCACGCTCGCCATCCGGCAACGCGGATCATGAAATCAGCAGGTCGAGAAGGTGAAAAAGCCCTGCGGCGAGAAGGGCGGCTGCCGGAACGGTGACTGCCCAGGCGGCAACAATCGTCAACAGGTTGGCGCGACGCACGAGGAGTCGGCGCCTGCGCTCTTCCCTGTTCTTGAGCATCTTGCGCGGTTTGACAACACCATCCTCCGCAACGTAGCGGTTTCGGTACCACTCCCGGTAAAACCCGACCCCGAACAGGGCTCCAACCGCGATATGCGTCGAGGAGACGGGCAAGCCGAAGGCGGAGGCAGCCAGGACTGTGGCCGCGGTCGCAAGCGTGATGCAAAAGGCACGGACCGGGTTCAGCTTGGTGATTTTCTTGCCGACCACCGTGATCAACCGTCGTCCGAACAACAGCAGGCCGGCCGATATGCCAAAGGCGCCAACGGCGCTCACCCACAATGGAACCTCGGGATTGAGAGCACCGAGATACCAGAAGATCAGGTCTGGAAAGTCGTTTGAAAGGCTGAGAACGATCGCAGCCAGAGGTCCAATGGCATTGGCGACGTCGTTGGCGCCATGGGCAAAGGACAAAAGTCCTGCCGTCACCATCAACGGCACTGCAAACAGGTTTCTCAAGGCGCGTGCACTGTCCTCCATCCTGTCGCTCTGGACGTGTACGATCCGGCGGTAGACCGACCAGATCAGGATGCCGACGAGCGCGGAAAGTGCGGGCGACAGCCAGTCAGGCACGGTGAAAAGGCGATTGGAGGTTTTCAGGAGCATGAATGCCGTGAAGATCGCTCCCATGAGCCCGAGCAGCACCGGCAGCCAGAAACGCGCCGCCTTGATCCGGTTTCCCGAATAGACGACACGTGCATTGATGAATGCCATCAGCGCTGCCCCGATCAGACCGCCAAGGACCGGGGAAAACACCCAGGACGCCGCAATGGCCGAAACGGTGGTCCAGTTGATCGCCGCGAACCCGCTTGCCGCAATGCCCGCTCCCACAACGCCGCCGATGATCGAATGGGTCGTCGATACAGGCGCGCCGATAACGGTCGCGAAATTGATCCAGAGCGCGGCCGCGGCCATGGCCGTCAGCATGGCCTGGATGAAGACGAAATTGTGCTCGACATCCGAGGGACTGAGGATCTGGCTGGACACCGTTGTCACGACGCTTCCGCCGGCCAGCAGAGCCCCCGCGCTCTCGCAGATCGCGGCCAGGATGAGCGCGCCTGTCAGGCTGATCACCCTGGCGCCGACCGCGGGACTGACATTGTTGGCAACATCGTTTGCGCCGATATTCAGGGCCATGTAGCCGCCGATCGCACTGGCGGCCACCAGAACGAACACGTCCGTATGGTCGGTGGAGACAACCTGCAACGCTGCGACGGTCACACACAGGCCCAGGAAAATCACGGCAAGGCCCACGCCGGTCAGGCGGCGCCCCATGGCCTCTGCGGCATCACCCAAAAACCCGAACTTGTCGAGATCCTTGTCGAGGGCCTTCGGCTTCAGGTCCCTGTTCGTCAGCAAGCGGTCAACCTCAACTCTATCGCCTCTTCGATGCACACAAGCATTTCGTTCCGGGCGCGCGGTTCATCGCATTACCCATGATCACATGGAAAGGAGACACCGGTGCGTCACCGATGAATTTCCTTCCCGGTCTTTCCCGGATACTCAGGTGATGCTGGACCGGTGCTTGCGCAGGAACCGCCTCAAGGACGGTTCGTCAACGGCGTCGATCGCTTCCGAGAGCGGCAGCCAAACGAGATCCCGCTGGCCCTTCTCGGGGAAATCCTTCAGCTGCTTTTCAAATCGTATCTTGAAGACAAGTACCTTTGTCCTGATCCGAAGTCCGTCGGACAACCCCTTGAAGGATCTGAAACTTCCGATGGGACGGGGATCAACCTTGCCGGTGACCCCGGCCTCCTCACAGGCTTCGATGATCGCTGTCTCACAGGCAGGCCTGTCCTTTTCAGGCCAGCCTTTGGGCAGGATCATTCGCCCGGATTCGCGCGTCGAGACAAGGAGCACCTCAGGTTCGCTGTCGCCGGAGCGAAAGCACAGCGCCGCGATCTGCAGACGGGCAGGCTTGACGAACAAGCCACTCAACCCGTGCAGCCACGATGCTTCCTGCGTTGCTATTGCCTTAGCGACACTCATCTCCAGACCACCTGTTTTCGGATGAGCGCTGTATAGAGGGTTCTTGTAGTGCCGTAAAGCAAAATGTGCACACTGTGCGCATTGCTGTCCGCCTAACTTTCTCCCTGGCCTTCGCTATCCGGCAACGACCCTGACATGATCCGCGGTCCAGGCTCCTGGCCAGACCTCGGCTTTTCCTGATTTAAGATCAGCTAGTTGGCGGAAAGGCACGGAAGCAAGCAAGAACGGTTCCTCACCATTCGTCCCATCCGTCGGCGCAATCTCTCCCGCAATGCCGACAAACCCGAACTCCTCCTCGCAAGGCAGGTAAAGAGCCGCGCCCGAAACATTCGAATCGTTTTGCGTGGTGCCCTTGGATGTTCCAACGACACCGCAGACGGCAACGGCGCACATGAGCTCCACCGCCCGTGCCTTGGCGCAACCGAACACCCGGTGATATCCGGACAGTTTTTCCGTCATCGAAGGCACCAGAAGAAGATCGATTTCCCGGCGCGCCAGCAGGCTGCTGAGCGCGGGCATTTCCACGTCCAGGCAGATCAGGACCGACATTTTCAGCCCGTCGAGTTCGAATACATTGAGCGCGTCACCGGGGGTCAGGTGCCAGACATCCGGGTCCTGTTCGAACGGGGTCAGGCTGAGCTTGTCCTGACGGATCTCCCGCCCGTCACGTGTCAGCAGAACCGCGGTATTGGTAATGCCCTTTGCCGTCTTTACCGGCATGGTACCCACGAGCAGCGATACACCGTGTTTTTCCGGCAAAGACGCCAGCAACGGAATCAGCGAGGTACCCACATCCGCAAGAAACGACATCTCCTGGTCCGGTCGCAACCCTTCCGGCTTGAACGCCAGGCAGCACTCGATGAGGTATTCCGGAAGCAGAAGAAGCTTGGCTCCGGCGTCGCGGGCACGGCACACGCCCTCCTCGATCTGAGCAGCAAATTCGGCAACAGATCCGGGCGCGCGGCCAAGATTGAAGGACCAGAGTGCGAGTGGGTAGTCGGTCATGAATTCCTGCGCCTCCCGGAAAGTGAGGCGCAAGACATAACGGCCGGGCTCTGATCAGTTCAAGCCACAAATTCGATATCGGAGATCAATCCAGAAACAGGCCGACAAAAGCAGCGAGCGCGACCAGAAAGCCGGTTCCCACGAACGCAGCCCTGGGTTCCCTTGGCAACGCCTTGAGCTTGGCGGATCGCCTCACTTCACGGATACCTTTCAGTGCCCTGTCGGTACGCCGGTCGATCTCGGCAAAATAGGGCGAGAGCTCGTTCTGAGCGTGCATGCCTGTTCCTCACGATTCCTTCGCGGAACCTGACCATAGGCATAGACCCTTAGCGGAGGGTTAACGGCCCGTTTACCAAACACGCATCACAGGCACGCATCACAGGCGGGTTTTCTGAGGATCGGCGACATCGAGAATACGCAATTGCACCTTGGGTGTCCCCTGCCAGGTATCGATCGACAGCGACCCGGCGACATGGAGGTTGCGTCCTCGCCCCTCCAGCAGCATTTTTCCGTGCGGCTTGTCATCCGCCTTGAAACAGATGCCTTTCAGGCCGGTTCCGTCACCGGCGGCGATGGTCGCGCGCACATGCCCCTTGCCGACCACGTCGGCGAAGGAGATCCGGTGGGCCGGAAAGGCAAAGACCGGCTCGGCGTGCCCGGCCCCATACGGACCGGCTTTTTCCAGCAGCTCCAAAAGATCGAGGGTTGCTCCGGTCGCGGTCAATGCAGCGTCAATCTTGAGTTCCCGATGGGCGGAGGCCGTCGCAACGTCCTCTTTCAGTTCGTCGTTGAAAAACGCCTCCAGATCCGCGCTCTTTTCCCGGCGAACGGTCAGGCCGGCAGCCATGGCATGCCCGCCGCCTTTTTCGAGAAGCCCTTCGTCCACCGCCTTGCGGACGACCCGGCCAAGATCCACCCCCGGGATGGAGCGTCCGGACCCTGTTCCCTTTCCTGACGCGTCAAAGGCGATCGCGAAGGCCGGCCGGCGATGCGCGTCCTTCAGCCGGGAGGCAATCAGTCCGACGATGCCCGGGTGCCAGTCTTCAGACCCGGTCAGGAGAACCGCCGGGTCCCTGGCCTCTATTGCCAGGACCGCCTCGGCGCCGGCCTCTTCCAGCATGACTGCTTCCATGGCTTGGCGTTCACTGTTGAGCTGGTCGAGGCGCTCCGCAATGCCCCGCGCCTCGTGCGGATCTTCGGTGGTCAAAAGGCGCGCGCCGAGCGCCGCATCCCCGATGCGGCCGCCGGCATTGATCCTGGGCCCGACGAGAAAACCAAGGTGATAGGGCGCAGGTTTTCCGCTGACGCGAGCCGCATCCGCCAGGGCGGTCAATCCATAATTGCGGCGCTGGTGCATCACCGACAGGCCACGCGTGACATAGGCCCTGTTCAGTCCCCGAAGCGGAACGACGTCGCAGACCGTGCCAAGCGCAACGAGGTCGAGCAGCGCCATCAGGTCCGGTTGCTGACCGGACTGAAAGGCCCCGCGCCGGCGCAATTCACGGTTCAAACCGACCAGAAACAGGAAGGTGACGCCGACCGCGGCCAGGTGTCCCTGGCCGGACAGGTCATCCTGCCGGTTCGGGTTGACCAATGCCACGACCTCCGGAACGGTTTCCCCGACCTGGTGATGGTCAATAACCACAACGTCAAGTGACAGGCGCTGCGCGGTTTCAAAGGCTTCGAAGGAGGTGCTGCCGCAATCCAGCGTCACCAGAAGTTCGGCACCTTCCTGCTGCAGGGCTTCTATGGCCGGTCCGTTGGGGCCATAGCCTTCGATGATCCGGTCGGGGATATGGATCACCGGATCGAGACCCAGCCACTGCAGGTACTTGGCAAGGATTGCCGAAGAGGTCGCACCGTCGACGTCATAGTCACCGAAGATCGCGATCTTCTTGCGCGCCTCAACCGCGTCGGCAACGCGTTCAACCGCAGCATCCATGTCAACCAGCGTGGACGGATCGGGCATCAGCGCCTTGAGAGACGGCTCCAGAAAGGCTGGCGCCAGCTCCGGCAGAACGCCGCGCGCCGCCATGACCCGTGCGAGCACGTCGGGCAGACCATGGGTCTGGGAAATCGCCATGGCAGCGCGCGCATCAGCGGCTGTCAGGCGCTCGCGCCAGGCGTTGTCATTTGCCGACCGGGCGACTCCGAGAACGAGCCGCCGGTCTTCCTCCTCGGAATTTCCCAGCATTCCGTCCCGGCTCAATCCAGATGAAATTTCTCAAGATCCGTGTGCTGGGCCTTGATGTAACGCACCGTACCGGTGGAGGATCGCATGACCACCGTGTGCGTGGTGATGTGGTGGCGTCCGAAACGGACCCCTTGCAGGAAGTTGCCGTCGGTGACGCCCGTGGCGGCGAACAGCACGTCCGGGCCTGCCATGTCCTCAAGCGTGTATTTCTTCTTGATGTCGTCGATGCCCATTCGGTGAGCGCGTTCAACCTGTTCGTCGCGGGTGATCACCAGCCGGGACTGCATCTGGCCGCCGATGCAGCGCAGCGCCGCCGCCGCCAGAACCCCTTCCGGCGCACCGCCGATACCTGCATAGATATCGATGCCGGTTTCGTCCGAATCCGTGGTGTGAATGACGCCCGCGACATCGCCGTCGCCGATCAGGCGTATTGCTGCACCCGTTGCACGGATATCCTCGATCAGACGGGCGTGGCGCGGACGGTCCAGGACACAGGCGGTCACTTCATCCACCCTGACGCCCTTTTCCTTGGCCACAGCCGCGATATTGTCGGCGATCGGGGCATCCAGATCGATCAGGCCGGCAGGATAGCCCGGGCCAATCGCGATCTTGTCCATGTAGCTGTCCGGCGCGTTCAGCAAATCCCCTTCGGGTGCGAGCGCGATCACGGCCAGGGAGTTCGGCAGGTTCTTGGCGCAGATGGTGGTTCCTTCCAGCGGGTCGAGAGCGATGTCCACCTTCGGCCCTTTTTTGGTGCCGACATTCTCGCCGATGTACAACATCGGAGCCTCGTCACGTTCCCCCTCGCCGATAACGACCGTGCCGTCGATCGGCAGCCGGTTCAGCTCCCGCCGCATCGCGTCCACCGCTGCCTGGTCAGCAGCCATCTCATCGCCATGGCCCCGCAGACGGGCCGCCGATACGGCTGCCCTTTCGCTGACACGGGCCAGCTCAAGTGTCAGAATACGGTCCAGTCCGCTCGACGGCTGATTTTCAGTATTGGACATCAACATCTCCAGTCTCTCCCCGCAAGACGCCTGGTCGGGCCCTTACTTGTCAATTCAGTTTTTCGATCCGGATCATCTGCGGCTGCTCCGCCAGTACACCCTTGGACATGACGACGTCCAGAGCCTCCTTGATCGCGACTTCGGTCGTTTCATACGTGATCAAGATGACAGGCTGAGGCATGTCCGCATCAAAACTCGCCGGCATGTCGTCCCTGGCGTGCCGTTTCTGGACGATCGACTCGAGCGAGATTCCGGCTTCCCCCATGCACCGGGCGATCTCGGCAAACGCACCCGGCCGGTCATAGACCGACAGCCGGATGTAATAACCACCTTCATGCATGCGCATCCGCGCGCGATTGTAGTCCTTCAGGTCCGCAGCCGGCATGCCCAGCACCGGGGTTTCATCCCCGCGCGCTATATCGGCAATGTCCGCGACGACCGAAGACGCCGTCGCGTTTCCGCCGGCCCCCGGTCCCACCAGAACGATTTCTCCGACATAATCACCATCGACCGCGACGGCATTCAGCACACCATCAATACGGGCGATTGCCGACGTCTTGGGCACCATCGTCGGATGAACCCTTTGTTCGATGCCGGTTTCCGTGCGCTGCGCAACTCCCAGAAGCTTGATACGAAATCCGAGATCGTCCGCTGCCTGGATGTCGGCGGTCGTGATCGACGTGATCCCTTCCATGTAGATATCGTCGTCGGCGATCTTCGTGCCGAACGCCAGACTGGTCAGGATGGCAAGCTTGTGAGCGGTATCGTTGCCTTCGATGTCGAAGGTCGGATCTGCTTCGGCATATCCGAGGCGCTGAGCATCGGCGAGACAGTCCTTAAAGCTGATGCCGTCGGCCTCCATGCGCGTCAGGATGTAGTTGCAGGTGCCGTTCAGGATGCCATAGACGCGGCTGATGTCATTGCCTGCCATGGATTCGCGCAGCGTCTTGACGATCGGAATACCACCGGCAACGGCCGCCTCGTAGTTCAGACAGGCACTGTTGGCTTCGGCAAGGCCCGCCAGATCCACGCCGTGCCTGGCCAAGAGCGCCTTGTTCGCGGTCACGACGTGCACGCCGCGCTTGAGTGCAGCGCGCACGCTGTCCTCGGCGGGACCGTTGTCGCCGCCAATCAGTTCGACGAATATATCGATATCGGCCTTTTCCGCCATTTCGACGGGATCGGTGAACCAGTCGAAACCCGACACATCGATGCCCCGGTCCCTGGTCCTGTCTCTTGCACTCACCGCAGTAACCGCCACGGCCCGGCCGGATTTGCGGGCAATCTGCCCACCATGTTTGGACAGGAGCTGTACAACGGCGGCCCCCACGGTGCCAAGACCGGCGACGCCTACTTTCAGTGCTTCAGCCATGCGGAAAAAAGTCCAGTTCTAATCAACAAGAGATCGAGGTGTGCAAAGGCATCAGGACCCGGTGGTGCACTGACCTGGCTGCCATGGCGAAACGTCTCCCTGGCAAGACAGCGACCGGAGAAAGGGCCTTCCTCCTCCGGCACGCTCTCTTCCTGAACGGGAGTGCATTCCAACCAGACAATGGCAAGTCCGAAGTCCCCAAAAACCTTAGAGCGGGATGACGTTGTGCAGCTTTTGATCCGCGGTTTCAAGGAAGCGGCGGATATTTCTCGCCGCCTGGCGGAGCCGCTGCTCGTTTTCGACCAGTCCGATACGCACGTATTCATCGCCATGTTCACCGAAACCGATGCCGGGCGCGACCGCCACTTCCGCGCGCTCGAGAAGCAGCTTGGAATATTCCAGACTGCCGAGAGAACGGAATTTTTCCGGGATCGGAGCCCAGCAGAACATGCTGGCCTGGGGCGCCGGAATATGCCAGCCCGCGCGGCCGAAGCTCTCGACCACGACATCCCGCCGCCGCTTGTAGGTTTCGCGGGTCTCGCGGATACAGTCTTCAGGCCCATTGAGCGCAGCGGCCGCCGCGACCTGTATGGGGGTGAAAGCACCGTAGTCCAGATAGGATTTGACCCGTGCCAGGGCACTGATCAGCCGCTCGTTGCCAACGGCGAAGCCCATGCGCCAGCCGGGCATGGAAAAGGTCTTGGACAACGAGGTGAATTCAACCGTGACGTCCATGGCGCCCGGAACCTGCAGTACCGAAGGCGGTGGCGCGGCTTCGTCAAAGTAGATTTCCGAATAGGCAAGGTCGGACAGTATGAAAATGTTGTGCTTGCGCGCAAACGCCACGACATCCTTGTAGAAGTCGAGATCCGCGCAATAGGCGGTCGGGTTCGCCGGGTAACACAGGATGATGGCAATGGGTTTGGGCACCGAGTGGATGACGGCCCGCTCCAGCGCATCGAAAAAGGACGGTCCCGGCTCGGCCGGAATGTTGCGTATCGAGGCGCCGGCCATCAGGAACCCGAACGTGTGGATCGGATAGCTCGGGTTCGGGCTCAAGATCACGTCACCTGGGGCGGAAATTGCCTGCGCCATATTGGCAAAGCCTTCCTTGGAACCCAGCGTCGCGATCACCTGGCTGTCGGGGTCGAGCTTGACGCCGAAGCGCCGGCCATAATAGGCGGCCTGTGCCTTGCGCAGTCCCTGGATCCCCTTGGAAGCCGAGTAGCGGTGGGTGCGCGGGTCCTGAACCACCTCGGTCAGCTTGTTGACGATGTGCTGCGGGGTCGGCAGGTCGGGATTGCCCATTCCAAGATCGATGATGTCCGCTCCGTCCGCTCGCGCCTTCGCCTTCAAGCGGTTGACCTGTTCGAACACATACGGCGGCAGCCGCTTGATCTTGTGGAATTCCTCCATGGCGCGAATCCTTGCGAGTTAACAATCAGACCTGCACCGATCATCGGGACGACGGCGGCGCGGCGGGGCCCTTTTAGCAGCCCGGAAAAAAATGTTCACCCGTCTTTGCAGCCCATGCCGCCTAAATTTGTCACTATTTTTGGAACGGTGTTCTCCCGGGCACGGGTTCCGATCATCCATGCCTTCGGCTCCGTTCGGAACGGCCTGCCGGGCCGGCCGGTTGCAAACATCTGTTCGCATCGCTGAAGGGTAGAGACGGATCTGTCTCAGGCGGCGTTTTTGCGCAGTGTCGAAAACGCGGACGGGCTCGAACTTTTCTTGATGGAGCCGCTGGCCGAGAGGTCCAGTGTGACGATTTGCGCCCTGCCCTGTTTCTTGGCCTTTTCCAAAGCGCGCTCGGCGGTTTCCATGATCTTGGTCAGGCGGGTCGCAACACCGGCGGTGACGACACCCACGCTGATGGTGACCACGAGCTTGCCCGCGGAAGCTTCATGGCAGCCAAGCGCAAACCGGCGGCAAAGACGCTGGGCCGTCAGGAGTGCAAGCTCCTTGTCCGTTTCAGGCAGGAACACGGCAAATTTGGTACCGCCGACATGTCCGCAGATCGCGGTTTCGGCGAGCGTGTCCTTCAGGATACGGGCAAACAGTTGCAGGAGCACGTCTCCCATCTCCTGGCTGTACTTTTCGTTGACTTCCTTGAACTCGTCCATGTCGAACAGGAGCAGGCTGCAGGTCGAGCTGTCCTCCCGGTTCTGCGCACCCCAGTCCTCGGCCGCATTCAGGAATGCCCGCCTGTTGGACAGTCCGGTCAGGTCATCCAGCGACGCCTTTTCCCGGAACCGCAACATGGAACGCTCTATGACCATGGAGGCCGGCAGAACGATGGTCATGATCATCGAGAACAGCAAGGTGACCAGGAAAACGATCGTGAATCCTTCCGGGAAGGCCGACAGGAACGAGGGAAAGAGCAGAATGTTCTGGTTCAGGGTAAACCAGATGAAGCCCGCGCATTCGAGCAAGGTTGTCAGACCCAGCAGGCGAACCGAATACAGCCTGTCCCTGTTTTCCAGGAACGCCATGCCGACCACCCACAGGCCGCTGACGATCAGCGTGCCTTGCACATAGTTGGTGCGCATCAGGAAACTGTCCATGAAGGCGGGAAACAGACACATGGCGAGCCAACCGGTCGCGACAAACGCAAAGATCCAGAAATGGCCGCGCAAACCCAGGAAGACAGCGAACCCGCTTCGGCGCAACCCCGTCCCCAGGAGAATCAGAAAATTGGCTGCAATGATGCTGAAGGCATCCGGGATGGTCCCGCGCATGGCAATCAGCACCGTTCCGCAGGCCGCCAGGAACATGCCCAGGGACCACATGGCCAGACTGCGCCGGCTGTCCGCATTCCTTGATGGCCAGAACAGATAGAACAGAAACAGGATCACGCTGCCGGCGAATTCGGCAATCATCAGGCAGGTGAACAATGTCGGCGTGTCGAGCTTCATCTTAAGGAAAAGCCTTGGATTATCGCCGCTAGCCTAGCCTGCAGTCGTAAAAGAATGCTTATTTGACCACTTCGTAAAAATGCGCATGCACCGGAATAGCTTGCGACCGGAGATTCGTGACCGCGATTCTCCGTTCACGAATCTCCGGAAATGCACGTTTCACCGCGCCGCCAGTGATTCCAGATACGCCTCCGTGGCTTCCCGATCATTCGGGTTGATCAGCCCCGAAGACTGGCCGACACCGACGGGAGGGCCATATCCTTTTGGCGGTGGAACATTTGTGCTGCCCTGCCCCGGATTGGTCTTCAAGGCATCGATGAGCGGGGTCCCCGGCCCCACGGCGCAGCCGGTCGCGAACAGCAGCAATGCGCCCAAGGCCATGACAGTCCCGGCCTTCTGATTTTTCGTCACAAACTCCTCCTCAACCACCTCCCCGGCGTCCATCTCTTTGTCACAAACGTACTCTAGCCAGTGAGCCGAACATGCACCGAAATCCAATCGACGGATCCCGAACCTTGTGTCATAAATAGCTGATAGTTCACAATATCAGCGAAAATATAACAAGATACGCGATTGAATGGACAAAGGCTCTCTGGCCTTCAAAGGGCCGAACGGGTCAGCAATAAACCGGAGGGAACCCCTGCCTATGGCTGATGACCGCCAGCATCCCATGTTGCAGTACATTATCAACAATCCCGAAGCCTTTGCCCAGAATCTGGCCAAGACGATCGAGCAGGCCGGCAAGGCGATGGCCGCCTATATCGAGCCGCGCGAGCAGGGCAAGATCAAGACGGATTCAACGGATGAATTGACGGGTGTGGTCAAGACGCTGGCGCAGGTCGGCGAATATTGGACATCCGATCCGCAACGTGCCATCGAGGCTCAGTCACGGCTTTGGAACGGATATATCGACCTGTGGAATTCGTCCCTGAAACGAATGATGGGCGAGCCGTCGGAACCGGCAGTGGAGACACCGCCGAAAGACCGCCGGTTTGCCGACCCGGACTGGGAAGACAACCAGTTCTTCGATTTTATCAAGCAGCTCTATCTGATCACCAGCAAATGGGCCGAGGATATGGTCCATGACGCCCAGGGGCTTGATGAACATACGCGCCACAAGGCCGAATTTTACGTTACCCAGATCGCCAACGCGGTGTCGCCCTCCAATTTCGTGTTGACCAATCCGGAACTTCTTCGCCTGACGATGGAAAGCAACGGTGAAAACCTCGTCAAAGGCATGCAGCACCTTGTGGAGGACCTGAAATCGGGCAAGGGCGACCTGAAGATCCGGCAGACGGACCCATCGAAATTCAAGCTTGGTGAAAATCTCGGCAACACGCCCGGCAAGGTGATCGCCCAAAATGACGTCTGCCAGGTCATCCAGTATTCACCCACGACGGAAGAGGTGCTGAAACGCCCGCTGTTGATCGTGCCGCCCTGGATCAACAAGTTCTACATCTTGGACCTGAACCCGGACAAATCCTACATCAAGTGGGCCGTCGATCAGGGACATACCGTGTTCGTCATCTCCTGGGTCAATCCGGACGAGCGCCAGGCCCAGAAGAGCTTCGAACACTATATGAAGGAAGGCATCCTCCATACGCTTGACGTCATCAAGAAGGCCACGCGCCAGTCCGAGGTGAATGCCATCGGCTATTGCGTCGGTGGCACGCTCCTGGCCGTCACCCTCGCCTATATGGCAAAAATCGGTGACGAGCGGATCAAGACGGCGACCTTCTTCACCACGCAGGTGGACTTCACCTTCGCCGGCGACCTGAAGGTGTTCGTCGACGAGGAACAGATTTCACTCCTGGAAAAGCGCATGGCCGAGCAGGGCTACCTGGACGGCTCGAAAATGTCGTCTGCCTTCAACATGCTGCGCTCCAATGACCTGATCTGGTCCTATGTGGTCAACAATTACCTGAAAGGCCAGGAACCGTTCCCGTTCGACCTGCTCTACTGGAATTCCGATTCCACGCGCATGCCGGCGGCCAACCATTCCTTCTATCTGCGCAACTGCTACCTGGACAACAAGCTGTCCAAGGGCGAAATGGAAATTGCCGGTGAGCGGCTGGACCTGTCCAAGGTCACGATCCCGATCTTCAACCTGGCCACGCGCGAGGACCATATTGCACCTCCGAAATCGGTCTTCCTCGGCTCGGGGTGCTTTGGCGGACCGGTCGACTATGTTCTTGCAGGGTCCGGCCACATTGCCGGTGTCGTCAATCCACCGGCGAAGAACAAGTACCAGTACTGGACCGGTCCGGAGCCCAAGGGCCTTCTGGAAAACTGGCTCAAGAACGCCGAGGAGCACCCGGGGTCCTGGTGGCCCTACTGGGATGAGTGGATCCGTTCCCACGACGCCACCACTGCCAAGGCGCGCAAACCGGGAGCCAACCGGATGAAAATCCTGGAGGATGCACCGGGATCCTATGTCATGACGAAGGTGTAACGACAGGACACGCCTGCCTTGCGGAGACGATCCGGCCCGAGGCACTCCATCTCGCCGCGCCGGAAGCTGCTGCTCAGCCGAAATGCGCGTCCAGAGGTGTCAGTGTCATGCCGAGCAGCCTGCCGAACTTGCCGGCGCTCATGGGGCGGCCAAAATGGTATCCCTGAACCACCTCACAGCGGCAACTGGCCAGGAAGGCCTGCTGCTTGGCGGTCTCGACACCTTCGGCAACGACACATAGCCCGAGTTCCCGCCCCAGCGAGACGATCGCCCTGGCAATGCTGCGGTCGTTCTCGTCATAGTCGAGATCGCGTATGAAGCTCCGGTCGATTTTCAGCCTGGTCAGAGGAAAACTCTTCAGCGCCACGAGGCTTGAATAACCGATGCCGAAATCGTCTATGGCCAGTTTCAGCCCGATGCGCCGGAAATCGTCCATCAGCTCAACCGCCTGATCGGCATTCTGGATCAGAAGACTTTCTGTGAGTTCCAGCTCCAGATAGCTCGCCGGCAAACCGCTTTCCTCGAGCGCGGCGCGCACATCGGTCACCAGACCGGCGTCGCTGAACTGGCGGGCGGAAACATTGACCCCGACTGTGATCGGCATCAGTCCCGCGTTCTGCCATTCCCTGTTCTGACGGCACGCTTCTTTCATGACCCAGCGGCCCAGGGGCACGATCAGGCCGCTTTCCTCAGCCAGTCCAATGAATTCACCCGGCATCAACCTGCCCAACACCGGATGTTGCCATCTTACCAGGGCTTCGGCGCCAATGATGCGGCCGCTGACGAGATTGTATTGCGGCTGGTATTCCAGGAAGAAGTCGTTGTTTTCGATGCCGGTCCGCATTTCCTCCAGGAGGGTCAACTTGTTGATGGAGCGTTCGGGACGGGTCGGCTCATAGATTTGAAAGCCGTTTCTGCCGGACGCCTTGGCAGCGAACATGGCCTTGTCGGCATTTCTGAGCAACTGGGCCGCATTTTCCGCATCGCTCGGGAAACAGGCAGCGCCGATGCTGCACGTGACGTGAAAGGACAGGTCACCGATCTGGATGGTTTTGGTGACTTCTTCCTTCAGCCGGTTCATGAAACCCTTGAGCTCAGGCTTCTGGGCGGCAGCGCCTTCGACGATCAGGACAAATTCGTCACCGCCGAACCGGATGGCCTGGTGTGCGCCGTCATGCACCTCCTTGATCCGCTCCGCAACAATCATCAGCACCTGGTCGCCGATGGCATGACCGAAACTGTCATTGACGAACTTGAAATTGTCGAGATCGACAAAGACAACCGCGACCGTTTTGCCGGAGTTCCGGCACTCCGCGACCTTTTCCTCGAGTTTTGCTTTGAATTCCTGCCGGTTTGGAAGACCGGTCAGGACGTCATGATTGGCAAGATAGCGGATCTTGCGTTCGTCCCTGTCCCGTTCGACCGCAACGGCTGCCAGACGCGCCGCCTCCAGGGCGAGTTTCAGCTCATGATCTGTCGGGCTGCGCATCTTCTTTGTATAAAGACCGAACGTGCCGAGAATTTCACTGCCCTTTCCGAAGAAGGGAACGGACCAGCAGGACCGCAATCCGAAGGGCTCAATGAGGTCGCGATAATCCTCCCACAGCGGATCCTTCATGATATCTTCGACAATGACACTTTCACGCCTGTAAATGGCGGTGCCGCAAGACCCGCTTTTTGGACCGATGTCTATGCCGTCGGTCAAGGCCACATAATCCTCGTGCAAATTCGGCGCGGCCCCGGCCAGGAGCTTGGTCCCGCTGTCGTCGACAAACATCACCGAACCGAACACGCCGTCGAGCTGGTTTTCGATCGTTACAACAAGGGTTTCGAGAACCTGGTCAAGTGGACGGCCGGTGGCGATCTGCTGGAGCACCTTGTTTTGCCCCTGCTGCAACAGATCGCCACGCTTGCGATCGGTTATGTCGCGCGACAGACCGACAATCCCGACCACTTCGCCCGCATTGTTGCTGACGGGAAACTTGGAGGACGCAAACCACTTGCGTTTGCCGTTCGCCAGAATGGATGGCTCCTCGAAGTCGATCCGCGGAATGTTCGAAGCCATGATCTCCTGTTCAGCGGCGAAGAATTTTTCGGCCGTTTCACGGGGATGCAATTCGAGATCCGTCTTGCCGATCAGCTCCGAGGCGTCGTCGAGTCCAATATCGATGGCCACCTGACGGTTCGCCATTACAAACCGGGAGCTGCGGTCCTTCACATAGATATAATCGGAAACCTCATTGAGCAGTTTGCGAAGCCATTCGCCGTTCAAATTGAGCTGCACAGTCTCCGAAAGCGTTTCAAGGCGATTCAGCCGGTCGAGTTCCGCCGCCAGGAACGCGAATTCGTTGTTGCCACTGACATCTTCGTAATCCTGGCTTTTTTTCGCGACCATTCTTCAGCCCATTTTGACATCACCTCAGTCAGGCATGTAATGATTTTCACCGATTTTCATTAAAGAAACAATGAATTCACCCTTCGAAGACAAAATAAATCCATTCGAACATGCCTGCCCCCGAACAACGTGATATCGATTATTGGCAACTCCGATGCAATAATTTCCTATAGTTATTTTTTACAATATTTTACTTTCATATTCCGCCGAAATTACTGTCACTAATATCGATTCTCGACCAATCACTCCATAGAAAGCTGATTGCCAAGGGTCCTGCTGACCGGGTATGATCGGGAAACGACGGAAATCCGGCCCTGACATATGCAAAGTTCACAACCTCACAGACTGCAGATCTCAAGGACAGGCAATCATGCCGCGTCCGGCGCGCAAACGCCGTCCCTGTTGAAATACGCCCAAACCGGCAAACCGGCATCGGCAACGGCCGTCCTGTCCAAAGTGCTCGCGCCCGCGGTTTTGTCGCTCGGTTTGTGGTCGAAAGTCTGGTTGGGGGGCGCATTCGCCGGGCTCCTTTGCCTGGTCGCCCTGATCTTGCTGGTTCTGGCCCCGAAGTTCCCCGGCATGAATATTGTGCGGTTCAACTGGGCACGTCAGGTGGGCTTCGGTGAAAAGATCTGGCTGAACCGGATGGTCATCCCCGTGCCACAGGGACTGAACTACCGTTTGACCACCCTTTACATGGTGTTCTGGTCGGGCGTTCTGGTGGCCCTGTGGGGTGGGCTGGCCACCCTGCCTTTGCTGTCGGCAACCGGGCTTGCGGTCGCGTACAGCGCGCAATTTGCCTGTTTCGTCAAACTGATCCACCTGTACCGGGTGATGAAGGACAAGTATCCGCTTTACCGGTTCTGGTCGAAGGCAGCGGTCAACGACAACTCCGCGGCGGCGACACATCCAACGCACACGAACAAGAAGTCTGCCTAAACCGGCTGCCCGTCGCGCGAACGAGGCCAAGTCAGTCCGGTGCGCTCAAATCGAGATTTACCAAAGCGACAAGAGCGAATGCGGCCAGAATGACGCGGCCACGCGGACCGGCCATGCTCTCCGGGACTTCAGACACTTGACGCATGTCGAGCACCCAATCCCTGCCCTGAACAAAGCGCTTCAGGCCAGAGAGGAGACCTCCGCCGGAAGAGCGGTACCGCTTGACCAGACTTCCGACGGCCTCTCCTTTTTGTGTCAGGACAAGTCCCTCTGTCTGGCCGTCCAACATGGTCCGGATCACTTGCTGGCCGAAACTCTCGGGATTTACGAGTTCGAACGTTCCCGCTGATCCGGTGATTGAAAGTCTCCATCCCTGTGACAGGGCACCATGACCCGTCACCTCTGCCAGGCTGAACCCTGCATCCGTCAGGAGCTCCCAGCGACCTGCCCCGGTTTTCTTCCGGCAGATAAGTTCCAGGAGTTCACCTGACCGGCATCGGACCCGCGTGACGCCGCGAATTTGCGGCTGATCAAGATCGAAGGTCGCTTCAGGGTCCTCTCCGGACGGCGCCCCATCGGGGAACAGTCTGAATTGCCGGCTCACGCCATCTTGCAGCGGCATGCTGCCCGGTGTCCTGGCAAATCGAAGACTGAATGGAGCGCTCATGTCCGGTTCTCCACCGGTCAAACCGTCTGGCTCCGCCTTTCCGCGAGCAGTCCGATATAGGTCAACGCGACACTTGCCCCGGCTATCGACGTGATGTCGGCATGATCGTAGGCCGGCGCCACTTCGACCACATCGCCGCCGACAAAATCGATCGACCCGAGACCGCGCAATATGGACAGGGCCTCGCGCGACGACAGGCCTCCGGAGACCGGTGTGCCGGTGCCTGGCGCGAAGGCCGGATCCAGACAGTCGATATCAAATGTCATATAGGCGCGGCCGGCACCTACCCGCGCCTTGATCCGCTCGATCGTCCCCCCAATTCCGAGTTCGTCCATCTCGTGGCCGAAGACGATTTCAACGCCGCATGTTTCCGGAGCATGTGTTCGTATACCAATCTGAATCGACCTTTCGGGATCGATCAATCCTTCACGAACCGCCCGTCCGGTAAACGTGCCATGGTCGATCCGGTCTCCCTCGTCCGGCCAAGTGTCCTGATGCGCATCGAACTGGACAAGACCGAGTGGCCCGTATTTGGCGACATGTGCCTTGAGCAACGGATATGTGACGAAATGATCGCCGCCGATGGAAAAGAGATGCGTGTCCGCATCCAGAATCTCTGCAGCCTGCGCCTCGATGTGACCTGGAATATCCGCGTTGCGGCCGTAATCGAAGACACAATCGCCGTAGTCGACACAGGCCAGCGTTTCGAACGGATCCATGTGAAAGGGATATTGGGGATCGCCATCGAAAATGGCTGACGCCCTGCGCACTCCCTGTGGGCCGAAGCGTGCTCCGGGCCGGTTCGACACCGAGGCATCGAAAGGAATGCCCAGAACCGCCAGATCAACTCCGGACAGGTTGCGGCTGTAGCGGCGGCGCATGAAGGACAGCGCTCCCGCGTATGTGGGTTCGTGCGAGCCCCCCTTGATATCCTGTCCCAGAAAGGCGTTGTCGGTCGGGCGCGGCAATTCGGATGACATGGCTCTGTCCCTCAACTCGTATGGGCTTCAAGACTGACGAATATCATGCCCGCAGGAATTGTCGCTGGCTATTTTGGGAACGAACCGCCGTCTCTCAACTTCCAGGTCGGGAAGTCAAATTCCGAAGAACGTCTGGGCCCTGTTCGTTTGCAATCGGATCGCCGGATCCTCCTGTCGCTTGCTACGCTTGCCAAGAATCCGGCATTATCCCGCACACACCGTTCGACCGGCAGGAACCAGTCCATGCAAGACCACGCCCATCACGACCACGGTTCCGGACACGGGCACGATCATGGGCACGATCATGGGCACGATCATGGCCACGGGCACGATCATGCCCCCGAAGTGACGGACCGGAACGCCCGCGCTGTTGCGTGGGCAGGTCTTCTGATTGCCGGTTTCATGTTTGCCGAACTCATCGGCGGCTGGCTGTCAGGATCGCTGGCACTGATGGCGGACGCGGTCCACATGGTCACCGACGCCGCTTCGCTCGGGCTTGCCTGGTGGGCCTTCCAGCAATCGAAAAAGCCGGCGGACAACCGCCTCACCTACGGCAGGGATCGTCTTCCGGTTCTGATTGCCTTTGCCAACGCGATTTTTCTGCTGGTCGTCACAGCCTGGATATGCGTGGAAGCCGTCGGCCGGTTCATCGAACCGGAAACTGTTCTTGCCGGACCGATGTTCGTAATCGCGGTACTGGGGCTTCTGGTGAATATCGCGGCCTTTTTCGTCCTGCAGCGCGGGGGCGACGGCTCGCTCAACATGCGATCCGCCATTCTACATGTCCTCGGGGATCTGCTCGGTTCGGTTGCCGCGATCATGGCCGCAGTCGTGATTTACCTGACCGGCTGGTATCCGATCGACCCTATCCTGTCGGTTTTTGTCGCCCTTTTGATCGTTCGCTCCGCGATTTCGGTCCTCCGCCAATCCGCTCATATTCTCCTTGAGGGGGCACCCGTCGGCATTGATCGCGACACGCTGAAGGCCGACCTTCTGGCGGAGGTGCCCGACCTGTCGGATATTTACCACATACACTTGTGGTCTCTTGCGGAAGGCAAGGTCAATGCGACCATGCACGCCGTTGTCGCGTCGGAGGGAGCCCCCGACCTGGTTCTGGAACGGATGCGTCAACGCATGCGGGATGCGCACGGCATCGGTCATGTCACCATTGAAATCGGCTCCTTTTCGGGTCCTTCCCGATAAAGGGATCGGGACGGCACAACGGGCTTCACAACCTTTGCTAGAGTTTGAAAACCCACCCCTCCCCTGATTGTATTTTCCCTCGGTTTACGCTAGGTTATCCGACATCCTCAATGGAGGGAGCGGGATGCCTGAAGCTCAACAAAACGCGGCAAGCAGCCATGCCGCTCAGGGCGGCGCCGGCAAGTCCAGGGAAACCGCATCGCCTCGCAGCCGGGTGACAATTCTCACCATCTATGTGTGCGCGGCGATCGGCGGAACCATTGCTGCGATTGCCGATCTCGTGCAGAAGGAAAAGGCGTCCGCGGTCCTGAAAATGACCACGATTTCGGCGCGCCATCTCGATCTGGCCGTTCCCCCGCTCTACGTCTTCCTGATCGTTGTGCTTCTGGGCGTGCTTCTGTGTTTCGTCTTTCAGCCCGGAAACCGAAGGGCAGGTTTCGCCGTCGGCGCCGGGGTGATTGCCTCCATCATGACGGTGACGCCCTATCAGCCGCTGCAGACCGGCCAGCCCTCCGAAACAGGCGAAACCACCTGGTTCTCACCCGGCTCCGGGAAAGTGCAGATGGCAAGTTCGAAACCTGGGCACATTCTGCTGGCAGCCAACATCGTCGACATGGCGGTCATACCCGTGACCAACGACCTGGCCATCCCCGTGGAGGTCAAGGTTTCGTTTTACGATCGCAACAGCCGTCAGGCCTATGAACAGGTGCAAGCCATTGCCGCGGGCGCGACCAGGACGTTCGAATTCGCAGCCAAGGCGCAGAACGGCAACATCAACGCCGAACTTTTCCTGGAGATTGCCGGCGAGCGCTCCTCCTATGTTGCCGCGACCGGCGCGGCCCCTTACCACAGCGCCCCCCTGTCGCTCACGAAAACGGTCCCGTCCTTCGCTCAGGCGCAAATCAACCCGGAAGCGCTCAATGCCTTTTCCGAAAGGACCGGCACGTCTCCCCGTCCCGCCAACGACGCGGAAGTCCGGGCGATCTACAACAAGCCGACCGGTTTCATCAACGACCTTCAACAGCGGCTTCTGACCCCCAGAAAGTGGTAGTGCCGGACGGAAGCACAAAGTCACCGCCGGCCCATGGCGTGCTTACCACTTGCTTGAAACAATCATGATCGTCCAGCTTGTGCGGTGCGGGCCGTTGTTCCACCGTCCGCACTGGATTATGACTTGGCAATGATTCAACAACGGCTTTGACGAAGCAAGGAAGACTGCCGTGGCAGACCAGACCCCGACGCTCCTGCGCGGCAGACTGCTGAGTTTCAAATCAGCACCAGGCGGACCCGACGACACGGAAGCCTTTACGTATGTGGAGGACGGCGCCGTCCTGATGCAGAACGGCAAGATCGCCGCGCAAGGCCAATATGAAGACCTTCTCAACCAGTTCCCGGACAGCACGGCACGGATTGTCGATCACCGGCCGCACCTGATCCTGCCCGGTTTCATCGACACGCATATCCACTTCCCGCAGGCACAGGTGATCGCGTCCTGGGCCGACCAGTTGCTCGACTGGCTGAATGATTACACCTTCCCCGCTGAGATGCGCTTTGCCGACAAGGCGCATGGCGACCGGATCGCACTGGAGTTCTTCGATGCGCTCGTTGCGCACGGCACGACAACGGCTGTCGCCTATTGTTCCAGCCACCCGGCGTCCGTCGACGCCTATTTCGAGGAGGCCCAACGGCGCGGCATGCTGATGCTCGGCGGCAAGACCATGATGGACCGGAATGCGCCGGCGCCCCTGTGCGACACGGCCCAGAGCTCCTATGACGACAGCAAGGCTCTGATTGACGCCTGGCACGGTCGGGGCCGGGCGCATTACGTCATCACGCCACGTTTCGCCATCACCTCCACCCCACAGCAGCTCGAGGCCGCCGGAACGCTCCTGAAGGAGCATCCGGACTGCCACCTGCAGACCCATATCAATGAAAACCACAATGAAATCGCCCTGACACGGGAACTCTATCCCGACGCTGCCCATTATCTCGGGGTCTACGAAAGCTTTGGCCTTCTCGGGTCGAAGACATTGCTTGGTCATTGCATTCACATGACGGGCAGCGAGATGCAGATCATGCGGGAGACGGGCTCCGTCGCGGTGTTCTGCCCGACCTCGAACCTGTTTCTGGGCAGCGGCCTGTTCGACAAGGCAGGACTGGAAAGTGCCGGGATCCGCACCGCCATTGCGACCGATGTCGGTGGCGGCACGAGCTATTCCATGTTGCGGACGCTGGACGAGGGCTACAAGATCCTGCAGCTTCAGCGCCAGCGCCTGCACCCTCTCGCCAGCTTTTACTGGGCAACCCGAGGCAATGCCGAAGCGCTTTCGCTGGCAGGCAGGATCGGCACTCTCGACAAGGGCACCGACGCGGACCTTGTGGTTCTCAACGCAAGGGCGACCGGGCCGATGGCGTTGCGCATGGAAACCGTCGAAACCCTCTCCGAAGAGCTGTTCGTGCTGCAGACACTTGGTGACGACCGGGCCGTGGTTGAAACCTATGCCGCGGGTAGGCCCCTGAAGACCTGACCTGAGGCAGCAAGCCCCATCGTTCGGGTCAGGGTCATGCCGCCTCTCCGCTTTGCCCCGTTTCAGGCGCCGATGTCGCGGAAAAACAGGTAAGTCGTGACTTCGCGGGTCTCCATGGGATCGGTCTTGTGGGCATGCACCTGGATCTTTCTGCCTTTTTCGATGCCGACAAGGTCGCCGGCTCTTGTGTATTCGCCCGAGTAGAACCTGCCATCCGCCGGTGACCGATAGACGTAGGTGACCTTGTTCCGCTTCTGGACGGAACCGGCCCTGAAACCGCGCTGTTTGGCAACGAGCGGCGCCAGCCTGCAATCCATATAGGCAAGTTCGTCCGTACCGTTCCTGACGACCCTTTCCCTGCCGGCCTCGATGAAGCACTCGGTCACGACCGACATGATCTCCGCTTTCACCAGGGTGTAGTTCTTCTTCAGCTGGTACGCCTGCGCCATCAGATATCCCGCACCGGCGATGAGGATCGCGGCAACGCCAATTGCTATCACCTTCAGTCTTGCGCGCATCCCGAGCTCCACATCTCCACCTGTGGTAGCATTGTCGATGCAATGTCAAATGGGCATCGCGACCAAACGGAATCACCAACCACAGGTTTATTTTCGCTGCGAGTTTTACCTATATTTTCCGGAAGCGGCAATGTAGAAATTTACCAAGCGGTCCGGCAGTCCGCGACGCAGCTAACCGGGTTGCCTTGCTCGGAACAACCTGGCTGAAAACAGCCATAATGCACCGATTGCAAAGGCAAGAAAGACCCCCGCCGCGGCCTGGAAAACCGGTATGAAACCCAGCTCCTGAATGAAATGTGTCAAGGCCAGAGGCGATACAACCTGCCCCAGAAACATGGCCGTCGTAACCATGCCGGAAACGCTGCCTCTGCGATGCTCAGGCGCGACTTGCAAGGCCAGCATCAGGAAAGTCGGTTGTACCAGACCGTAACCGGTCCCGACCAGTGCCGCCCCCACAAGAAGGAAGAGCCAGGCAGCATCCACCGCCAGGACAGCAAAGCCCGCGGCCATCAGGACGGCCCCCGCCCCGAACGTCGCTGTCAGCCCCAGCCAAAGGCTGATGCGCTTGAACATCATGGCGACACCACCGCCTGCGAGCGTCAGGGCACCGAGGCCGAAGGCGGTTCCGGACGCTCCGTCAAGACCGTTGTCCTCCAGATAGAACGGCAACTGACTGGGCATGAGAAAGAACAGCATGACGGTCATCATCGTCAGGAGCGCAACCAGCAATGCGGGGATCAGCCAGGCTTTTCCGGCAAGGCCGGCCTGCGCAGGCCCGGATGGCTGTCGCCCGGCTCGAGGCCGCCGTTCCCTGCGCAGCAACGGCAGCAACACAGGCAACAGCAGGATGGGCAAGGCATACACCAGGAACGGCAGCCGGGGTGAATAAGCCGCGAGCCAACCTGCGAGACCGATGTAGAGAAAGCCGCTGAAGTTGATCGCCGCGGTCTGCAGGCCCATGAACGCGCTGCGGCGCGCACCGGCGAAAAGGTCACCGACCAGGGCAACCTGCGCCGTCATGGCCAGGGCGACCGCCACACCCAGAAGCAGACGGCTTGCGAGAATAGCGGTCAAGTCAGGCAGGTAGGCCCCCGCGCTGCCGCTCAAGGCGAATAGCAACACGCCTGCCAGCAACAGAGGCACCCGTCCAAACCGGTCTGCCGCGATCCCCGCAAAGGGAGCTACCACGACCACGGAGAGTGAAGGCGCGGCCACAAGAAACCGCGTCAGGTAGGCCGCATGCGGCTCTCCGTCAAAGGCTTGCGCCAGCCCCGGCAAAGCCGGACTGATGGTCGCGTTTGCCATGATCTTGAGGGTAGCGGTCATCAACAGCGCGATGGCTGCGGTTTCCAGCCAGAGAGGCCGCTCCGGGGATTTCAACGGAAATGACATCTGATTTTCCTTGCCTTTTTGACACCATGCGGCCAGCCTACAAATTCAAGTCGACTTGAGGTCAAGAGATGAAATTGCTGGATATTTCCGAGGTTTCGAAACAGTCAGGCGTCGCCGCCTCGGCCATCCGCCACTACGAGGAAAAGGGACTGATCTCTTCGCTCGGGCGGCGTGGCCTCAAACGCCTGTTCGCACCGGAGGTCATCGACCAGCTGGCGCTGATCACGCTCGGCAAGGCGGGCGGGTTTTCGCTGGATGAGATCAGGTCCATGTTCGGCCCCGATGGCCGCCCTGCCCTTTCCCGGGAAAAGCTCCATGCACGCGTGGCGGAAATGGACAGGCAGATCGACCAACTTGCGTCCCTGCGCGACATGATCCGCCACGTCGCCGACTGCCCGGAACAGAACCACATGGATTGTGCGAAGTTCCAGCAACTGATCCGCATCAGCGGAAAAAGACGGAAGACAAAAACCGGCAAAGGCATTTCAGGTATGGATACTCTTTAAGGCTCGAGAGAAGTACCTACATCTTGGATGCATTGAAACAGGAGCGATCGTGAAAATTCCTTCGATAAAACCTTGTCCGGGACTTCCGGACATTCAGATCGGTCTTGTCGATGCGAAATTAAGCTCTGACTTGCACGAAAACTTCTTGGGATTATTCCGAACGAAGTATCGGGAGCACAGCAATCAGGAAAAGATGACCGAGTATTTCTCGAAATTCTTCGGCCTCCCTAAATTCGACGTCACCGAAGACGAACCTCATTCCGGCATTGTAGTCTTCAGTTTCACTATCACGAGTATCAATAACGAAACAGGCATCGATTTGTTATACGGCTCCGACATAGGTGCAGCTTTCGGTTTGGTTCAGTATTTGTTTGACGCTCAATCAGTCTCTGTTTCGCTGAAAGGGCAATTGATAAGGGCTTCAACAGGAACCGTCCTTGCAGAAAAACGGGTCACCGAATCCGTCAACGTAAGGCGTTCGTTTTTCGGACGGCGCGTTCCAAGCCTGCCGATGCTAGAAGTTGCCGCGGTCAGGTTGTTGACGTCCCTGCAACAGGAAGCTTGTCTTTGAACATGCAGGTTTCCAAGGAAGGCCCTTTTGCCTGTACGTTGGCGATGAGACACTGCCTTCAGACCAACCCGACCAAGCAGACACCGTTAAAGAAAATGTCTTTGTTGAACTGGATTTTTCGTCGCAAGGCACCGCCGGCCATTTTTCTCGGCGACGTCCAGATGCATCTCGACTGGAACATGGTCAGTTCCTTCTGCCACTATTTCGGGGCACCCGTTCAAGCAGAACCCGAACCAGACAAATTGCGAGGCTATTTTGCGCGGGCGCTGGACCTCCCTCTTTACGGACCGGACCAAGACATCAGGCCGGGAGATCAGCTGGTCCACCTTGCCATCACCGACCTTCGTTACGGGTTCTTTACATCAATCAACGCAAACAATACCTGGATCCCGCTGGTTTTACGTCCCTCGATCACTCTCTACGGTTACCTCGTTGATATAGACAGCGGTCAAGTCCTGGCAGAAAAGAGGGTAACGCAAAAACCAAGCTGGTTGAGTTTTACCAACCCTGTACTGTTTGCCTGGTCCTATTTTTTGGAAGATATCACCTTCCATGATGCGAATCCGATGTCCGACAAGGCGGCGCAGAAGGCTCTCAGAAGTCTGAAAAAAGTTGCCGCACAGATGGCCAGGACCGGTCATCTTCTTGAAAAGAACAGGATCACCTGACAACTTAGACAATCTGTCATTATGAAAAAACATTCGATGCGCTTGCAAGTTTTGGGAACTTTCGCGCTCCATATCCTTTCCAAGCAAAGAAGAACCCTGGATGAACGCTGAAAGCACTGATTGGGTCTCTGAAGTAATTGCGTTCCTTACAGACAACCTGCAACGCGATGGGAACCTCGAAAGCTGGGATCATTCGTTCATGAGCGCTTACCAATTGGGCTGTGACGCGCTCGTTGCCCTCGGACAAGCCGAGCCAACCAGTTGGGGCGCAATCGCGCTTCACCCTCCTGCGTTGCCTCCCACGCTCCCACGATGGGACGACATTTGTGTGGTAATAATCAGCTTGGCGATCCAAACGGACAAACTGACATTTTTACGTCAAGAAAACTCTTCTTCGCTACAGAAACTCTACACAGACAAATTAGGTGCATTCGACGTTCCGCACGACTTTTCAGTGGCGCCGAACATCGAAGCGACCGAAGATTTGGGGCCTGCGCTGGCACATCCAACTGTTCTTCCTGTTCTGCAAAAACTGGGTCTGCTCAAAAACCGCAGGTGGACGGAGAAAGCCACCGAAATACTCTGGCGTGAACAGCCGAATGCCTGGAACTTGAATATAACAAGTGACGACAGGTTCCAGATTGCCGTCCAAAGAGCTGTCGAACAGATGCCCGATAACGTTCGCTTGAAGCTGGATGACCTGACTTCAATCGAACGCCCGTTGCGCAAACTGATCCAGGCGAGGAAGGACCGCAGGGCTTTGCACCGCAAATCTGGCGAGCAGACGTTCGACAGTCCTTCGCAGGAAATACAGTACCTGCGGGAGCGTTTGCTTGCGCAACTGACTGACGAATTGGACTGGTTGTTCTTCCGAAGCTGGCGATTTTCGAGTGGTTGGCTATCGGGTAAACAGCAAAAAACTGCGCTGGAAATATTTCATGATCCACTGGCGATCCAGATGCGCCATGCCGTCGTCAAAAAGCTTTTTCCAGACCGTCCGGAATTCTTTGAATAACAGCCAGCTTCGGTCACCTTCTTGAAAAGAAAAGAATGACCTGACGCGCCTGGCGCTGGAACAGGCCCGGGCCTTTCGGTGCCTCGTTCAGCCGCTCCACGTCGCGGATGACGAGGCGCACGACCAGAATTGCGGCAAGGCCGAAAACGACGCCACCGGCCGCCTGTCCGATCAGAACGCCCGGTGCCCCGAACAGCGCACCACCGGCCCAGACAAAGGGGATCGTGCCGAGCGTGTGCCGGCCCCAGTTCATCCAGGTGGAATAGAACGGGCGGCCCAGATTGTTGAAAAAGGCATTGGCCACGAACAGAACGCCGTTGAAGAAAAAGGCCAGCGCCAGTGGGCCGCAGAAAAGGTAGATCAGGGTCAGCGCGAGACCGTCCGCGTCGAACAGCCGGGCGATCGGCGTTCTAAGGACGAACAGGGCCAGCGCGGCCAGGCCGACAACCAGCGCCGTGAACAGCAGCGCCTCGCGCAAGGTGCCTCGTACCCGGTCATATTGGCCGGCGCCATAGTTCTGGCCGACAATCGGCCCGACCGCGCCGGACAGGGCGAAGATCGTGGCAAAGGCGAGCGGTGTCATGCGCGCCACGACCGCCATGCCGGCAACCGCCTCCTCGCCGAACTCCGCCATCGAGCGGGTGACCCAGGCCTGGCCGACCGGTGTCGCCAACTGGGTCAGGATCGCCGGGCAGGCAATCGCTGCAATCGGTGGCAGGTCCCTCAGAAGTGCAAGCGGCCGCGGGAGGCTGAGCCCGCCATGGAAACGCACGATCGGAGCGAGCGCAAAGAAGGCCATCGCCACACGCGAAGCCGCGCTGGCAAGGGCCGCGCCGGCGAGTTCCAGGTCCAGGCCGAAGATCAGGATCGGATCCAGGACGGCATTGACCACACCCGCGGCAATCGTCGCGGTCATTGCCCGCCGGGCATCCCCATGGGCCCTGAGCACCGCACCGCCGGCCATTCCCAGGAGCAGCAGCGGCAGTGTCGGCACGATGATCGAAAGGTAGTGAACCGCCAGGTAATGCGTGTCGCCTTTCGCGCCGATCAGCGTCACCAGCTCATCCAGAAGCAGCCAGACGCCAAAGGCAAAGACACCACTGAACACGACACCCGCCACGAGCGCGTTCGAGGCCTGTTCCCTTGCGTCTTCCCTGTCGCCGGCGCCAAGCGCCCGCGCCACCAGCGCACCGGCGGCAATGGCCACTCCGATGTTGAAGGACGTGGTGAAGAACAGGATCGCGCCGGCATAACCGACTGCGGCCGCCAGCTCCGCCTTGCCGAGCATGGAAATGAAGATCATGTCGACAAAGTCGACCGCAAAGATCGCCATGAGGCCGACCGAGGATGTCAGCGACATCACGGTGACATGCCGGAACAGGCTGCCGGTGAGGAATTTGGCCTGGGTCATGAACGTCATCTTTTGGCGGGAAAGCAAACCGGTTCCTGCCGGAGTGCCGGGATTCGCGATCGCTTTTCCCTTAAAGCATTCGCGGCCAGCAAAAAACCCGCCGGATCGCTCCGGCGGGTTTTCCGAACTTGTAGAACCAGTCGGTCCAGCGATTAACGCTTGGAGAACTGGAAGCTCTTGCGGGCCTTTGCACGGCCGAACTTCTTGCGTTCGACAACACGGCTGTCGCGGGTCAGGAAACCGTTCTTCTTCAGAACGCTGCGCAGTTCCGGTTCGTAGTGTGTCAGGGCCTTGGAGAGGCCATGACGCACGGCGCCGGCCTGACCGGACAGGCCACCACCGGAGACGGTGGCGACAACGTCGTACTGACCCGCACGGTCGGCCACCATGATCGGCTGCTGAAGGATCATCTGAAGAACCGGACGAGCGAAATACTCGGTGAAGTCCTTCTTGTTGATCATGATCTTGCCGGTGCCCGGCTTGATCCAGACGCGCGCAATCGCGTCCTTACGCTTGCCTGTTGCATAGGCGCGGCCCTGAGCGTCCAGCTTCTGGACATGGACCGGAGCTTCGGGGGCAGCGGTTTCGACCGCGCCGCCCAGTTCTTCCAGGGATTGCAGCTCAGCCATCGTTAAGCCCTCTTGCCGTCATTCTTTGCATTCAGGCCCTTGACGTCGACGATTTCCGGCGACTGAGCTTCATGCGGGTGGGTCGGACCAGCGTAAACCTTGAGGTTTTTCAGCTGCTTGTTGGACAGAGGACCGCCCGGCATCATGCGCTGCACGGCTTTTTCCAGCACGCGTTCCGGGAAACGGCCTTCCAGGATGGCACGCGCGGTGCGCTCCTTGATGCCACCCGGGTGACCGGTGTGCCAGTAGTACTTCTTGTTATCGTACTTGCGGCCGGTGAACACGACTTTGTCCGCATTGATGACGATGACATTGTCGCCGGTATCAATGTGAGGCGTATAGGTCGGCAGATGCTTGCCACGCAGGTGATTGGCGATGAAAGCGGCGAGACGGCCGACAACCATTCCTTCTGCGTCGATCAAGATCCACTTTTTCTCGACCTCAGCCGTCTTGGCAGAGAAGGTCTTCATGAGTTTGATCCGTACTGAGCGGTTAAAGAAAAGGCCCGCGCAGCTTCTCCAGGAAGACAGCGAACGGACCTTGAATTCGTTCGACGCAGCTTATACGCCGACACGAATTAGTCGTCAATCCCGTTTTTCATGAACTTAATCTATTTTCTTCATATCTATCAACGTCTTATAAAAACGGTATTATAATACCATAAAAATCTGCGCTGTTTTCACGCGGCAGGCCGTCGCGCAATACTGCGATTGCGGCAAATGTGACAACCGATTTTACGCCACCTTAAGACCCCTGGTGCACTGATTGCAGTAACGACGCGTGTCACCGGGACGCTCATGCCATTGTCAGAAAAGAAATCCTGGCTCAGAAAGCCGACCGTTCTCGCGGTTGTTGCGGGCGTTTTTTTGCTGGCAGGTGTTGCGGGCGCCGTTCACACGCTTCTCGACTGGCAGGTTCTCAATTCGATCCGACAGAACGCGGAAGTCAGGGCGCTGACATGGTCAGCCCGTCTGTTCGAAAATGTTCCCAACGCGGAGAAGATGTTCGAAGAAGGCGCCGTCGCGGATGACGACATCCTGCGCCTGGTCGATTCCTTCGCAATGACCGACATCGTGCGGTTCGAGCTGTTCGATGTACATGGACACCGGACATTCATGGTCGGCGACTTGAATGTTGACCACGGCGAAGTCATCAACCAGAACGCCCTTAATGCCTTCCAGACGGGCAAGCCCAAGCTCATTGTGGTTCATGACGAGGAGGCGGAGGAAGCCCGGGGACCGGATACGTTCGTCGAGGCTTACGTGCCGGCCATCGCGCCTTCCGGCCAGCGCGTCGGCACAATCGAACTCTATGTGGATGTCAGTCCGTTGGAAGACGCCCTGGAATCCGCCTTCCAGCAGATCAGCTGGCTTCTGATCATCGGCACGGCAATCGTTCTCGCGATTCCCGCAGGGGCCTATGTGCACCGGACCAAACAGCTGCGCAAACAGGACCAGAAACTTCTTGAACTCACACGCTACGACCAGCTGACCGGCATCCTCAACCGCAATTCGGTGTCGGAAATCCTCGCCCGGCTTTTCAAGGAACAGGCCGGCGCCAGGGGACTTGGCGTGCTTTTCGTCGATGTTGATTATTTCAAGCAGGTCAACGACCAGTATGGCCACGCCTGCGGCGACCGGCTTCTGAAGCACATTGCAGACATTCTGTGCGACAGCACCCGGAGAGGCACCGATATCGTCGGCCGGTTCGGTGGGGACGAATTTGTTGTCCTTGCCCCAGGCATCTCGAGGGACGAGTTTCGCAAGCTGTATGGCCGCGTCATGGAAGGCGCCAAGACACCCTGCAGTCACGAAGACAAGAGCTACACACCCAGCCTGAGTGTCGGTGCCTACCTCACCAGGGAGGGAGATACCGAAAAAGCGGCCCTTCACCGGGCGGATCTCGCCGTTTATGCCGCAAAGCGGCGCGGCCGCGGACAGGTCGCGGAATTTTCGGAAGAGCTGGAAGGCCTGTTCAAGCAGGATGCGGTCCGGCAGACCGCCTGACTGTCCTCAGGTGACGGCCCCATTAATGAAGACGGAATGGCATGGAAAACGGCGAAACACCGCCAGGAAGGGTGCGTGGAGCGGGCTTTTTGCCCGGTCAAGCGCGCTGACGACGCGAAGTGAAGCCGTTTCATCTTCATTTATGAGTCCGTCACCTGGCGTGGCGGCACCGAGTAAGTCGCCGTTGCATGCGCGACGAGGTCTTCCTGTCCCTCCCCCGCAATCCCGCAATCGACCACGGCCAGACGCTTGCCGAGCTTGAGCAGGCGGCAGGTGGCGATCAGGTCGCCCGGCTCCGGCTTGCGCAGGAAGTTGATGTTGAGATTGGTGGTCACCGCAAGCGCTTCCGGGCCGATATGAGCCAGGATCACCACATAGGCAGCCAGATCCGCAAGTGCCATCATGGACGGGCCGGAAACGGTGCCGCCGGGCCTCAGATGAAGCTCGTTGGCACTGAGGCGGACAGCAGCTTCGCCGGGCGTCACGCTGTCGATGGCATAGACCCGTCCGCCGGCATGGATCTGCGGGAACACCTCGTCCAGCATGTCCATGATCTCGTCGCCTGTCATCACCGGCTGCATCGGCGGCCCCCTACGTCATTAAAAACCTGCCATTTTCACGGCTCGCTTTTACGTAAAGGTCAAACCGCCCGGAATGCAAGGGCAGCGATGTTGAAATGAGCTTATTCCGCCGGCAGCGTTCCTGACGCCCGGCGTTTTTCGATAGCGTAGACACCCCGGTCCCACAGCCAGTTTGCCAGGGTGTTGAGACCGATGCCGGTGCGCATCTCGAATTGTTCGAAATGAAAACGGCTGGCGCGCAGTCCCTTCAGCACCAGACCGCTTTTCAGTGCTCTGCGCATGGACACCGGACCGCAGAAGAAGACATGAGCTTGCGACAGGGAGCCGCCGAGATCCGCCGCGATACGCTCCGGCGTCAGACGCGCGCCCTCGTTGGAGTTGAAGATCACAAGTTCCAGGTTGTCCGCCGTCTCCGCGATCTTTTCAAGATCGACCGCATAGGGAATGTCGTCGCGATCCCTGACGCAGTAATAAAGCTTGACCGGACCGGTCTCCCTGGATTTGAGGCTTTCGGCGAAAGCCAGAAAAGGCGTGATTCCGACCCCGGCACCGATCCACACCTGAGGATCGCGCCCTGCAGGCATTGAAAAATGGCCAAACGGACCGGAGACCGTCGCATCCATGCCTTCCTTCAACTCGCGCCGAAGGCGGCGCGTGTAGTCGCCCAGATCCTTGATCGAAAACCGCAAGGACCTGTCTTCGCGCGGTGCCCCGCTCAAGGTGAAAGGGTGCTCCTCGGTAAGGCCGCTGCCGCTGATCGCCAGAAAGGCGAACTGGCCGGGCTTGTGACGCAGGCCTCGCGCCTTCGGCTTGAGGACCACTTCGGTCAGGCCGCCAATATGGCGGACCCTGTCAACCTTGTAGCCATGGCCGCGCGGGGCCATCGGTCGCAGAAGAGACATCCACAGATAGCTGACAATCCCGAGGATACAAAAGGCGGAAATGTAGAGTCCAAGCGCATCAAAACTGGAAAACGGCTTCTCGATAAAGAAGAAATGAAACGCCCCCATTAAGAAGAAGACTCCGATGAGCCTGTGGCTCCACTTCCAAAGATGGTAAGGGATGAAGGTGATCACGGAGGCGAGCACCAGGATAAGCAGGCCATAGAGGCTGACCTCGCCGACATCTTCCGCAATACCGGCGAGTGGCCCGCCACGAAGCCCGTTCATTTCCGCGTCGACAATGTCGTGGAGGCCCAGGCAAACCATGGCGATGACGCCAATCCACTTGTGCAGCACGTAAATCCGGTCCAGCGGACCGAAGACCGTTTCGATACCCGGTACCCGGGTCGCCAGGAACTGGTTGATCCCCATGAGGATCAGCGCTGCCGAGCCGAGATACTGACTGAAGAGCGCGATCGGGTCCCTGGAAGCTGCCAGCGGTGCAAACCAGACAATCGGCGCCAGGCTGGCCAGCGCGATCAAGACCAAACCGATTATCCGCAAGACGCTTACCCCCGTGCAGCCAGCCCCGCTCGATCCCGGGGTCATTTTGGCGCCTGCCTAGCATGCCCGATTCCAAGAGCAATAAACTTTCGCTTGTTTCATGAAAGTTTCATCGAGCAGATTGCGAAATCTTCCCCGTTTCTGAAAGACTGCCGTTGCCGAATGGAATCAAGGAGCTTTCGATGATTTTCGTGATTGCCACGTTGAAGACCACGAGGAAGGACAGAAGCGCTTTCCTGGAGGCTTGCAGGTCCTGCATCGCGGAAACACTGAAGGAGCCCGGCTGCCTGTCCTATGATCTGCATGCCAGCATCACCAACCCGGACACGTTCGTCTTCGTGGAACGCTGGCAGGATCGTGAAGCATTGGAAGCTCATTTCAAGTCACCGCATATTTCCGTCTTGAAGGACGCTGCGGGACCGCTCATTGTCGATCAGTCCGTCGAAATCATTTCGCCGGACTCAGTCGACATCATATAAACGCACCGCATCACAACACGGCTGCCGTACAGCAGGATGCGCGTGCCTGTTTCTGGAGGTCGTCATGAGACGCACGCACGCATGGAAGCGCCCTCGCCTGCTGCACCTGGCCGTGGTTTTAGTGACCATGGACCCGGCACATGTTTTGGCGAATGACTGGACCTACCTGGACGATCGCTCCACGCCCCAGAAGCTGGTGGAAAGCTACTACTTTGCCATCAGCAACCGGTATTACGCACAAGCCTATGGCTATTTCAGCGAAAACGCCGCACCCGCCGATTTCGACAGCTGGGTGAACGGCTATTCGGATACGTCATCCGTCAAGGTCAAATTCGGCCCAACCGCGCCGGATCCCGGGGCCGGACGGATCTACTGGGCCCTTCCGGTCGCGGTCTCGGCAGAGAAGACGGACGGGACGAAGCAGGTCTTTACCGGCTGCTACAAGATCCACATGGCCAATCCGGGCATGCAGAGCGATCCGCCCTATCAACCGATGGGCATCGTGTCCGCGACGCTGAAGGAAACAGCAGGGACCTTTGACGCAGCAACGCCGGGGCCCTGCTGAGAAAAAGGGCCCGCGAATTCCGCGAGCCCAATCGTTCCCGGTTCTGTCAGCTCCGCCGGCGCCCGCGTCGGCGGCCACCGCCTTCGCCGCCTTCCGCCCGGGCGGCATCGGCTTCCCGGTTGGGTGGAGAGACCAGCGGACCAATCTCCTCAATCACTTCGTCGAGCGTCGGACGGCGACCGGCCTTGTGGGTGTCCAGCGCGCTGCGCATGGCGGCAAGATGCACCGGAGACGTACCGCAGCAGCCGCCGATGATGCGGGCGCCTGCGTCCAGAGCCTTGTGGACGTATTTGGCCATCAGCTCCGGCGTGCCGGTATAGACGACTTCATCTCCCCTGATCTGCGGAATGCCGCAATTGGCCTTGGCCACCACGATGGCGTCCGGAAACGCCTGGGTGATATCCATGATGGCGGCCAGCAGGTCCGACGCGCCGACGCCGCAATTGGATCCGATGGCAACGGGCGTGCAGGCGAATTGCGCCCGCAGCTCACCGAGGCCTGTCGGTGACAATCCCATCATGGTCTTGCCGGCCGTGTCGAAACTCGCGGTGATGACAAGGGGAACATCAAAGTCCTGGGCGGCTTCCGCGGCCGCCTTCATTTCCTCGACAGCCGACATGGTTTCGACCCACAGAACGTCGGCGCCTCCTTCGACGAGGCCTTCCATCTGTTCCCTGAAAGCCGCAACGCCGTCTTCGTAGCTAAGCGCGCCAAGCGGTTGAAACAGTTCCCCGGTCGGTCCGATGGACCCACCGATCAGCACGTCCCTGTCAACCTCACCAGCCACCTCCCGTGCCAGCGCAACGCCGGCCATGTTCAGTTCCTTGACCCGGCCTTCTGCATTGTGAAGCTTCAAACGGTGCCGGTTGCAGCCAAAGGTGTTGGTCAGAATGATGTCCGAGCCGGCGTCGACAAAGGACCGGTGCAACGCCCGGATCTTGTCCGGCTCATCGGTGTTCCAGAGTTCCGGAGCATCCCCGGACACAAGGCCCATTTCAAAGAGGTTGGTACCGGTTGCGCCATCGGCAAGGAGCGCCCCTTTCGTGGCCAGAAGTTCTTCCAGCTTGGACATGCGGTTGTCTTTCGTCTTGGTGTGCACAATCATCCCGTTTCCGGGTGTCAAATTGCAATAACAGACCCGGTGCGAAAAGCCACGCGGCGCTTTTGTTTTTCAAGAGATCTGCCCGGCAATCCGTTTCGGTTCTCACGGGCAGCCTGCAAGGCCTGCGCCACATGAATTTCTGCGCGGCTCTACGGCGATCGATGTAACGAAGTCAATGGACTTTCGGGGCAAAATGGAGCAACAAAGCGACATGACGCATTTACGGTATTGCGCGACGTATCTGGAGCCGGTTTGCAAGGTTACCTGATCAAGACTACGCGCAACAAATTCGCATCTTTTCGGGAGCCAAAAACAATGTCTGACGCCGCCCCATCTGGCCGTCGAGGAAGAAACGCCCGCCGCGAGCGCCGGCAAGCCGGTCCTGCCGGTCAGGCCGTTCCCTATATTTCGCGCAACATTCCGAATTTCGAGATCCTGAGCGACGAAGGCGCTGAACGGATCGAGGCAAATGCCGACCGTATCCTCGCGGAAATCGGCCTGGAATTCCGTGAAGACCCGGAAGTCCTCGACATTTGGAAAAAGGCCGGTGCGCAGGTCGACGGCGAACGAGTCCGATTTGAAAAAGGCATGCTGCGCGAAATCGTCAAGACCGCGCCGTCGCAATTCACCCAGCATGCCCGCAACCCGGCGCGCAATGTCGAAATCGGTGGCAACAATCTGGTGCTGGCGCCGGTCTACGGCCCGCCTTTCGTTACCGATCTCGATCAGGGTCGCCGCTATGGCACGATCGAGGACTTCCGCAATTTCGTGAAACTGGCCTACATGTCGCCCTGGCTGCACCATTCCGGTGGCACGGTCTGTGAGCCCGTCGACCTGCCGGTCAACAAACGCCATTTCGATATGGTCTATTCCCATATCAAATATTCCGACAAGCCGTTCATGGGCTCGGTCACCGCTCCCGAACGGGCGGAGGATTCGGTGAAGATGGCGCAGATCACCTTCGGCGAGGACTTTGTCGATCAGAACTGCGTCATGATACAGCTGATCAACGCGAATTCGCCGCTGGTCTTCGATTCCACCATGCTCGGCGCGCTCAAGGTCTATGCCCGCCACAACCAGGCCTGCATCGTGTCGCCGTTCATTCTCGCCGGCGCGATGAGCCCGGTGACAGTGGCAGGCACGTTGTCCCAGGTCCTGGCCGAAGCGCTGGCCGGATGTGCCCTGACGCAGCTCATTCGACCGGGTGCCCCGGTTGTTTTCGGCGCCTTTGTCAGCTCCATCTCAATGCAGTCCGGAGCACCGACATTCGGCAGCCCGGAAGGATCCCTGCTTCTGAACGGTGCTGCCAAGCTCGCCCGCCGGCTCAACCTGCCGTTCCGCTCGGGCGGGTCATTCACGGCATCCAAGGTGCCGGACGCCCAGTCGGCGCAGGAATCGGCGCAGACCATTCTGGCAACCGTCCAGTCCGGCGTGAATTTCTGCCTGCACTCCGCCGGCTGGCTCGAGGGCGGACTGTGCTCGTCCTACGAAAAATTCGTGATGGATGCCGACCAACTCGGCATGATGCATGTGCTTGCCAAGGGAATCGAAATCTCCGATGAGGCGCTTGCGATGGACGCCCTGCAGGAAGTCGGCCCTGGGGGACACTTCCTTGGCGCCGCCCACACCCAGCGTAATTTTGAAGCCGCCTTCTACCGGTCGTCGATCGCCGACAACAATTCCTACGAACAATGGCTGGCGGATGGGGAGCTGGATGCGGCGCGACGCGCCAACGCACGCTGGAAGGAGCAGCTCAGGGCCTATACCGGACCGGAGCTCGATCCCGGGATAGATGAGGCGCTTCAGGCCTTCATGATTGAACGCAAGGCCTCCTTCCCTGACAGCAATGTCTAAGGCTGCCGCAATGGCAACACGTCCCGCCTTCCGGCGGGGCGTGTATTTTTATTCGTTGCATCTCTCATTTCGATCTGTCTATTAAGCGGTTAGTGATAACGCGTGGAGGAACTGCGTTTTTGCGCATAGTGCCTTCCCCAGCTATTCGCCTTGGGATAAACATTGCCGGGCTCCACCGATGCCATGCTGCTGGAATCGGCCGAAGCCATGGGGTAAGCTTGTCGATGGCGGATTGGGGATTGACCTTCCCGAGCGGGAATTGACTTTGAGGGAGCATATGGAAATGAGCATTCTTGACCTTTAATTTTCCAAATCCACTCAATAATTTGTCCAATCCCATCAAATAATACAGGCTAGTCTGTGGCGTCGCTTACCTCCAATATCGATATTCTTGGTTATTCTGCCCGGCTCCCGGGAGCCAGAGATGCCGCCGAGTTCTGGTCACTTTTGAAAAACGGCGAATGTGCCGTTACATCCGTTTCCAACGACCGTTGGCCACTGGCGCGCTTCAAGCACCCTTCGCAAAGCACTTCGGGCAAGACCTATACCTGGGCGGCCGGACAACTTGACGACGTCTGGGGCTTTGACCCCGGCTTCTTCGGCATCTCGCCGCGCGAGGCGGTCCAGATGGATCCCCAGCAGCGCCTGTTGCTGCAGCTCGTCTGGGAAGCGCTCGAACATGCCAACGTCCGTCCAAGTGATCTGGCCGGATCGTCAACCGGTGTCTATGTCGGCGCGTCTTCCCTGGACTACCACCACCGGTTTCTCGTTGATCCGGCCATGGCCGACATGCAGTTCATGACAGGCAATACCCTGTCGATCGTCTCCAACCGGATTTCCTACATCTACGACCTGCGCGGTCCGAGCTTTACCGTCGACACTGCCTGCTCATCTTCTATCGTGGCTCTCCACGAGGCGGTCTCGGCAATCGAAAGCGGTCAGATCGACACCGCGATCGTGTGTGGTGTCAGCCTTCTGCTCAGCCCCTTCGCCTTTGTCGGATTTTCCCGTGCGACAATGCTGTCGCCGACCGGCCTGTGCCAGGCATTCGACGCCAATGGTGACGGATATGTCAGGTCCGAGGGGGGAGCTGTCCTGGTGCTGCGGGCCGCACGTGCCGGCTTGCCGGAAGGAGCGCAAAGCCACGGCAAGCTGCTTGCAACAGGCATCAACGCCGATGGCCGCACCGTGGGCCTGTCCCTGCCCTCGCCCTACGCGCAGGCCGATCTTCTGCGCGAGATCTATGAAGGACTCGACATCGATCCGTCCGAGCTCGCCTTCGTCGAGGCGCATGGAACCGGAACCCGCGTGGGAGACCCGGCCGAAGCAGACGCGCTCGGGCGTGTCATCGGCCAGAAGCGTAGCGATGTCCTGCCGATCGGTTCTGTAAAAACGAATGTTGGTCATCTGGAGCCGGTATCCGGCCTCGTCGGCCTTCTGAAGTCGATCATGGCCCTTCGCGAGAATCTCCTGCCGAAATCCCTTCATTTCCGGACACCAAATCCGGATATTCCTTTCGAGGAACTGAACCTGAAGGTTGCCGGCGAGGCCATTGCGCTTGAACACAATGGCAGCCGGCGTCTTGCAGGCATCAACTCCTTCGGCTTCGGGGGGACCAACGCCCATGCAATTGTTGGTGATGCCGACCCGGTAAAGATCAAGGCCTCCACGGCGCCTGAAGAAGCGCCACTCGTGCTCAGCGCCCGGTCAAAGGACGCCCTGAAGGAGCTGGCTTCCCGCTATGCCGATCAGCTTGAAGGCACCGACGGCGAGCAGTCGGGAGCCCTGATCGCCTCCAGCGCTCACGCCAGAGACCTTCTTTCAGAGCGTGTTGTCGTGTTCGGCAAGTCCGGAGAGGAAAAACGCGCCGCCCTGCGTGCTTACGCAGGTGAAGCCGATGACCTGCCGGATCTGGTTTCCGGGAGCGTGATCAAGCCCGACGCCAAGATCGGTTTTGTCTTTTCCGGCAACGGGTCCCAATGGGCCGGCATGGGCCAGGAGGCCTACCAGGCCGACGTGGATTTCCGCAAGGCATTCGACAAGGTCGACAAGATCTTCATGGGTCTCAGCGGCTGGTCGCTGGTCACAACGCTGTTTGCCGAGGATCTGGAACTTGATCTGGAGCGCTCAGAGATCGCCCAGCCATTGCTGTTTGCCATCCAGGTCGCGATCGTGGAATCGCTTCGGAGCCGCGGCATCACAGCGGACGGGACCACGGGTCACTCCGTTGGCGAGGTCGCTGCGGCCTGGTGTTCCGGTGCCCTTGATCTCGAACAGGCGGTACGGGTGATCCGGGCACGCTCCAGCGAACAGGAAGTCGTCCGCGATCTGGGATCCATGGCAGCCTTGCTGCTGCCTGCGGACCAGGCGGTCGCCGCCATCGAAGAGAGCGGGCTGCCCCGCCTGGAACTAGCCGCCGACAACAGTCCGCGCAGCGTGACCATTTCCGGCGACAGCGAAAGCCTTGACGCATTTGCCAAGTTCGCCCGCAAGAAAAAGTGGGCCCTGCGCCGGCTCAATCTGGCCTATCCCTATCACAGCGCGCTCGTGGACCTGATCGAAAAGCCGCTTCTTGAAGCGTTGAAGGGGCTGAAGCCGACGAAGCCGGCCCTGCCCTTCTATTCGACGGTCACACCGGACGAAACCGACATCAGTGTATCGGCAGACTATTGGTGGCGGAACGTGCGCCGGCCGGTGAGATTTGCGGCAGCCATCGAAAACATGGCGGCGGATGATTTCGCGGTTCTCGTTGAGATCGGTCCGAAGCCGGTGCTCGGCACCTATGTCAATGACGTGCTGCGCGCAAAGGGCAAAAAAGCGAAGGTTCTCGAAACACTCAAGGAACCGTCCAAGAAAGCCGACCCCGCTGCTCGGGGCAATCCGCTTGAACGGATTTCCGCTGCGATCCTTGCCAATGGCGGCAGGACCGACCTTGAAAAATATGTCGGCCCGAGGCCGGACCGGCTCGTGCCGTTGCCTTCCTATCCCTGGCAAAATGCAGACTACCGTCCGGAAAACAGCCCGGAACGGGTCGATTTCATGTTCGGACAGACCTGGCCATTGCTGGGATACAGGCTGCGTCAGGACGCGGCTGAATGGTTCAACCATATCGACAGCAGTTCGCTCGGCTTCCTGAACGACCACAAGGTTGAAGAGAGTGTCGTGTTCCCCGCGGCCGGCTTCATCGAAATGAGTCTGCGCGCCGCCTTGCGCTGGACGCGCGGCGACCAGATAGAACTGCGTGATTTCGACATCCTTCGCCCGCTGGTGATCGAAGGCGACGAAGTCTGGGAAACGCTGGTACGGATTTCACCGGACGACCACGTTGTCGAGGTTCTGTCCCGGCCACGCCTGTCCGACAATGACTTTTCGCTGAATGCTCGCGGAACGTTTCTTGCTCCTTCCACGGTGACAAGGTCGCCCTGGCTGGCGGCCGGCACGGAAACACTCGCGGAACTGGATCACGAGGGACTTTACGAACTCACCAGGAGCTTCGGCCTCAATTACGGTCCGGCGTTCCGCCGCGCGCACAAGGTGGTCAAGCACTCCCAGACCAGTGCCACGGTCACGCTTCTGGCCCAGGACGAGGCCCTGAAAGAGCATGCCTTCGCGCTCTGCCCCACGCTTGTCGATGCCGGTTTCCACGGCCTGTTCGCCTTGCTGGACGGCGTCGAAAACGTACCGCAGAACACCTCGTTTCTGCCGATCCGCATGGGGGCCCTGCGCCTGTTGGCGCCGGAAGTCCATCCGGCAACGGTCCGCATCGACGTCACGAAGGCGTCTCCCCGCTCGATCGAGGCAAGTTTCGAATTCCTGGACAATGACGGTCAGGTGGTCGCACGGCTGACCAAATCCCGTTTCAAGGCTGTCACGCTCGGCCAGGACACGCGCCCGGATGATCTCGTCTACCGTCAAATCGCGACCATTCTGCCTGAACGCAACCGGGTATCCCCGTTGCTTGGCGCCTATCAGGGTCTTGGTGAGCTTGCTCGAAAACTCGGGCTTGCTGGCTCGGAAGACCAGGAACTGGAAGACAGCCGCCTGCTGATCGAAGCCCTTGGCCGGGCCGTGGTTCATCAGAACCTGTATGATCTTTGCGGTGGCCGCAACTTTGCGCTCCAGGATCTGGTAGATGCCGGAGAATTGCACGCCACGTCTGTTCCGCTCGCAGCCAGCATGCTTGCCTGGCTTGTTGAAAGCGGCTTGTGCGACGAAAGCGATGAAGGTTACCGGCTGTCGGATCCTTCCGACTCTCCCTCCGCTTCTGCGTTGCTGCAGGCCCTGACGGAAGGCGGCGGGGCGCATATTGCCGAGGCTGCCCTGCTCGCACGGCTTTGGACGGGGCTGTCCGACATCTTCAGGAACGGACTTCTTGACACCGCCGGGCAAGAATATGCCTCCAGTCTGTTCGACGCCTACCGGACCTCCGGCCCGGGCAAAAAGGCACTGTCAGCAGCTCTCAACACCGCCGTGCAGAGCATCATCGCGGACTGGCCGGCGGATCAGGCGCTGCGCATCCTTCTGGTCGGCGCCAACAGTGGACTGGCTTCGTCGATCGATGCCACTCTGGATCCCACCTACATGGGCCTGGTGGTGAGCGATGCCACATCGGCTGCGGTCAGCCGCGGCGAACGCCTGTGGCAGGGCAGTTCCGCCACCCAGTTCGTCGAGCCGACCGAGACCGAATTTTCCTTCGAAACACATTTCGACCTTGTTCTGTTCGACACGTCTCTTGCAGAGTTCGATCCAGATACTCTTGGTCGCTTCTCGCGCTCGCTGGCACCAGGCGCTGTTCTGCTGGGCGCAGAGGCGCTGCCGCATCCCCTGACGGATCTGATTATGGGCGTCGGATCGGACTGGTGGGACGAAAGCGCCAGCGCTGAATTCCCCGTTTCCAGACAGAAATCCGACTGGACCAGGACACTCGAGGCCGCCGGCCTGCGTTCCGTTGAAACGTTGCCGCTCGACAGCAACCTGATCGAAGCCGACCTGATCAGCGCGCGCGCCGTCGACGATCCGGGCGACGAAGATGTCCCGGCAGAGACGGCAACGGAAGGTGAAGAGCAACCGGAACAGGCGCCTCGGTCCTATCTTCTGCTGACGGATTCCGATGGCCCTGCACACCGGCTGGCCGAAGGTCTCAAGGCGTGTCTGGAACGAACCGGCCATGGGGCGACCTTGCTGGTCCCTGGTGACGTGACCGAACAACTGGGTGAAAACATCTGGAGTGCCGCTCTGGACACTGACCAGTTGGCCGATGAGGATCACAAAGCCCTCTCCAAACTCCTGGCCGACCACGACGGCCGGGTGGTCCATCTTCTCGGTGCGTATGACAAAACCGGTGATGCTCTGGCGTCCGTGGATTCTCGCGCCTTCAGCCTCATGACGATCCTCAAGGCCCTCGGCCCAGACAGCGGCCAGGTCACTCTGCTCGCACCCGCCGGTGCCCAGGATATTGCCGGGGGCAAGGCGGCGGCGCCGAACCAAGCCGGCATCTGGGCCTTTGGCCGGGTCGTGATGAACGAATACCCTGACGCCCACCTGAAACTGATCGATGTTTCGCCGGATCTCGAGCCAGGAATAGCCGCCGCCCGCGTTGCAGACGAAATCCTGACAGCGAATGGCGAGCGGGAGATCGTTCTGGACAGCAAGACGCGGTCGGGAATTCGCCTGCTGAACGGCGGCGTCCTGTCCGAAACGGAATTGCCTGCAGGCGCCACCCCTGCGATGCGGCTGGACATTGCACGGCAGGGCTCTCTCGATCAGCTGGTCTGGCGCGCCGTCGAGCGCAAACCACTGGATGGCCGGGATGTCGAGATCGCGGTTGAAGCCAGCGGACTGAATTTCCGGGATGTCATGTGGGCCCTCGGCCTTTTGCCGGAAGAAGCGCTGGAAGACGGCTTCGCGGGACCGACACTTGGCATGGAATGCTGCGGACACGTTGTTGCCGTCGGGCCGGACGTTACGCGGTTCCGTCCCGGCGACAAGGTGATTACCTTCGCACCTGCCTGTTTCGCCACGCATGTCACGGTCGATGAAAGCGGCTGCGCACCGATGCCGAGCACCGTCTCGGCAGAGGAAGCCGCGACAATCCCGGTGACATTCCTGACCGCCTATTACGCCCTTGTCCATCTCGCGGAACTCTCTGAAGGCGAGACCGTGTTAATCCACGGCGGTGCCGGAGGTGTCGGGCTTGCCGCGCTCCAGATCGCCAAATGGCGCGGCGCGAGGATCATTGCCACAGCCGGTTCGGAAGACAAGCGGAACACCCTGAAGCTTCTGGGCGCCGATGTCGTCCTGGATTCAAGAAGTCTGGCCTTTGTCGACTCCGTCATGTCGGAGACTGGCGGCGAAGGGGTCGACGTGGTGCTGAATTCGCTGTTCGGCGACGCCATGGAACGCAGTATCGAAGTCCTCAAGCCCTTCGGACGTTTTCTGGAGCTCGGAAAACGGGACTACTACGGCAACACGCGCATCGGCCTGCGGCCCTTCCGGCAGAACCTGACCTATTTCGGGATCGATGCCGACCAGTTGCTGACCCGCCAGCCCAAACTCGCCGAGGACCTTTTCGTCAAACTGGTCGAGCTGTTCGAGAATGGCACGCTGCGTGCGCTTCCGCACCGGGTGTTCGAGGCGGAGGATGTGGTCGATGCCTTCCGCCTGATGCAGCAGGCCGGCCATATCGGCAAGATCGTCATCCGTCCACCGGAAGTTCCCGAAAGCGTGCCGGCCGCACGCGAAGTCGCCTTCGACGGTGACGCGGTGTACCTGGTTGCGGGCGGTTTCGGCGGTTTCGGCGCAGCGCTTCTGCATCGGCTCGTCGATCATGGCGCCAGAACGCTCGCAGTCCTCAGCCGGCGCGGCGACGCCAATCCCGATGCACAGGATGTTATCGCGCAGCTTTCCGAACGCGGCGCCTCGGTCAAGGGATACGCCTGCGACATCACAGATGAAAGCGCCCTGAAGAAGGCACTCGCGGAGATCCGGGCCGAGGGCAAACCGCTCAAGGGTGTGTTCCATACCGCCATGGTCTTGAACGACGTTCTGATCGCGAACATGGATCATGACGGCCTGACCAGCGTGCTCGCGCCCAAGATCCGCGGTGCGGAGCTGCTTGACCGCCTGACAGGCGACGATCCGCTCGATCACTTCGTCTTGTATTCCTCCGCGACCACTCTTGTCGGAAACCCGGGCCAGGCGAACTATGTCGCCGCGAACGGCTACCTCGAAGGGCTAGCGCGCAAACGCCGCTCCGACGGCCGTCCGGCTCTTGCCGTTGCCTGGGGCGCCATTTCCGATGCCGGTTACCTGGCCCGCAACGAGGACGTCAACGAGATGCTCTCGCGCAAGCTTGGCCGTCATGCCCTGACCGCCAAGGAAGCCCTGGACGGTCTGATGGCCCTGATGGCGCTGCCGGACGACACCGATGTTCAGCGCGCTGCCCTCGGCTATGCACGGATCGACTGGCAGGCCGCCCGCAAGGACCTGGCGCTTGTCGGCACGCCGCTTGTCAGCCTGCTCGGGCTCGGCGACGAAGACGACGCCGGCGCGGACGGCATGATCGACCTTGCCGCCATGCTGGAAGGCATGGACCAGGTAACCGCCGCCCAGACCGTCGCCAAGCTTCTGGCTGCGGAAATCGGAAAGATCCTGCGCATATCGCCTGAGGAAATCGATCCGCACAAACCGCTTTCCGACATCGGCATGGATTCCCTGATGGCGCTGGAACTCCGAATGAGCGCGGAACGTCAGCTGGGGATCGACATTCCGCTGATGTCGCTGGCAAACGGCGCCACGCTGATCGACCTGTCCGGGCGTGTTGCAAATCGCGTCCTTGGAGAGGAAAATGCGACCGGCATTTCCGACGAGACGCAGCAGCTTGCCAGCCTGCATATGGATGACAATCGTCCGGAGACGGAGGACCTGTCCGACGTCGCCGCCGAAGTTGAAAACAAGAGCCGGGAGCTTGGGTCCTTCCTGTAACCGGCATCATTTAAGGAATATCGGGAATGGGCGCAGATGATCGCGCCAAGCTGATGGACAGCTTGAAAGCCAATCGCCGGTCCGCCCGTGGGCGGACCACATCAGCCGGAGACCGCCCGGCCGCGGTTGCACCGAAGCGCAAGGTATACGATTTCAAGGAGCTGCCGCAGGTCAAGCAGCTTCAGATGCATCGTGCGGCCGCGGACATGATGGGCATCGAAAACCCCTTTTTCCGCGCCCATGACGGACTGGCCGCAGGCACAAGTGTCATTGACGGCGGCAACTACGACAATTTCGCGTCCTACAATTATCTGGGACTGAATGGGCATCCGAGTGTCAGCGCGGCAGCCAAGTCCTATATCGACCGCTTCGGCACCAGCGTCTCGGCAAGCCGGATCGTGGCCGGAGAACGTCCCTTTCATGCGCAGCTGGAAGCAGCGCTGGCGCGGATACACGGGGTGGAATCGTCGATCGTCATGGTCTCCGGTCATGCCACCAACGTGACAACGATCGGTCATCTGATGCACAAGGGCGACCTGGTTCTGACCGACGCGTTCGTGCACAATTCGATTGCCGAAGGTGTCAGGTTGTCCGGCGCGACCCGGATGAATTTCCCCCATGACGACCTGGACGGCCTGGAAAAGTTGCTGTCCGATCACAGGCACAAGTTCGACAAGGTCCTGATCATCGTCGAAGGCCTTTATTCAATGGACGGCGATTTTCCGGACCTCAGGCGGATCGTCAAACTCAAGCAGGCCTACGACGCCTGGCTGATGGTCGACGAGGCCCATTCCATCGGTGTGCTCGGCAAGACCGGTAAGGGCATTGCGGAGCATTTTGATATCGACCCGAACGAAGTCGAGATATGGATGGGCACGCTCAGCAAGACGTTCTCGTCCTGCGGCGGCTACATCGCCGGTTCCAAGGTCCTTTGCGATTATCTGAAGGTGACAGCGCCCGGTTTCGTGTTTTCCGTAGGCCTGTCCGCGGCCCTGGCCGGCGCGGCCATCGCGTCCGCGGAAATGCTCGAAAACGAACCGGAACGTGTCGAGCGACTGCAGAAGAACGGCGCCCTGTTCCTGAAGCTCGCCAGGGAAGCGGGTTTGAACACGGGACCAAGTGCGGGCTATGCCGTCGTGCCGGTCATTGTCGGCGATTCCGCGGGTGCGGCAACGCTTTCCAACAGGTTGCTCGCAAAGGGCATCAACGCGCTGCCGATCATTTTCCCCGCTGTGCCTGAAAAATCCGCGCGTATCCGGTTCTTCATCACCAGCGAGCACACCGAAGAGCAGATTGCCCGCGCGGTCGAGACAACGGCGGCGGAACTTGAGGCCATGCGCGCCGACGGCACCGCGGTTGATCGGCTGATCAAGGCCGCCCGGTAGCGGTTTTTCCCATGTCCTGAAGGCCGGCTCTTCAGCCGGCGTCGCGATGATGTCTATCCGGATCGTCGTACCTGGGATCCTGCTCGATCTCCACGTCGAACCCCCCCATGAAGACATCACCGAGTTTCGGTGGCAGCAGGTTCTGCAAGCGAATTCCCAAGGCCAGAAGGAACGGGAAGGCGTAGAAGGCTTTCCGCTTCAAGATGGCCCGGTGCATCAGCCTGGCTGCCCGGTCGGCCGGCATTTCAAAGGGTTTTGCCCCCTTGTGACGCGCCGACATCGGAGACGTGACGAAACCCGGACAAATGATCGTTACGGAGACACCGAACGGCTTCAGCCAGCCGCGCAGGGAGTGGCCGTAGCTGATCAGCGCGGCCTTGGTCGCGCTGTAACTGGGCATGTCCGGCAACGCCCTCATGCCGGCAAGGGAAGAAATCAGTACGACCTGGCCGCGCCGCCGCTGCTGCATGGCGTCGATTGCGCCCGTTATCGTGTTGACGACACCGCGGTAATTCACGTCGATCTGCCTGTCGCTGTCGGCATCCAGCTCACGCGTTCGGTTCGGTCCGAGCCCCGCGGTTACGCCGGCATTGGCAATCACGAGGTCGACCGGGCGGCGACCGTCCAGATCCTTCAGGTAGGCGTGAAGCGTCTCCCGGTCTCGAATGTCGATGGCACGCACTTCCCCCTGGCTGCCCGCTGCGCGCAATTCCTCCAGGAGCGGCTGCAAGCGGCTTTCGTCACGCGCAATCAGGGCGAAATATGTTCCAGGTCCGGCGAATTCCCGCGCAAGCGCCTGGCCGATTCCACCGCTGGCCCCGGTCAATACGATGACCCTGTCCTGCCTGCCCGACATTGACCCTACCTCGTTCCTGTCACAATCCGAGCTTCCGGCCGAGCCACGAAGCATGCCGCTTCGCGGCGGTTATCAATAGATGTTTCCGGTCCGTCCGCTGCGCCGCCAGTCTGGATACCAGAAATTCCGGTGTGCACGGCAGCAGGGTGACCGGATCGATCGTCCGTGCGTATTGCACAAGAGCAAGATAGACCAGCTCCGGCAGGCTACGGTGCCGTGTCCTGCCTTCGATCGGCGTCAGATCTTCACACAGGCCCCAGCCAGCATAAAAGGGTGCGCCGTGAACGGCGACCTTCTTTCCGCGGAACAGCGCTTCAAAGCCGGAGAGCGACGAAAAGGTCTCCAGCGCGTCAACGGCTTCGATAAGGTCGATGATGTTGGCGTCCCGTGCAATCAGGTCGGCATATTCCAGCGCCTGATCCGGAGGCACCTTGCCCTTGCGCAATCCGGTCTCCACGTCCGGATGGGGCTTGAACACAAGAAACGCGTCCGGATTGCGCGCCCGCGCGAGCCGCAGCAGGTCGACATTCACGTTCGGCGTGTTGGCGCAATCGATGGTCGCGGACCGGGATTTGCGGATCGCCGCATCATCGGCCACCTGTCCAGGCACCAGTATCCTGGTCTTGCCCGCAGGAAATTCGAATGCCCGGGACCTTCCGAAATTATATTTCGACACCCTGGCCTGCCTGATGAGGTCAATCAGGGTTTCACCGCGCCGGTATTCCTGTTCCGACAATTCGTGGTTCTGCAGCAGAACCTCAAGCCGGCTTGGCCGGGAGGGATCGTAATAGATACCGAGATCGTCCACTGCCAGCATCGCTCCGCGCGCGAGGCCCGCCCCAAGGCCGACCGAGCGCAGAAAGCCGTCCTCTATCCGGAGAAGCGGAATGTTCCTGCTTGCACATTCGGCTTCGAAACCGGGATCCGTTCTTCCGGCCCAGGACAGAATGCGCCCTCCACTGGCCCGGGCGGCAGCAACCGTTTCGGACTGGGTTTCATGAAAGCTGACATCTCCCCCCTTTCCGGAAAAAGTCGCGCGGATCGAGGGATGGTTCCAATACTGGGCGCCGTAACAATGACCTGGAACCGAATTTTCCTGCCAATGCGCGTGCATGGTCTTGCAGATTTCCGCAGCCACTTCCGGCAAAACCGGGCGTCCCGTATAGGGAGAGAACCAGACGGTGCGCCAGGTCAGAAGGCGATCGAGGAACTCGTTCAGGGCAATGCCTTCAGCCTCGCAAGCCTGCAAGATGCCTGCGTCCAGCGGGTCTTCCGCGTACCGCTCATCCACCTGCCGCAGCAAACGGTCCAAAGCTCGGCCCAATCGTCCGGCCTTCACTTGCTCGCCGGCGGCTTCACAGCTGAAGGCATGCGAGCGCCAGAAATCGGAAAATTTGAAAACACTCACCGGCTGTGCCTGACGGACCGAGCGCACCAGCGCATGGGCAAGTTTCTGCGGTCCCTGCCCGGCTTTCTCCGCAGCACCGCTGCCCGACAACAGCACAAGGCTGGCCGGGAGACGCTGTGCCTCATGTGAGGTCGGTCCGTCCAAAACCGCCAGCACTTCTGTGGCAGACGGATTCACGGCAAATCCGGATCGCAGGATCATGTCCTCGCCAACCGCGTGGTATCGCCGCCCGGTATGCGGCGGTGGGAGGACACCTGTTCCGAGCGCCATGGCAACACGTGACCTGAGCGGTTTCAGCGCCGGGTCTCCAAGCCGCAGAATTCTGGACCCCAGTCTTTCCAGATCCGTCATAGCGGCACCCCGAGTGCACGGGCCCGTGCCAGCCTTGGCGGAGGATCCACGAATGCACCGAACGCATTGATCGAATGCGCCTCGATCCGCTCCGCAATGTTCCGCGCCGCTACCACGACACCTTCCCGATTGTGAATCGACCCTCTGACCTGGGTGCTCGCCGCCAGAGCGATGACATAAGCCGTCAACAGCTCCGGATCGGGTCCTTCCGGCTCGCTCCAGAAGGTTTCGAGACTGCCCTGGTGCGTCAGCCCATCGATATCATAATGCGCCGGCACCAGGGTTTTGACGGGAAGGCACGCCTGGAGGGCTTCCAGGCCCGCGGTGGAATTCAACGTGACCACGCCTGATGCCTTTTCGAAGGGCTTTGCCAGGCCGCCTCCGTCCAGATAATGCACTCTCGTGCCCAGATCGTATTTGGCCGCCAATTCCTTCGAGACCTGCGCCCAGTTCTCGAACCCGACGTCCAGCGGGTGGCTTTTCAGGATCAACCGGGTTTCAGCCGGCGCCGTTGAAGCGAAGGAACTGAAGACGGTTTGCAGGACCTCGACGAAACTGTCGTAAGGCGAATGGCGTCGAAGCTGGAAGTCGCCCTCCAGCTGTATCGGCAGAACAAAATACGGTTTTCCGGAATCCTGCACCTGCCTGAGGGACGTTTCCGCAAGATGCGTGCGTTGCCCTTCCTTGAGCAGGCGCACGGCACCGCGCAGGTATTCTTCCACCGGCGGATAGATCGTGTGCCGCTCGTACCCGGGAAACAGCGGAGAAAGGAACACGTTGACGAGGTTGTAGATGACATCCGGAGCCGTCTGGAGCCAGAAGGAAGACGGATACATGGGTTTCAAGTCGACATTGCCGGCGCGCCGGGCAATGTCCCGGATTGCGTCCGGATCGGTCGGAAAATGGCTCAGGGTGGACAGGCCATTCCGCTCCAGCGTCATCCAGCCGGGCCGCAGCGCACCGAGTTCGGTCACCGCGACATGTATGTCGAGCTCAAGCGCCTTTTTGACGGCCACGCGATGGTAGATCCGCTGGTCACCGTGGAGGACAAGGTCGGTTATCTTGTTCCGGACCAGGAAACGCTCGATGTAGCCCGGCCATTCCGAAGAGGTTTCCTTGAAGTTGGCACATCCCTCGCCATGCCAATGCAGCCAGTCGCCGGCGCAGAAATTGATACGGAAGACGGTCATTCCCCGGGTCTTCAAAAGATCTCCGACCAGTCTGAACAGGGGAGACAACGGACCTTGCAGGAACAGGACACGCCGCCCCGCCTCGTTTCCGGTGTTCGTGGACGCCTTGAGGTCAGCGGCGCCAGGCATGAGACCACCGTTCAGTCTTGCCTCTTGTCTTCAACTGTTGCGCGAAGGTCGTGGCAATTCCGCGTGACACGGCCTTTTCCAGGCGCGGTGGCCGGTCACACAATGCGTCGGGCTGGTTGACCGTGTCATTGACAATCCTTTCGGCCATCAAGTCCGCGGCGGCTTCCCTGCCCTCCCGCGTGTAGAAGCAGCCTTTCACTTGAATGGAGGCAGCCAGCAATCGTTCAAGCGCATCGAGAAGCTCGGCGTCCGGGGCCGACCCGTGGCGCCAGAACTCGTCCAGCGACTTCTGGCACGTCAACCCCGGAAGATCGTACAGGGCGATTCCGAGAACCTTGGTTGGGCACCGGGCGCGCAAAGAGTGAAGGCCGGTCGTGCTGTTGATGGTCAAGGACCCGGCGGCATGTTCCAACAACAGGTTGAGTTTGCCGCCGTCGACAAGCAGGACCCGTTTCTTTACGCCGTGTTTCTTGGCGATCGTGCGCAGGATACGGACCCAGGGTTCCATGCCGTTGTCCAGCGGATGGATCTTGAACACGAGCCGGGCGGCACTCGGAGCATGTTGCGCGAAGGAGTGGATCACCTCTTCGGCAGCCTCGGCGATGTGATCATATTGCGAGTTGAACCGCAGCTGATAGTCACTCTGCAGCTGAAGCGGAAACACGTAGTAGGGAAGATCCGTCGAAATGATGTCGTCGATCACGTGATTGGCGTGCCGGTTGCGGCGCCTGGCCAGGGCAAATCGAGGAATATTGCTCAGATAGTCGATGATCGGGTGATAGAGCTTGTCCCGCACGTATCGCGGATAAGCCAAGGCAAAAAACACGTTGGCGACATTCCAGCTGACTTCGTTCACGGCCTCGTTGATGAACGGGTACCTGTAGCGCGGCCGGCGGTCGATGTCCGGAAGCGCACTGCCCAGGCGACGGATCAGGTCGGGATCGTCCGGAAAGCGCGAATGCGCCGACATGCCGCAGTGTTCCAGCGTGATCCAGTCCGGGCGAAGGTAGCCATTTTCGTAGGTCAGGCAGGTCAGCCCCAGCTCCGCGCCGACTTCAGCAGCGGCAACGTGGTAAGGAACCCGATCCGCATAATAGACGATATGCGTGACCTTGCGTTGCACACAAAAGGAGCGAAGCCAGTCAGGCCAGTCTTCCAGACTGCCTCGATATGAGGTGCAGCGGCGGTCGTGCCAGCCAAGCCAGTCTCCGGCGCACAGATTCACACGACAGGTTTTCGCGCCCGCCTTCTCAAGGCTGTCCGCGATTGTACGCGCAAACACACCGGGTGGGCCTTGTAAAAAGAGCACCACCATGGAGCTGACTGAACTCATGCCAAATTGCCAATCCGTCGGCCTGGGCGCCCAGGCCTTCGCAGGGCTCGGCGCAATGCATTCCATCCATCAACTATTAATCGGTAATTCTTTGAACAGTCGAGTAGTTGCTGATGAGCGGAGCGATAATCTGCAGGAATTTGCCGAGTTCCGCGGTCGGGTGGTTGGATACGTACAGAATGTCCTTGTCCCGCATCTCGAAATGCTGGGACATGAAGAAACCCTTGGGATCCCGCAGGCTCAGCTTGTAGACAAGCGGTACGCTTTGCGTGGAGCCGATCTTCTGAGCCAATTCGGGTTTCAGACGCTTGACCAGCGCCCCGTCTTCGTACCGGAAAAGGAAAACACCGTTCGCATCTGCCCGTTCGTCGCGCAAACCGCCAACGGTTGCGAGCGCTTCCGCCATCGTCACCGTCTTGGTTCTGAACGGGACGAGCTGATTGTCCTTCACGGCGCCAAACGCCGAGAAAGTCCTGGGCCTATGCGACAACAGGATGTTGTCGTTGGGCGAAATCAGAACATTGTTCTCCGGATAGTCGAACAGATCTTCCAGGCGCGTTGTTCCCGCCCGCTTGCCGCGCTTGAGCGTCACGACGGTTTCGTAGGTTGCCTCACGCGCCCCACCGGCCTCGGCGACAAGGTCAAGCAGGCGTGTGTTCCGCAATGGCAGCGGATAGACACCGGGCTTGGCGACATCGCCGACCACCACTGCGGTCGAACTCAACTTGTCGCGCAAGGAGATTAGCACCTGAGGCTCGACGGCCTTGCCGACAAGCTTCTTCTGGACCGACTGGCGCAGGCCCTCGATGCTCAGGCCGGCGGCCCGGACGCGTCCGGCGTAGGGAACGAAAATGTAGCCGTTCTCGTCAACCACGGACGGAATCTGGCTTGAACCGCTGTTGCCGCTGGAAAACAGGCCGTCGGGCGACGCTTCCCAGATGGTCACGGTCAGCGTATCGCCGACCCCAAGAAGCGTGGGAGAACCGCCACCACCGACACCACGAAACTGGTTGGCGAAAGCCAGCGGACGATAGGCTCTGATGGTCTCAATGTTATCGGGACTGACGGTTACGACCGTGTAGTCGCCCGCCTGAGCACTCGTCTCAACGTCCTGCGTCGTTATATTGATGGCAGCCGGACCGTCACCCGGCAGGGCAGCGCATCCGAACAAGCTCCCCGCAGCCACCAAAACCAACAAATTCCGCATCAGCACCCGTTCCACCCATTTTGCTGCCAGTCTGGTAGCACCCCCATGCCATGATGTCCAAGACGCATCGATGGTATCCCCTGGAGAAAGCTCCCGGCTGTGACTTTGCTGTAACAGTAGGCCTGTTTTCCTAGTGAATTGATTAATTTCCGATTTATGGCCTTTGGCCCTCCAGGGAAGCCGCATTAGTGTGCCCTGTCTGTTCGACATTGAATTCATGGGCTCCGGGATACTCCATGACCGCAAGATCATCACCAAACACTACAGATACTATTAAAATCTTATCGTTAGATTTAACGAGATGGCTTGTCGAGGACGGACTGCCCCTCTGGGCTCGCGAAGGATTCGATCCGGTGCGGGGCAGATGCAGTGAGGCAATCAGCCTGGACACCCTGGAAGGCACCCGGTCGGCATGCCGGGCACGTGTCGTCCCGAGACAGATCTATTCCTTCCTGGAAGGTGCAAGGCTTGGCTGGACCGGCCCCGCAGCGGATATCGCGACAGCACTGCAGGACTGGTATCTCGGGTCCTTTCTTCTGGAAGACGACACCTTCGCCGCCGCCGTTGCCTGGGACGACACCCTCAGCGATCCTGGCTTCGATCTCTACAACCAGGCATTTTCGCTTTTCGGTCTCGCCCAGGTGGCCCGTGCAGTTCCCGCAGGAAGGGACCGTGCCGTCTCGCAGGCCGCCAAACTGATCAGGCGCCTTTTGGACGGCTATCATCATTCCGAAGCCGGTTTTCACGAAGCCGTTCCCGATCGCCTCCCGCTGTGCTCGAACCCTCATATGCACATGCTTGAAGCCTGCCTTGCCTGGGAGGAGGTGTCCGATGATCCATTATGGCGGGACCTTGCCGACGAAATCGCCGAACTCGCCTTGACGCGATTCATCGACCCCGTCTCAGGCGGTCTTCGCGAGTTTTTCGCACTCGACTGGACACCGGCCGAAGGAACACCCGGACGGATCATGGAACCCGGGCATCAGTTCGAGTGGGCGTGGCTTCTTGTGAGATGGGGGGGCTCGCGCGCAGATGCGGGCGCCCTGGTGGCAGCAAGGCGCCTTTACGACATAGGCTGGACCTATGGCATCGATGAAAGCCGCGGCGTCGCTTTCATGGCCATGAAAGACGACTTTTCCGTCCATGATCCTGTCGCACGCCTGTGGGCGCAGACTGAATGGCTCAAGGCCGCCATCGCCCTGGCACAAGTTTCGAACGGCCCCGAGCGCCTCGCCTATCTGGCCGACATACCAGATGCCGTTCAGGCGCTGCGGCTTTATCTGGACAACGCACCGGCTGGCCTCTGGCGCGACAAGATGGCTGCCGACGGCGCATTCAAGGACGAACCGGCTCCTGCCAGTTCGCTGTATCACATCGTTTGCGCCGTTTCGGAGCTGGATGCTTTTTCCCGCGCACTTTGACCGTTCCGGCGGCGAATGACGAAACCAGAGCATGAAACGACGCAAACGGCCTTTTTTGATTGCGGACTGCACATTATAGCTTGGCCCGGTTCAATCGAGACGATGCACGACAATCAGGGAGACCGAATGTCCCAGGCTCAAATCATAGACGGCAAAGCCATCGCGGAATCCGTCAGGCAGGAAATCACCGACAGCGCAGCCAATCTGCTGTCCACAAGCGGCAAACGCCCCGGTCTCGCAGTCGTTCTCGTCGGCGAGGACCCGGCCAGCCAGGTATATGTGCGCAACAAGGACCGGGCCGCCGAGGCCTGCGGCTTCCATTCCGTCAAGCACACGCTGGCAGCCGACACCAGCGAGGCGGACGTTCTGGCCCTTGTCGAGCAGCTCAACAACGACCCTGAAATCCACGGGATCCTGGTTCAACTGCCCCTGCCCGGCCATATCGATGAGAGCAAGGTCCTCAGACTGATCCGCCCGGAAAAGGACGTCGACGGATTTCATCCCGTCAATGTCGGCCTTTTGACGGCCGGTGAACGCGGCAGCGCACTGGTCCCTTGCACACCGGCCGGTAGCCTGGTGCTTTTGAAGCGCACGCTCGGCGACACATTGGCCGGTCTCAACGCGGTCGTGGTCGGCCGCTCCAACATTGTCGGCAAACCAATGGCCAGCCTTCTTTTGCAGGAAAGCTGCACGGTCACGATCGCACACAGCCGTACGCGAGACCTGCCGGCTGTCGTTCGCGCGGCCGACATCGTGGTTGCCGCTGTCGGACGTCCTGAAATGATCAAGGGTGACTGGATCAAACCCGGCGCCACCGTCATCGACGTCGGTATCAACCGTATTCCGGCCCCGGAACTCGGCGAAGGCAAGAACCGCCTGGTCGGCGATGTCGCCTTCAAGGAAGCTGTCGGCCACGCCGGTGCGATCACGCCTGTTCCAGGCGGCGTCGGACCGATGACGATTGCGATGCTGATGGTAAACACGCTTACGGCGGCCCGGCGTCTTCTGGGTCTTCCCGAAGAAGAGGCCCTGTTTTAAGCCAGGGGCGTTGCCTGCGGGCAATCCGGACGCCGACCCGTGGAGCCCGCCGGCGCCAAAGCGCCGGCGCAGCTTCTCCCTTGCGCTTCTTCAGGTGACATGGTGTATCGTGTTCGGATTGTTTTAACCATGGTTCCCTAAGCTGATTAACGTAGGGGCTGCAAACGCAGTGGGCTGGATCGAGACAGAATGCTCTGTGTGTCCAGGCCTGCCAATCCGACAGGCGGGAGTAAGTGAAGGGTCTACCGTCCTGCAAGTCCGGCCAATGTGTCGGCGTGCGTCATTCGACGCTTCCTTCGCCGGCAGTCCTGCGCGCCGCCGGCGCGTTTTGGCATGCCCGCAGGCTGACGGGAATCGGCCTCACGTGCCTGTTGCTTGCGTCAACCGCATTGCCTGGCCACGCTTTCGAGATTTTCGGCTGGAAGTTCTTCGAATCCGGCGAGGCGGAAACCGAGGCTGTTCCGGACCCGACACCCTACGAAGCCACCTTGAGTGTTTCCGGAACGTCGGACGAACCGCAAAAAGACCTCGAAGCCGCTTCTCTTCTGGTCCAGCAGCAGAACCAGCCTCCTTCCGGCGAAGCCGGCCTTATTGCACGAGCCCTATCCGATCGCGAACGGCTAATCGCACAGCTATATGCGGACGGGCGTTATGGCGGCACGGTCGATATATCCCTCGCCGGCATCCCACTCGAAACCGCTCTTGAGCGGAGCGACCTTCCCGATGGCCGCCCTGTGAAGGTTGCGATACTGGTCTCGCCGGGCCCGGCCTTTACCTTTGGAAAGATCGCGATCGAGACCCGCGGCAACGATCTGTCGAGCGACCCCGCCTTCTGGGGGCTTACCAGCGGTGACCTTGCCGCCTCCGGCAAGGTCCTTGCCGCCGAACGACAGATCGTCAATGTGCTGAGAGGCCGCGGCTATCCGAAGGCCAGGATTGCCGAACGCCGCATCACCGCGGATCACGCCACCAACAGGCTCGACGTCACGCTGGTCGCGGACACCGGCCCACAGGCCCGCTTCGGCCAGGTGTCGGTCAGCGGTACGGACGTGACCGATCCCGGCTTTGTCATACAGCAGGCGATGTTGCCGCAAGGTGGCATCTATTCGCCGGAAGACTTGGCCAGAGCCCGCAAACGGCTGAATGAACTTGGCATTTTTTCCTCAATCCGCCTTGTCGAAGGCGACATCGCGGGGCCGGACGGATCACTGCCTATTCTCATCGAAGTCAGTGAACGAAAACGGCATGTCATAGGGGCCGGAGCTTCCTGGTCCAGCACGGAGGGTTTTGGAGTCGAAGCCTATTGGCGCAGGCGCAATCTTTTCGGACGCGGGGAACTTCTTTCAGTGGAAGGATCCGTCGGCCGTATCGGCAATGAAAACCTTGAGAACCTTGAATATTCCACGCGGATCGCGTTCGAAAAGCCCGGGGTCTTCGGACCACTGACAAGTTTCTCCACCAGCCTTGCAGCCCGGCAGGAAAACCCGGACGCCTACAAGAGCCGGTCGATCACCTATGACGCCTTTCTCAACCGGGAGTTTTCCGAACAGCTCAAGGGCCGCGCCGGGGCGGAAATCTACTACGCCAACGAGGAAGATGCCTTCGGCACCGGCGATTACCTGCTCGTGGGACTGCCGGCAGGGCTGACCTTCGACAACCGGGACGACAAGCTCAATCCGTCGAAGGGGGTCTTCGCCGCGCTGTTCGCCGAACCGGCTTATGATGCGCTCAATTCCAATGCCATGGGTTTCGTCAAGGGCACCGTTTCGAGCTATTACGCCCTGGACGAAGCCAAACGGTTCATTCTGGCCGGCCGCGTTTCCGCCGGGTCCATTGTCGCCCCCTCGGTCGAATCCGTTCCGGCAAGCCGGCGCTTCATTGCCGGCGGCGGAGGCTCCATCCGCGGCTACGCATACCGCAATGTCGGTCCTCGCCTGAACGGCGAAGTGGTTGGCGGGCGCTCCCTGCTCGAGCTGTCGGGTGAAGTGCGCGTCAAGGTGACGGACACCATCGGCATTGTCGGTTTTGTCGATGCCGGAAATGCGTATGAAGACAGTATTCCCGATTTTTCCGAAAGCCTGAAGGTGGGCGTCGGTGCCGGCCTGCGCTACTTTACCCCGATAGGACCGCTTCGAGTCGATGCGGCCATCCCGCTGGATCCGGAACAGGATGATCCGGATTTTGCCCTCTATGTCGGTTTGAGCCAGGCTTTTTAACGCACATGCGTTTTGTCAATCTGTCCCTGAGAATCCTCGGATTCCTGATCCTTGTAGCGATCGCCGTTCCGGTGCTGGTCATCGGAGTGCTTCAGGTGCCGTCGGGACGTCATCTTGTCTCCGGCATCGTCAGTTCGCTTGCCTCCACACCGGACCGGCAAATCACCGTCGAAGGTCTCTATGTCAGTTTTGCCCTGGATGCCGGCGTAGACAGGGTCGGCATTGCCGACCAGGAAGGGATCTGGTTGACCGTCTCCGGGATCGCGGCCGCCTGGCATCCGCTTCAACTGCTGTCCGGAGACATCGACATTGCCTCGCTCACGGCAAGCCAGGTCGACTTCCAGAGGCCGCCGGCGCCGCAACCGGAGGAGACGACGGCAGCGGGTGGAGACAGCACCGGGGCCGGTGGATTGGCCCTGCCGTTCAACATCACACTGGACAGCCTCTCGATCGGGGAAATCAATCTCGGCGACGGATTGCTGGGTGCGCCCGTGTCCCTGACAGCGTCCGGTGCCGGTTCATTTGCGCTGGATCCGGCCCTCGTAACCGCCGATCTCGACGTTCACCGCATCGACGGCATCGAGGCTGGCCTGGTGGCCAAGGCGCAATTCGAACCGGCGGCGGAAACCCTCCTCTTCGACATCAGTGTTTCCGAACCGCGCGGCGGGCTGGCCGCACGCCTGCTCGAAGTCCCTGACCTGCCCGCGCTCGATGTCTCCCTGGAGGGGAACGGCCCTTTGACCGACTGGGCCGCCACGCTCGACATAGCGCTCGACGGCCGGTCCACGGTGACCGGATCGGCGACCCTCAAGGAAACTGCCTCCGAACGCCACCTGACCTTCGATCTGGACGGTGACCTCGCGCCGTTGGCCCCGCCGGCGGCGCAGGCCTTTGTGCTGGGAACGACCAATGCCGCAGGAACCGCACGATTCTCGCCCGACTTTGCCCCCCTTGCCGCAGATATTGCCCTCAAGACGCAAACCGTGGACCTGGATGCACGGGCTGAACTAACAGGCGACAAGGTGGAAGCGTCCGCCAACCTTTCGGTCGGTGCCGGCAATGGCGCGCTGATCGCGCTGGATATCGGCGAACGGCGCATTGCGTTCGGCCCGCTCGACAGTCAGGTTTCCGTATCCGGGCAACAAGCCAACGCGGACTGGGCGGTGAAGTTGGGCCTTGCATCTTTCCAGACAAGCGAGGCGCGCACCGGCTCAATCCAGCTGACAGCCTCCGGTGACGGCGCCGATCTGACGCCCGATGTCCTGACCACACCCTATTCCGTGTCGCTCAATGTGACGGGGCTGGAAGGCCTGACAGCTCAAACGGCCCCCTTGACCGGCCCACTGTCCCTCAACGGAACCGGGTCATTGGATGGCAAGGCCGGATCCGCTCGGATCGCCGAATTCGCCCTGTCGTCCGCAGTGGCGGCGCTTGCCGTTACAGACACTGCGCTGTCAGCTGACCGTGTCACCGGCCAGGGCCGCCTGTCCCTGCGCGACCTGGCGAAGCTATCTGCGCTTGCCGGACGGGATCTCGGCGGGAGCATCGAGGGGCGGTTCACGGCGGATCTGGATCCTGCAACCATAACCGGCTCGGCGACCGCGTCCCTGATCAGCCGCGATCTGATCACGGGCATTTCCCAGGCCGATGCGCTGCTTGCGGGCGAGACCCGTACCGATCTCACACTGGCTCTGAACGGTACGGCGGATGTCGATGTCGAAAGCCTGACGCTGGACAATGACCAGGTGAGCGCCAAGGGGTCGGCCCGCTACAGCCAGGACGAACTGGCATCCACGCTGACGGCCAGCCTGGCCGACCTCGCTCAGGTGGATCCGCAGCTTTCCGGCAGTCTCGACCTGGAAGCAAGCACGTCCGGTGCGCTTGCGGCACTCGAGGTGCAGGCGGAAGCCTCGTCAAAACAGATCCTTCTGGCAGGGACGCCTCTCGACGACCTGCAATTCTCCGCGCAGGCGATCGCCGATCCATCGGCGCCGAAGGCCACCATCAAGACATCCGCCGAACTCAATGGCCAGCCAGTCGCCGTTGACGTTGAACTGACCAGCACGGATGGCGGCGCCGATATCAGGCCGCTTTCGATCAAACTGGCGGGCAACACAGTGACCGGCGCGCTTGCAGTAGCCGATCTCGACAAGCCCATCGAGACGCTGAAGGGCGATCTGGAGATCGATGCACCCGACCTCGCCTCCCTGTCCCCTCTCCTCTTGACAGAGATCAGCGGCCGCATTGCCGGAACCGTGACGGCCGACCCGCAGACCAGGAAACTCGCCCTCGACATTACCGGCGGCGACATCAGCGTTCCTTCCGCAAGCATCGGTCGCCTCACCCTGAAAGCCGACCTTGCGGCCCCATATGCGCCTGAAACGGTTTCTGCCGACATCGAGGTTTCGGACCTGCTGACCGATGCCACACCGGTGCACAGTGTCCGGCTCCAGGCGAGGCCCGACAACGGCGGAACCGCGATCGGAGCCACCGTTGATCTCGACAGCGCCGGCAAGGACGGCCTGACCGTCAAGGCGCGTGTCAGCGAGCCGGAGAGCCAGAGCTACCGGTTGGACCTTTCTGAACTCGCCATGCGCTACCAGGGCCTGTCCAGCAAGTTGAAGCAACCGACCACGATTTCCTACGCCGACGGGACCGCGGTGATCGAACCGCTGGAACTGCAGCTTGGCGACGGATCGCTGGAAGTGTCCGGCCAGGCCGGCGAACAGCTCGATCTGAAGGCTGTCCTGACAGAGGTGCCGCTGAACCTGGCCAATGCATTCGTACCCTCCCTCGGCCTTGGGGGAACGCTGTCCGGCACTGCAGCAGCCTCCGGCAGCACCTCGGCGCCGGTGGCGAACTGGTCGATCACGGGATCGGGGCTGACAGCCGCCGAACTCCGCAGCAATGGGCTGGCCGCCCTCAGCCTGTCAACCTCCGGGGACCTGAAAGACAATCAGATCTCGCAGAACACCAAGGTCAGCGATCCGAACGGCCTCGCCCTCACCGCCTCCGGAACCGTCGGCATTCAGTCGCCCAATCCGCTCGCGCTGTCGCTGAATGGAACCGTCCCCACGGCAGCCCTGAGACGCCCGTTGCTGGAAGCCGGCATTCGTGCCGAAGGGGCCATTTCCCTCGCCGGATCCGTCAGTGGCTCCGCCACGGCGCCGCAATACCAGATCACGGCGACCCCGGCCGGGTTGAAGGTCACGAGCCTGTCGACCGGGCTCACGGTTCAGAACATCCGCGGAACGGCCGCGGTCAACCAGGACCAGGCGTCGCTGAACGGCATTGCCGGCGATCTCGCCACGGGCGGTTCGCTGTCGGCGAGCGGCACGGTGGGCACGAAAAACGGCTTTCCCACCGACCTTTCGCTGAAACTCAACAAGGGACGGTATATCGATCCCGGGCTGGTCACCGCGGAGGTCGACGCCGACCTGAAGGTAACCGGTCCTTTGGCATCCACTTCGGCGTCGGCCCTGGTCGGCGGAACCGTAACGATCAACAAGGCCGATGTGTCCATTCCCGAATACCTGCCGGGTGCAATCCCTCCAGTGGAGGTGCGTCACGTCAATGCCTCCAAGGCCATCCGACAACAAGTTGCGGAACTGGGCGGCGAGAACGGCCGTGCGCAGACCCAGCAAAAGACAATTCCGCCGAGACTGGACATTCAACTCTCGGCTCCGGGCCGGATATTCATCCGCGGGCGCGGCCTCGACGCGGAACTGCAGGGCGATCTCAAGATCGTCGGCACCACGGCCTCCCCCCAGGCAGTCGGTGCCTTCAACCTGAAACGGGGGCAGCTGGACATCCTGACCCGTCGCCTGGTGTTCTCCCGCGGAAATGCCTCGTTTGAAGGCTCGCTCACACCGGTGCTCGATTTTGCCGCCACCACGACCGTGAGCGATACCACCATCACGGTCACAGTCAGCGGTGAGGCCGACGACCCCCAGATTGCGTTCAGCTCGTCTCCCGAACTCCCGCAGGACGAGGTGCTGGCGCTGCTCCTCTTCGGCAAGAGTGTGGGCAACCTTTCACCGACCCAGGTCGCCCGGCTTGCCGCCGCCATCGCGACACTGACGGGCGGCAGCGACAACGGCCCGCTCGCGCAGATCAGAAAGTCTCTCGGCCTGGACGCGATCGACATCAATACGGACGGCGAAAACGGACCGTCTGTGGCTGTCGGCAAATACATAAACGACAATATCTATGTCGGTGTCGAACAAGGCACGGGAAGCGGCTCGAGCCGCGTCAAGGTCGATATCGATCTGGATCGGGGCTTGAAGGTTCGCGGCGAAGTTGGTGCGGACGGGGAATCCAAGGCCGGCATATTCTTCGAACGTGAATACTAGGGCCAAGGCTCGTTCTTTTGATTGAAATGGCGCAACAAACGGCGATGAGCTGCAAGGAAAAGCGAGACAAGCGGGTTTCCTGCCCGGCCCACGCGCTTTGACGCAGCAGATAGACGCCGCTTCGCGTCCCTCCGGGACAGGGTGAATTTGCCCGGCAACGTCGTTGCACATCTTTTCAAGCCGGACGGTTTCCAGCAGATTTGCGCCCCCTATCCGGACAATTTCATCCCGCCATTTCATCCAGATGAATGGGTCCTGCCCCTGGAAGAATGAAACCGCCACGGCAATTTTGACAGGCTCCGTGCGTGTAGCCGCCCTCGCGAACCGTTAATGCGACAAAATCGCCCTTGGCGGTTGCGGCGTGCACACGAGACGTGCAAGTGTGCGCGCCATGACCCAAATCTTCAAAAGAAACACTTCGCCTCATACGGAGAGGACCGTTTATCTGGCGGCGGAGTCAGCCGGAACTGACGGGAGTGCACCAATGTCCACGAGCAGCAGCGACTACACCCTGGGTGAGCGGATCTGCAAGGCGCGGGATGCCTCCGGTCTGTCAACAGCTCAGCTCGCTCGCCGTCTGGGCATCAAGACCTCCACCCTGCAAAGTTGGGAAAGCGACCGTTCGGAACCGCGATCGAACAAGCTTGTGCTGCTGGCAGGCGTCCTGAATGTCAGCCCGACATGGCTGCTGGTCGGCCGCGGCACGCCACCTGTGTCCGACGTCCCCGCCGTCTCGGACCTTGACAGCATGCGTGCGGCGCTGGACCGCGTGCAACGTCAGGCCCAGGCGCTTGCGGACGAAATCACGGCACTTCAGGAGCGCCTGGAAGGCGTCTGAACACCTCCCTGACCTTCCGTATTGCATGCAACCAGGTGAATTGGACTGTTTCGCACCTGACGGCAGCTGCCATCGGCTTTGATGGGCTGCTGCCGTTCCAGGTGCATTGACCATTTCCGTGCATGTGTTTGCGGCTCGGCCTCGCCTGCCGTCAGCGTCGTCCCGCGCGTAACGAAAATCGCGCATGAACGGCCTGAACGCCCAATTCGAAAGTCCTGCCCTAGGCCGCGTTTAGCAACATTGCGGACAGATGCACGGAGTTCATGGGCCGTCCGTACAGGAAGCCCTGACCAAACTCGCAGCCAAGTTCTCTCAGCTTGCCCGCCTGTTCAGAAGTCTCGATGCCCTCGACGATTACCGACATTCCATAGCCCTTTGCCAGATGCAACACGGCCTCGATGACGGCAACATCCTGCTGGGAAGCGATCGATTGACGCACAAATGACCTGTCCAGCTTGATCTTCGAAAACGGGTATTTCGGAATGTAACTCAATGACGAATAACCCGTTCCGAAGTCATCGAGTGAAAAACTGCAACCGAGCGCCTTGAGCTCCTGCATGCGGAAATCCAGATCGAGGCTGTCGTCTATGAACAGGGATTCCGTGATTTCAAGATCCAGTCGTTCAGCAGGAAAGCCAGTTCTTTCCAGAGCCTCATGGACGTTTCTGACCAGATTTCCACGACTGAACTGAATGGCGGAAAGGTTGATTGACAGGCGAAGCGGTGCGGACCAGGCCAGCGCTTCCTTCATGCTTCGATTCAAGGCCCAGGCACCCAGCTCGACTATGTAGCCGTTCTCTTCCGCAATCGGAATGAACTCTGCTGGAGAAATCGGTCCGAGTTCGCGATGATCCCAACGCAGCAGTGCCTCGACACCAAAAACTGTGTCATCCGCCAGATTGACCAGTGGCTGGAAGACCATGTGGAGTTCGTCGCGGACGATCGCCTTGAAGAGCTCCGTTTCAAGCGTTCTGCGCCGCTGCAAGGCCACATCCATTTCCGGACGGAAAGCGAGTGTCTGCATCTGGGTGTCGCGCCGGACCTTCGCCAGGGCGTTGCCGGATTTCTTGAGCAGGTTTTCCGGTGATATTTGTCCGTCGGAAACGATGTATCCGAATTTCAGCATGACGGAAATGCGGGCACCTTCGATCTTGTAGTCTTCACCAACGACCTGTTGCAGTGTTTCGGTCATTGTGAGTTCCTGATCAGGCTCGCATTGAAAGACACCAGCGAAAACGTCTGCGGAGATAGCGGACCATGTCGCAATTTGAGCCAGGTGGCTCTTGAGACGTGTCGCAATGGCATGCCTGACCTGGTCGCCGTAGGTAAACCCGAGAGAGGCGACAATCTGGTCGAGATTGACGATCGAGAACTGGATGACGCACAGATTCTGTCCGGCCCCACGCGCTGACCGTATGGCCTTGTCCAGTTCTCCCTCAAACCCGTTCCTGTTCAACAGGCCGGTGACTGCATCGTATCGGGCAAGAAAGGACAGGCGCTCGGCGGATTCACGCTCCTCGGTGACGTCCCGGCAAGTCAAACAGGCAACGGCCTCTGTAATCACTTGCCTTGAATGGCTCGATTTTGCCTGCGCCTGTTCAGATTGGGTGACAACATACTCAATGTAGCGGCGCCGGCCATCCTCATCCGGTGCGGACAGGGTTTTCGGGACGGGTTTCCTGTCCGCGGGCGTCGCCAACACGGCGAGAGCTTCCTCTACGAGTTCGGGCGGAAGAGCCTCGCGCGCCGGCCGGCCGACCAGCGCATCGCTTTTGAACAGGGTTCGCGCCATTTGACTGGCCGCGGAGATCTTTCCGTTCCGCTGGACCACCACGATGGCATCGAAGCTGTCATCGAATACCAGGCCGAGCATGCGTTCGCTGTTGCGTCGGCGAATGGTGGCCAGATGCGAAATGAGCTTGTGAAAACCGAGTTCTCTCAAGACGACACTTGCCGCCGCAAGGAAAACGAGGAAATGCGCGCTCGCGGTCGGCACCATGACCGGAGTGGACTTTTGCAGGCTGAAAGCGATGAGCTCGATCGTTAGTGCCGACAAGGCCAGAATGCTTATCTTGATTGCCCAGCCTTCCACCTTCGTCATCAACAGGATGAAAAAGACCAGAAACGCCGCGCAAACTGCCAGAAATTCTCCCTTCGGTTCCAGCGCTCGGCCCTGCAACAGCGTTTCGGCCCCAAGTGCCTGGATCACGCTGCCCGGCAGGACCTCATAGACCGGTACCGGGAAAAGATCGCGCAGTTCCTGAGCGCTGGCGCCGACGACCACCTTCTTGTCCAGAAAATATCCATGTGCCGCCTTCCCCTCCAGGACATCAACAAGGGACATCCGCTCGATCCGGTCGATCGCGATACTGTAATCGAGCCAGAACGCCCCAACGGTGCCACCCGTATGCTCCCCAAGCAGGGCCGCGGCGGACATTTCGGAAGTTCCATTGATCTCGAAACCATAGAGGTTGCGCCAGATGCGGCTGTCTTTCTCCATGGGAACCATGACGACCACCGGCCAGGCGGCATCGAGCAACTGAGGTATCGGCTGGTTGGTTACTTCGCCATCGGTTTGTGTCGCCGTTGCCGATTGGCGAAACACCGCCAGACTCACATTCCCCGCCCGCTCGAAAGCGGCAGCAAGCAGGGCATCGTCTTCCGGATTTGAAGTCGAACTGAAATCCACATCAAAGACGATGTCTTTCGCACCGTCCTCAACCAGCTTGTCAGTGAGGTTCGCGAACAATCTGCGCGGCAAGGGCCAAACGCCCAACTTGTCGAGTGATTTCGCGTCAATATCGACAACAACGATGTCACCGGAGACAGGTCGTTCATCGGTGAGGAAACGGGCTTCCCACAAGAATTTGTCAAGTGAGGCATTGATGCCGGAGAGATGCAGCAACCCGACAGCCGCAACCACACCGATTGCGATCAGAATTGCGTTGAAAACACGCCTTCTGGATCCAGCCCGCCAGATTTTCACACCCTCAGCCCAAAAATTTTGTCGTACCGCCGACTGTTTTTCCCCCGGTCAGTCTACGGTCTACGTCTTTCGGAATTGTTTCTTTTCTCGTTTCCCAGCCTTACCGATTTCCGTTGGAATTTCCATTGCCATTGCCATTGGAATTCCCGCTGCCATTGCCGTTGGAATTCCCGTTGCCGTTGCCGTTGGAATTCCCGTTGCCGTTGGAATTCCCGTTGCCGTTGCCGTTGGAATTCCCGTTGCCGTTGCCGTTGGAATTCCCGTTGCCATTGCCGTTGGAGCTTCCATTGCCGTTGCCGTTGGAGCTTCCATTGCCGTTGCCGTTGGAACTTCCGTTACCGTTGCCGTTGGAGCTTCCATTGCCGTTGCCGTTGGAACTTCCGTAACCGTTGCCGTTGGAACTTCCGTTGCTGTTGGAATTCCCGTTGCTATTGCCGTTCGAACTTCCGTTGCCATTCCCGTTCGAATTGCCATTGCCGTTGCCGTTCGAATTGCCGTTGTTGCCAAACAGTCCGCCAAACCCGCCGGAATTCCGGGTGGGCACATTTTCCACGGCCGGCGTCTGGAATACAGGAGCCCGTTTTCTGCCGGGCTGAACCGTCGGCTTGGTACGACCGCCCACAGTCAGCCCCACCTGACGCGACGGAGCGCTTGAGGCGCGCTGACCCGCACGAAGATCAACCTTGTCGCCGGACGCAAAGTCAGACACACCGACAACGCCGCGCTCGACGTTCACCTCGGCCCGCTTCCCTCCGACAGTCACCGTAAAGCGGGTTCCCTTGACCACCGCGGCAAAGAAAGGCGTTTCAACCGTAAAATGCGGTCTCTGGCGTTTTTGAACATCAATTTCGACAGTACCCTTGCGCTGAAGCAGCGTTGTCTTGCCGCCCTTGCTCCGCATTTTTGAAATTGCAAAAGTGGTATTCGGTCCAACGGAAATGGTTTCGCTGCCACGGGCGATCAATGCGCGCGCTCCCGCCCGCGTCCCAAGCGTATACCCTTTTTCAAACACCATTCCCCGTTTGACCCGGAACGCCTCAACGCCAGGGGCAACGAAGTACACAATTCCCGAGACCCGTTTCACGACCCACATGTCGGCAGCGGCCAGGCTGGGCGCCGAAAGAGAAAGCAGGATCAGAAACGCGCAAATGCAGCTGAACATGCCTTTCACCGCAGGTTCCGCGATCGAAAACCGCACCGTCTGCCTCAACTCTTTCCCACCCAAGATCGCTCTCGACGCCGTCATGACTACACACTCATTCAGGTTTGTTAGATTTCAGAAATTAGCACTGACCGCTTAACCCAAGGTGAAAATGACAATATAATATCATCTTTCCTTAGTATTTTTGGCTATTGAATGACTTACATTCGAAAAGCTGACTGTGTTTTCTTACAATTCCTCGACGCAACCCTGCGTCAGCAACGTCAACTTCATATATCGGTTAGAGATCCATGTATCGAACAGTCCGACAGCGGCACTGACGCACGCGGCCTCATGAGACAAGGTCGCGGCGTGAATTCAGTTGTTCTTTCCGTTCCCGCCGGAGTTGCCATTGCCATTTCCATTGGAACCGCCGTTACCGTTCCCGTTCGAGCTGCCGTTGCCGTTCCCGTTCGAACTGCCATTGCCGTTGCCATTGGAACCGCCGTTGCCGTTTCCATTCCCATTGGAACTTCCGTTTGAATTCCCATTGCCGTTGCCACCGCCGCGAGACGTATTGCTGGCAGCGCGGCTCCCGTTTCCGTTCGCATTTTCGCTGCGCGCCTGTGCAGCAGTCGCCGGCACATTTTTGGCAATTCTCGTCTTGAAGGCCGGCGCTCGTTTGGGACCACGCACCACATCCGGCTTGGTCTTGCCGCGCACTTTCAGTCCTGCGCTCCGTCCCGGATGGGTGGCCGCGGACTGACCCGCACCGATATTTGCGCGATCCCCGGAGGCAAAGTCGTGCACCCCGACCACACCGCGGCCAACGTTGACCGAAGCCGTGTTCTGGGTGACCCGGACCTTGAACCGGGTGCCTTTGACGAGAGCCGCCAGGAACGGCGTTTCCACCTTGAAGTGGCGGTACCAGCGACGCTTGACGTCGACTTCGAGTGTTCCGCGATCCTGGTAGACAACCATTCGCTTCACCAGGAAGCCCTTGGGTTCCAGGGTGACAACCGATCCGCTGGAGACGACGAATTTTTCACCGCCGCGCCTGATAACAACCCGGCCGCTTCCGGTCCTCACCTTCCAGCCCTTGCGCACGGTCATGCCGCGCTTGACGGCGACCGTTTCCCCAGCCTTTGTCTCCACGAGCACCCGCCCGCTGACGCGCTCGACCTGCCAATGCCAATTGGAGTCTTCGGCGGACTTGTCCTGAGACAGTCCTGCGACGGTAGTCCACGTGAGAAGTAGGGCTGCCAGAAAAATGGACGAGGCAACACGCACCCAACGACAGTCAACCAAAACACGTTCGAAAACGGTAGCTTGACCGCACGCGTTTCGTTTCAGCAGTGTTACTTCGTTGAACATGACGGCCCTTCTTTGGCATTGGTCTGCCAGCGGAGCAAAAGCTACGCACCGTCAATTAACAAGAATTGAAAGAAATGCCGAAATATTTTCAACTGCTCTTTTAAGTAAAATTGTAAATATATCCATGGTCAAGGGAGCGTTAATTCAACTAAATAAAATTCAATATAAAAACCATCAAGAATAGAAAAATCGCTCCCTCCTGAAAAATAACAATCAGAGATTGCTCTCTCCGGAACCCGTGAACACCATCCGGCTCTCAAAAAACTTTTCTTCATTTAGGAAAAAAATCCGACAAGGCAGGCTCCCGCCCCCGTTTCCGCGCAGTTCGGAATGGCAAGCGGCTCCATTTCGGACTGTGTGGGTGTTTCCGCTGCGGATTAAATGCTCCTGTCCGGAGACAATCCATTCAGACAACCCGGGAACGGTTCCGGCGAATACCTTCAGCCTGTTATTTTCACTCAAGCTGGCATCGCCATTTCTTTTTCGACCGACCGGAAGAGACTGACATCGTCGATGTTCATCTGCTCCACACCGCACTCGACCGCCTTTGCGAAAACCTCGCGATCATGGCCGCCGTAGAACATCTGCGTGATCAGACCCGCACGTTTTGCCGCGGCCACGGCTTCCGGTTCCAGATTGTCTTCGTGAAATTCAAGCAATTGGGCATCCTGTGCGACAGCGCGGTCGACGGAGCCGACATGACTGTACAGAACCATGCGCCGCAGGTCCGGCACCTTGGCCCTTGCTTCTGCGCGAATGGATTGATCGAATGAGAAGGTCCATGCATCGCCGAGCATGCCCCGCACGGCGAGCATATCCCGGATCTGAGCAGGGTCGCCTTCCTTGATCTCGACATAAGTCGCAATCCGCCCCTTGCAGGCGTCCAGAAAACTGTCCAACCGGGGAACGCGTTCTCCGGCAAATTCCGGTCCGAACCAGGAGCCGGCATCAAGCTTGTCTATGTCGTCGGAGTCCAGCTCCGAGATCCGGCCCGTTCCGTTCGTCGTCCTGTTCACCGTCGCGTCATGCATGACGTAAAGGACGCCGTCCCTTGAAGGCCGTACATCCAGTTCCACTGCACCGGCCCCGAGTTCGATGGCCCTCTCGAGAGATGCCAATGTATTCTCGGGTGCCTGAAGGCTTGCGCCGCGGTGGCATACGACAAGAGCTTGTTTCACTTCAAAATCTCCTGGATCTCCAGACCGGTGGTCCGGAGCGTGCCGGGCCTCAAGACAGGCAGCACATAAGGGAAGCTGGACCAACAGGTGCCTGATATTCTTGATAAATTGATGACATCTCAACTTCCAGCACAATTTCATGCACTTGGCCTGGACAGCTACTCCAGATTGCACACCCGGATCCGGCCACCGAGATTAGCTGACACGCCGCTGATTCTCACAGCACGTGAAGGAACCGGAAAAGCGAAGAATCGAAATGCGGTATTTTTGCGAATGAAAATTGTTTAACCAGTGGCTTTGCACACTGTTATTGTTCATCTGAAGCGAACAGTCAGTCAAATTGCGCCTGCGTTTTTCTTACCTATTTTCCAGCCTGAAGCGTTCACGAGCGAACGCTCCCGGAAACATCAATGAGGTTTGATCATGATCCGTGTTGCAGCTTCTGCACTGGCACTTTCCCTGCTTGCAGGTACCGCGTTCGCCGAACCCGTCGCTTATACTTTCGACAAGTCCCACGCAAATCTGGCCTTCTCCTACAATCATCTCGGCTATTCCACCACCGAAGGACGCTTCGGCGAGTGGGACGGCACGCTGATGATCGACAAGGATACCCCCGCGAACTCCTCGATCGAGTTCACCATCGACATTTCGAGCCTGGACACGTTCTGGGATGAACGCAACGCCCATTTCCTGAGCGCGGATTTCTTCGATGCGGAAAAATTCCCGAAGGCCAACTTCAAGAGCACCAAGGTTGAGCAGGTTGGCGAAAACCAGCTTGAAATCACCGGTGACCTGACCATCAAGGACATCACCAAGCCGGCCACGCTGACCGTCGATGTCACCGCGATCGGCGAGCATCCGATGGCCAAAAAGGAAGCCGCCGGCTTTTCTGTTTCCACAGTCCTCAAGCGTTCCGATTACGGCATGGACATGTATGTGCCTTATGTAGGTGATGAAGTAACCGTCACGTTCCATGCGGAAACGCTGAAGGCCGACGTAACCAACTGATCATGATTTTCGCGGAGGCCGCCCTGTCGGCCTCCGCCTGAAGGAGCCGCCATGCTGCGCAATACAAGAACGGGCTACGGCAGTGTCGCAATTCTGTTTCACTGGGTCATGGCCGCGCTGATAGTGGGCATGATCGCGCTCGGGCTCTACATGCACCAACAGCCGCTTGAAGAACCGGCCACGTTCCAGCTCTACCAGCTGCACAAGTCCATTGGCTTCGTGGTTCTCAGCCTCGGCGTGTTGCGCCTGGTCTGGCGCCTTGCCAATCCGGCTCCGGGGCTTCCGGAGGGGATGCACCCCCTCGAGAAGATCGGCGCACATCTCGGCCACGTCGGGCTCTACGCCCTGATCCTGCTGCTGCCCGTTTCCGGCTGGCTCATGGTTTCCGCGTCGCCCTGGGGCATCCCCACGGTGCTGTTCAACGTGCTGCCTGTCCCGCACCTTCCGGTACCCGCAGCGCTTGGAACACAGGAACAGGCGGAAACCTTTTTCAAGCTGCTGCACGAATATGGCGCCTATCTTCTGATCGCGCTGATTGGGGTTCATGTCGCGGCGGCTTTCAAACACCATCTGATCGCCCGGGACGACACGCTGAAACGCATGGTGTCGACGCGACCCGCCAAGGCCGACAGCTAACAAACCGATTCAGGAACAACCGATATGGTATTGAAACAACGCTTTGCGGCGCTGACGCTTCTGCTGACCGCCGTTTCCGCCGCGCCGGCATACGCGGACACCTGGACGGTGGATGCCGACCAGAGCCGGCTCGGCTTCGAGGTCAAACAGGGCGACAGCATCCTCAAGGGTGTATTCGGAACCTGGACCGCCGATATCGAATTCGATCCGGATGCGCCAGGCTCGGCCGCCATCTCCGCCACGGTCAACCCGGCGAGCGCGTCCACGGGAAACCCGCAATTCGACGGCACGCTTACCAGCAAGGACTGGTTTGACGTGAGCGCCTTTCCGGACGCCGTTTTCGAGGCGGATGGAGCGACCCTGGTCGAGGGATCCAGCTACCGGACGAAAGGTACCCTGTCCATCAAGGGACTGTCTCACCCGGTTGATCTTGATTTCACCCTCGAAATCGACGGAGACACCGCGACGGCAAAGGGAACGGCCACTCTCAGCCGACTGGACTACAAGCTGGGAACAGGGGTCGGCACGGACACGGTTGGCGACGCGGTGACCGTCACGCTGGACCTGACCGCCACGCGCTAGAGATCCGGGAAGCGTGAGACCATTTGATCAGGCCGCGGCTCTTGGCGTTCGCGGCCTTTTTGCCGTATGAGTCGCCCACCAGAAGGTTCCAGCGCTTCCGGGCGACGCGTCGCCGGAGGCAGCCAGATCAGGAAAACTGTTCCATGAATGCTCCCGTCACCCCTCCCGCCTATCACCACAGCGCCCTGTTTCCGCAAGGCGAAGACACGACGCCGTACCGGAAACTGACGTCGGACTTCGTCAAGACCAGCGAATTCAACGGGGAAGAGGTCCTGATGGTCGAGCCTGAGGGACTGCGCCTTCTGGCCGAGGAAGCCTTCAAGGACATCAACCACTACCTTCGCCCCGGTCACCTGGAGCAGCTGAAGAAGATCCTCGACGATCCGGAGGCCACCGAGAACGACAAGTTCGTCGCGTTCGATTTGCTGAAGAACGCCAACATTGCCTCGCACGGGGTGCTGCCCATGTGCCAGGACACCGGTACCGCGATCATCATGGGCAAGAAGGGCCGCCGCGTCTGGACCGACGGAACGGACGAAGCCGCGCTCGGCGAAGGTGCACGGGACGCCTATTACAAGAAGAACCTGCGCTACTCCCAGCTTGCGCCGCTCTCCATGTTCGAGGAGACCAATACCAAGAGCAACATGCCGGCGCAGATCGAGCTCTACGCCGAAGGCGAGGATGCCTACAAGTTCCTGTTCATGGCCAAGGGCGGCGGCTCGGCCAACAAGACCTTCCTGTTCCAGGGCACACCGTCCCTTCTGACACATGACCGCATGGTCGAGTTCCTCAAGGAAAAGATCCTGACCCTCGGCACGGCCGCCTGCCCGCCCTATCACCTGGCGATTGTCATCGGTGGCACGTCCGCCGAGATGAACCTGAAGACCGCGAAGCTGGCCTCCGCCCGCTACCTTGACGGTCTGCCGACGCAAGGCTCGGAACTCGGGCACGCCTTCCGCGATCTCGACATGGAAGCCGAGATCCACAAGCTGACCCAGGCGACCGGCGTCGGCGCCCAGTTCGGCGGCAAGTATTTCTGCCACGACGTCCGCGTCATCCGCCTGCCCCGCCATGGGGCTTCCCTGCCAATCGGGCTGGCGGTCTCCTGCTCTGCCGACCGGCAGGCGGTGGGCAAGATCACGAAGGACGGCATCTTCCTGGAGCAGCTTGAAATGCATCCGGAGAAGTATCTGCCGGAAGTCACCGACGACCACCTGTCCGACAATGTCGTCAAGATCGACCTGACCCGGCCGATGCCGGAAATCCTCGGGGAACTCTCCCGTCACCCGATCAAGACCCGTCTGTCTCTGACCGGGCCGCTGATCGTCGCCCGGGACCTGGCCCACTCAAAGCTGCGCGACCGGCTGGAGAGCGGTGAGCCCCTGCCCGACTATTTCAAGAACCATCCGATCTATTACGCGGGCCCTGCCAAGACACCGGAAGGCATGCCGTCCGGTTCGTTCGGCCCGACGACGGCGGGGCGCATGGATGCCTATGTCGACCAGTTTCAGGCAGCCGGGGGCTCCATGGTCATGCTCGCCAAGGGCAACCGTTCGGCCCAGGTACGCCGTGCCTGCCAGGCCCATGGCGGGTTCTATCTCGGCTCCATCGGCGGCCCTGCCGCGCGTCTCGCCCAGGACTGCATCAAGAAGGTGGAAGTGGTCGAGTTCGAGGAACTCGGCATGGAGGCCGTCTGGAAAATCGAGGTCGAAGACTTCCCGGCCTTTATCGTCGTAGACGACAAGGGCAACGACTTCTTCAAGGAACTCAACCTCGGCTGAACACGCTTGTTGCGCAATCCTCACGGGGCTCGCCGGGCTCGCGGCGCGCCCCGTGTGTCTAGGCAAAGCCGGCCTCCCGGATCGGCATGTGTTTCCGGACCTGATTCTCGCGAAATTTTGCCAGGCCTTCAGGGCAAAAATGGACCTTGGTTTTTTCGAAAAGGGCCGGAACCGGCAACCAAAACGCGAATCCTTCAGCGGAACGCGTTTTGAACGAAAAAAGCGTTGCAATTACAGCACATTTGGACAACCAGAGGACAGCTCACATTAACGTGAGATTCCGTTTGCGCCCATTTTGGGACATGATTATTAACAGTGCGGCAAGGACATTTGCGTAACGTAACGTCTGATGACGAGCACCTGTGTGGCGTGGGCCCGGTGCATATGGGGGATCAGAATGAACAAGTTTTATTTCATTGTGGTTGCGGTGATTGCAAGCGCGTTTGCGCTGACGGCACAAGCCGCACCGCGTTATGGTTTTTTCGATCACAGTACAAACAAGTGGGTGACACCCAAATATCACCCTGGCGGACCGTCCCCGGTCAAGCGCAAGCGTGTGCGATATGATGGCCCGTATTCTCCGGGCACCATCATCATCGACACCTCCGAGCGGCGCCTCTATCACGTTTTGCCGGGCGGCAAGGCGATGAAATACGGCGTCGGCGTCGGCAAGGAAGGCTTCCAGTGGGCCGGGACACACAGGATTTCCCGCAAGGCGGAATGGCCGAGCTGGACTCCGCCGGCACAGATGCGTGCCCGTGAGCGCCGGAAAGGCCGCATCCTGCCGGCCTACATGCCGGGTGGCCCGAACAACCCGATGGGTGCACGTGCAATGTATATCGGCTCGACGCTCTATCGCATTCACGGCACGACCGAGCCGTGGACCATCGGCTCCGCCGTTTCCTCCGGCTGTATCCGTCTGGCGAACGAGGACGTTATCCACCTTTACAACAACGTGAAGGTCGGCTCGAAGGTTATCGTCAAGCGCTAAGGCGTCCAAAACCGTTGAAAAAGCCGGGCCTTCGAGCCCGGCTTTTTTTTGTCTACGAGGCGCTTACCTGCGGGCGAAGCGCCAGTTCGCCGTCATGCAGGAACCATCCGGCATCAAAGAGAGACAGGTCCAGCGGGTTGATCGTCCTGAGATCTGCATAATCCGGCACCGGCTTTTTCCGGGGATCAAACGACCGGTGCACCTGGGACAGGAATATGATCGTGTGGCCGCGGTTACGGGCAAACTGTCTCAGGACGGCAATCTGCTCGCCAAGCGGCGGCTCCCGGCGGTCCTGATCCATCACCTGCAGGTAGTCGATCACAGCGACCCTTCGCTGCATGTCCGGTTCCAGCCGTGACATGATGTGCCGCGCGCAGACGCAATCGGTCAGATCGATCGTGGGACCGCCGTTTCGCCTTGTAACGTCAAAACCGCTTTCAACCAGCTTGTACCGGACATCGGACTGCGAACATTCGGAAGAAAAGAAAGTCGCCCTTCGTCCGGAACGCGACGCGGTGGCGGCGATCTCCAGACCAAGCATTGTCTTTCCCTGCCCCGGCCTGGCGGCCAGAAGGACAAGGCTGCCGGGCGCCGCTTGCTTCAGGACGGCTTGTGCAGGGCAAAGTGATTTCCAGGCATGCGCGAGATGACTCCAGTTCCTGAAACCTTCTGCCAAAGCAACATCGTCCAGAGCCTGCCAAAGCGGGATCCTGTTTTTCCTGGACCTTTGCCGGGCAAGGCCCTTCAGACGATAGATCGGGGCTGACAGTTTCATGCGTGACCTCCTTACCGCGTGCGCAATCGCAATCCCTCCGTTTGCAAACGCACGGTTTGGAAGTTCCGTCGAAAGATGGCCCTGCAGGTTGGCTGCTGCTCCGGTCGGAGGGGGAAGGCGCGGGTCGAGCCGGCCACATGGTAGCTGATTCCGGGAGGATGCCGCCAGCGCCTGGCTTCTCGGATCTCTCCCCGGGCTCAGGTCACCGGTCCCGGCTGAGCCCTTTCTCCTCCAATTCACGCATGTAACCGCCCCAATGGGTCTCCCGGTCGCTGCCCAGCTCATGAAAATAGGTCCAGGAATAGATCCCGGAATTGTGCATGTCGTCAAAATGGATCCTGACGGCGTAGTTGCCCACTGGTTCCACCTTGATGATTTCAACCTGCCGTTTCCCGGGCACCGTCTTTTTCTGGGAAGGCGCGTGGCCCTTGACCTCCGCGGAAGGAGAGCAAACGCGCAGATACTCGGCCGATAGCTCGTGCCGCTCGCCCGAGTTGAAGGCGATGGTCAATGTCTTCCTGTCCTTTGAGACACGCAGCTCCGTGGGCCAGGGCGCGGACGGGTCGGTCATGGGCGGGTCCTTTTCGGTTGAGCGCGGGAAAGTCCGCGACCGTTTGGCGGGACGATAGCCCTGCCCTGCCTGCCGTCAAGCCGCGTTTTGTCCCGCCTGCTTGACGTCTTCATACCCCTCAAGTGCTGCCTTTCGCGCCTTGGCGTGGTCGACCACCGGCTCCGGATAGGTATCACCGAGCGTCACACCGGCGGATCTCAAGGCGTCTATGGGTGCCTCGAATGGCGCAAACAGATATCTGGTTTCCAGGTCGGCGAGCTCAGGCACCCAGCGGCGGATATAGTGTCCCTCGGGATCGAACTTCTCACCCTGGGTGATCGGGTTGAAGATCCGGAAATAGGGTGCCGCGTCGGCACCCGAACCTGTGACCCACTGCCAGCTGGCAGCGTTGTTGGCCAGATCCGCATCGAGCAGCGTGTCACGGAACCAGGCCGCCCCGTGATGCCAGTGAAGGCGCAGATGCTTGACGAGAAAGCTTGCAACTATCATGCGGACCCGGTTGTGCATGTAGCCGGTCTGCCAGAGCTCCCGCATGCCCGCGTCGACGATCGGATATCCCGTGCGCCCCTGCTGCCAGCGCTCCAGATCCCTTGATGACTCGCGCCAGGGATAAGCGTCGAAGGCGGGCCGCCAATTGTCCGTCGGCAATCCCGGGAAATGATAGAGCAAGTGATAGGAAAATTCTCGCCAGGCGAGTTCGGAGAGGAATTTCATACCGTCCCTGGTCAACGCCTCTTCTGCATCCATGACGCGCTGTGTCTCATGCCAGACCTGGCGAGGGGAGATGTCGCCGAAATGGAGATGAGGAGACAATCGCGAAACGTTGGGAAGATCCGGCCTGTTGCGCAGGCTGCCATACCCCGCAAGCCCCTCTCTCAGGAATTCGGACAACCGTTCCCGAGCCCCTTCGGCACCCGGCTTCCAGAGTTTCTCCCATCCGGCTGCCCAGTCGGGCTTTGACGGGCGCAGTCCGAGGTCGTCGAGACAGTCCCCGTCTTCCAAGGAAACGAAATCGACTTTTTCCGGCGCCGGCAGAGGTGGCGGCACCTCTTTCTGCTGTGCCGTTTTCCAGAAGGGCGAATAGACCTTGAAGTGTCCGCCCGACTTGGTTTCCAGTTCCCAGGGTTCGAACAGCAGCGATGCCTTGAAACTCTTCACCTCGAAGCCGTCGTCTTTGAGCGTTGCCTTCAGGTCGGTATCACGTTCGATCGCATGCGGTTCGTAGCAGCGGTTCCAATAGACCGCTTCGGCACCGACCTGTTTTGCCAATTGTGGAATGAGGTGACGTGCACTGCCGCGCAACAAGACCAGGCCCGGCAGCACTTCTTTCAGGGCTGCCAGACTGTGATGCAGCCACCAGCGGCTGGCGCCGCCCAGCGGATGGCTTTCCCCGGACTGTTCGGGTGTTTCGTAAATGAAAACGGGCAGGACACTGCCCATTTTCGCAGCCTCGCACAGCGCCGGGTTGTCCTCGATCCTGAGATCCTGTCTGAACCAAACCAGTGTCGTCATGTTGCCCCCGCCTGCAGCCGCCTTCAGTGCAATACGCGCGAGGTCGGGGATGGATCAACCATGCAGCCGGCATTAGGCAAGTTGGCCGTTGCGGTTTGGCGATCGCCTTATGCGGGCACCGGGGTCGGGGCAACCTCGCGCAACCTGCCGAAATGGGCCTCCCAACCGGCGTCAAGGGCGCTCAGCATCATGAGAGCCGCCTCTCCCGCAGCCTGTTCAATGCCTTCATGCGACAGGGTCAGGCGCGTCCCGCCGGCGGCGTCCTCAAGGGTCCAGCGCACGGTCGTCATCGCTCCGTTCAGCGGCTTGATCGTGAAGGTGTAGACCAGACTGTCATGTGGCCTCATTTCGAGCACCTCGCCCCAGCAGATCCTGGACATGCCGTCGTTCTGGTCCAGCAGCGTATAGGCCCGGCCTTCTTTCAGGTCGTTGGCAGCCGGATGGAACCAGCGGGCCAGCTTGTCCTTCTCGGTCAGGAAAGCCCAGACCACGTCTCGCGGCGCCTTCAGGAAAACGGTCTTGGTAATCGTTGTCGCAGTCATTTTTCGTGCTCCTGCCTGTCTTGCATGTCCTTGTCGATTTCACGCTGCAAACCCGCAAGCTTGCCGTCCCAGAAATGTTCGAAATACCCCAGCCATTCGAGGGCGGATCTCAACCGTTCAGGAACAAGTGTGTTGCGCCGCTCACGACCGCTGACTTCGCTCCTTATGAGCCCGCCCTCCTCCAGAATGGCCAGATGCTTGTTGATCGCGGTCCGCGTGATGTCGAACCGCGCGGCAATGTCGGTGATTGCAAGGTTCTCCTGTGCCAGGAGCATCAGAATTGCGCGCCTGGTCGGATCTGCCAGGGCGCGAAAGACACCCTGAGGTCCTGTATTCATTGTCGTTTCTCCTCCAAGGGCAAAAAGTCGAACGGTCCGTCCTGATAAAGGAACGTGACGCATTCGACGTTCGACACACATTTGCTCTGGTGCGGCAACCCGGCCGGGATTTCGTAATAGTCGCCTGCCTTCAGCACTTTCGCAGCTTCAGCGGCATCTGCCTCGGACGTGTGGACCATTTCACCGGAAACGACGAGACCGAACATGCTCGCGCTTTTCACATGAACAGGACTGACAAGACCGGCGGGAAGGCGGACCATAGCCATGTAGCTTTCCTCGAACCGGTCTCCCTTCAGGGGTGCAAAGGCAACACCTTCAGGCGTGACTTCCCAGGACAGATCCGGTTGTGCCGTCAGACGGATTGCTTCGGGTTCGGCCGCTACAACCGGCAGACAGGCCGCAACTGAAAGCGCTGCCGCCCAAAGAGTGGTTCGCATGTGCATTGAAATCTCCTCATGACACCATTTGGTGTCATTTTAAGTAACACCTTTTGGTTTCATTTCAAGGCCTTTTCCCTTTAACCGGATCAAAAACTACAACAGGAGTTGTTTTGGTGCGATTTCGTACTATTATAGTTCGATATCGCACTAAATGAACGAGGATGTCATGACACTGAACCGACGCAAGACGCTGACCCTGCTCGGTGGCGGGATGGTTGTCGCAGCAGCCGCGTCCGCCGGCACTTTCCTGGCGACGCGTACACCAACCCGCGCCCTTGACCCTTGGAGGGCCGCAGGCGGCTATGAAGACCCCCGTCTTTTTGCCCTGTCCTATGCCTTGCTGGCTCCCAACCCGCACAATCGCCAACCCTGGCTGGCAGACCTGGCGGACGAAGACGCCCTGACGCTCTATCGTGACGAAACCAGGGACCTTCCTCAAACCGACCCGCATCTCCGGCAGATCTTTGTCGGTCTCGGCTGCTTCCTGGAACTTCTGTCAGTCGCCGCAACACTGCGCGGCAAACACGCGGAAACCCGCCTCTTTCCTGAAGGCCCGGACGGGCCGGTTGCGCATGTCCGGCTGAAGAACGGAGCATCAAGGGATCCCCTCGCCGGCCAGATGCTCGACAGGCGGTCCTGCAAGGAGCCTTTCGCGGACACCCCCGTGCCACAGGCCGCAGCAGGGGAGCTTGCCGGCCACGGCACTGTCATCACTGCACCGGAATCGGTCGCCCGGCTCCGGAAACTGACCTGGGACGCCTGGTTGACGGAAATGCACACGCACCGGACTCTGAAGGAAAGCGTCGACCTGATGCGCTTCGGCAAGGCTGAAATCAACGCCAACCCGGACGGCATCGACCTCGGCGGTCCGTTCCTGGAAAGCCTGATGCTGGCCGGCGTCCTGACACGTGACAATCAGCTCGATCCGCAATCGGCCGGGTTCCGGGAAGGTGTGGCCATCTATGAAGAGATGCTCTACGCCACGCCGGCTTATGTGGTTCTGACCACACCGGGCAACGCACGGACCGATCAGATCGCGGCGGGCCAGCGCTGGCTTCGGCTCAACCTGGACACGACGCGCCTTGGTCTGGCCCTGCACCCCGTCAGCCAGGCCCTTCAGGAATACGCGGAAATGAAACCCCATTACACTGAGGCCCATCGGATGCTTGCCAAACCCGGAGAAACCGTTCAGATGCTAGGACGATTGGGGTACGGACCGAAAACACCGCGAACGCCGCGCTGGCCACTTGAAACACGGATCTTGAATGGATAGCGAGACACGCCAGACCCTCTTCCGCTTTTTCAACGAGGTCGGAATCATCGCGCAGCTCAGCCGCACGGCGATGGAGGCCCGGTTGCCGAAGGGACTGACCCTGCCCCACTTCTCCGTGATCAATCACCTTGTGCGGGTCAGTGACGGCCAGACGCCGCTCACCCTGGCAAGGGCTTTCCAGGTTCCCAAGACCACCATGACGCATACACTCGCCGGGCTGCTCGAGCATGGGTTTGTCGAAATGCGCCCGAATCCGAACGACGGCCGCAGCAAGACCGTCTGGCTGACGGACCGCGGACGCCGCTTCCGTGAGGAGGCCATCCGCCTGATCGATCCCGACATGGACGCGCTGAAGGATCATGTTCCGCCGGAGCGCATCGCCGCTCTCCTGCCGGCGCTCGCCGAGATCCGCGCCTTTATGGATGCCTACCGGGACGAAACCGACTGAACACGCCCAGAGCGGTCCGACCGGAATTGACAAGACTACACTGACAAGTTTACCTGATGCCGTTAACCGGACATTCGCAGTCCGGTTTTGATTGATCTTGTGTCGTTCAGCGCCATATGATCGGTACAAAGAACAGGGACGCAGGGAGAGCGCCACGTGACTGACGGCAAGATTGTGGTTTCGGCACCAACGGCAACCGACAATGCGGCGGCGTCCGCACCAATGATCGATCCCTTCGGCCGTGCCGTCACCTATCTGCGTGTTTCAGTCACCGACCGCTGCGACTTCCGCTGTGTCTATTGCATGGCCGAGGACATGACGTTCCTGCCGAAGCGTGAAGTCCTGAGCCTCGAAGAGCTAGATCGCCTGTGTACCGCCTTTGTCGAAAAGGGCGTTCGCAAGCTGCGCCTGACCGGCGGCGAGCCGCTTGTGCGCAAGAACATCATGAGCCTGATCCGCAGCCTGGGCCGCCACCTGGACAGCGGTGCTCTCGAAGAGCTGACGATCACCACCAACGGATCGCAGCTCGCGCGATATGCCACCGAGCTCCATGACGCCGGGGTGCGCCGGATCAATGTGTCGATCGACACGCTGGATGCGCAGAAATTCAAGACGGTCACCCGGTGGGGAGACCTGGGCAAGGTCATGGATGGCATCAGGGCAGCGACCGAAGCCGGATTGAAGATCAAGGTCAACATGGTCGCTCTGAAAGGTGTCAACGAGGACGAGATCATTCCGATGCTGGAATGGTGCCACGAACACGGCCACGACCTGACACTGATCGAGACCATGCCTCTTGGCGAGATCGACGGTGACCGCACCGACCAGTACCTGCCGCTGTCCACGGTGAGGCAGCGCCTGTCGGAGCGCTTCACCCTGACGGATATTCCCTACAAGACCGGCGGCCCGGCCCGCTACGTGACACTCGAGGAAACAGGCGGCCGACTGGGCTTCATCACGCCGATGACCCATAATTTCTGCGAAAGCTGCAACCGTGTCCGGGTCACTTGCACCGGCCAGCTCTACATGTGTCTCGGACAGGATGACATGGCCGATCTGCGCGCCCCGTTGCGGGCTTCGGAAGGCAATGACCTGTTGAATGACGCCATTGACGAAGCCATTGGACGCAAGCCGAAAGGCCATGATTTCGTCATCGACAGAAAGCGCAAGCAGCCAGCCGTTGCCCGTCACATGAGCGTCACCGGCGGTTGAGCACGTCACAACCGCCCTTTCGACATCCACGCAGTCAATCGTCGTTTTGCCCTACTCGGCCGGAACAAATTTTTCCGCTGCCTCGAGTCGGCCGATCGAGAGTGCCGCAACCAGGCTCAGGCTTATGCCGGCGCCCATGACCATGATCATGCCCCAGGGCGTTCCCGCGAACAGGCTGTCTGCGTAGAGCCAGGCGACGAGGGAACCGGCCACGGCGCCGGTGGCCACTTGCAACGAAGCCGTCAGGCCGGATGCAGCCCCGGTCAGTTCCGGCCGCACGCTGACCGCTCCGGACAAGGCGCTCGGCAGGCAGACGCCGTTTCCGAGCCCCAGCAGGAACATCGGCAGAAACAGGCTTGGCGCCGTCAGGGCGTCGAAATGGGCGAAGCCCGTGATCACCAGCACGCTGACCATACCGATCACGGTGCCGGCAAGGATCATCGGATACATGCCGACCCGCTCAGCGAAACGGCCGGAAAGATAATTCCCGACGATGTAACCAAGGGCTACAAACATGAAATAGAAGCCCATTTCTGCCGCGCTCAGGGACAACAGGCCGGAAGCAATAAACGGCGCGCCGCCGAGATAGGCAAAGTAGGTGAGCGCGCTGAAGGCTGCTGTCAGTGCATAGCTCCAGTAAAGCGGTTCGCGAAACAGGGTCGCATAGGACCGCAGGATTTGGCGCGCGCCGATCGAATTGCGATCCCGATGGGTTTCCGGCAGATAATAGATCGTTGCCAGCAATACGCCGATCCCGAAGATCAACAACAGGACGAAACCGCCCTGCCAGCCGTAGAATTCGTCGAGCAGACCGCCGACTGCGGGAGCTATTGTCGGCATCACCGCCATGCCCATGGTGACATACCCGATCATGCTGGCGGCCTGTCTCGGGCTGTGGAGGTCACGGATGATTGCACGGCCCAGGACCATCCCCGTGCAGCCCCCGGCCGCCTGCAGCACACGCGCGGCAATCAGGGTTTCGATGGTTGGAGCAAGAAGACACAAGATGCTGCCAACGGCAAACAGCACCATACCGGCAATTATGACCGGTCTGCGTCCGAACTGGTCGGACAACGGGCCCCAGAAAAGCTGCGAAACGGCGACCGCGATAAAAAAGGCCGACATGGTCAGCTGGATTTCACCTGCGGTTGCAGAAAATACAATCATCATGCCGGCCAGCGACGGCAGGTAGATCTGCATTGCGAGCGGACTGACCGTCGAGATCGCGATGAGCACACCCAGGGAGGGTTTGGCTTCGTCACCTTTTTCCTGAGAGACGCCAGCGGACATGCCCGGGAAGAAACCTTTGTTGCTGCAACCGGCCCGACTGAGCGGTTTGGGAGCATGCACCATACAAGTCGCCCGTGATCCGGACGTGAAAAACCCAATTGTTACAGTCGCTCATGATTGAATCGATTGAATTACCTGCCAAATGGCAGAGGCCATTTGGACCGCAGGCGTCGCTCAAAGAGGCGAACGACGCCGCGGGCCATCGGTTTGTTCCTCATGGCCTTTGTCCCGCATTAGCCACTCTTCATTGCCGATCAACCGGGGGCCGGACAATGCCGTCCCGCTATTGTGTCGGCGCGCGGCACCAATCCGGGCATGCAGTCCTCCGGTCCGAACAAACGCAACCCCCGGATGCATCACCAAGGGGAAGGCAATCCACACCCGGCACTCCCCGCCACACAAGCCAGTGCTGCATTTTACCGAGGCGGCGCGAGATCGCATTGCGATACCTGCGAAACAGCCGGGTTTCCGAGCGGAGGCTGCGGACGGATTATTCGAACACGATATTCGGCGCGGCCCTCTCCTGCGCCGTTTCCGCCGCTTCAATACCCGACAGGACGGCAGCGGCAATCTCCTTGTAGAGTCCAGAAACCGTGCCTTCCGGATCGGACACGACAACAGGCGTGCCGGCATCCGAGGTTTCCCTGATTTTCATCGTCAGCGGAATTTCACCTAGAAACGGCACCCCGAGCCTGGTCGCTTCGGCCCGCGCGCCGCCATGTCCGAAAATGTCATGGCGCCCGCCGCAATCAGGGCAGAGGAAATAGCTCATGTTCTCGACAATGCCGAGCACGGGCACGTCCACACGCTTGAACATGTTGAGCCCCTTGCGCGCATCGATCAATGCGAGATCCTGGGGTGTCGAAACGATGACGGCCCCCGCCAGCGGCACCTGCTGTGCCATGGTCAATTGCGCGTCGCCTGTTCCGGGCGGCATGTCGACCACCAGAACATCGAGATCGCCCCAGGCGACCTCCCGAAGCATTTGGGTCAGCGCGGAGATCACCATCGGCCCCCGCCAGATCATTGGTGTTTCTTCCTCCACCATGAATCCCATCGACATCACCTTGATACCGTAGCCCTCGAGCGGCTTCAGGAGCCTGCCTTCAAGCTGTTCCGGGCGCCCGGAAACGTTGAAGAGACGCGGCACGGACGGGCCGTAGATATCAGCGTCCAGGACGCCGACCTTCCGGCCGAGCGCCGCCATTGCGAGTGCCAGGTTCGCGGTTGTCGTCGACTTGCCGACGCCCCCCTTGCCGGACGCAACGGCGATGATGTGCTTGATGCCCGGCACCCCTGGCTTTTGAGGCGCCTGTTCCTCGGGCGCCCTGCGCTGGGGCTGTGGCGGGGCCTTCGGAGCGGTGTTGCGGGCGCCGCCGGCAGCCCGTTCGGCCGTCAGTGCAACCATCGCGGTCTCGACACCCGGAACTTCCTTCACCACTTTCTCGGCGGCCTGACGCAGCGGTTCCAGTTCCTGGGCGCGCTCGGCCGGCACCGTTATGGAAAACGCCACGCGGCCATCGGATGCAAACACATCCGAGACCAGCCCCAGGGAAACGATGTCCCCTTCAAGGTCCGGCCCCTTGATCTGCCTGAGACGCTCCATGACCGCGTTCTTGATGGTGTCGTTCATTACCCCGTCCTGTCGTACTTTGTGACAACATCCCCGTGCGGCCACTTTCATTAGCAGAAATGTAGATCGCGGCGGTCCGTCTGCAATCTGCCAAACTGAAGCAGTTGTGATGGCCACCTGTTACCAAGCAGTCTTAAAAGCGATGGATTCCCGAAACAAGGCCGCTTGCCGGTCGTTCTGCAGCACAGAGCGGTCCGGTTGACGCGTCATGCGGTCCGAGTTCAATTTTCGGGCAGCTTCCGGGCCCCTGGATGCACGCCACAAGGCGCTTGTCCCTTTTCCCGGGCGGCATTCCAGGAAGAGGCTTGCCTCCAGCGGATGTTCGACTAACTTCGGCAACCCGTCACCATCCCCCAACCCTGCAAACCCCCTGGAACAGACCATGCCGGCTTGCCTTGTCACCGCAGCCAATCGCGGGATTGGCCTTGAAATCACGCGTGCCGCCCTTGGCAAAGGCTGGACCGTCTTCGGATCGGTCCGTAGCGAGCAGCTTGCGCAACAGACCAGGGACAGTTTGCAGGGGGATTTTCGCCCCCTGATATTTGACGTTACCGACCACTTGGCAGTCCATGCCGCCGCCACGGCGCTCGACAGTGCCCTTGACCTGCTCATCAACAATGCCGGCATCATTTCTCCGGAACGGCAGACCCCTCTGGACATGGATTTTGACGGCTTTGCGAAAACCCTCAGCGTCAACACGCTGGCGCCGCTCGCGGTTTCACAGGCCTTTCTGCCGCATCTGAGACGGTCCGGTCGCGGGCGGATCCTGACGATATCAAGTCAAATGGCCTGGATGGGCTATCGCAAGGCCGACACGCTCGCCTACAGGGCTTCCAAGGCGGCCGTCAACAAGGTCATGCAGGGCCTGGCAACGGCTTTGGAGGGTGAAGGGATCCCCGTCGCGCTGATTGATCCGGGCTGGGTGCGCACGGACATGGGAGGACCGATGGCAGACAACTCTCCTCAAGATGTTGCGACCGGAATCCTGGCAGTGTCAGAGGGGCTCTCAATTGCCGATACAGGCAAGTTCTTCAGATGGTCGGGTGAAGAACGTCCATTCTGATCCGACATCCGCCGGCAGCAGCAGTTTCGACGCCGAATCCCTCGACGTACGCCATTTCAAGACATCGAATGCAGACGCGGCTCCTTTTCCACACAAAGATAAGGCGATGTTGTTTTACACAGCTTTCTTGACGCACGCCCCCTGCCCGCAAGCACTGTTTGTTCGAGGACTTTGTGGAAGATCCGTAACGTTGCCGGCTTACCTTGAGGTTTGATCCAAATTTTAAGCAAATGTGAGGAATTGAAGCGCAGGCTGGTTCTATCGGCAAAAGGATGGAACTCGCCATGGAACTTTATCGCGCCTGCTACAGAAGCAGAATCAAGTGGGACAAGATGCGTTTGCCCTTGCCCGACGAAATCGACAAGACTTTGCTGCGCATCCGCCGCATCAACCGCAAGGCCGGCGTTACGGGCGCCCTGTTCCTGGTGGACCAGCACATTTTCCAGATACTGGAAGGTCAAACCGGTCAGGTTCTCGATACCGTCTATTGCGTCATGAATGACCCGCGGTTGCACGACATCGAAGGCATCATCCATGAACCGGCCGACTTCCGGCTGTTTCCGAACTCGCTGATGTTCTTCAGGGACCTGACGGACGGTCTGGCGGCCTCCAGCAACGAGGTCCTGCGGCCGTTGCTCGATCATCCCGGCGACATCACGCGCGACGAAGCCTATCTGGCATTCTGCCATTACGCCAACGAACTGCAGCAAGGCCGTCTGACAAACGACATGCTCATGATCTGAGCCCAGGGCTCAAACGCAACCGTTTGCCGGGACACGGACCGGTCGGTCGCGTATATCGCAAGCGCTGTCGCGTCAACGTTCCAGTCATTTTGCCGATGACACCGACAGGCTTGGCCCTTGTTCAAGGGAGCCTGGCCATGTCAGCAGTTCGTTCGAGCCTTCGGTCTCTTCCTGCGGGCCTTCTCGCCGCAGTGGCCGGTTTCACAAGCGCCTTCGCCATTGTCTCAAGGCCTCGCGGAACTCCTGCGTCGCCGTTCCTAAGGCCTGCGGTTACGCTTGCAGTCCTGATCGAGGCGGCCGCCGGCCTTGCGCTGCGGGGCGCATTCGCTTTTCCATCGGCGAGGCAACTAAGGCACCTGAAAACCGCTAAAGAGCCATCATTTCCTTAATGGTGACGGATATCGGTGCCGGCTTCTTCGGTGTGTCCGGTGCTCTCCGGGGACTACTGGCAGGCGGCGTGTTCCTGGCACTGGCGCGAACGAAAACGTCCAACTAACACCTTGCCCCCCGGCAATGCCGTCCCATAGTGTTCGAAAACATGTTGAAGAATGGAGTCGCATGGCTGTGACAGGCCCCTATGTGCTGCAACCCGACCCGCACGATCCCAGACTGTCGACCTCGGTGTCGGGAATCGACCAGAACGGAAACACCGTCGAGACCCGCGTGGTCACCGAAAAGCCCTTGACGCTTTATCTGAATGCGCAGGAAGTCGTGACCATGATGACGATCGGGGATCACCCCGATCTGCTTGCGGTCGGGTACCTGAAAAACCAGAACATGCTTGCCGACGACGATGTCATCACCGAGATCGACTACGACGACGATCTTGAGGTCGTCGTCGTGCGCACGGAGCGGGAAACCGATTTCGAGGAGAAGCTCAAGAAGAAGGTGCGCACCTCCGGCTGCGCACAGGGCACCGTTTTCGGCGACGTCATGGAAGGCTTTGAATCGATTTCACTGTCTTCAGATGCGCGACTGAAAACATCCTGGCTCCACGGTCTGACAAAGGTCATCAACACCACCCCCTCGCTCTATCTGGAGGCCGGTGCCATTCATGGCTGCGTGCTGTGTCAGGAAGACCGGCCACTTGTCTACATGGAGGATGTCGGCCGGCACAATGCCGTCGACAAGATCGCCGGCTGGATGGTGCTCAACAACATCCCCGCCACGGACAAGATCTTCTACACCACCGGACGGCTGACCTCCGAAATGGTCATCAAGACCGTGATGATGGGCATTCCGATTCTCGTGTCCCGCTCCGGGTTCACGGCATGGGGTGTGGAACTCGCACGGCAGGCGGGCCTGACACTGATCGGCCGCGCTCGCGGCAAGCGCTTCGTGGCGCTCGCCGGACAGGAACGCATAGACTTCGACCTTGATCCGGCACAGATGGAAGACGAACCGGAACGAAACCGCCGGAAAGGGAGTGTCACGTCGCTATGACGTCCGCGCGCGCACATCTTGCCCAGGACAAACTCCTGGGCTGTGTCCTGGCAGGCGGCCAGTCCCGCCGCATGGGTGGAGGCGACAAGCCCCTCATGGACCTGGGCGGCAAGACAATGCTGGACCTCATCCTGACCAGACTGAGACCGCAAATCTCCGATATTGTCCTGAATGCGAACGGCGACGCGGAGCGGTTCTCACGATTTGGTCTGCCTGTCGTCGCCGATCCGGTCGGAGACTACGCCGGCCCGCTCGCGGGAATTCTGGCAGGTCTGCAATTCGCACGGGACCACCGGCCTGATGTAAGCCATGTGATTTCCGTCGCGGGCGATACGCCGTTCTTTCCCACCGATCTGGTGCGGTGTTTTTGCGCGAGTGTACCGGCCGACATGCCCGTGATTGCTCTTGCATCCTCCTCGGACAAGCTTCAGCCTGTCTTCGGACTTTGGCCGGTTGAGCTTCAATCCGATCTTCATGCATGGCTGAAATCCGGACAAAGCGGCAAAGTGCTTGCATTTGTCGACCGTCACGACAGCGTGGAGGTCGCCTTCGACACAGATCCGGCCACGGGGCTGGATCCGTTCTTCAACGCCAACCGGCCCGAGGACCTGAGCACGGTCCGCAGCACCCTGAGCCAACACACAAGATGAAACCCACTCCCGTTTTCGGCATTACAGGTTGGAAAAATTCCGGCAAGACCCAGCTTGTGACCCGCCTGGTGGCGGAATTCACGCATCGCGGTTTCAAGGTCTCGACCGTCAAGCACGCCCATCACAATTTCGACATCGACAAACCCGGTGCCGACAGCTACCGGCACAGGGAGGCTGGTGCCATGGAGGTCGCCCTCGTGTCCGGACGCCGCTGGGCTTTGATGCATGAATTGAGAGACGAGAGCGAACCGCCGCTGGAAGATATCCTCGCCCGCCTGGCGCCATGCGACCTTGTCCTGATCGAAGGCTACAAACGGGAAAATCATCCGAAGATCGAAGCAAGGCGCAGCGAAACGCAAGACCGCGGTCCCCTCGCACCAGGCGATCCCAACATCGTCGCCATTGCGTCGGATCACGCCCTTGTCGGGGAGGCCTTGCCGGTGTTCGATCTCGACGACGTTGCGGCCATGGCGGATTTCATCCAGCTTCACCTCGATATCCAAAGGCGCGTGGCATGACCGGCAGGCCCCTCCTCGACGACTGTTTTCTGCACGACAAGGAGCGGCTCCGGCATCAGGAAGCGCTTGAGATCCTCAAGGACCGTGTCTCCAGGGTTGCCGATATCGAGGTGCAACCGCTCGAAACCTGCCTGGAGCGGGTGCTTGCCGAAGAGGTCACGGCTCCGCGCAACGTTCCGCTCGCCGACAATTCGGCGGTCGACGGCTATGCATTTCGTCATGCAGATTTCGACGAGGCCGGCGGTTTCTTTCGACTGGAACAGCGTATTGCGGCCGGCCATGCCGCCGACGTGGGCCTGGCCCCCTGGGGTGCGGCCAGGATCTTTACCGGCGCCGTCATGCCGCCGGGCGCCGACACAGTTGCAATGCAGGAAGACTGCGAACCCCATCAGCAGGACGGACAGGACTTCGTCATTGTCCCGCAGGGCCTGAAGAAGGGCGCCAACTGCCGGCTCGCCGGGGAAGACGTTGCAGAAGGCACCACGATCCTGAGTGCCGGTCAGCGTCTGCGTCCCCAGGACATCGCCGCAATTGCTTCGACCGGCCGGGCGGAGGTGTCCGTCTATCGTAAGCTGAAGGTGGCGCTTGTCTCGACGGGCGACGAATTGCGCCGCCCCGGCAGCCTTGTCACCGTCGGCGATGTCTACGATTCCAATCACTACCTGTTGCGCGGACTGTGCGGCACGCTTGCGCTCGAGGTTACGGATCTCGGGATTTTGAAAGACGATGCCGCGCTCGTCGAAACGACGCTGAAGGACGCGGCCCGCGATCACGACGTGATCCTGACGACCGGGGGAGCCAGCCGGGGCGAGGAGGACCACATGCTGTCGGCACTCGACAGTCTCGGGTCACGCCACATGTGGCAGCTGGCCATCAAGCCCGGCAGGCCGATGATGTTCGGCACCATCGATAAATGCGTCTATCTGGGATTGCCGGGCAATCCGGTTGCCGCGATGGTCTGTTTCCTGCTTTACGCACGCCCGGTGATGAGCGTCCTGGGCGGCGGTCCGTTCCTGGAACCGCAGGCATTTCAGGTTCCAGCCGCCTTCGAAGTGCCAAGAAAGAAACCCGACCGGCGTGAATTCTATCGTGCGTCCCTCAAACCGGACGGCGACGGCCGTCCCGCCGCGCACAAGTTCCTGCGCGACGGTTCGGGCCTGATCACCGGCCTGCGGGAAGCCGACGGTCTTGTCGAGATACCGGAGGATGTTACGTCGGTCAGCCGGGGCGACCTGGTGACGTTCCTGCCCTTTTCCGGCTTCGGCATTCGCTGATCCGGCAGGAGTTCACCTGCCGGGCCACCTTCTCACCGCTCAATAGGCGTAGGGCCAGCTGGCTGCAACGAAGCGATACCCCTCGCCGTCCCTGACGACGCGCCCCATGCCCGGGAACGGGATGTGTGCGCCGGCAAAGAACAGCCTGTCGGAGACCGCCTCGTCGAGGAAGGCCTTGCGGGTCTCGACCGCCTGGGCGCTGTCGATATCGAAACCGATGCCCCAGTCAGGTCTGTCGAACTGGTAAGCGGCCATGTGAAGAATGTCGCCGGCAATCACCAGGGTTTCGCCGTTGCTGTCGAACCGGTAACCGGTGTGCCCCGGCGTATGTCCCGGAAGAGCGATGGGCCGAATGCCGGAGAGGATTTCCTCTTCGCCCGAAAACAGGGTCTGGCTGCCCTTGTAGGCATCTGCGGCGCGGCGCGCGCCGAGAAAGAACGGCTTGAACTGGTCCGGTGCCGCGTTCATGGCAGCGTCGTCATACCAGAAGGCGTTGTCGACTTCCGGCAGGATCAGCTCCGCATTGGCAAAGACACGCTTGCCGTCACCATCAACCGCCCCGAACAGGTGATCCGGATGCATGTGGGTGATCAGCAATGCGTCAACCTGGTCCGGCGACACGCCGGCAGCTTCCAGTGCCGACGGCAGCCGCCCCATGGTCGGGCCGAGCGCATCGGAAGTACCCGCATCCACGAGGATCAGCCGCTCCCCGGTGTTCACAAGATAGGCATTGACCGGAATGCGCAGCGCATTGCCTTCGATGAGAGACTTGTCGCGCAAACGCTGGCCCTCGGCCTCCTCGTAGCCAATGACCACCTCCGGGGTGATATCAAGATAGCCGTCAAGCAACGCGGTGACTTCGAAATCGCCGACCTTGTAGCGCAGCGCACCTGCCATGGGGGTACCGGACATGGGTGCCGCGGCCCGCGCCGGCGCCGCGACCAATGAAAGGCCGCCCGCGGCGGCCGCTGCCCCGGCCGTGGCCGCAACACCGAGGATGGATCGTCTGGACATGGTGAATTCGGACTTGCTCATAGGAAGCCTCCCGGCTTTGTCGGATTTGATGCTTTTGCTGTGATCCCTCCGGAGGACTCCGGCGGTCGCTGCTAAATTGTTTCATTAAAATATTTTTTGAAGTGGCAGCCACCTTATAAAACTCATTAGCAATGCTTATAAAAATGCTGTTTCTACCCGTTTCCAATACAGGTCGCTCATGGACAAGCTCAGCGCGCTCTCCGGTTTTGTGCAGTCGGTCAATCTCGGCAGCTTCTCTGCCGCCGCAAAGCATCTTGGTGTCTCTCAACCGGCGATCAGCCAGCAGGTTCGCGGCCTTGAAGAGGAACTGGGAACCCGGCTTCTCAACCGCACCACGCGGCAACTGCACCTGACCGAAGCGGGGGAACGCTACTACGCCTACGCCCGTGAAGTTCTGGAACGCCTGGCGGAGGCAGACAGGTCCGTGCAGGCCGAAGAAACGCAAATGTCAGGCCCACTTGCGGTCGGCTTGCCGCTCGGTTTTGCGGAGACGGTGCTGTCCGACTTTCTGATCCGTTTCAAGAAGGAGCATCCGAACATCCTGCTGGATGTCTCGCTTTCCGACCAGTTTGTCGATGTCATCCAGGAACGTCTCGACGTTGCCATCCGCATGGGCGAAATCAAGGACGACAGGCTGATCGTACGGCTGCTCGGGCATGCCAGACGATGTCTCGTCGCCTCGCCGGATTATCTGGACCGGCGCGGCCGGCCGCAGCATCCCGCCGAGCTCGCCGACCATGACTATCTGCTCTACAGGAACATTTCGACAGGCGACTGCGTCCCCTTTTTCGGCACGGCCGGCGAACGCCTGTCGGTGCGGGTCACGCCGACCATGATCGTCAACAATTCCGCGACCCTGCGACAGGCCGCGCTGGCGGGCCTTGGCATCACCCTGGCGAACCGTTGGCTGATCGACCCAATTCTCAGGTCCGGCGAGCTCGAACAGGTACTGCCGGACTGGCAGTACCCGCATCATCCGGTGCATGCAGTCTACCCGTCCAACCGCTTCATCCCGCTGAAGGTGCGGCGGTTTGTCGACAGCCTGCACGCATTCTTCGACAATGAAGGCGCCTTCTATGCAGCCTGAGGCGCAACCGGCTCCTGGACCGGCCTCAAACTTCTTCCTCCTCGACGACCCAGGGCTCGTTCACCGCGTCCGCCAGCCAGGATTGCCAGGCCGGGGTTTGGATCATGGCTGCGTGATAGCGCTCCACGACAGGATCGGAGGACAATCCGTAGGCGGCGAACCGGCTGACCACGGGCGCATACATGGCGTCGGCAATCGTGAAGTCTCCGAAAATGAACGGGCCACCCGACAGGTCGAGACATTCCGTCCAGATGCCGACAATCCAAGCCACATCCGCCTTCACCGCGTCGCTCACCTCTAGCTTGCCGGACGGACTGCGCATGTTCATCGGGAAGGCGCCGCGCAAGGCCGCGAAGCCCGCGTGCATTTCCGCCGAGATCGCCCTTGCCTTTGCCCGCTCGGCGCGGTCTTCCGGCCACAGACAGGTTTCGGGGTGACATTCCGCGACACATTCCAGGATCGCGAGACTGTCCCAGACGGTCAACTCGCCGTCCTTCACGACCCGTCCCATGCCCGGGAACGGAGCATGCGCCCGGCTGTTCCAGCCGAGCGCTTCGGTTACAATTGCTCGTTCCCAGCCGAGGCTTAGAAGATGATGTCGCCGGGAATGAACGGATCGTCGAAGCCGGCAAGCGTCACCGAGCTGTGCGTGACGAAGCTGCCATCGTCGAGGCGTTCCTGGAAGTTCAATTCCAGTCCTTCGGCGGTCAGCGTCTGCAGCACATGGACTTCAATGCCCGCGTCCCTGAACGCCGTCAGATCGATCTGATCGTCGTACCGGTCCCAATCGGTGATGGTGTCGTCGCCGGAGTCCAGCGAGAAGACGAAGATGTCGTCGCCGCTGCCGCCGGTCAGGATGTCGTTGCCGCGTCCGCCTTTCAGGATGTCGTCATTGCCGCCACCGTTCAGGGCGTCATTCCCGTCGCCGCCAGACAGTTGGTCGTTGCCGCCATCGCCCTTGAGCGTATCGTTGCCGTCGTCGCCGAACAATTTGTCGTTGCCGCGGCCACCGATGAGAGTGTCATTGCCGTCCTGGCCATGCAGCTCATCATTGCCGCCGCTGCCGTTCAGCGTATCCCGGCCATCGCCGCCGAACAGCTTGTCGTTGCCGCCGTCGCCATCGAGATTGTCATCGCCGCCGTCACCGTAGAGCGTGTCGTCGCCGGTGCCACCGTCGAGATCGTCATTGCCGGCCCCGCCATACAGCTTGTCATTGCCCGTGTCGCCGGCCAGCTTGTCATTGCCCGCCCCGCCGAACAATTTATCGTTGCCGGTGTTGCCGTTCAGCTTGTCATTGCCGTTGTCGCCGAACAAGGTGTCATTGCCCGTGCCACCGGAGAGCTTGTCATTGCCGTTGCCGCCGAAGAGCAGGTCGTTGCCGGTGTTGCCGCGCACATTGTCGTCGCCGCCGCCGCCGTTCAACTTGTCGTTGCCGCGGCCGCCCCCGAAGCTATCGTCGCCATTGCCCTTGTTGATGACGTCGGTGAAACGGCTTCTCTTGAAGCTGGCATTGGCCGCCTCGACGGCGTCCTGATACTTCTGTTCGTCATCGGACAATTGGATTCTGGTCGCTAAGCCGTTGCTGCCGTTTGAAGCCGATACCGCTGCCTGGGCGGCCTCGAGATTTGCCTGAAGTCTTTCCAGCAATGATTGCATGTAATTTTGAAGTGAAAAGGCCATAACGTTCTCCGTATGGTTTTTTGTTGGTTACAGCCTTGTCTTTACCGAGCTATTTTTTTTCCTCCTTATGACGCGCGTCACACTGAATGCGTGCAAGTGTCTATTCCCTGTGGAACGGGACCCTTGACTTGCTTGCGGTCGGTCTTGGCGCGGAAACGCCAGATCGCGCCTGCCATTACACCTCTTCTTCTTCGACGACCCAGGTTTCCTGGACCGCTTCACGATACCAGGCCTGCCAGGCTTGTGTGCCGGTCATGGCGCCGTGATAGCGCTCCACGACAGGATCGGAGGACAATCCGTAGGTGGCGAACCGGCTGACCACGGGCGCATACATGGCGTCGGCAATCGTGAAGTCACCGAAGAGGAACGGCCCGCCCGACAGGTCGAGACATTCCGTCCAGATGCCGACAATCCGAGCCACATCCGAATTCACCGCGTCGCTCACCTCGAGCTTGCCGGACGGACGGCGCATGTTCATCGGGCAGGCGCCGCGCAAGGCCGCGAAGCCCGCATGCATTTCCGCCGAGATAGCCCTTGCCCGTGCCCGCCCGGAGCGGTCTTCCGGCCACAGGCCGGTTTCGGGGTGAACTTCCGCGACATATTCCAGGATCGCGAGACTGTCCCAGACCGTCAGTGCGCCGTCCTTCAGCACCGGCACCTTGTGACTTGGCGAGAATGCAGCGAAATCCGGATTGCCGTTCTTGAAGTCGAACGGGACCAGCGTCTCCCGAAACGGAATTTGCTTCTGCTTAAGGGCGATCCACGGCCGGAAAGACCAGGAGGAATAGTTCTTGTTGCCGATGAAAAGTTCGAAATCTGGCATTGGGAAGTCCTTTCCGCGTTATCCGCGCATCAGTCGTTTTTTCCGGGCAAAAATTACCTACGGCGTCGATCCGGAAACTTCCAATTCAAGAAGTTCATGAAATTCATCATGAATTGGAATGCCTGCTGTCGGCACGCTTATTGCTTCGACAGGGAGCATTCACACCAGGCCCAAGAGGGTTTCATGACATCGATTTCCAATCCGCTCTCCAGAGCAGCCTTTCAGGCGCCCGGGGTCTCCACTGGCAATGAAATCACTTCGAGTTTCCTCGATTTCCGGTCCGTTATGGCAGAGCAATACGAACAGTGGCGCGAATTGCCGGAAGAAGAACGGATCCGCCACACCTATCTTGAAAAGCACGGCCTGACGGAAATCGGGCTCGACAACCTGTCCAACCAGGACCGGGCAGCGCACGAGGAAA